>JADYZV010000168.1 GCA_020852965.1 Pirellulaceae bacterium | reverse complement strand
CGTCTAGCAACAAAACTTTGCATCCAGCCAGGCGAGCTGGCAGGGGGCCGCGTCTAGCAACAAAACTTTGCATCCAGCCAGGCGAGCTGGCAGGGGGCCGCATCTAGCAACAAAACTTTGCATCCAGCCAGGCGAGCGGACGCTACATTTTTTCGGCGAGCTGGCTGAGCATGTGTGCCGTGCGTTCGATAGCGGTTATGGGGATCGTGTGCGGGCCATTGAACTCGACAAAGTCGACTTGGCATTGGGCGGCTTGCAACATGTCGCGCAGCCATAGGCCGGTTTGGAGTGGCAGGATGGGGTCGAGCCGTCCATGGCTCTGAAAAATCTGGGTGTGTTGCAAGCGATTGGCTAGTGGCTTCCACAATCGTTCGCAAATCAGAGCGCCGGAGTACAGACACAACTGAGCTGGAGGTGCCGAAAGACCTCGCAGGGCGGTATCGACAGCCAGCATGGCACCTTGTGAAAAGCCACCCAGCAGTAAGTTCTTTTCGGTGAGGTCGCAACGCTTCAATGCAATTTCAACAACGGCAGACAAGCTTTGGCGAGCGGAGTCGATCTCGTCGGGAACCCCCTCGCGAATCTGTTCGTAGCGACCGTCTTCCAAAGCGGAGATCATGTGTTGAATACTGAGCATCCACCAAGCCCGACCATCGGGCATCCCCTGCTCTTCCAGCGACAGCGGAGCTGCGGGAAAGACGAGCATGATGCCCGCGTCGCTGGCGGCGATCTGAAGCAATTCACCAGCTAACCCCACCAGATCCTCGCCGCTGGCACCAAACCCATGACAAAAAACTCCCAGGGCCGCGATCTTTACCGTGGCGCCATTGGCAGGTGCTGGAGCTACGACGACACAGTCCAATGGGCCTAGACGTTCGCGGGTGGCTTGATAGGTCAGCGGTTTCAAAGATCTTTTCCTCGAACAGGCAAATAAGTGAGCATTGCGGGGGAGGCCCACCGCAGTTTCTACGGTACACTACTTTATAGTGCGTCAGGCGTAGAAGTTATAGTGCTGAACGCACGACAGGTGATAGGCTGGATAGAATCCCTTCAATCAAAGGACTTTGGGACATGAACTTTGACACCTCGCGTGGGCTGATCTCCGTCGGTATGCGCTCGCTGTGGCTGGGATGTTGCTCGCTGGGCTATTGCTTGTTACTCGGTGCAGGTATGTCGTTCAGCGTCGCGCTCGGACCTCAGGCTTGGGGACAAGAAACGGCTGTCTTGGAAGATCCGTCCAAAACCAAAACGGAGAATTCAAGCACAGCGGTAGAAGCTGAAGGAAACAGCGACGCCAGTGATGCCAGCGCAGCACAGGCGCCAGATTTCGTGCGTGTTTTTAAACCAGGTGGCGTTCCCAAGGCTCTGCAAACTGCGGTAGCCACCTATCGCAAGCCGGGCGAAGCAGACGGTGTCGAGGTGGTGTTGATTGGTGCCGTGCATATTGGCGAGCCCGCCTATTATCGAGAACTCAACGAATTGTTCCAGCGATTCGATGCGTTGCTCTATGAGTTGGTGGCGGAGCCAGGAGCGGGAGTGCCCGATCCCAAAGATCGCGGCGTCAGCCCCATCAGCACCATTCAAGTCGGCATGAAGGAGACCTTGCAGTTGACCTTTCAGTTGGATGAGGTTGATTACGATGCCAAGAACTTTGTGCATGCGGATATGACGCCGCAAGAGTTTTTCGACACCATGGACGCGCGCAAGGAGGGGGTGCTGCAAATGTTCTTCCGATCGCTCGGTTCGGGCATCGCCATGCAGAGTGCCGGCAAGGGGGGAGATGTGGGATTGTTGGCCGCGTTGGTCTCCAGTGATCGCCCCAAGGGGTTGCGCCGCGCCTTTGCCGAACAGATGCAGATGATGGATGGCCAAATGGCAGCTCTAACGGGCGAGGATGGAAAGAGCACTCTGATTACCGAGCGCAATGCTAAAGCCTTTCAAGTGCTGGATCGCGAGATCAAAGCGGGCAAGAAGAAGCTGGGGGTTTTTTATGGCGCGGGCCATTTGAAGGACATGCACCAGCGCTTGATCGACAACTATGGCATGGAGCAAGTCGAGGTTCGATGGCTCGATGCCTGGGAGCTTTAGGTTGCCTCTGTATTTAAATTCTGCAACTCTTCGCGAGCTAACGTGTGAACGGTTGCAGGTCATTTAAACTCCTACTATTCCTAACCCGCAGCGTCAGCAAGGACGTTTGACTGTGAATCGAATCTCAATAGCGTGAACTACCTAAGTTTTAGCCTACCCATTTGCAGTCGAGTCAAACGTCCTTGCTGACGCTACGGGTTACGATTCTCATAGCAGACTGATTTTTTGTTCTGACAACGTAAAACTATTCGCTATCGTCGTCTACTTCGTTTTCATTCAAAGTTATGAATAATTCGGGATCAATGGATTTGCGCTACTGGGCGGCAAGGTGCTGCCTGGCGTTAATGGCGACATTTCTCACAGTTCAATTTCCGCCGCATTTTCTGAACCAAATCTCCGCGCAAGACTCGCCGGCTCAGCTTGATGAACCAGCTTGGGATGTGGTCGAGCTCGTCGAGCTATCAGCGAAACGCGACGTTTGGAGCCCGCCACGAACACGGCAGCTGATGGGCGAGATCAAACGCTTCGAGAGCGAGCAACTGGATTTGATCGACCTTGATGGCAGCGAGCGGACGGTGCCGAGCAAATATGTGGTACGAGTCGTTCCACGCTGGCGTACGGCGGAAGCGGCCCAGGCGCATCAACTCTACGTCGATGGTGAGTTTGACGAGCTGCTCAAGGCGGTCCCTGCTGCGTTGGAGAGCAACTTGGTGCAGTGGCAACAGCGGCTGTTGATTGCGGAATTGGTGCAAGCGGTCGAAGGTCAGGGCAAAACGCGAGCGGCGGGTGCTTACTTTTTGACATTGGCCGAATCGCAACCACCCCCTATGCTCTTCGCGTCGATGCCATTGTGTTGGACGACTCGTGAACCAGATCCAGTGCTGCGCGACGTGGCACAGAGGTGGCTCGAGAAGAGCGACGATGATGCCGCACGACTGCTAGGAGCAAGCTGGTTGCTGTTCACCGACGAGCAAGCTGCCGCACAACAGGCGCTTGCGAAATTGCAGTCATCGTCCAATGCGACCATCTCACTACTGGCCGTAGCTCAAGGATGGCGCCGTGTGCCGCCTCCACAAACCATGGCGGACCTCCCTCGCTGGTTCGAGTTTCGTGATAAGCTATTGCCGCCGCTGCAGCTGGGGCCGACCGAGTTTATGGCTGATCGATTGCAACGCATCGGACAAATGGAGCTGGCGATCGGCGAGTGGTCGCGGATTGGTAGCCAGTATTCCGACCAGCCGCTGCGTTGCCAGCGGGCGCTGGGCGATGCTGCGGCACAGTTGAAACGCCTAGGACGAGATGAAGAAGCACAAAGGTTTGAGACATGGAAGATAGAGTTGCAGAAGCCGTCGCAGTAGGCGGCTTCTGGTCGATCGTATTCAGTGGTGGTTGGGTCGGCGTGTTGATTGTCCTGACCCTGCTTGTGCTTTCTCTGGTGGCCGCCTATTTGATCATCGAGCAGATGTTTGTGCTGCGTCGCGGCGAGGTCATGCCGACTGGCTTGGCCGATGAAGTGCGGCAGTTGTTGGCGCAAGGTAAATTGCCGGAGGCCGATGGTGCGTGCCGCAAGCGTCCCAGTCCGCTGGCATTTGTTCTCATTAGTGGCTTGACGGAACTCGATTTCGGCTGGCAAGCGGTGGAAAAAGCGATGGAGGATGCAGTGTCCGAACAGGCCGCCAAACTCTATCGCAAAATCGAATACTTATCGGTCATCGGCAATTTGGCGCCGATGTGTGGCCTGCTCGGGACGGTAACGGGGATGATTATGGCCTTTCAGCAGGTGGCCGTGACTCAGGGAACCGCAGGTGCGGCTCAGTTGGCAGAAGGGATCTATTCGGCGCTCGTCACCACCGTCGCCGGCTTGGTCGTGGCCATTCCCTCGCTAGGTGCTTTCGCGGTGCTACGCAATCGAGTGGATCAGTTGATCGCCGAGACGGCTTATTTGGCGCAGCACGCGTTCTTGCCTGTGCGCAGGCGCGCGTCGAGCATTGGAGCTGCGCGGCCCGCCGCCGTCGCGGCACCCCCTTCAGCACCTCCGCGATAGTTAGTGTAGTGGACGAGGTTACGAGTCCGTTCAATTCACAATACGTATGGGACTCG
>JADYZV010000167.1 GCA_020852965.1 Pirellulaceae bacterium | reverse complement strand
TGGCGCTAAATTGTTTTTGTCAACAAATTGAACGCTTGAACTCCCTTGTGGGTTCGATCTTCGAGGAGCTTTTTCTTGTTTCTGTCAATAAATTCTAAGCTCAACCCAATTTCCGGTCAGACACTAGTTACCAAGACATCGAAGAAGTGACGCAAGGCGGACAGATGGAGCTTCTTGGTCGCAACGGCACACTCGAGGCCATCTAGATAGCTGCCCACATCCTTGGGCGAAACCTGCGACAGCTCCCTGCCTAGCGACTCACAGTGGCGCAGAAATTGCCGGATCGCCCGCTCGTAGGCTTTTCGAGTATGCGGATTGCGGATCTTACCAAAGATGAACTCCTCCCAAGCAAACTGAGCGGCTGGACCGGCTTGAGCGACAAGTGCTGGGAGGTCGCATTGAATCGTGCCGACGCGAGACGCACAAACTCGAACCGGCACCTGATTCGTAGGGATTATCTGGTCGGTGATCCGAGCAACTGAATGGTTGTTGATGCCTTTCAATGGGACCTCTAAGATTTGCCGACTTTCGATGCAGTTGATTCAATGATACGGCCCCTCAGGAACTGGATACTATGAGTTTTTCAACCTCCGAACCTTAGCGCTGAATAACGTCCTTTGTCCAGCTTCAAATACAATCTTACGTGTCATGTGGTCAGTGGAACCAAATTGGTTCGTGATGAGCGTGCGATTGCATCAGTAATCCAACCGCTACTCGCGATGCCGAGCTATAAATGTCATAAACAATCCTCGCTTTGCCTCATGAAGTTCTCAGTAGGCGCGACAAGGAATATTTTGCTTGACAAAAACTCGTCCAAGGAACGCCGTAGTTGCAACTCCCATCTTGCGAGCCAAATCGCTGCCATTGACTCGCTGGGTTGATCACGAAGAATGGCAACTGACGTCCGTACTACTGCCTGAATAGTTGGGTGACACGTGAAAGTGATACTTGCCGAAAAGCCATCCGTGGCTCGTGAGCTGGCTGCCTTCGTCAAGGCAACTGCGCGACGCGATGGCTACTTTGAAGGCAACGGATATCAGGTCACCTGGGCGCTGGGGCACCTCGTTGAACTGAAGGAGCCCGCCGACTACGACCCGTCATTGAAGACCTGGTCGCTGGATACCTTGCCGTTCATCCCCGATGAATTCGAGTTGAAGCTGCGCGATGACCAGGGAACCAAGCAACAATTTGCGATCGTGAAGCGACTGTTTCGCGCGGCGGATGGACTGATTTGTGCTACGGACGCGGGGCGTGAAGGCGAACTGATCTTTCGCTATATCCTCTCGCTCACAGGCTGCACGCGCAAACCAACCCAACGGCTTTGGCTCAGTTCACTCACATCTCAAGCCATTCAATCTGCGTTCCGTTCGCTACGGCCGTTGGCAGATTATGACAATCTATATGCCGCCGCAAAATGTCGAAGCGAAGCCGACTGGATCGTCGGCCTGAATGCGACGCGTAACTATACGTTGCGTTATGGGACTGCCGGGATTCTCTGGAGCCTGGGGCGTGTGCAGACTCCCGTGTTAGCCATGATCGTCCGCCGCGACGACGAGATTCGAACGTTCAAGCCGCAGCCATTTTGGGAGTTGATGACGAACTACCGCGAAGTTTGCTTTCGCTACACGGGTGATCGCTTCGACAAACAGATAGAGGCACAAGCCGTGCTAAACCGGGTCAGCAAACATCCGCTGGTTATCCAGAAGATTGAAAGAAAACCTGAGAAGTCGCTGCCTCCTCAGTTGTTCGATCTGACAGACTTGCAACGCGATATGAACCGTCGCTTTGGAATGTCGGCCGCCAGCACACTTCAAAGTGCCCAATCACTGTATGAAGCCAAACTGATTACGTATCCCCGCACCGACTCACGCTACCTCAATACGGACATGCAGAAAGAGATCCCTGGAATCTTGCGGCAGCTGCAGTCGATCAAACCCAACGAAATTTCCAAGCTTGACCTAAACGCGCTCCCGTTCAATGGGCGAATCGTCAATAACCAGAAAGTAAAAGACCACCATGCAATTATCCCTACCGGTGCCGTCCCGGGAGCATTGCGTGACCAAGACCAGAAAGTCTACGACGCGATCGTAGTGCAGTTCATCGCAGCATTCTATCCGCCGTGTTTGAAAGAAGTGACGACGGTCGACGGTATCGCCAATGACGTACCATTTCGCGCCCGTGGTGTGCGACTGGTCGAGCTCGGCTGGACCGAGTTGTTTCCTCGCAAATCTGCGGAGCCGCAGGGAGAGGACGAACAGAGCTTGCCGAATTTTGCACCGCGTGAGAGCGGACCCCACGAGCCCGTTATAAAGCCGGGGCAAACGACTCCACCCAAACATTTCAGCGAGAACACTCTGCTGGGCGCGATGGACACCGCAGGTAAGCTCGTCGAGGAAGGCGAGCTTCGGGAAGCGCTCCGAGAGAAGGGACTGGGCACTCCGGCTACTCGTGCGGCCATCATTGAAACGCTATTGAAGCGCCAATACATTCTGCGAGAGAAGAAGAACCTCGTCGCGACAGAACTTGGCCGATACCTCGTGGCCATTGTGCAAGATCACAACCTCAAATCACCCGAGCTCACCGGAGATTGGGAGTCGAAACTCAATAGGATTGAAGCTGGTCACGCAGCCCCCGAACGATTCATGCAGGAGATTGCTGAATATACGCGTGAAATCATTCAGTCCAGCGATAACAAGGCGATCGACGAAACAAAACTTGGTGAATGCCCACAATGCGGACAACCCATCATTGAAGGCAAGCAGGCCTATGGTTGTTCCGCCTGGCGCAAGGGATGCCGTTTTGTACTTCAGCCGACCTACCGCGACAGCCAACTAGACACTAGTCAAATTCGCGAACTGCTGCAGCATGGCGTACTTAGTCAGCCGATCAAGCTCGGCGATGGCCAGCACGTCTTTTTGAGTCTGTTGGACTCCGGCGAGTTAGTCGAGATCTCGGTACCTCAAGGTGAGGAACAGAGCGATGGAAAATCCATAGGCCGGCTGAAGAAGTCGACGAGTACTCGAAGCTCTTCACAGAAGACGCGTGCTGCGGACGGTTCCAGTCGACCCAAAACAAAAAAATCTTTTGCCGATCTCGGCCCTTGTCCACTTTGCGGGGCACAAGTTATTGAGCAGCCGAAATCCTTTAGCTGCAGTCATTGGCGAGAAGGTTGCGTCTTGACGGTCTGGAAGTCCATTTCCGGCAAACGGATTTCCGCTCGCACCGCAAAGACGCTTCTGCGCGACGGAAAGACTGCCGAGTTGAAGGGGTTCAAATCCAAATCAGGTCAGCCATTCAGTGCACGCCTGAAGCTCATAGACGGGAAAGTTAGCCTAGATTTTGATAGTTAACACTGGCGATCACGGGTATGGGGCCAACTTGTGGCCAATGGGATTTTCGCGACTTCCCGGACCAATTTGAGCGGCTGAGTTATATGCAGTACAGCCGCTATCCCTTCGTGGCATGGAGCGGCATCTGGCGTGGTCGAGACGTTGGCCAAGTCGACGCGCTGGTGTCTCCAACCGGTGCGAGTTCGGAGATTCCGGTTTTTGACCGTAGGTTCGTACTCCAACGTACCAAAGCCAACTCACAAAACCGTTTCCCTGTAGCGCACGCGAATCAGCAGGACTTCAATTTACCGTCACATTAAAGCTGCTTTGGTCAAGGGGAGTCAGTTTCACATTAGTGCCGACTCACACTTCGTCGTTCCGCGCCCGTCGCCTTGATGCAATTTGGCATCGAAGTGCCCACTCCACCGCTAGTTCGCTAAAATCAGTTTGCGACCGACGTCGAATACACCTCCGCGAGTTACGACAATTCTCCAACTCGCAGAGGTTTGTCAAACCGCCCGCACGAAGACAAACAGCGAACTGCGTGAGGTTGATTTGCGATTCTCCAAAGTTCACTTCACGACGCATGGGCGATTCTATACGGGCCTACCATGAAAAAAGATCGAAGATATTCCGTGACCGATTGTTTTGAGACATTTCCGATTCCAATTTACACGGTGATGCTCGCAACGATAGGAGAAACTTACTTTAGGCATCGTAAGCAGGTCATGCTCGACCGGCAGGAGGGATTGACCAAGACTTACAACCGCTTCCAGAATCCCAACGATTCTATCGCCAACATCCAGAAACTCCGAGAACTTCACGTCGAAATGGATAAAGCCGTTGCCGCCGCCCACGGCTGGACCGACCTCGAACTCGGCCGCGACTTTCACGAAACCAAGCAGGGCGTTCGCTTCACCATCAGCGAATCGGCCCGCCTTGAATTCCTTCAACGACTACTGAAGCTCAACCACGAACGCTACGCCGAGGAAGAAAAACAAGGACTCCACGGTAAGAAGGAAGCCGCCAAGAAAGCCTCCCCGAAGAAGAAAGCGGCGAGCAAGCCCGCCAATCAAGAAGCCAGCCTCTTCGATGGGGAGGACGACGCATGAAATCTTTGCCGATTGAGACTCCGTTCATTTGGCCAGATGTTCGACGGTTAGCAGGCTGTTCCGGCCCGGCACCTGATTTCGACGCACTCCTTGCTGAGTCAGACCTTGTTCTGTGCGTAGTTCACGGCGTTACGGACGTGGGGGTGGGCCGATTGAAGAAGATTCTGGCCAATGAGCCAACGGCTAGCCAAAGCGGAAACGGAAAACCTTCGTCGCCATCGACAGAGAAGAAGGTGCGGCTGATTGTGACTGTCTACCCGACTTGCCCAACGACCTCCGATGTCCTGCTCGCATTGCTCCAATTACAGACGAGCCACGCCTCGCTCGAAGTTCGCATTGTCACCTGTGAACTATGGAGCGGGCCGGAAAACACGGTTGCGTGCTATAAAGCCAATGATTCCGTTCCAACCGTATTATTTGGGTCATCAGCGAGTTTTGAGGACGTGTCGGATGAACCCAACCACTTAACACTGGCTTTCTCACCTGAACCAATACTTGCTGCGGAATGGCAGAAGTGGTTCGACGTGAAGTGGCTCAAGGCCGCTCGGCTTACGGAACAACGGGCGATCATTCCTGCGCTCGTGATACCAGAGGGAACTGTTGAGGCAGCACAGAAATGGGCAGCTTATGAGCAACTGTGCGTTGACGAACAGGATGGGGAAGAGCTTGTCAAAGTGACCGTTGATCCAGTCACTGGCGAAGTCACAGCTATTGCCGCCGATGGTACGCCGGTAACGACGGTGTCGACGGACTACAAGCTGCCCAAAGCCTCTCCCGTCTACCGGAAGCTCGCTCAACTGCTCGACATGGGGCATTTGGTGAGCGTGGACAAAACAACCCGGCTGGCCCCATTCGAGGTTCCGGTTAAACCGAAATGGTTTGGATTAGAAACGCTGAAACAGATCGGCTCTGTGAAGCGGCAAGTGAGTTATCGGATTTCAGCACTAACTGAAGACGAACTGAAGCAGCTAGAAAACCGGAGGAAGAAGACGGGCGAGTTGTTGCATTTGTTTTCTTTCTCGCTGGCGGACAGTCAATGGTGGATGCCCAAGTCAGCGGAAGAGCTATTCCGGCAAGAGAATAGTCGGGTCAACACAGAGGCCGCAGGCATTCTCTCGAAGCTAATTGCGGGCGATCTTAACAAATTCATGGATGGAAGACGCAAGGCTGTCGGTGAAGATGCAAACCGTATGTACCGTGATCTGTTTCCGGACAAGAAGCTCTCCGACGATGCGCTCGATGAAATCATGGATACTCTGAAGAAGCGATTTGAAGGAGCGCAACAGCGTTCATTTCTTCCCGACTTATCGTTCACTCGCATTAGCTTACCACAGCCACAGAACGACACTTGGAAGTCACAGTTAGGTTCGTCATTACACCTGCTAATTAGCATTGTGCGATATCCACGTAAGGCGTGCCGTAACGGCCGATATTTCTCACAGGGTATGTCGGCTAAGCCAAGAGATATTCTCAAGGCAATGAACGTTCTCAATGACCCGTTTGTGGAGGCTTTTGATCGTTTTGAGGCACAGGAGCGGGCGGAGAAGGAACTGGAAGAAGTCGATTCAATTGAGGCTGCTGACCACACAGCAGAGGAAAAATGCCTGAAGTTGTTCGAGTTGCTGGGCCACAAGATTGCTGCGAATGCCGACCAAGCAATGGGCGACGCCGAAGGCCATGACTCCTAAAGAAGCCAGCCAAAGAAGAGTCTACCCTCTTCGACATGGAGGATGACGAATGAGCGATGCAACCATAACACCGATGCCTTCCCAACTAAGACCGGAAGCGAGCGGGCAGAGAACTTGAGTGCGGGCGGCACTTGCGTTGCTGTGCTGGTTGCAAGCGTCCGGCCAAGCAGTTTCAACCACGTTCATTATTATTACAGTGGGGGGAACGGCTCACACTGCCAGGAATGCCAAAAGCCCACTATTCCCCGCCGATCGCGCGGGCCACCAACGCCGTCTGTATGAAGACATTGGGGCTCGAGAGATCCTAGAGGGGATAAGCTTGTCGCCAATTTAAAACCAATTGCCACGCATCGCTTCCTCGATGACTTTTGATCGAGCAAGAATGCGGAATAGAACTACTCAGGTCGGTAAGCTGTAGAGAACAGGCGAGAATGTGAGAGGCGATCGGTGGTTATGGTAAACCTTCCAAAAACCTACTCGTGACAGATCCAGCGGCTTGGTGTTCAAGCGTGAATCCTTCGACATTGGCGGGCTGAAGAACAGTCGTTGGAGCGCCCGGGAGCTCCACAACTTAGTCGCTCATTTTTTCCGGATCGAAACTGGCGTTGCCGCCTGAGTTTTCGAAAATCCAAGAATGAGCCTGGTCGACGACTTTGGCGACCAGCGGCAGATCATCGCGACCGAACGACGTCGAATCTTTCCACTGTTCGCCATCGCGATACAGCCGAGAAATCGTGACGTTGTGTCGCGAACCATTTTGGGTTTCGTTTTCCCAAATGGCCGCTTTGATTCGTCCCAAGCGGACTTCGTGCACGGGGCGAACAACTTGTTTGGTAGCCATAGAGGCACCTCCTTCAGGTAACAGAAAGAAACTGGCTGACTCACTTGAGGCAACCAACGAAAAAGACAGAGTTCAGCAAGATGTCAATCGCTTGCGCGGCAGACAGAGCAGATCCCTAGGAAGTTCTCGCCTTTCCCGGCTGGGTAGTACTCGATGCGAGACCAGCCCATTTGCGTGGCTTCGTCGAACGATAGGGGACCTTCGTCCAGGCACTTGGCACAGACCAGGCTGAAGCGAACATCGGCAGGAATTCCGTGCTCGTTGTCAAGCACTTGACGGCTACGACAGAGTGCGAAGCCACAAGCGGCCAGGGCGACGGATGAGTCCCAGTCTGCGCCAAGCTCTTTGGGGTAGTTGGTCTCAGGTGGAAAGCCACCTTTGGCGAGCCAACCCAATAGCGATTCGCTCAACTCGGAAACTTCTTCCCAATTACGTTTGCTCCAAGCTTGAAGCAGCATGTCCCAGGTTGCTTGTGGATCCATGGTCACACCGCCAGGGCAAGTAGGGTGCCGATTTTGGTATCGAGTGCCGCACGATCGCCAGCCAGTTGTACCGACTGGGAGAGCCTGGTGAGCGCATCGACCACGGAGAAAATCGTAAAGCCGCCTTGCTCGCGAGCGAGCTCCATCGCGTCATTAACGAGGCCTCGCGGAATACTGTGTTGCGTCAGAAGCTTGATCACTTCGTCGGCATCACTGCCCAACCGCTCGTGCATGGCTTTCTTCATGCACTCCACGAATCCATCGCGGCGTGCATCGCGTTTGGCGACCAGATTCTCAATGATGCGTCGAATGTCATCCAAGCCATCGCGCACATTGGCGGTGTGCTTGCGAGTGAACTCAGCCACCTCGACAGCATCCCACACAATGTGATTTTGACAGACGCGTTGAAACCAGAAGGTTTGGATGCCCAATGTACGGCGACCAACTTCGGAGTTCCACAGGAAGAAACCTGGGGCGAACGCTTCGCCTTCGATCTCAGCCCAACCCGTTGGGTCGATCAGGAACGCGAACATATCCTGCTCACCGCAGTAGAGCCCCGTGCTCTGTCCGTCCATGGCAGTTTGCGGGGGCGAAAAGTCGGACGCGAACTCCTTCACGAGATCCAGCAGCTCAATGTTCCACAGCCGCGTATAAGCGACTCCGTGAACGGAACGAATGTGATCGCCAGTCGTGAGCAATTGAAGCGGCTTGTCCGAATGCGGCAATGTCTCTTCGAAAGCCTTGCTGGCCGTCTTGGGTGACAGGCGATTGATGGTGTCGCGACTCACGCCCGCCATGCGGCAGAGTTGTGAGAACGACCAATCGGTCAACCGAAATTCAGACGAATCTTCGACGCACAAGGTCATATCATGCGTGAGCACGATCTCTTGGGGTCGACTCCACAGGTCGTCGGACGCGATATGGTCGTCTGCACATTTCTGGTAGAGCGATTCGAACGTCGGAAAACATTCGTCGGGTGTCCTGCGAAACAGCTCGTTGTGAGCTTTGGTAAGTGTCGCCATGGCAGTTTCTCCTGCTGGTAAGGCAACTAAGAAACAGTTACCCGTCCACGATGGATGGGCTCAGGGCCAGCTCGCATAAAGCAAGTCGGTCCGCAACCCACCCAGTTCAGGCGTTCTGCTCAGCGCACTAAAAACGCTTAACCACCGGCCTCCTAAGTCAGCAGCGTGTACTGAGTTAAAAGGCCTGAATTCATCTACTGCAATTGCGCATGAGAAATAGCTACTTGCGGGTCACTACCATGGGCGGACGCAAAAGTCACGTTTGCTCACGCAAATATGATGTTCCAGTGACATTTCACTCAGGCTTCGTCGTCTTTCATCCGTCGGGGCTCACCCCGTGACGCGACAGCGCCCTTGGCCCCGCACGGTGAAAGGCGATGAAGCCGTTCGGTAGCGCTCCAACAATCAGCCACCACCGTAATTTCAGCCACTGCATGTAACTGACTGAAATCACTCAGGCTTTGTTGCCCGATTCCCGAGGGGCTTATCGAATGTATCATGCGGGTAGTACGATCGGCGTTCTTGGCTCGCCCAATTCCCGCAGTAGTTTCTTCGATACTACACTGGTACGATTGCCAAGTCGGCTTCAAGCATCAAAACTGAGCGAACTTCTATGGACCTTGTATTGTCCGAAATTGAACACCATGCAACTTGATTTGAATCAGTGGAGAAGCTGGCATGTGTTGCCGTGCGCATTTTTGAGTTTGGTTTTCTTACTTGGCCAGCTCGGCGGCTGCAGCCAGCGCAATAAGGAAGCAAGAATGGCTCGCGAAGATCGACCAATGTCGCAGGAGACGCGCGAACTTCATGAGGCAATCCGGAAAGGCTCGCTGGATGAGCTGCGCACTCTTCTCGATTCGGGAGCTGATGTGAATTCGGCAGGTCGCCTCGGGCGAACTCCGTTAATGGTCGCCATCGAGGCTGCGGATTTACAAAAGTTACAACTGCTACTCGAGCGGGGAGCAGATCCCGAAATCACTGACGACTTCAATACGACGGCCTTGGGTTGTGCCGTTTCGTATGACTTCGTACCGGCCATCAAGCTGCTGCTTGAACTGGGAGTCGACCGCGGGTACGAGCCCAAATATCCCCAGAAACGTATCGACTACCGCATACCGACTGAGCACTTGGAGATGCCAAACGAGATGAAATCGGTAATGACAGAGTCGGAATGGAAGGAGTTGATGGAAGACTCAGGCCGAGCACTCAACGAGTCGCCGGATGAACTTCCAATTTTCCCACTCATCACGGAAGTTCAAAGCATCGAAGCACTACAACAGTTTCTGCAAGCGGGCGACCGGCTGGGTGACGTTCCTACGGAACTCAAATCGCAACTGCTCGGCATACCCGACGGAATTGAGTTTACCGCTAGTAGGCAGGAATTCCTGCGAGATCAGACCCGTCGTTTTGGGGTTCGCAATCCGGAACTGTTTAAGTCGAATTTCTGGAACGATATGGTACTCACACAGGGGAATGGCTACTCAGCTCGCAAGCACTTTTTAGGTGACAACCTGTTTGGCGCGATTGGACCGGTGTGGTGCAATCAGCGATACGGTGCGTCGCTGACGGCGCTCACGGATGGAAGGTACATCCAGATTGGCGGCGAGCACGAGGATTTCTACGACCCAGACTTTTGCATCTACAACGACGTGATTGTCTTCGATGGCAAAGGCGGCTTTCAAATCTATGGGTATCCCAAAGACGTATTCCCACCTACCGATTTCCACACAGCAACCCTGGTCGATGAGCACATCTACGTCATTGGCTCGTTGGGATACCAAGATGAGCGCAAGTTTGGAACCACGCCAGTTTTTCGGCTCAACGTAGTGTCGTTGGTCATAGAGGAGATTGCGACGGACGGGGTAGCTCCCGGCTGGATACACAAACACTTAGCAGAATACGATCCCGAATCGAACTCTATTCTTATCAGCCGAGGCGAAGTCCAGGTCGATAGCTCCGCTCCACCGCGAAACGGTGCGACTTTCTCGCTTGACCTATCATCGCTACGCTGGGCCAAGTTGGATTGAGCGCAGAAGGGCAAAACTCTGCGGCAGGCGGCAGGTCGAACTTACGGCAGTTCGTTTTACGACGAACTGCCATCGTCGATGTAGCCGAAGCTGGGTATCGCTGCGACCGTAAGTGACACATGTCGGTTCGTCCTTGTGCACTGACGACGACCGGAACCAACACTGACACGAACTTCAGGCGGTCAATTTGACCGCCGAGGATCTGGCCTGTTCTACGTTGGTCGATGCACCCGAAAGCATCTCAACTTGTGGCTAACTCGCATCGCTGTGTTCCCCCCCGTGTCACGTTGCGCCCAAACGATACCAGTGATTTGCGCTTGAAAAGGTACCAGTTGCATTAAGGAAGGGTGACGCTTCCGATAGACGGTTTTCAACAGTGAAGACCGCATCGGAGAAGAGCGTCATGG
>JADYZV010000166.1 GCA_020852965.1 Pirellulaceae bacterium | reverse complement strand
TTGGGATGTTGGTCTGGTCCGCCGGCGTATTGGCCCTAGTCGCCCTCTACGAATCGCTGACGAATAGCTCGATTTGGCCGCTCGCGTTGGTCGTCTTTGTGGTAGCCTGGATCGGACAGTTCATTGGGCATAAAATCGAAGGCAAGAAGCCCGCGTTTTTTGAGGATCTGCAGTACCTGTTAATCGGTCCGCTGTGGGTGCTCGACGCACTCGGAAAACGCCTTTTCCGCACCAACTCGGCCACGTCGGGCGAATAACCTAAGGTGTAGCAACGAATGTGGCTCGACGCTCCGCCGTCGGTTTACCAAAAAATTTGCAACGAATGTGGCCCGACGCTCCGCCGTCGGTGTTGCTACCCGCTTCATCCAGCGAATTACCTGAGCACAAGCATCGCGCCCACTACCGCTCGACGCATTCCACTCCGGAGAACTACACATGACACCGCTCATTGGTCGACGTTTCTTTCTGGGCTCGATAGCCGCTGGCTTGAGCACTGCGGCAGGCTGGCGAGCGTCCAGCGCCGCTGGAAATGAACTGCAGCCGGGAATAGCGATTGGTGAAGTTGGCCTCGATGAAGATCTATTCGCCTACATGCAACGCAACTCGGGCCAATTCGATGAACGTCTCTATAAACGCCTGCTCGGTGCGGCCAATGAATTCAAGGAGGGAGACGCCATTGTCGGTGTCAGCGCGGCCGATGAGAACTCGCGCGCCCGGGCCCGTAAACTACTCGCCAACACCCGCCTAAAATCAATCGATACCCATCCGCCCCTACGCGACAACTTGTTTCACTTTCTACAGCAAGGGCTCGAGCCCCAGGCGCTGACCGCGTTCTCGCAGGCGACCCTTGGCCAATTGAAAGAATTTCTACTCTCAGCCACGGAAGCTGAGATCAAGCCCCTGATGCCTGGCCTCTCCAGCGATGTGATCGGTTGCCTCGTGAAACTCATGTCCAACCACGAGCTGATCTCGCTCGGTGCCAAGATATTCAATCCACTGCCCGGAAGCAACATAGGTGCCAAGGGTTATCTCGGTGCGCGCGTTCAACCCAATTCACCGACCGACAACGTCGATGACATACGTTGGCAAGTCTTCGATGCGTTTGCCTATGCTGTCGGCGATGTTTTAATAGGCACCAATCCGGTCTCCAGCGAAGTCGCTTCGGTGCTAGCCGTCGAGCGAACATTGCAAGAGGTGTTGGTCACGTTTGGCGTCGACCACCTACTTCCCCACTGCGTGCTATCGCACATCGACGTTCAAGCCGCCGCCGAAGAACAACAGCCTGGATCGACCGAGCTGTGGTTCCAGAGCATCGCAGGCAATGACACCGCCAACGCGACCTTCGACGTCACGATCGAAAAGATGGTCGACTACGCGCGGCGACGACAAGGTCGCTTTGGGTTGTACTTTGAAACGGGCCAAGGTGCCGACTTCACCAATGGCCACGACCACGGTTTTGACATGGTCCTGCACGAGTCGCGCAAGTACGGTTTCACGCGGCAACTGGCGCGGAACATGGCACAAGCACGCGGGACCGATTGGGATACCGAGCGCGCCTGGGTTCACCTCAACGACGTAGCGGGCTTTATCGGCCCCGAGGTGTTTAGGACGCGCGAGCAATTGGTCCGCTGCTGCTTGGAAGATATCGTGATGGGCAAGCTGCACGGCCTGACGATCGGCTTGGATGTCTGTTCGACGCTGCACATGGACGTCACTCTGGATGACCTCGATTGGTGTCTGGAACAAATCGCGCCCGCCAATCCGGCTTATCTCATGGCCTTGCCCACCAAGATCGATCCCATGCTAGGCTATTTGACGACGGGCTATCAAGATCACGTGCGATTGCGTGAGCAGTTCGGCTTCCGTGTCAACGATGGCATGTGGAAGTTCTTCATGGAGTTGGGCGTGATCGACTCAGGCGGCAATCCGACGCAGCACTTTGGCGATCCGCTATGGGTTTACTTGCAGTACTGCCGTCGTCAAGCCGACAAGCGCAGCGATGCAGACATCTTGGCCGCTGGCAAGCAACAGCTCTCGGAGATCCGTAAGCGAGGTGTGTTCATCGCTCAAGGCTATGGTTCGCGCCCCTCGGAGCTCGCTCCCAAATTACGCTCCGAGATCGAACATATCTACCAAGATTCCAAACGCTGCATATGGGTCGAATGGCGCGACGACTTTATCGAACAGATCCCCGACGGTTTGGTCGTCGAGTCCACGTCGCAAGGACGGCTCGACTACATTCTGCGCCCCGCCGGCGGTGAGCGATTGGGGGTCGATTCTCAAGCACAAATACGATCACTGCGCGAGCGACAAGCGGGACGCTACGACGTGCAGATAGTCGTCTCCGAAGGGCTCAACGCCTTAGCCGCCATGGACGACGGGAATCTCCACCCCCTGCTTGAGCGCCTGCGAAGTGAACTAGCGGAAGCCGGCTACCGCACCGCCCCTGAAACCATTGTGATCAAATCTGGCCGTGTTCGCGCAGGCTATCGCATTGGCGAGGCGTTGTTCGCCGGCTTAGAGGGAAAACACACGCTCGTACACATCATCGGCGAGCGACCAGGGAGCGGACACCACACACTGTCCGCCTATCTGACTGCGGCGAGTGGTGAACAGTGGCAGACGACTGGCGCCATCGATCACAACATCACCAAAGTCATCTCCGGCATCGCCACCACCGCCCTCTCGCCTCAGCAAGCAGCCCTCGACATCCGCCGCGTTTTGACTAGCTAATTGCTTTTCGGTGTCACCGCTCACATAGATTCTCGCGTCGATTTGATTGTCAACAATCATTTCTATGGCAGAATCATGGCCGGCAGAATGATATTTTGGCTCCCATCATTCTGCCTCTCCTGGTATTTCTGGGGACAGAAGTCGGTTTGCCAAGAAGTGCTTACGTCGTTCTTCTGCGGTTGTGGTAGCATGAATGAGTATCGAGGATAGTTAGCAATCGGAGAGGGAATATGATGCGAAACGCGTGGCTATTGATCGTGGCAATGACCCTGTTGACAGTAGCTGATGTTTTGGCTCAGGAAGAAGCAGTTGGTAGAACTGCCGAGGCTGATTTCGTGATGGCGGAATTGAAAGTGGTACTGACGGGCGAGGATGGCGAAGCGGTCGTGGGTGCGATGGTCATGCCCTACGCGATGCGGATGGTGGAAATCGACGGACATGGCTTTTGGGATGAACGGAAATTTGGAGTCCCCAAAGAATCTGTCAGCGATGCTAAGGGAGTGGCCACCATTCGTTATCCAGCTCAATACGACGTTCAAACAATTTCCAACTTCCCGAACAAAACGGCGTTATCGTCGACGGGCACATCGAGAACTTGGAAGCCGTGCCGCGCATATAGTTTCCGCGCTGGGTTGTTGGCTTGAACCTCGAGCGTCACGGCGCAGTGCTGATGCTGCCGCGCGAAGTCGCTTACCGCACAGAGCAATTGCGATCCGATACCTCGCTGTTGAAAATCTGGGTGGACCGCTAAATCATGGATATTGATCAGCGGTGCCCCTTTGAACGTCGAGTAGCCCAGGAAGCATAGAGCCATGCCCACGATGCGCCCACCCAACTCGGCGAAAAACAATCGGCACATGGGCTGCGATTGTAGTCCTTCAATCACGGTGCTTTCTACCGAGGCGTCCAACGGTCTCATCCGCCCTACCAGTTGGCTGGCGTACGAATTGAGCAGTTCAATCACGGCGGCTTGATCGCTGGCCAATGAGAGATCCCCTTGGCGAATGCTTACCCGAGCAGGCTTTGCTGGCGATTCAGGCCGAGGGGCCGATTGAACTCTATTGGCTGACGACATAGCAATATACACCTAGATATTTATTAATTCGATAATTGGGGATTTGTATTGGCATTCTATTCTAGCAAGAGAATGATCTCTCTGCCCCCGCGTCCGCCCGCTTGCCGGGTACACCTTATTCGATCTCGATACCCCCATTGCCCGCTTGGCTCGTACGTCTTACTTGCTCTCTACGCCCCCATCGCCCGCTTGGCTCGTACATCTTGCTTGCTCTCTACGCCCCCATTGTTCCTATCGCCCCCATTGCCCGCTTGCCGGGCTGGAGCGCAAGTTTTATCTCTAGCCACCGACGCCCCGCGCGAACGCGACCGGTCGCCTCTATCTACAAAACTGCTTCACCGGTGAGGCAAGCTCACAGCGGGGTCGAGCGCATCAACGGACACTCGCAGGATGTGAGCAGAAGTCGCCTCTATCTACAAAACTGCTTCACCGGTGAGGCAAGCTCACAGCGGGGTCGAGCGCATCAACGGACAGACGCGGGATGTGAACAGAAGGTGCCTCTATCTACAAAACTGCTTCACCGATGAGGCAAGCTCACAGGGGTCGAAATCATCCACGCCAAATTTCCAATTCGCAGGAATATCAGCGACGCTTTCCGCGTCTCACTTAATAGAGTCTTGCATTCGTCGCTTCCTCGACTGCTCGGGAGTTCTACCATGTCTCACTCGTCACGCACACTTTCTTTCTTCGTTGCGCCCTATCTACTCGTCACACTCCTGTTGATCTCCGGCTGCGGACGCGCGCAAAACGGCCATATGAGCCGAAGCGGTACTGATCCAACAGCCGTAGATACATCTCGGCTCGATACGCTCAACGAACTACGACAAACTCCGACAGCCGAGTTTAATAGCGAAGAATATGCGGCCATAAGCGACAATCCATTTGTGGTCGCGCTCGATGAGCCGCAATCTACATTCGCCATCGATGTTGACACGGCCTCTTACGCCAACGTGCGGCGAATGCTGCAGGAGGGAAAAACTCCGCCACCTGGTGCCGTGCGCATCGAAGAGTTGGTCAACTATTTTAGCTACGATTATCCCGAACCGAGCGGCGAGCATCCATTTAGCGTCACCACGGAATTGGCCTCGTGCCCCTGGCAGCCCAAGCATCAACTGTTGCGTGTGGCACTCAAGGGACAGTCGATCGAGCAGGGCGAACGGCCAGCCTGCAACTTGGTGTTCTTGCTCGACGTATCTGGTTCCATGCTGGATGCGAAGAAGCTACCGCTGGTCAAGTCGGCACTGGAGCTGCTCACCGGCGAGCTGCGCAAAGATGATCGTGTGGCCGTCGTCGTCTATGCCGGCGCATCGGGGCTGGTCCTCGACTCCACCCCAGCCCGCGAACGGTCGAAGATCCTCAAAGCGATCGAACAATTGTCTGCCGGCGGCTCTACCAACGGCGGCCAAGGTATCGAGCTGGCCTACCAAGTCGCTCGCGATCACCAGGTGCTCGGTGGAATCAACCGCGTCATCCTCTGCACCGACGGCGATTTCAATGTTGGCGCAACCAGCGATAGTGCATTGTTGGAGTTGATCCAAACACAAGCCCGCTCCGATGTCTTTCTAACCGTGCTCGGATTCGGCAGCGGCAATTTGAAAGACTCCAAAATGGAACTGTTGGCCGACAAAGGCAATGGGAACTACGCCTACATCGACTCGCTACTCGAAGCCCGCAAGGTACTGGTTGAACAAGTCGGCGGTACGCTGGTGACAATTGCCAAAGATGTCAAGATTCAGCTCGATTTCAATCCTCAGCATGTACATTCCTATCGCTTGCTGGGCTACGAGAATCGATTGCTCGAGAACCAGGACTTTCGCGACGACAGCAAAGACGCCGGTGAGATCGGAGCGGGCCACACCGTCACCGCTTTTTACGAAATGATTCCAGCCGGCGCCTCAGAAGATTCGCCTGAGTCGCGGCCGAGCGAGTTCGTCAAGCCAAAGCTGATTGCTACCGCAGACTCCAGCGATATGCTCACCGTCAACTTGCGTTACAAGCTACCGAAGAGTTCGGAGAGCAGCGAATTTCAAGTACGTCTCTCTCCGACGAGCGTTACCAATGAACCTTCGCAAGACTTCCAATTCGCCTCTGCCGTCGCCGCCTATGGCTTACTGTTGCGACACAGCGAGTACGCTGGTCGAGCGAACTGGGATTGGACCGTCGAGACTGCGCAGAAGTGTGTGGGTCAGGACACAACCGGCCTGCGCGAGGAATTTGTAGAGCTTGCCAAAGCGGCCAGACGACTGTGCGGTCAATAATTCGTTAGTCATTCTTGCTCAAGCGCGATGGGACGAACGAGTTTGGCTCGGCATTACTCTAATCTGTTTAACCGCGTAGCGCGGCCGCGCAGGTGGTTTACTAACCGATATGAGTAAGCGGCACCAATGCGGGTAACGAGCATGAGGGTCAAAAACACAACGAGGTCACACTACGTTCATAGTGAGCCAGATTTTGGTGAGGCAGCACATCCAAGTAGCCTGCCCCGTCCCTATTTAATTTACTCAGTCCATGCAAATCTGCTTATAATGGACTTATCGGCCGAACCTCGACCGTCCACATCGCCACTCAGATTCTTTACTAGCTAGCCCTATGTTAACCATTGAATCCAACGCGCAGCCAGCCTTGTTGGCCCTAAACGCCAGCGAAAACCTCTATGAAGTCATCGACGGTGTAATCGAGGAGAAACCAACGATGGGAGCCTTGCAACTATTTATTGCCAATTTCTTACACCTGAAGATTGGCTCCATTGCACTCAATCAACAACTAGGGCACGGGCTGATGGAGGTACTCTTCGATTTATCACCTCATGTAAAGCGCAAGCGACGGCCGGATATGGCATTTGTCTCCGCTTCGCGCTGGCCGATGAACAAGCCGGTTCCCGATACGGATGGACTGAAGTGTATCCCGAACTTGGCCGTAGAAATCATCTGCGCTAGCAATACGTGGGAAGAGATACGCGAGAAAACTCGCGAGTACTTCCGAGCTGGGGTCGAACGCGTGTGGGTAGTTTCGGCCAAGCAACGCGAAGTTCACATTTACGATAGCCCAACCGACGTGCGCATTCTGTCGGACGACGGTGAATTGACTGACGCACTGCTCCCTGGTTTCAGTCTCCCTATCAGCGAGCTGTTCGCGATGGTCGAAATCACAACCGACGAAGCTGTCGAACAATAGCGACTCGCTGCCAAAGCAATTACAATTTCCCGCGCAATTCGTAGAGCCACATCAGCGCGGCGTTCATCAATTTCTCTCCGGCACCCACTTCGGCCGGGGCAACTTGACTGTCGGCCCCATAGCCCCCTTCGGCGACCGCTTCGATCGTGGGAAAGTACTGATGGTAACCATTGCAGTAGCCGAAGAAAAACAGTCGTTCGACGCGAGCTCGCTCTCTCAGCCGAATGGCATGGGCGCAGAAGAACTCCCCAGAGCCGCCGACGAAGCCCAGTTCACCATTGAGCACAGCCACCGTTAGCCTGGGGCGAATGCCGTCGGTATATTCGTCGACAAAATTGGCGATCAATTCCGGAAAGAAGGCGACCGAGTAGGCGCCACGAACCAGGGGGTTATTGAAATTGCTCCGCGATGCAAATTGAAACCGCTCTTCGCGCACCTTCAATGAAGGCTTGGCGACCTCCACCGGCTGCAACGTCTGCGCTAGACGCACCACTTCACTACCAAGCGCTTGTCCATAGATGACGTGATCCGAGTCAGGACCTTTGTTGATCGACAAATCGCCCGATGCACCCTGCATGAAAATAGCAACACCACCCAACTCGGCCTCCACTTTATCCTTCATGGCACCTACGTAATCGGCGGAGAACTTGAGCGTCTCGCCGGGGACGCTTGTCGGATGCCCAGTAAAGTTGACCAGTACCACAATGGGCTCTCCATCCGCGTTGTCAAAGCGCAATACGCTGAGACTCGTATCGAGCGGAGCTGGTTTGAGCTTCGAGTGACGATTGCGGTTGTAGCCTT
Organism: Pirellulaceae bacterium; assembly: GCA_020852965.1. Classification (GTDB taxonomy): domain Bacteria; phylum Planctomycetota; class Planctomycetia; order Pirellulales; family Pirellulaceae; genus Aureliella. Next base: position 24,393 of record JADYZV010000166.1, on the reverse strand, counting down.
CGAGCTCGACCGTCGCGCTAGCCAGCTTGGCCGGTACCATACGCTGATTGGCTTCTACTATAGCCTCGACAATGGCATCCTCCATCTGTTGGTAGTAGCGCAAGGCTGCATCGAATCGTCCCTGTCCTTTGCCAGGCGCATTGCTCAACTCGAGCACTGGGCCATGGTGGGTGTGCGAGCCGGCGATCATGGCATGCTCAATCCCCGCTTCGCTCTTAATCCGCTCGCGAATTCTCTCCAGCGAAGCTTCGGACGGCGAGCGACCTAAATCCAGGCCTACGATCGCCAGTTTTTCATCGCCGGCTTGTATGACCACCGCCGAGGCAAACAGCGGATCGAGGACACCTTCGGAAAGGGCCGCATGACGAGCGCCATAGCCCCACATCGGGACTGGTTCCTGCGGTGTGATGTCACGTTTCGCCGCGCCCGCTTGAAAGCGTTCGGGCTGCGCCTGAACTAGTGCCGGTACAAAAACAGACAGTACGAGGGCCGCGAGGGCAAGTGGTAGATGTTTCATAGCTGCGATTATAATCACAATTCCAATACTCTGAGGCCATTGTTATCATCTGAAGTTACGCAACTCACAATTTGATACAGAGATGAAACCGCAGATTTGATAGCCGAATGTGAAGCGTGGCGGAAACCTTCGATAGGCGACTTGCGAATGAAACGCCCGTTCTTTCCAATCACGGCTTGGGAAGATTCTCCCTCAAAAAATCTATGGCTGCCTGCCTTGGCTCCGTCACTCCTTCGGGAATATAGAGGTCGAGTTTCAGTTCGTGGCCATCCACCGTCGCATAGGGCAGATCGCGTAGCTGTTTATGCTGAGTGATGGGGCCATTGGCCGCTGACGAGTGGATGTCGGGAGTGGCCGGTGCATTGTTCTGCTGTGCTGGCAAACCGACACAGATTCCCAACCACGCGACGCAGGTGATCAGACTGACTAGAATCGGACGTTGTAAGCGGGTGAACATCGATACCTCTGAGCGTTGTGATCGTGTCTAATGGCTGATTGCTTGCAGATAGCTGCCCTCGTGAACACACTGTGCCCCATGCGGTATTCACATTTTCCATCTTAAAGTAAACGCCATGGCTTTGCATCCTCGACGAATCCTCAACAAATCCTTCATCAACGGCATGGCAATCTGCCTTTTGTTGCTGTATGACGCTGGGCTGCATAATCCACTGCGTGGTCAAACTCCCGGAGAACAGTCGACAAGCGAACTGCCGATCTTCTGTTCCGGCACCTCTCAAGCGGCCGAGCGGGGGGTGTGGCAAATTGAATTAAAAGTCGAGCTGCCCAGCGCGCCAACTGAAATTAATATCGAGCCTATTCAGCTCTCCGCACCGCAAATCGTGTTCACTCGGCCCGATGGTAGCCAGTGCCGAGTCGACATGTTTGATCGCGGCGACCAGACTTGGGTTGGACGAGCCTATTGCCAAACTCTGGGAGAGTGGAAGTGGCGCTGCTTGGCCAGCGGCCCCGTGCAGTCGCTCAACGGTCGCACCGGTGAATTCACTGTTGTCTCTGCCAATTACCCTGGAAAGTTGCGCAAGCATCCACGCGATCCACACCAGTTCGCATTTGATAGTGGCGATTGGTTCTTGCACATTGGAGACACTGGCTACCGCTACCTCACCGACACCGAACCACTGTGGGAAGAGTACTTGGACCAAGCTGCTGCGGTTGGCTTCACCAAAATTCGCACTTGGTTTTGCCGCAGCCGACATAATGTAGAAGCGCTCCTCACTGCCGATCGCACGACAGCCAACTATGCCTACTGGAATGAAATGGAGCGGCGCTTGTTGGTGGCTCTCCAGCGCTACCCGCGACTCCAATTTCAACTGATCCCCTATGGTGAAGATACGCAGGAATTGCACCGCTACGGCGCGGGCGACGCCGCATCGCAGTGGATCGCGCGCTATGCACAAGCTCGTTTTTCTGCGTTACCAAACGTTCAGTGGTGCATCTCCAACGATCAAGACTTGGATGGTAGCGGGTGTGGACGCTGTGTCCCCGCCAAGATCATTGACCAAATCGGTCGTGATATGCAGCAGCGCGAAGCTTGGGGAACACTGCTGACCAATCATCAAAAACGTTTTTCCGGCTATGCTTTTGTCGATGCACCATGGTCCGATATCGTGACCATTGAAGATATGGACCAAGTCGCCGGAGCAATCTTTGCCAAGTATCTACCGCTGGCCGATGATCCCGTGATCAACGACGAAGACCGATATGGCATTTACCGCTCGCCAAAACATGATCGCTACTTCTTTCGACGACTGATGTGGTCCAGCCTGCTCAGTGGTGGCCATGCGAGCTATGGCGGACTCGTGACCTATGAACCGTTCGCAGGTACCAACAAGACCACAGGCGTACAAGGCTACCAAACCGCCGTCGATTCAGGTCGGCTCGATGATGGCGCTCGCGACTTCCGCTGGATCGCCAAGTTCTTTCGCGAAGCCGACTTGGAACTAACGGGCATGCAGCCTGCTGCCGAGCTGGCCGGCAACCAGCCATCGCGGTTCAACGCAATGCGCAATTCAACCGCGATTATCGTCTACGCCCAGCATTCCTCAGATGACAAACCGGAACTAGCCAATGTTACCGAAACACCCGCACGTATCGAATTGCTACTGCCGACTGGTGCGTGGCAGCCGATTTGGTTCAACCCGCGCGACGGCGAGTGGGTAGCCCCCGTTGAGAACACCAACATCGCCGGAGGTGCTCAACACACCCTCGCATCACCATTTGCTGGAGACGCCATCCTGTTGCTGCGATTGCAGAACAACTAAACGAGTTCAGACGTTTGACGATTCCTTGTAGTGCTGGGATTTATCCCAGCTTTGGTCTTGTGTGGGCCTGGAGCAGGTACGCTCGAACGTTGAGAGAAGTGACCGAATCGAGCGGGTCGATGGTCTGTTTCTTTTCCCACCGCGTTTAACCGTTTCCGTCATGCTGTCAGCCGCGATTCGTTTTGCACTGTCGATTTCAACGTGGTACTCAGCTGTGCTACCAGCTATCCGGCCGGCCAAAGCGGGGATGAATCCCCGCACTCCAAAAAACTATGCTGGCTCGATCGTAACCACGACCGCTTTGAAGGCGGGTGTCTTGGATTGTGGATCGAGCGTGCGTGGGACGAGCACGTTGGCTTCGGGATAGTACATCAGCGCATTGCCGGGTTTGATCGAGTCGAAGGCGCGCGCTAGATAGCCCGACAGCTCGCCGACTTCGTTACTCACCCTCACGCGTTGATCGGGCTGCAAGCCCATTCTCCGAATGTCGTCGGGATGCATCAGCACCAAGTCGCGCCGCTCTTGACCACGATACAAATCCTCTTCCTCGTAGACGACTGTATTGAATTGCCCCTCGCTACGAACCGTCATCATCCGCAATTGGTTCTGGTCATTTCCAGCCAAGTCAGGTATCGCATATGGAAACAGAACTGCTTTACCATCGGGCGTGCCGAACCGCGGACTGTGATAGGCGCGACCTTCGATCAAGAATTCTTTCTTGGTCTTGTCGATGTTGTCGATAGCCGCGTAGCCGGGCACGACTTTGGATATCCAATGGCGAATGGTGCTCCCCTGCTCCATATCCGCCCAACGGATCGCGTCGGAGTCGCCGACCAAGCGCTTTCCCAATTCCGCGATGACCTGTATTTCGCTGCGTGGCCCAGGCAAGCGGGCTGGGCCACCATCGCTCATACGCACATAGTTGAACATCGATTCCTGCGTGGTTGGCTGTGGCTCCTCGTCGCGCGCTAATACCGGTAGGATCAGCGTCTGATCGGCCAACGCATGCGCGTGCCCCGTATTCAAAGTCGTGCTGAGCGTTACGAAGGTTCCCAGTTTTCCAAGCGCTTCGCGCGCGTAATTGGCGTCAGGGTTTGAGCCGAACAAATTGCCACCCAAGCAGACGGCCGCTTTGAGTCGTCCATTGTGTGCGGCCTCCATACAGGCCATCGTGTCGAGCCCTGTGGTAGTGGGAAGCGATACACCAAAGTGCTGCTGCAATCCATCGAAGATCGCGCTTTTGAGTTTTGGAGTCACGCCGACCGAGCCAATGCCTTGGACATTCGAGTGCCCGCGTATGGGCATCATGCCAGCCCCTTCCCTGCCAACCATACCTCGCAGCAAAGCCAGGTTGGCAATCGCATTGACATTCTCCACTCCATGTACGTGATGGGTAATGCCCATCGTCCAACCGAAGATGGCCGCTTTAGAATTCGCATACAGCTCGGCGATCTCACGCATGTCCCGCTCGCTGACGCCACTCTTGGCCTCCAGCTCGGACCAGCTCAATTGCCCAAGCCACTCCAAGAAACTGTCGGCGTCGCGACAATGCTGCTGCAGAAACGGCAAGTCGTGCGCGGAGCGTTCCACTACCGCCTTGGCAATGCCACTCAATATCGCCAGGTCACCGCCGATGTGCGGTTGATAGTAGTGAGTGGCGATATTGGCATTGAACAACATGCTGCGCCAGTCGCTGGGAATGCGGAACCTGACCATGCCCAATTCACGCACTGGATTGATTACGATTACCTTGCCGCCGCGACGGCGCACATGGGTCAGCGATGTCATCAGCCGCGGATGGTTGCTGGCCGGATTGCCGCCGATGATCATGGCCAGATCGCACTTTTCCAAATCGTCGAGCGTGACGGTCGCCGTGCCGGTACCCAGCGATTGATTGAGCCCTACTCCGCTGGCCTGATGGCAGTAGTAACTGCAGTTGTTGACATTGTTGGTGCCATACAGACGCGCGGCGAGCTGCAACAAGAAGCCGGCTTCATTGCTGCTTCGGCCACTGAAGTACCAAAACGTTTCATCGGGCGAGAGCGACTTCAAATGCGACTCGATGCGCTCGAAGGCTTCGTTCCAGGTGATCGCCTTGAAGTGTGTCGCTCCGCGCGTGTGCAGCACCGGTTGAATCAAACGTCCCGAGGTTTCCAGTTGCCTTGGAGACCACTGTTGCAAGTCCGCCACACTATGCCGCGACCAAAAATCGGCAGTGATGGCGGGTTGCATGTCGGAGGTCATCGCCTGGATCGACTTTTTGCACACCTCGGGAAACGAGCCCCGTTCGTTGACCATCCCACCCGCTTGGCCTCCCATCCCCAAGGCGCACGTCTTGCAGGCATTCTTGCTGCGCAGCGCCTTGAAGAGCTTCCAGGTCCCGCCCGCTTCGCGCGCCTTCTTGAAAGTGTAGCGAATTGCAGCCCAGCCGCCGCCATTGTTAACTTTACGCATATTATTTCCAGCCATGTGAAATTATGGAGTCCCAGCTTAGGCTCGTCCACTTCTGCCTACTCTAAGTCTTAACTTGGACAGACCACCAGAGCAACGCTTCGATTACCGCAGGTATCACGAAAACAAACCTCACGCAAAGGCGCAGAGCTCGCAACGAATCCAACTTGAAACACCTTCGCGCCTTTGCGTGAGACTTCAATTTGGGTTAAACCGAGTGCCCTTGTTCCCGCAGCCATTGTACATACTGTCGAATGCGTGTGGTTTCATCGCAATCGTCGTCGACGGCCAAGTAGGGTAGCAAATCAGCCGGGCCGAGAAAGGGAAAAGACAAACTGCTCGTGCAATCTTTGTATGTCCCATCGGACTGCAAGTGACAAAACCGCAACTTGCTTCCATCGAAACGCCAAATCTCGGCGACACCGATGGCCGCATAGATGCTAATTCGATTGACCAACGATCGACTCATCTCGATCTCAACGGCCAAATCGGGTGCCGGATCGATCTTAAAATCAAACTCCGTTTTACGGCGAACTTGCTCTTCGTGAGCGATCCACCAACACTCGTCGGGCTCGAAACCTTTCTCCAAGTCATCGCGTTGGAAGGTCATGTTCCCGCCGCTGCGCACCGGAATGTTACCTTCGAGCACGGTAGCTTCAATTAGCTTGGCAAGCATCTTCTTATAGTACTCATGTGGGTTCTTGGTTACCATGATTTCCAACATGCCATCGATATAACTCAAGCGGATGGGTTGTTCACCTATGGCTTCGCAGAACTGTTTGTAAAAAGCGTAGCTGACATCGCGAATGAGAGTGCGCTGCTCTCCGTCGAGACGGGCTGCTCGCTCGATTGTAGACATGTTATTGTTTACTCCTCGTCCTACGCTTGGATATTTTTCTTTTCAAGAATCACCTGCCCACCATCAAACTCCCGTTCAATCAGGCTGAGCCGGTCCCTGCCGGTCCAATTCCGAAAAGAGTTCGGCGAGTTCAATTCTCAATCCCACTAGAACATCGCCCCCTTCGAGCACTTGAGATGCATCTAGGATCGAATACTGCGTGATACTGGAATATACGGCCACGGTTCGCTGACGTGGATCAACCATCCATACCAATCGCACTCCTGCATGAAAATACTCGCGGCGTTTGCGAGACATCTCTGCCAGCGTATTGCCCAAGCTCAAGACTTCGACCGCCAAGTCGGGGACGCATTCGGGAATCTTTTCTTCGGGCAATCGCTGATTGGGCAACCGCGTCCATGAATAGAATGCGACATCCGGACCACGCACGAGCGATCCGAGAATCCGTGTGAACCCATCGGGACCGGTTACCATGCCCAGATTCTTCGAATTGACAAAATCTCGCAGCAGGCTTCCCAGGGCCAACGCAATCAACGATTCTTGCCACCCCATCGCTTTCTCCACCAATGTTCCATCCACCAGTTCATAGCATCGGCCGCACTCGTTGACCTTCAACAGATCATCGAAGGTTGCCTTGCCTGGAAGCGGATCACGCAGCACTCGATCCGCAGAAACGCCTCCTAGCTCAATTAATAACTCGGACAAACTGCCAGCTACAGCGGCATTGACAAGCGTCGACATGCGAACCTCTTAGATAATCGTACAATTCGAGGACACGTATATTATCGCCTAGTGAGCCTCCCCGAGCAACTGATGCTGCCTGTGCTGGATCGCAGGCCTAGGCTGTCCGATTAAGTGCCTGTGATATAAAACGGATTGGAGAGTATCCACACGTAGGGTTGGCCAGCCACGTCCAGCCAAACTTCCACGCGGTAGCGCCCCGGCTGCGTGACGTCGGCTGTGAAGGTTTGCCCTTCTGCTTCCGCTAATAGTTCGCCATTGCGGATTAACTTCCATTTGCCTGCTAGCGGCGTTTGACCGACAAGTTTCATTCCCTCGCGCCAAGCGGGCTGGCTCCCCATTTCATACCGCACGCCATCTGACTGTAGGGCAATATCAAAACCGGTCGAGTCGACGAGCCAATCGAAGGCAACAAACGCGCGCCCCGCTCGCAATGCCTCCCATACCGCCGCCTGAGTCAACTCGGGCATCAGCAAATGCGTGGCCACGTGCCGCAAAGCATGCTCGTAACGATCGAGTTGCAGTGAGAACAATACGCTGTCCGGCTGCGCGTCGTCAGGTATTGGATAGACATCCGCCAGAGCAGCTTTGTCGAGCTCGATGAGCTTGTCGCCCAGTGCATCCTCGACGCGCACTTTATCGTTTTCGGCCAGTCGCACGCGCACGCCAATATTTTGGTGCGCATCGTTGGCCGAGACTCCCGTGTGAGGATACATGGCACACAATTCGTCCCAGCGTTTGAGATACTCGGCAGGATAATTGTGCAGGGCTGAGTACGACTCTTGTGGGAACTTAGCCACGCGTGGGGCGACCGTTAGCAGCCACAGCGGGTTACGGAATTGAGCCAACAAGCGTTTCTCATCTTTGAAGTCCGCATGCGTGTTGTAGATCTCCGAGCCCGTCAAACCGCTCAACTCCCAATCCATGCGCTCCTCCAAATGGCACAGGAACAACAAGCCATCGCGCCCCGCCACTTGATTGCACAGCTCCTGTTCGCTCCCTTGCTCGGAGCCCTGCAGACTGGTTCGAGGGTAGACGTGCAGTCCGCGCATCTCGGCACCCGGAACAAGCAGCACTCCATCGTGCAGGCCCTGGTGTCCATCGACAAAGAAGTCGTAGTGGTCCGCTGGGTGCTCCGTGAACAGGATGACTTGCGTACCGACTTTTTTCGCCGCCGCCACGATATCGTCGATCTGCCCGCGGCTGTCATGCGAGAATGCGGAATGGACGTGCATGTTGGCTCGGTATGGATACAGTGGTCCTGGGAGCGAAAGGTCACTCCGCTGGGACTGCAAACGCTCGACCGCTTCGTGCACGGCCTGCAATCTCTCGCTAGAAAAACGGTCCAGCGCGTCTTCGGCGGTAGAGCTCGCGCTAGGGAGCCCACACACCACGGTGGCTAATAGCAGCACAAATCGAATCAATTGCATCACGGTCACCCCTTATATCGGTCACTTTCCAGCACCTGGTCACTGCCAACTCATAGGATTAGCCGGCGTGGCCTTAGTGGTGGTTTCGGATTCTAGGCATTGCACTTACAATCGCGGACTTTGACAAACCTAGCAGTCCCCCCGGTTCCGCAGAGCATGTGGCAATGAAGATTCTCATTATAGGCAATGGTGGTCGCGAGCACGCGCTGGCTTGGAAAATCAAGCAAAGCCCACGCGTGAAGGACGTTTTCGTGGCACCGGGCAATGCTGGTACGGCCCGCGATGCGGTCAATGTTCCCATCGCTGCTGAGGATATCGCCGGCTTGGTGAAATTTGCCAAGTCCGAAAAGATCGACTTGACCGTGGTCGGTCCCGAAGTTCCGCTATCGCTGGGTGTCGTCGACGCCTTCGAATCGGAAAAGCTGCGGGTCTTTGGCCCCAGTCAAGCGGCTGCGCAGTTGGAGAGTAGCAAAGCCTTTTGCAAGAACTTGTTGCGCCAAGCCGACGTGCCGACCGCCGACTTTCAAGTCTTCCGCGATCCCGATGACGCCATGCGCTTCATCAAGGGGCGCTTTCCCGATGAGCGCGATCGCTGCCCAGTGGTCGTGAAAGCCGATGGCCTAGCAGCCGGAAAAGGGGTCATCGTCTGCAAACGCCGCAATGACGCGCTCGATGCCATCGACCGCATCGCGCGGCACAAGGAATTCGGTGCGGCCGGTGCGCAAATGATCATCGAAGAGCGACTCGACGGGCAAGAGGCGAGCGTGCTGGCCATAACCGATGGGCGCACCATCCTGCCACTGCCACCTGCTCAGGATCACAAGCCAGCCTTCGATGGCGACACCGGTCCTAACACGGGCGGCATGGGCGCCTACTGTCCCACGCCAATGGTCGACGATGCGCTGATGGCATGGATCGAAGAACATGTGCTGGTCCCCACCGTTCATACCATGAAGCGCAATCGCAAACCGTTTCGCGGCGTACTCTATGCTGGTTTGATGCTCACGCCCCAGTCGGGACCGAAAGTGCTCGAATACAATTGTCGCTTTGGCGATCCCGAATGCCAACCGCTGCTGATGCGACTCAAGAGTGACCTGGTTGATATCCTGGAAGCGGTCGTCGATCAAACGCTCGATCAAATCCCAACTCCCGAGTGGGATCCACGCCCAGCGATTTGCGTGGTCATGGCCAGCCAGGGTTATCCAGGTGACTACAAGAAAGGACAACCGATTGTCGGCATCGACGCGGCCGACGAGATGCCCGACGTGAAAGTCTTCCACGCGGGGACTCGACTGGAAGGCGATACCGTATTCACCGATGGTGGTCGCGTGCTGGGCGTCACAGCCCTGGGCGATTCGATCTCGCTGGCTAAGCTCAACGCCTATACGGCCGTACAAAAGGTGCGTTGGTCCGGATCGTGGTGCCGCAAGGACATCAGCGACAAGGCGCTACAATTCATCGAGCAGCAACAAGCAGCGCAATAGTCGTCCACTACCCCCAATTCTTAGTATGGATGAGGCACTAGACTAAAAATCCTTGACGCCTAAGTATTTTACTGATAAGATACTTTTCCATCACATATTAGGCTGCGACAGGCTAAGCCATGAAACTACAACAGGAACTCAAACGCTCGGTGCCGTTCGCCTCCCTTCAGCAAGAAACATTGGTGAACTTGCTCCGCATCGGCGATCAACTCGACAATCGCCTGTCGCGGCTATTTCGCGAACACGGCCTGACATTGTCGCGTTTTAATGTGTTGCGAATCTTGATACTAGCCGACCGTCCATTGACGTGCGGCGAGATTGGAGAGCGGATGATTCAAGTCGTACCGGCCATCACGTCCCTGGTCGATCATCTGGAGAAGCAGGCTCTGGTCGAGCGGCAGCGATGCAAGCAGGATCGGCGAGTAGTTCATGTGCGCATCACAAAATCTGGAAGAAAACTGGCGGATGCAGCGATGCAGCATCTGCCAAAAACTGAAAACAAACTGCTCGGCAAGCTGAGCCAGACGCAACTGAAAAGCCTCAATGGACTATTGGACAAGGTACGCGAATCGATCGCGGCCAGTGACGAATGAATTTTCCCGCTGGGCATCTAAAAGGGTGGAGAACCAACAGCGTGATTGATCTGCTGATTCGGAATTGTGCTAGGCCCTCGCCATGGGCGTTACTAGTACTCCTAGCACTGGTTTTGTGCACTAGCTGTAGTCGCGACAAAGTCAAGCCGCAGACATTAAATCCGGTCGTCACCGTGGCTCGTCCGATCACCAAGAAGATCGTCGAGTGGGACGCCTACACGGGGCGATTGGAGGCGGTCGATTTGGTCGAGGTCCGCGCGCGAGTAGGCGGATATCTGAAATCGGTCCATTTCGTCGATGGGCAAATTGTCAAAAAAGGAGATTTGCTTTTCGTCATCGATCCGCGTCCGTTTGAAGCCGAATTCAACGCGGCCAAAGCGAAACTTCAGCAGATGGAATCGCAATTGAAACAATCGGTTGCCAAGCTCGGCGAAGCCCGGGCGCGCGCCCTTCAGGCGGACGCACAACTGACTCTTGCCGACCTGCGGCACAAGCGGACTCTAGCGCTGAGCGAGCGCAACGCTGCCGCCCAAGAAGACATCGACCAACGCCACGCCGAATTCCTGCAAGCTCAGGCGGACACCGAAGGCACGCGTGCGGGCGTTAGTTCTGCCGAAGCGGCAATCGCGACTGCCGAAGCCGAAATCGAATTGGCCAAAGCCGGCGTAGAAACGGCCGCATTGAACCTCGAATATACTCAGATTCACGCCCCCATCGATGGACGCATTAGTCGCCAAGCCATTACGGAAGGCAATCTGATCGCTGGCGGTACCATCGCGGCATCCCTGCTGACCACGATCACGTCGATGCAGCCCATCTACTGCGTGTTTGATGCCAGCGAGCAAGACGTGTTGAAGTACATGCGTTTGGCAGCTTCCGGAGAGCGTGAGAGTTCGCGGGTTGCAAAGAACCCTGTCTTCCTGGGACTGGTCGATGAAGTCGGCTTCCCACATCACGGGCACATGGACTTTGTCGACAATCGTTTCGATATCGACACGGCCAGCATGCGAGCCCGCTGCGTGTTTCCGAACGACGAACAAATCCTACTCCCCGGCATGTTCGCTCGCATTCGCATTCCGGGCAGCGCACCGCACAAAGCGGTGCTGATTCCCGACTCGGCGATCGGAACCGATCAGTCTTCGCAGTACGTCTACGTTGTCGTCGATGGTGTCATTGAGCGCCGCACGATTACGCCCGGTTCGATCGTCGATGGTCTACGGGTGATTCGCCAGGGACTCGTCGGCGACGAGACGCTGGTGATCGAAGGACTGCTGCAAGCGCGTCCAGGTTCCAAAGACGAGAAGTTGTTGGACAACAGTCTGCGGCAAACGCTTGAAGATTCCAATAGGGTGTCACCAATAAGAATTGTTGAAGGAACGATTGAAGTTATCGAAGACGGTCTACCCGACGACTACCAGCCGGTCCCCGAGGAACAGTGGATCTCGCCGAGACCGGACCCACTGCCTGAAGTATCCTGGCAAGAATGTGGCCCGACGCTCCGCGTCGGTGTCTGCTCAGCCGCCCACGACCTATTATCCGACGCAAAATTGCGCCCGCCTTGCGTAGGCGCGCAAACGTTGTGGAAGTTGAACTCATGAAATTCCCACACTTCTTTATCGAGCGGCCCATTTTTGCGGCCGTGCTGTCGTTCCTGATCGTGCTGGTAGGCGGAATCACTTACTTTACGCTACCTGTTTCGCAGTATCCCAATGTCGCCCCACCGACCGTGCTGGTACGCGCCAGCTACCCCGGTGCCACCCCACAAGTCATCGCGGACACCGTTGCCACCCCTATCGAACAGGAGATGAATGGCGTCGACGATATGCTCTACATGGAGTCGTCATCCAGTTCTGACGGCACGATGCAATTGACCGTCACCTTTAGACTCGGCACCAATTTGGACGATGCCCAAGTGCTAGTGCAAAACCGGGTAGCGATTGCCGAGTCGCGACTGCCCGAACAGGTTCGGCAGATCGGCGTCACCACCACCAAGCAAATCCCCGATATGTTGATGGTAGTCCACATCAACTCACCCGACAACAGTCGCGACGAACTCTACATCAGCAACTACGCCTACTTAAGAGTGCGCGATGCGCTAATGCGACTGGACGGTGTCGGTGAAATCCGCATCGCAGGGGGCAACGAGTATGCCATGCGAGTCTGGTTGGATATCGAAAAGATGACCCACGTCGACTTGACTGCGGGCGAAGTCGTTCAAGCCATTCGCGGTCAAAATGTTCAAGTCGCTGCGGGTGTGATCGGACAGCCTCCAACGAGCGATTTGGGGGCTTTTCAATTGAATGTCACCACGCAAGGAAGGTTGGTTCGAGAAGCGGAATTCGGCGACATCATTGTCAAACGCGGCAGCGACGGACGCGTGACTCGTCTGCGCGATGTAGCGCGAATCGAGCTCGGAGCGCAAGATTACTCGCGGTTGAGCTATCTCGACGGCAAGTCGGCTATCGCCGTGCTGGTCTACCAGCGCCCCGGAACCAACGCGGTCGACACGGCCAGCGAAGTCAAGCGGACGATGGCCGAAATAAGCCGAGACTTCCCACAAGGACTCAGCTACGAAATTGCTTACAATCCTACCGACTATGTAGAGCAGTCGATTAACGAAGTCACCGAAACTCTTTTCTTTACGACGGTCTTTGTGGTGTTGACCGTGTTCATGTTCCTGCACGGCTGGCGCCCGACCATCATCCCTGTCATCGCCATTCCCATCTCATTGATCGGCACTTTTGCCGTGATGCAATCCCTCGGCGTGACACTCAATACGCTGTCATTGTTTGGCTTGGTGCTAGCGATTGGAATCGTGGTCGACGACGCAATTGTCGTGGTCGAGAATGTCGAACGGCTGATTGCTGAAGGGATGACACCGCGCGCGGCGACGCACAAAGCCATGGACGAAGTAGGTTCTGCGTTGATCGCAACCACGCTAGTATTGATCGCCGTTTTCGTACCGACGGTATTTGTGCCTGGCATCAGCGGCCAGTTCTATCAACAGTTTGCGCTCACCATTTCGATTTCGACGGCCATTTCGACCTTTGTTTCGTTGACCCTCAGCCCAGCCCTATGCGCAATTTTGCTCAAACCCAAGGATGCGCCTCGAAACAACTTCGGCCGCTGGGTCGACTTCCTGTTCGGCTGGTTCTCTCGTTGGTTCAATCGCTCGTTCGACTTCACCAGCAACGCCTATGCGGGCATCATTGGTCGCTTGGTCAAGAAGTCTGGCATGGCGATTGTCATCTATTTGGTACTCTTGGTTTGCACGGGTTTGAGTTTTGGCTTGGTGCCTACGGGATTTATCCCCGACCAAGACCAGGGCTATGTGATTATCAGTATTAATTTGCCGGACGGTGCCTCGCTGTCGCGAACCGACCTGGTCACTCGGCGAGTTGCCGAAATTGGAAGTAAGATCGACGGTGTAGCTCACGCGGTAGGGATCGCTGGGCTTTCTGGATCAACGTTCACCATCAGCCCCAATGCGGCCGTCTCGTTCCTACCACTCGAAGATGCCAAGCAAAGAGCCGCACGAGGTCGCGGAATACAAGCCATCGTGAAGGACCTACGGCGTGAAGTCGCGGAGATCAGCGAAGCCAGAATTCTAATCATTCCGCCGCCACCGATTCGTGGTATCGGTCGCGGCGGCGGCTTCAAAATGTACGTCCAGGATCGCAGCGGTGCCGGGATCGACGCGCTCCATGCGGTCACGGAAAACATGCTAGCCCAAGCCAATGAACAGCCCGGCATCACCCAGGCCTTTACCAACTTGCACATGAACGTGCCGCAAGTCTATGCCGAGGTCGATCGCACCAAGGCGCAGATGCTCGACATCCCTGTCAACAACGTCTTTGAAGCCATGCAGATCTATCTCGGTTCGATGTACGTCAACGATTTCAATTTCCTGGGGCGTACCTACCGCGTGACCGCGCAGGCGGAACCAGAGTTTCGTGACGATCCGAGCGACATCCTGAAGATACGCACGCGGAGCGATCGAGGGGCAACCATTTCCCTCGGCTCAGTTGTCGACGTCCAAATCACGGCGGGCCCGGATCGATTGGTGCGTTTCAACCTGTTTCCCGCTGCGGATTTGAACGGCACTACGGCACCCGGCTACAGTACAGGCCAGTCGCTGGCGACGATGGAGAGTTTAGCGGCGCAAAATCTACCTTCTGGGTTTGGCTACGAGTGGACGGAGATGGCTTTCCAGGAAAAGCAGGCCGGCAATACGATCGTGTTCCTATTCCCACTGGCGGTCTTGTTTGTATTCCTCGCGCTAGCGGCTCAGTACGAAAGTTGGTTGTTGCCCCTGGCGATTATCCTTATCGTTCCCCTATGTTTGTTATTCGCATTGGTCGGCGTATGGTTTCGCTCGATGGACAACAACGTGTTAACCCAAATTGGCTTCATCGTCCTGATCGGCTTGGCCTGTAAGAATGCGATTTTGATCGTCGAATTCGCCAAGGCCGAAGAAGACAAAGGCAAAGATCGCTTCCAAGCTGCCATCGATGCCTGTCGCTTGCGTTTGCGCCCTATTTTGATGACCGCCTTCTCTTTCATCCTAGGCGTTATCCCTTTATTGATCGCCACGGGTGCCGGATTCGAGATGCGACGCGTGCTCGGTACGACCGTCTTCAGCGGGATGCTGGGAGTAACCCTGTTCGGACTATTCCTGACCCCTGTGTTTTATGTTCTATTGCGACGCTTCGCTCTTAAATAGTTAGCGGCGTTCAAAAAAGTAGCTGCGTCACCCCTCGGTCGCACGCACACGCCTGCCCAGTTTTGCGGCGCCGAAACCACGCCTAGACAAACACGAACAAAACTACTCACAATGGTGTACTTTTGCGTGGATTCTAAGGATTTGAGCCATAAACCTACTTTTCCAGCTAGGGCATTCTCAGTTATGATCAGGAGAAACCAAAATCATCACCTAGCTATGCACTCATACGCCAGGAGTTAGGCCGACACAAAAACAGGCTGCTGGCTGCGTTCTCCATCCTGCCAAAACCACGGAATTATCAAGCGTCCATTGCTTGAAATAACGGGCGCCCCCATTCAAACTTTCTTCCTTTCCCACCCCAGGCTATCAACCGTAAAGAATCTGCGAACTTTCATCCTGTAGATCAACGACTTGGTAGCTCCGTCCTCAATTCTCAAAGAAGCTGCAACATGTCTCAATTGAAACGTGCGTTTACACTCGTTGAATTATTGGTCGTCATTGCGATCATCGGCATTCTGGTTGGTCTCCTACTGCCTGCTGTTCAAGCGGCGCGCGAGGCGGCTCGGCGCATGCAATGTAGCAACAACTTGAAGCAGATAGGTCTAGCGATGCATAACTACCACGACACCAACCGCAGATTCCCTTTCGGTTCGCGCGCTGGGAATACGTGGTCTCAAGTGGGCATCAAAGACGGCACCAATTGGCGAATCAGTATCTTGCCATTTCTGGAACAGTCCAGTCTTTACAACAGCCTTAATTTCAGCGGTAGTTTCGGCGGCGGTTCAACGGCAGCCGCTGCTTTCATGGGAGGCAATCAGATGCTCAGCGGTTATGTTTTCCCCAACTACCGCTGCCCTTCTAGTGCATTGGAAGTCTTCCCGCAAACGTATGTCACCAATACCGGTGGCACCGGTAGCTTCAACAATCCTGGCAATGGCATGGGAATTCATTACGTGGGACTCCAAGGTGCCGCGCCTACCTTCACTTGGACACAGGCTGGGTATCGCGATTGCGGACAAGGCTGGAGCTGCGACCAAGGTATCATGACCGTCAATGAGTCGAAGAGCATTGGGGACATTACGGATGGAACGTCGAACACGATTATTATCGCGGAGCAATCCGGACAAGTGCGCAAGACCGATCTGACCTCCAACTACTATGGCGGTTGGAGTGGTGCGCGACGTAACTATACGGTCAGCGGAGCGACTTGTACGGACCATTGGCAAACAGGTACCACCTGCATTCGACAACCTCCCAATTCGCAAATCGACGACCCTGGAAATCGAGTACCCTATCGCAACAATACGACAGTAAACTCATTCCATACCGGCGGTATTCAAGTAGCCCTGGCCGACGGCAGCATTCACTTTATATCTAACTCAATCGACTTCCAGAGCTTTAAGGCCATGGCAATCCGCAATGACGGTCAAGTGATTGCGAGCATCGATCAATAGATCAAGCAGCCAGAATTCGCGGTCGAGCTCTATCCGGCGATCGAGCTCGACCAACCTCTTTGTTCATCGATCGAAAACGCCAGCCTAGGACGTACTCATTTGACAATGAAATTGATTTCTCTGCTCGCCTTGACGCTACTTCTCGGCTGTGGCGACGGTGGCCCTCCGATGGGCACCGTATCCGGCAAACTAACCATTGGCGGAACTGCTCCCAAGGAACCGGTACGCGTGCAGTTTATCAACTCCATTATCGGTCAAGGTGCAAGCGCCACGACGACGGCAGAGGGAACCTACGCGCTGGACCGCCCGATTCAAGTAGCCGAATACACGGTTTATTTTGAGAAAATTGTCGATGCCGTAGAGCCGATTTCTTCCAATGCCGAATTGCTACGAACGGTCCCCAAAGAATATCGCAATGAAATGAGCTCTCCGCTAAAAAAGAGCATCGAGCAAGGTGCCAATGAAATCGACCTCGAGGTGCCAGGAGCTTGAGGAGCATGCCGGCACGACTGCGGTGAGTCACGTGCTTGTGTCTAAATCAGTCTGCGGTTGAAGCCATGTCAGATATCGCTCCGTGGCTTGGCATTTGGCTTCATCGCCCGAGTTGTGGGCCGCCGCCACTTGGCGCTGAGCGCTGTGTAGGCTGCGTAGGGCTTTGACATAGAGCTGCAAATCAGCCTCGCAGCGACGACAGGTCGCTTGCCAGGGCTGTCGCGCACGGCAAACAGGGCAACTCAATTCATGCTTGTGTAGTTGTAACATCTAAATCGATCTATGCGTCCAAATAGAACAATAGGTCATCCAATTCGCTTTCCAAATTGCCGAGTGCAGCGTCATCACCTCGCTGCTCCGCTTGAGTAATGGAATCCAGCAGTCGTTCGACGTCCTGGGCGTCATCGCCGCTGAGTGAACCAGCCAGAGCGCGGGCCCGAGTGACCAACTGCGCCAGCTTGGAGGCCGGCCGGCTGGCCGAATCGGCTCGGTGAATGTGAATGTCTGGCTCTTCCTCAATTTCGCCGAAACTGGCAGCTTCTACTACCTCCCCAAGGCCCATCAGCTCATCGGAGGCCCCAAACATTTCTTCCAGTCGGTTGAAGGAATGTTGGCTCCCCTCCTGCTCCATCTGCGAAAGTGCGTTATCGATCTTGATTCCTTTGGAAAGACCGGTCTTGCGTTCGGTGGCGGTTACCTTGAGTATGCCATCGAGCGTCAATTCGAATTGCACTAAGATCTCGCCGTCGGCTTGGTCGGATTCGTTCAACCCTTGAAGCAAAAAATTGCCTATCAGCCGATTGCGGCTGAGTTGATCGCTTTCTCCCTGGTAGACGCGAAAGTTGACGGTATCCTGGTCTTCGGTCACGGTGCTAAAGACCTCGTCGTACTTGGCTGGCAACGGAGAATTGCGGCGGAGAATCGGCACAAACTTTAGCTCGGGGTTGAACGGTGAACCGGTCAACGCCTCGATACCCAGCGTATGCGTGGCGATGTCGATCAACACTGGACCAACCGCTTGGCCATCCTGCATGGCGGCTTGGGTCGCAGCCCCGAGGGCGACGGCCAGATCGGGGTTGACCGACCATTGCGGATCGCGCTGGAACTCCTCCCTCAAGCGATTCTGTACTAAGGGCGTGCGCGTCGATCCACCCACCAAAATCAGCTCGTCCAACTGCGACACGGTCAGGCCCGAATCGCGAATAGCTTGATCTACACAGGCAATCGTCTGCTCGATCAAGGGGGCGATGAGCGTTTCGTATTCGCCGCGCGCGATCTCGACATCCAAATTGACTGGCTGCCCATCGACGGTGGCGATGAACTCCTCGGCGACCTGCGTCACACCATGAAAGGAGAGTTCGCACTTGGCCCGCTCGCAGGCTTGGATCAATCGCCAACGCGTAGTGCTCTGGGACATCAAGTCGACGCCATGTTGGGTCAGAAAGATATCGGCCACGTGCTTGGTGAGGAGCTGATCGAAATCGTCGCCACCGAGCTGCGTGTCCCCTTTGCTGCTAAGCACCTCGATTACGCCATCTTCGACACGAACGATGGACACGTCAAACGTCCCGCCCCCCAAATCGTAGACAATCAAATGTCGTCGAGCCGACTCACCGGCATGGTAGACCAAGCTGGCTGCAGTCGGTTCGTTGATGATCCGCTCGACGGTCAAGCCGGCTAAGGTTCCCGCCTCACGAGTCGCCTGGCGTTGGTCTTCGTCAAAGAAAGCGGGGACCGTAATGACGGCTCGTGTAACCTCCACACCCAGCACCGTTTCGGCGCGCTGCCGCAGGCGTCGCAGTATGATGGCGCTGATTTCCTGTGGCGAGAATTCCTGATCGGCCAATTTCACCTTGATCGCTTGCCCCATCTGTCGCTTGACCGAGCTAATCGTTCGCTCGGGGAATGCGGCCAGTTGATTCTTGGCAGTTGTGCCGACGATGAGTTTATCGTCGAGCGTCAAGCCGACCACCGATGGCAAGATAGCCTCACCCTGCTCTTCCAGCACTTGGACTTTACCTCCCAGCAATGCAGCCACGACGCTGTTGGTCGTGCCCAGGTCGATGCCAATAATCGGCGATGTCGGTTGGTTCATGTTGTCGACTTCTATGTGTTACCTAGGTTGTGCGAGTTGCGCGGAAAACTAGTGATCTATCAAAAGCTAAATTCTGGTGTAGTGGACGAGGTTACGACTCCCTTTGGCGTAGTGGACGAGGTTACGAGTCCGTTTGGTGTAGTGGACGAGGTTACGAGTCCCTTTGATTCGGCATACGCTAAGGACTCGCAACCTCGTCCACTACCGCCAACCCTAAGTCTTAACTTTGGCAGACCACAAATGCATTGCTGACTATTTAGCCAAACGGACATTGGCATATTTTAGGACTT
This sequence comes from Pirellulaceae bacterium, assembly GCA_020852965.1. Lineage (GTDB taxonomy): Bacteria > Planctomycetota > Planctomycetia > Pirellulales > Pirellulaceae > Aureliella. The sequence continues at coordinate 4,985 of JADYZV010000166.1, read as the reverse complement.
GTCCCTGCCAGAGGTAGAGTGGGCGGAGCTGTTCGGCCACATGCGAGCTGGGGACGGCGTCGGTAGAGACAACGTCGACCGACCGCATCGTCTCCGCATCGAAGGCTTGTCCCAGCACATCGTGTCGCTCCACATTGCAGCCTTCCATCAAGCGATGTACGCGCTGGAGTAACAATTCCAATCCACGCCCACTGACTTCCAATCGCTCGCGAGCCGGATCGGCAACTGCGATCGTCGGCTCGCGCAGACTACCTTCGATGAGCCCGCGCAGGCGAGCTAGCAGTGGTCGCGCCAGTAGCTTACTCGTCCAGGAGGCTGCGGCTATACTTTGATCGAATTGCACCAGTAGTTCCGCCAGTGGGTTGGCTGGCGCGGACGGTTGGCCTTTCGCTACCAGTGGTGCTGCGAGAGTTTCTGCGGCTCGCTGCAAATTCTCTTCGATCTCGGCAAGCGCTTCTGCCAACTGTCGCGATTCTGCCAAAAGTCGCTGATCACCACCCACGGTCGCCGAGGCTGGCGGTGCTGGCGGAGTGCTCTCAATGCGGCTGACCAGGGCGATTTGCTCGTCTAAGCGCTGCTCGATCTGCTGCAAGCGCCCGTCGAGTGCTTGCTGCAAATCGCGACCACTGCGAACTTGCAATTTCAATTCGTGCCGCAACGAGGTAAAGGCTTCGACTATATCTATCGCCCCCAAAGTAGCTCGGCCATCCCCCGCCGAATTGTCCATCGACGGTTCGGACTCAAGCTGGCTATCACTGTTCATACAATTTTCCATTAGGTTTACGCGTCTTCATTGCCCAAGGCCAAGAGCGGCAGCTTGGGGATGCGCAGTGGCTTCGCAACAGCATTCGTGATGATAGCGGTCAGGTCGGGCGGCTCCCTCGATAAAGCCAGCAGCGCCTTGGCCTGCTCCATGGGGTCGTTGAGCAAAGTATAAGCCGAATGAATCTCGCGAAATTTTTCGGCATCGCGCTCCGGAGGATGCTCGCGGACCAAGCGCAGGTAGGCACTGCGCACCTCTTCCAATGTGGCATCGGCGGCCAGTCCTAGCACGTCATGGGGATTGAGATCTGTGGGATTCATGCGGATAACAGTCTAATGCAGGGAGGCGGTTTCGAGAGTGTTTATCGTTTTCTTTTCTTGTTCAATTCTTTCTGTCGCGACTTGCGCGATTCGCGTTTCTGGTCGGCCGTCTGATTGGCAGCAGCGGGTTCAGCACCCGCATCGTCGCGTCTCACCTTCGCCTCAAAGCCTCGTAGCACCGTGGAAAAGGTGGCGGTGATAAATTCGGCAGCATCAGAACTACTGAGACCTTGAATCTTGAATATTTCAATCGCTTTCTTTTCGAGATCACCCAGCCTGGAAGGCACTTCAATAGCGCGCGATATCTCTTCGTTCAACAACTCTAGCTGATCCTCGGCACCGCGCTCTCGGAAGCGAGCGTCAACTTTTAACATGATCGCTGGCGCAGGACCCAGCGCGGCGAATAACTCCTCAGGACTAAGAATAGCATCGTTGCCATCATCCCAATCCTCGTCGTCGTCGTCATCGTCGTCGTCATCATCGTCGTCGTCAAAACTAGTGAATAGTGAACGCGACGATCGGCTGCCGCTCCCACCTGACGAGCCACTGGCTGCCTCCTCGCGAGCTCGCTCAGCGCGACAGCTTGGGCAATCGCACGGCTCATCGTAGTCATCGTCATCGTCGACAAACATATCACCGAGGGCTGCAAACGGGCTAAGGCGCTGCCTGGCTTCAAAATCCGCCAAGCTCTGTCTCGCTTCACTCACCGTAGTGGCCATCGTATGCCGGTAGTAGGGATCGCGTTCCTGCTTGGCAGCCAAATCTATCTGCTCAATCAGAGATTGAAAATTAGCCAGTCGCCAAATAACAAGTCCGAATCGCAATACTGCACTTACGATACCCGCAGCAATACGAGGGTGTTCGGCAAGATGAGGTGCAAGCCACTCAGGAGCCTTGAACTCGAAGCGAGAGTACCAGAAGCTATGCTCGGCTAGCCAGCAACATGCGCCTTCGAAATGAGAGGTAACTTGAAACGCTTCGCCATTTTTCAATCTACTCAACAGAACTTTGCCGATCTTGCTCGCTTGCAATCGATAGCCCTTGTGTCGCAAGCCAGTGCGGCTCAAATCCCACCAGAAGTCCCCCAGCTCGAATAGCTCTTCTAGCGGAGTTTTGTCCGCTGCGGCGATGTGCTGCTCAACGATCTGGCGGAACGGCTTGAGCTGTGCGCTGGGTACGTTCATCTGCTGGACGGCGGCAAAGGTCATGCAGTCGGCGAGCAGTGGGGTAGCACTGCAAGCGGCACGCGCTGCTGCATCGAGCTCATCGAAGGCGGTACGATCACCCTGGCGCAGCGCCAAAGCGGCGCGCAGAAACGGCAACCAATCTTGTCGCAACCAGGCTGGCCACGAGGCTGCCGCTTCGTCCAGCGCCGCTGGCACTTGAGCCAATTGTGTCTTGCGACCGCTACAGTACATCGCGCGGCGAAGACTCAGCTTCCACGGCAGCGCCTTGGCTCGTGGGTCTTCTAGGCGATAGCTGGAGAGTTGAATCACCAGCTTGTCCGCCTCAGACAATTTATCTTCGTCAAAATAGTGATCGATCAACCACAGCGTGGCCTCCACTTCGCTGGGAAACGCTTTCACGAACGCCGCCTTGGCAGGCACCACGCGTTGACCGATCTTCTTCTTTTCTGCAGTCGATGTGCCGTAGTCGTCCAATTGCTCTTGCAACAGCTCCAGCAATCTCAAGTGCGCGATACGATTGGCTGGGTAGAGCTTGATCGCTTCACCCAACAGTTTTTCAATCGACTTGTAGTCTGTGCCCCCAGCGGACATAAAGCCGAATGGATCCATGGCCGAGCTTTGCTGGTCCACGAGATAGCGGGCTTGCGTCATTCGTAGCAAGCTGGCCAGCGCCTGCTTGACCGGCTCCGGCGCTGAGCTCTTGGTCAAATCCTGCTTCAGATAGTCATCAGCCGCCTCCTCCACCCATTCCTCAGAATCTGAGAAATTCAAGGCGTACTTGAAATTCTCCAAGTTCCAATGCGGATCGTGCGCTGGGCCAGGCACTTGAGGCACGAGCATATCGAAGGCATCGGGATTCTCCTGACAAGCCGCCAAACGCACGCAGGCCTGCCCGAAGCGATTGACGAACTCGGGGTCTTGGCCACGGTATTCATCGCGGAATGGCACAAGCTGCTTGGCTTGCGCAACCGTGAATTTGGTCTCCGAATCGCGGGCCGATGCGCTGGCGATATTGCGCGCCGCCGCCAGAATGTGCTCGCGCCGGCGCAGTTGCCGAGCCGATTCGATCCGCTTGACGGACGGTTGTTGTCCATCGGCAAAGAGTGGCGAGTCCGTTTCGGCCTTGAGCAAAACCGCCGCGATCCGAGCTGGTCGGCGGGTTGGATCGAGCCGGCCCCAAGCTTGGCGCGCCGCCGTGGTGTCCGCTGCGTAAAACGCTACCAATCCGCGCACGAACAAACGCCAGTCGGCAAACGGACTACTGCGTGGAATGTCTTTCAGAATATCGAGCGCTTGAGCATCGGCCCCTTGTCGCAACAATTCGAGCGCCTCGGCTACCGCAGTAGCTTGGGTTTGCAACTCGGCGGGAAGCTGTTCACGACTGGAGCGCGCGAACACAGCCACATCATGCAAGGGCTCATCGGCCAGCGGCTTGGGCTTCAGCTCCCACGCGGTGGACGCTTGCAAGATCGCTGCAGCCGCAGCAGGCACAGTTCCTTTGCGCGCGCTCCGCTGCCGCGCCCGTCGCTCCAACTCCGCCTTCTTGTTCGACTTTGATTTCGATTTGGACGATCCCATCTCCCAATCCTTGAAAAGTCCCCACCAGTCTAGTGCCCCAGTCCCAATTGTAAAGCAATGTAAGTCGCCGGTAGAGGGCGCGCAAATTCGCGGGGCGCGATTGTCTTGCCCACGAACCAAGCGAATGAACACGAATACCAGTGCTTTGACAAGACCACTAGCTGCTGTAGATCCAAGCCAGCGTAGCGGAACCTACGATGATGCGGTAAACGGCAAACGGAGCAAAGCCGTGCTTGTTCACCCAGGCCATGAACCAAGCGATCACGGCCCAGGCGACAAAGAAGCTGACGACAAAGCCGACCGCCAACACCTGCCACTGCTGTGCGCTGACCGTCGTGTCGGATTCGAGCACAAATTGCAGCAACTTGTAACCCGTAGCGGCAAACATCACCGGGATCGATAGAAAGAAACTGAACTCGAGCGCAGCGGGCCGCGACAATCCCATGATTTGCCCTCCCGCGATCGTGGCCATCGAACGGCTGACGCCCGGAAAAGCAGCCGCGAAAATCTGCGTAAAGCCGATCACGACCGCTTGCCGCAGTGTCATCCCCTCCATCCGCTCGGTCGTCGCGCGATCGCTGAACTGCTTGTCGACAACCCACATCACCACGCCACCGATCACCAGCGCCCAACCAATGACAGTCAAACTCTCCAGGTTTTCGCCGATGAACTTGTCCATCAGCAGACAGGGGATGGCGGTGACCACAAAGCTGAGCAGCACCAACGACAAGGGATGATTCCACCATGTGTGCTGCCCATCGCTCCCCTGAGGAAAGCTCTTCAAGAAACTCGCGATGCGGCCGCGGAAATAGACCAGTACCGACAGCACGGCACCGAGCTGTATCACGATGGCAAACATCTTCCAATAGCTATCGTCGAGCGGTAGATGCAGCAGCTCTTGCGCAATACGGATGTGAGCGGTCGAACTTACGGGAAGGAACTCGGTCAGCCCTTCGACCACGCCAATAATCAGTGCAGCTAGATAATCGTTCACAATTTATTTTCTGGTTGACGTGTCGCGTTACGTTTGGGTGGAAATTGGCTAGTGCATCATCCAGCCTTAATTTTGGAGTCGAGGGGTAGTGGACGAGGTTACGAGTCCGTCTGATCGGGCAGATGTCTGGGACTCGTAACCTC
>JADYZV010000165.1 GCA_020852965.1 Pirellulaceae bacterium | reverse complement strand
GAGGTTACGAGTCCTTTCGGCTTAGTAGGTGCCAGGGACTCGTAACCTCGTCCACTACACCAAACCCTAAGATTGAAAATGGTCGAAGCACTAGTCAGAACGTGGCTCCCGGGAAGCAACTTGGGAACGAGAAACCTATTAAAGAACATACTTCATTACAGGATTTAAAGCTTATGCAATCACTCGCCATTACCATTTTCCTAATTTGGTCGGCGGTCACCGTCGCGATCTTTGTATTCGTGGCTCGCAGTGGCCGGTCGCCGGCCGAACTGCCGGTGAAGGCCTACAAGCGAAACCGAGTCCTTTTGCTGTTCGGCTTGTTGGCCGCCGCAGTGCTGCTGCTATACGTTTCGCTCCCGATCTACCCTTATCCTGACGAAGGGGTCGTGCCGGATCGGGTGATCTACGCTTCTGCCAAGCAGTTTGCATTCAAATTGTCCGATCAGCCGATATCGCGCGAGGATGCGTTGGACGATGAAGTGTTCCTGACCGTCAAGCCAATCCAAGCCGGTGAACTCATTGAGTTCCGAGTTTCGGCTGCGGATGTGACTCATGGATTTTGCATTTACAACCCTGAAGGACAGATCCAAACCCAAACCCAAGCTATGCCTGGATATGTCAACCGCTTACGCTATCGCTTCCCGCACGACGGCGTCTTTCCGATCCTCTGTTTGGAGTTCTGTGGCATCGGACACTCCGCGATGAAAACGCAAGTGGAGGTCGTCCAACCCACGGGTGAGAAGACGTAGTTCAAATCAGTTCGCGATTCGACCGACGAGTTAGCATCGAGCGGAAAATAACAGTCGGAGATTTGGGCAGTGGCATAGGCTTCCAGCCTATGTTTTCTGCGATGACAGGCTGGCAGCCTATCCCACTAGTTTTCCGTACGACGCTTTGCCAACCCACCCTACTAAAACTTAATTGATATCAGGAAATGCGATATGAGCACTGCCCCCAACAATGAGGCATCGACCTTGGTTGAAATGTCTCCAACGGAAACGCGTTCGGCGAACCGGCTAACCCTGCTATGGGCCATCGTAATGTTGGCCTTGGCACCCATCCTGGTGCTACTGGGCATGACGCTCCGTGGCGGACAAAGCAATCTGCTTCCGATCCTCGAAGCTGAGCGATTCTATAGCATTCTTACACTACATGGTCTGGGAATGGTCGGGCTGTGGTTTGTGGCCTCCATGGCTGGGGCGTGTGCGCTGTTGCGAAAATATGTTCGCTTACATATGTGGGTCAACTGGGTCGCGTTCCTGGGGACGCTGCTGGGAGTCGTCCTGCTGATCGTGGCCACCATCATCGGTAAGTATGGCGCAGGTTGGTACTTTCTCTATCCGCTGTCGATCCACTCGAGCGGTGTCTGGCAGGCATGGGTGACCTACACCTTCTTGACGTCAATCGCCGTGCTGGGCGTCGCCTGGACGATATGGAGCCTCGATGCGCTGTGGGGAATCGCGCGTCGATACTCGCTACCTGCGGCATTGTCATGGCACTATATCACCGGCAGGCCTGGCCCCGAGGTACCACCGTTCATCCTGATCGTAACGGTCAGCCTGATCGCCAATCTGACAGGCTTGATCTCTGCCGTGATCATGCTGGCTCTGTATGCCTTAGAGTTGGCTGGCATTACGCAGGTCAGCGATGCGCTGCTGATGAAGAACTTGGTTTTTCTGTTCGGGCACATCATCGTGAATGTGACGCTGTATTTGGGCGTCGGCATGCTGTACGAGTTGCTCCCCGAATACGCAGATCGTCCTTGGAAGAATAATCGCTGGGTTGCGGTCGCCTGGAATACTGTATTGATTCTGATCGTTATCGCCTATTTCCACCATCTCTATATGGATTTTGCACAACTTCGCGTGGTGCAGGTGATTGGGCAGATAAGTTCCTACGGCTTGGCGATCCCATCGGCGGTGGTCAGTATCTATGGCACGCTGGCCCTTGTATGGCGAGCTCGCATGAAATGGTCGATGGCCTCGTTGTTGATGTATTTTGGTGTGCTCGGTTGGGCGATCGGTGGGATTGGGGCGCTGATCGATTCGACCATCGCCTTCAATACAAAATTCCACAATACGCTGTGGGTGCCAGGCCACTTTCACACATATTTCTTAATGGGTGTGGTGCTGATGATCTTAGGAAGTATCTTTCATTTGAGTGGTAAGCTCTCTGGGGTGCCGGAAAACTTGCGACGATCACGACTGTGTACTGGGCTGATCTGCGTCGGTGGCTACGGATTTGTACTGATGTTTTACTTTGGCGGTGCAATGTCCATTCCGCGTCGCTACGCACAATATCACGAATTGATTTCAGTGGGTACGCTGCTGGCCGGTACCGCGCTGGTATTCATCAGTTTGCTGTTTGTCGGGTTATTAATTTACATTTGGGAAACGGGACGCCGATGTGCGGTCGCTTTAAAGAATGGTTGATATCGTTTGTGTTGGTGGCGATCTCGCTGGGGAGCGGAATCACTTGCGCGCAAGAGATTCCCGATCCGGCATTGATTTTCGAACCACCAGACGAGACTAGCTTGTTTGGTCGCGAAGTGCCAGACATCGGCCTGCGCTATGCCGACGGCAGCAGCGGTCACTTGAGCGATCAATGGGCCGAGCGTCCGGTATTCGTCACTCTCGTCTTCTCGCGCTGCGCCGGTATTTGCTCTCCCTACTTGGGGCTGCTGAAATCGACGGTCGAGCAGGTGGGCTCCAGTGGCGATCGCTATCAGATGGTGGTTATCAGTTTTGACATGCGCGACCGTCCCGAGGATCTAATCGCACTTGCCAAGTATCATAATCTGGAGAACGACACAGGTTGGACATTTGCTGCGCCGGCCAGTCAACAAGAGCTGACGGCATTGTGCGAATCGCTCGATTTCGATTTTCGCTGGGACGAGCAGCGGCAGCAGTATAACCATCCCGCGGTCACCGTCGCACTTCGGGCGGGAAAGTTTGCACGAATCTCGGTGGGGGAAGAGATCTCGCCAGGAAGATTCAAGGAGATGTTGTCCGACGCGCGTGGCGAGTTCGTCCCGATCTACCCCGCACCAGGCCAAGCCGCTGCGCTATTCCGCTGTTTCGACTACGACCCCGAGCGAGGCTTCACGCCGAACTGGGGAATGTTGCTTCTGATCGCACCGGGATTAAGCGCATTGGCGCTAGCAGGCGGGATGTTCTTCGCGGCACGAGTGGCGACGCCCCGACCGGTCAAGTCGACTCGGAGTGAATAGCTGGCATGCACAGGTTTTTCCGATACAGCTTGCTGAACAATACCTCCGAACAACCCGAGTTTGAGGATGCCCAGCTCGATACGCTGCTCAATCCGCGAGTGCTAGTCGAAGTTCTGTCGGAGACGACCGAAAGCAACGATCGCGGAACCAAGTGGCGGCACGATCGCTCGCTACCTGCGTTGCGTGGATAGAACGCGTGCCGCCGACCTCGCGCACGCCCTGGAGTAGGCTCGTAACGAGTACCGCGAGTTACGGCATGGGCAGCGCGTGCGGTGTACCTCGCTCGCACCCCGCTCGCACCCCGCTCGCACCCCGCTCGCACCTCGCTGCGGAAGAGGGTAGAGCCAGTTGGCATACGTGGTTGGACGTAGCAGGTGGCTGCCGCAGGTGCCGTCGCCTGCGCAGGCCGCGAAAGAGAGTTGGCATGAGCTGTGGTGCATCGGAGACCCATCCGTTGATCGGATCACCTTGCTTATCAGCGGCCTGCTCCGGCTCGGCGTTAAACGATTGCACAGAGAACATTGACTTGACAGCGGCCAGTAGTGAGAATGGGTAACCATGCATGAGTTTTCATTCTTTCGCGCAAGCCGTAAGCACCTAAACGGACAATGATGCGGAAAAACTTATGCATGGGTGCTTAGAGACAGGAGCATTACCATGAACGCGGCGATTGCAGTCGAGACAACAATTCCCATCTTGGGGCCAGGTGCGGCGGGTACGCGCTTGTCTCCCGAGGAATTCGATCAGGGGGAGTTCGTCGAGGGGTGGCGGTACGAGTTGATTGATGGAGTCTTCGTTGTGAATCCAGCACCTTTGCCTCAGGAACGAGGCCCCAACGAACGACTGGGATACTGGCTATTGCACTATCAAGAGTTTCATCCGCAAGGGAGTGTGCTGGTGGATACGCTGCCAGAACACGACATCCTCGTCGACCAACAACGTCGCCGAGCCGATCGCGCGATCTGGATTGGAGTAAGTCAACCAATCGACTATGCTCAAACACCCACGATCGCTGTCGAGTTTGTGTCGCAGGGGAAGCGCAATTGGCTGCGTGACTACGAGCACAAAAGGGCCGAGTATGCTGCAATTGGGATCAAGGAGTATTGGGTCATCAATCGTTTTGCAAGATCGTTGACGGTATTTATAGCCGGTCAAGGGGAGCAAGTGTTCAATGAGCAAGCCGTCTATCGCACAGCGCTATTGCCAGGATTTGAGCTGTCGATGGCAAAGCTAATGGCGGTGGCCGACCGGTATGCGAGAGAGTAAACTAAGTCAGTTCTTCAGTAGCAAACGTGCGAAACCGTTCGCAGGTCGTGTTGTTTGTTGACCACGAAATACTCGAAGCACACAAAAAGCTGTCTCTGTTCGTTTTTAATTGTTTTAAGCTCGTGAACGGTTTCGAAAATGCAGCCTGTGACTTATCCCAAAGTAGCTCAACTGCGCACCGTCGATCGTTTTCAAACGCGGTTGGCCGAACTGGGGCTGTCGATCCCTTGTGACGAAAAACTGCTGGCCGCCCAAGATGGTTCTCCGCTGGCACAACCGTTGCAAATTGGCGAACTGAAGATCGGCAATCGCTGGTGCATTCACCCGATGGAAGGCTGGGATGCTCATCGCGATGGAAGTCCATCGGATTTGACGTTGCGCCGTTGGCAGCGCTTTGGCGAAAGTGGTGCCAAGCTGATTTGGGGTGGTGAGGCGGCAGCGGTATGCGCTTGTGGTCGCGCCAACCCAAATCAAACCTTGGCGACGGATAGCAACGAAGCGGGCTTGCGCGAACTGCTAACTACACTGCAACAGTCGCATCGCGCCAACGGGCAGGAGCTCGATGACTTGGTGGTGGGACTGCAATTGACGCACTCCGGTCGCTTCTGCAAACCGCATGACCACCAGCGCTGGGAGCCGCGCATCGCTTATCACCATCCGTTGCTCGACCCCAAGTTCAACATCGCTCCGGACGACAGCAGCGTCGTGCTAAGTGACGATGAGCTCGAGAGGTTGATCGACGATTTCGTACAGGCCGCCAAATTGGCGCAGCGAGTTGGTTTTCAATTTGTCGATGTCAAAGCCTGCCATGGTTATCTACTGCATGAAATGCTCAGTGCCCGTTGCCGCCCTGGTCGGTTCGGCGGCGATTTGGCTGGTCGATCGCGATTGATGCGGACGATCATCGGTCGCATTCGGTCGGAATGCCCAGGGCTGGCCATCGGCGTCCGTTTGAGTCTATTTGACACGTTGCCTTACCAAGTGGGAGCGGCGGAAGGAGTGCCCATGCCTTGGGATGCGGCGACCGCCTACGAATACGGTTTTGGATTGTCACCAATCGACCCACTCAAGATCGATCTGACGGAGCCGTTGGAACTGCTGCGCCAATTGCAGTCCGAAGGCGTGAGCATGGTCAATCTGACCTGTGGCAGCCCCTATTACAACCCGCATATTCAACGCCCTGCCATTTTTCCTCCCAGCGACGGCTATCAGCCTCCGGAAGATCCTTTAGTGGGTGTTGCACGCTTGTTACACGCGACCGCAGAAGTCAAACGACATTTCCCCGAGTTGCCGGTGGTGGGTTCGGGCTACACCTACTTGCAAGAGTTTCTGCCACTCGTGGCTCAGGCCACCGTTCGAGAGCAGATGGTCGACTTCGTTGGTCTGGGGCGGATGGTGTTGTCCTATCCCGGTCTGCCGCGCGATACGCTCGCTGGGAAGCAGCCGGTGCGAAAGTTGGTCTGCCGTACGTTTAGCGATTGCACGACTGCGCCGCGCAAGGGCCTGATCAGCGGCTGCTATCCGCTTGACGAGCACTATAAGCAACATCCCGAGCGAGAGAAGCTGAATACGTTCAAGCAGGAGTAGCGTTCACCACATTGGTTTTGTTGTAGTGGACGAGGTCACGAGTCCGTCGGAAGCAGGAGATGCCTGGGACCCGTAACCTCGCCCACTACGACCAGCTCCAGGATTAATGTTGGATGAATTACCAGGGAAAGACCAGCGTCTGGCGGCGGTAGCTGCAGAGTTTTGGGCTATACTGAACAGATAGCCATAGGTGTACCGACGAACAGACACCACTCTTGATTTGTCCTCTCACTGCCGCCGCGTCATGAAGCGACCTTTGACCAACCAACAGCAGGCTGTCTACAACTTGATTCGCGAACGGATTATCCATCGCGGTTATGGTCCAACGGTGCGCGAAATCGGTGAGCACATGAACATCAAGAGCCCCAATGGCGTGATGTGCCATCTACGAGCCTTGGAGCGCAAGGGGATGATCCTGCGCGCATCGAACAAGAGTCGCGCTATCGAGTTGACCGAGTCGCTTGCCAGCCTAGTGGGGGCGACTTTGAAGATCCAAGGGAGCATTACCGATAGCGTTTGTACGCTGCTTGGGGAGAATTGCCAGCATGTCGATCTAGCCGATTTGACCGAGCAGGGAAGCAGTTTTTTGCGTGTCAGTGACGATTCGCTGATCGATGCGCAGATTCGCAACGGCGACTTGCTCGTCTTGCACCAACAGTCGCAGGCGCAGGCTGGGCAATTGGCACTGGTGCGCACCGCTGAGTTCGGTAGCTGCATTCGCTACTGGTTCCCAGGGGAGAACCATGAGCAGGGGCAAGTGCGGCTGCAGCCGGTGCCACAAGCGCAAGCTGCGGCCACGGTAGCACAGGCCGAAGTTTTAGGAGTCATCGTGGGCGTGGTCCGCATGATTCAACCACTGGTGACTCACACGGACTCGTAACCTCGCCCACTACCTCACACGGACTCGTAACCTCGCCCACTACCTCACACGGACTCGTAACCTCGCCCACTACCTCACACGGACTCGTAACCTCGTCCACTACCTTAAATTGTAGCTGTTAGCGACTATCATGCCGGCTTGGCCAGCGTACTGGCCGCTTGCTGATTGAGTTTGTTGTAGAGTGTCTTGAGGCTGATGCCCAGTTCTTCGGCTGCCGCCTGTTTGTTGCCATTGTGTCGCGCGACGGCTTCGTGAATTGCGGTCAGCTCCATTTCTTTGAGCGACATGGGACCGAGTGATCGTAGTTCTTTGCGCAAGCGGCGATCGGTGAAGTGTTTGGGTAGGTGCTCTGTTCCAATGGGTGGTGATTCGCACAGGATGGAGGCATGTTCGATCACGTTGGCCAGTTCGCGCACGTTGCCGGGCCAGATGTGACTGGTCAATTCCGACATCGCCTCAGGACTAAACACTTGCTCATCGTTGATGGCGTCTTGTCGGAAGCGGCGAAACAGATGGAGTGCCAAGCTTGGGATATCGCTGCTGCGTTCGCGCAAAGGGGGGAGGTGAATTTCGAAGGTGTTGATACGGAACATCAAGTCTTCACGGAAGGTTCCTTCTTCGACCATCTGTTCCAGATCGCGGTGGGTAGCACAAACCACGCGCACGTCGACTTTGAATGGTTCGTTATCTCCTAGTCGCCGGACTTCACCGCTCTCCAGCACGCGCAGCAATTTGGCTTGCATGCCGAGTGGCAATTCACCGATTTCATCTAAGAAAATAGAGCCACCACTGGCGACTTCAAACAGTCCATCGCGTTGAGTGTCGGCACCGGTGAAGGCTCCCTTGCGGTGACCGAACAATTCGCTTTCGATCAAATTTTCAGGCAAGGCACCGCAGTTGATTGCCACGAAGGGTTTGTCTTTGCGTGTGCTTTGATCATGGACGCTGCGCGCTACCAACTCTTTGCCACAGCCAGTTTCCCCTCGAATCATCACCGTGGATTGTGTGGGTGCGACGCGTGCGACCAATTGCTTGACCGCTTGCATGGATGCGTGGGCACCGATCAGTGGTGTGTTTCCCGCTTGCTGGATGACTTGTTTCTTGGTGGCAAAGTAGCTGCGGACGCTATCGCGGCGCGCTAAAATCTCGGCTAGTAATTTCTGCAGATCGGCCAGGCGGCAGGGCTTGGTCAAGTAGTCGCATGCCCCATGGCGCATGGCGGCCACGGCCGTTTCAAGCGATTCCTTGCCGGTCAACACGATCGCCTCGGTCTCTGGCGAGCGTTCCTTGACGGTGCGAATGACATCGATACCGTTCATGCCGGGCATGTCCAGGTCGACGAGCAGGCAGTCGAATGCTTCCCGACTTGCTTCCCGCACCGCCGAGGCACCGTCTGGGCAGACGGTAACGCTGTGACCCATGCGGGGCAACTCCATGCTCATGAGATCTTGCAAAGACTCTTCGTCGTCTGCGAACAAGATCCGCAACCCGTTAGGCGGCAGCTTGCTTGAATCCTTCATGGTATTCCTTACCGGTCGATTGGAGTGGCATATTCAGGGTAAAGGTTGAACCTTGGTTGTCTCCCAAGCTAGCTGGGACCAGCGAACCTTCATGATCTTGGACAATTCGGTAGGTAATCGAAAGCCCTAGCCCGGTCCCGCGTCCGTCGCGTCTGCGAGTAAAAAAGGGTTCGAATAGGTGGGTTAGCACTTCGTCGGTCATACCGCAACCGTTGTCCGTGACAGTTACTGTAAAGCTTTTTTGATCCGAGACCAAGCTCACTTGCACCAAGCCGCCATCGTGACAAGCATCGAGCGAATTGGTCAACAGATTGAGCACGACCTGCTTGAACTCGGTGGGGCTGACCCAGGCTAGCACCGCAGGACCTTTGTGGAACTCGAGCGACTTACTGCGATACTGACCGAGGTGTTTTACCAGCTCGATGACGTCGGCAATCGATTGGGAAATATCCGTCTGTTGCTTGCGCTGAGACTCACCCAGTCGTGAGAAGTCGAGCAGGCGCTCGGTGATCCCCTTGCAACGAAAGGCTTCGTCTTGGATGCGTTTGAGATATTTTCGCAGGACTTCGATCTGCTGCTGGTCGTAGGCGGGTGCGTCGGCAGTTTGGATGGTAGGTGAATGCAGGATTTCATGCAATCGACTTTCGAGCGCTTCCGCGCTCCAGGCGATTGACGCGAGTGGATTGTTGATTTCGTGGGCGACTCCAGCGGCCAAAAAACCGACGCTGGCCAGTTGCTCGCTGCGAACCACTTCACGCGTCCGCTGTTGCACGGTTTCGTTGAGGTTGTTTTTGATCGACAAGAAGCGCTCAGTCATTTTGTTCATCACTTCGGCCAACTCGGAAAGTTCGTCCTTCGAGTGCAAGTGAATGCGATGGTCAAACTGCCCCTGGGCAATTTGGCGACTGCCACTCAACAGCGTTTTGAATGGCTGTACGACGTGGTGACGAAAGAACCAGAAGGAGGTGACGACGATGACCAGTGCCACGATGGAAGTGACGAAAATCATAATGATTAGCGCTCGATAGCGATTGCGGACTTCGCCACGAAAGTTTTCCATGCGTTCCAAGAGGTACATAGGCAACTCTTGTACGGTCGTAGCCAGCGCTTCAAAGTCTTTCTTTAAAAAGGGGTTGCCGGCCAGTATCGCTGTGGGGTCATCGCTGATCCACCGCACGGCATTGAGTTTGCCACGAATCACTTTGGCGCTGGCTAGCTCGTTGCTGCGGTCGGCCAACAAGGGATCGGTCAGCATATGATTGCGAACTTGTGATTCGTAGTCATGGAGCGTTCTTTCCACCGCGATCAACTTATCGACGAACCCTTCTCTGCTATGCGAAAGGGTGAATGGACGAAGCCATTGTTCTTCCCCCTTGGCTGGAGTCGCCGCGTCGGCATCGCTCATCAACTGATCGATCTCGACGCGCAGTTTCGATGTCGTCTTCAGCTCGGCAGCAAGTTGGCTGATTGTCAGTGATAAATTGCGATAAGCGTAGACACTGTACAGGCTGGAATACATCCACACCAACAATGTGCCGGTCAACAGTAGCGTCGTGAGCAGTATTTTCTTGCGAATGAGCATCCGCGTTACCACAATAGCCTCCTTGCTAGCCTGCCCACTCGGACAGAGTCACACCTGCGCTGGAGTCCAGGCTTTAGCCGCTCTTGCGCCGTTCGGCGGGCAAAGACGACATCGCTTGGAAACTGAGAAAGTCCAATTAAGCCGAGGTGCGAAGAGCAAACCAGACCCAAACGCCAAAGACCCCCAACAGCGAAGCCACGATGGCTTGGTGCTCGCGATTGCGTTGCCACTCGAACAAGGACCACCCGCCCAGGACGGCTCGATTGAGTCGCACAGGAATGAAGCGGGGTGTGCTTTGGATATAGTCGTCCCATTGCAAGGGGAACATGCGCGAAAGTTTGTCTTCTTCGAAACGCACTTGCTTCCAATACAAATAGCTCATCGGTCCGGCGACAAACAGCATCGTTGGCCAATCGCGACACAGGATGCAGAAGCCCATCATCATCAGGAATGAGCCTACATACAGCGGATTGCGGACCAGCGAATAGGGACCGACCATCGTCAGTTCACGAGATTTGTTTAACGTACCGGCCGCCCAACTTCGCACCGCCAAGCCGATCCCTATCAGCCCCGAGCCGGCTAGGCTACCCAATGAAGTGATCGCCAGCGGATTTCGTGGGATGGTCTGCATGACGAAGACGTTAAACAGTACCAGCGTGGTGAAGCCGACGAGGCTAATGGTGATGCGTCGCCGCGCCAGCCACTGATGAATGGCGCTAGGCTGAAAGGCCGCTGGCTTTGAATCCCAGTGTTTAGGTTTGATATGTGCAGTTGAAATGAGCAGAGTTCCCTTGCGATTATGTGCGATAGAGTTTGCGTAGCCACCACGCACCGACGACTAACAAAATCAGATTTCCCAACCAGACGGCGGCAGCCGGCCAGTGCCCGTCCTTGGCTTGTTGCATTCCGACCATGAAGGCAGGGTAGAACAGCAGCAGGATAGGCATAAAGCAGGTGCCAAAGCTAGTCCAATGGTCGGCTGAACGCATCCAGATCGATAGCGGTATCCCGACCCATACAAAAAACAAGCAACTAAACCCGCTGGCCCAACGCCGCCAGGGCTCGATGTCGAGTTTGCGCAGTCGATTGTGCCCATTTTCAACGATGGCGATCGACTCAAACGATCGGCCATCGTCCAACCAATCCAGTTTGCCCACCGCCAAGCCCATGGCCGTGCGCGCTGCCAAGATTTCTTGCGTTTTGTCAATCAGTGCCCGCTGCTTCTTGATTTCCGGCCCAATCTCGCGCATTGGAAACTCGACCGGACGCCCTGAAGAGGTCCCTTTCTTGGTGGCTTGCGATAATTTGACGCGATAGGTGTTCTCGCCAGGTTGCATCGACACCCAGGTGCCATGCTGAATCTCCATGTCGACCAGATCGATGCGCAACTCTTCCGCAATGGGGTCGACGGTCAATCTGGCTGAAGAGGCGGTAATCTCTGCCGAGCTGCCGTCGCTCTGGGGCGGCGTATTGATGGTCGGACGAATCAGCTCGCGTCCATCGGGGCCAATGCCATGCACGTGTATCGAAAAGCCCTGCTCGGACACATACGAGCCCTGCGAGGCCAAGTAGTTGTAGGCCACTCGCTCGACCGATTGCATGACAATCCGATTGATTCCAGGCATGCCCCAAGATACCGCAATGTCATTGAGCCACACGGCGAACAGGCTCAGCAGTAAACTGGCAATCAACGTAGGTGCGATGAAGCGAATCGGTGGCACTCCGGCAGCCATCACCGCCAAAATCTCGTTGTCGGCACTGATCCGCCCATAGACGCTGCACACCGCAAATAACAGCGTTGCAGGTATCGCAAATTGCAACGAGATCGGCAGGATGTAGGGAATCAATTGCAGCACCGCCATCGGACCCAAGCCCTGGCTGAGCAATTGCTGCACGACGCCGGCAAGCATGATCATCGACGTGAACGCCACCAGGGCGACCACGAACAGCTTGCTTACTTCCCACACGATATAAAAGTTGAACCGGCGCATCATGCGCGGAGTCTAGCAACTTGGCCAGTCCGCGCAAACGCCGAAATTTGGGCAGAAAAATGGCCCCCAGGGAACTTCTCTTCGAACGCTACGCGACTCAGTTTTCAATGCGTACTCGTTGGGAGTTGGGAGTTGGGAGTTGGGAGTTGGGAGTTGGGAGTTGGGAGTTGGGAGTTGGGAGGTGGGAGGTGGGAGGTGGGAGGTGGGGCGAGGGACTCGTAACCTCGTCCACTACCGGGAGCGCGGAATGATGGTATTGCGCCGTTACAGTGTATCGATGGGGTCGATGTCGATGACGTATTGAACGTCCTTGGGGGGCTTGATGTCGGCCACGGTACGGACAATCAATCGATTGAGCGGTTCGGCCTCCAGCGTTTGCAAGATAGCATGGAAACGATAATTGCCGCGTAGTCGCGATAGCGGCGGTTGAGCGGGGCCGAGAATGCGGCAGTCGATGCCGTTTAGTTCGCGCGTTGTTTGCAGCTTTCGTACAAATGATTCGGCAAAGCCTTCGGTCTCGGTCAGATTGGGACCGCGCATGATGATGCGCGCCAAGTGCCCGTGCGGTGGATAGCCGAATTGGGCGCGTTGCGTGAGTTCGGCTGCGGCGAAACCAATAAAGTCGTGCTTGGAGGCTGCGATAATCGCGGGGTGCTCGGGAGAAAAGGTCTGTACCAACACTTGTCCCGGTTTTTCACCGCGACCGGTTCGTCCGGCGACTTGTGTCACGAGTTGAAACGTCTTCTCAGCAGCGCGAAAATCGGGGAAGTGTAGGCTGGTATCGGCGTTGATGACTCCGACCAACAGCACGTTGGGGAAGTCCAGCCCCTTGGCGATCATCTGCGTTCCCAACAGGATATGGATTTTTCCTTCGCGGAACTGTCCCAGCACGCGTTCGTGACTGCCCGGCTTACGCATCGTGTCGCTATCCATGCGAGCCACGTTGGCTTGAGGAAAACGCTGGCGAACTTCGACCTCTAAACGCTGTGTCCCCAGTCCGCTAAAGCGCACTCCATCGAACTTGCACGCGGGACAAGCCGGCGGGGTCGGGATCGTGAAATCGCAGTAATGACAGCAGGCTTTGCCGCCATCGCGGTGGTGTGTCAGCGGCAAATCGCAATCGGGACACGCCACCACATGGCCGCACTGAGGGCATTGGATCGTGGTGGCAAAGCCGCGTCGATTGAGCAACAGGATGACTTGTCCCTTCTCACTCAAGGCTCCCTCGATCGCTTGATGTAGCGGTCGCGTAATGGCTCCTCGCCCTGGCTCGGGCTTCTGGCTGCGCAGATCGATTAAACCCACTTGGGGGAGCGGACGATTGTGGATGCGGCGTGGCAAGCTGGCCAGGCGATAGACGCCGCTCTGAGCGCGCTTCCAGCTTTCGAGGCTGGGGGTAGCCGAGCCGAGCACCAGTGGAATCTGCTCCAAGTAGGCGCGGTGGAGGGCGACGTCGCGTGCGTGGTAACGCGGCAAGTTGTCTTGTTTGAAAGAGCCTTCGTGCTCTTCATCGAGTACGATCAGCCCCAGTCGAGGTAGCGGTGCGAAGATCGCGCTGCGCGGGCCAATGACTACGGGAGTCTGACCTGCGCAGATCTTTCTCCACTGATGATGCCGCTCGACAGGGCTCATGTGACTGTGCAGCACGGCGACCTGTCCAAAACGCTGCACGAAGCGTTGCCGTGTCTGCGGAGTCAGACTGATTTCGGGCACCAGTACGATCGCCTGGCGACCATAGGAGATGACTTCGTGGATGGCCTGCATGTAGACTTCCGTCTTGCCGCTACCGGTAATTCCGTGCAGCAAGATCGTTTGTTGTTTGGCCGAATCGAGCGCTTCTAAGATCTCTCGCAGGGCCAACCGCTGGTCGGCGCTGAGCGCTAGTGGTGGGCCAGCGGGGAGGGGCAGGGGGGCGCTAAGTTCTTCGATGATGCGCTCTTGGCGCGATTCGATGAATCCCGCTTCGCGTAAGGCAGTGATGGGAGCGGTCGAGCATTCGGCCATTTTTTGCAGTTGGTCGATGGTCACACCTCCCCCGACCATAATCAATTGCCGCACCACGCTCTGCTGTTTGACAGACAACGCATCGATGCGCGCGTCGTCTTCGGCTTGGCTGGTGGGATAGAGCACAATCCTTTGACGACTGCCTGCCGACGCGCGCACACCGGCAGGGATGGCCGCTTCGAAGACCTGCCCCAACGGTGCAATGTAGTAGCGACTCATCCACTGCAACAACTCCAGCACGCGGGGTGTACAGAGCGGCTCGGCATCGAGCACTTCGGTTACCGGCTTGAGCGCATCGGGCGAGCGTTTGATGGTCTCGACGGCGATGCAGTAGCCGGTCATGTCGCGATTGGAACGCCCCAAGGGAACTTTCAGTCGCACGCCAATTTGAACCTCTGCGAGCAGCTCGTCGGGGATGAGGTAGTCGAGTGGGCCGTGCGGTGCTTCGGCAAACACGACTCGAGCCGCTCGGCACTCGCTTCGAGCGTCGAGCTCCCAAGGTGGGAGTTCGGTAGCAAAGAGTTCGGGTTGCTGAGCGGACATGGGGTTTTAGTTGCGAGCCATTGAGGGGACAATTGAATTAGAGTCGGAAGTAGAAGTCGTGGACGAGGTTACGAGTCGCTGAAGCATGTCGATTCGCAGGGACTCGTAACCTCGTCCACG
>JADYZV010000164.1 GCA_020852965.1 Pirellulaceae bacterium | reverse complement strand
TGTACCAATCACTCCATGGTTCAAATTGCATCACATATTTCCTCGCCAATGTAGGTAGGCAGCCAAATATAGGTGACCTTCAGGCAAGGGCTTTATCAGTTCAACCGACCCCGCTGCGATCGCGTATCGCTTATTTTTGTACTCGACGACGAGGTCCAGTCCGAACGTATCGTGCTTCGGCGCAGCCGCACCAACGACCGAAACCGTCTCGCCGAGAACTTTGGCTGGGAATGGAAAATCCAATCCCTCCATCGCCATAGTCACCAATCCAGAGCTTTGCTCATGATCGTCGTAAGAATCGACGCAAGCTTCTTCCAAAGCCTCCTGGATTTCAGCATCATCGAGCGAATCCATCCATTTAATCTCTACCGTTTTCACAATTTCTTCTCACTGAGTTTCTTGAGTTCAAGCTCGATCAGCTTCACCAACCCCTGTTTGACATCTTCGTAGGCCTGCCAGTCAACATCAAAGTTATGGTTGTGCATTCGCTCATTGGACAATTCCTCGCTCGTTCAGGCGGACGAAAAAAACTTTGGCGTTGGCAATATGTCGGAGAGTGTTTTGCGCACAGCCTCATATTCGTGATGGTCCTCGAACTGTCGATTGAAGAACCCTTCACTGGGCGAGTAGCCGTACAGGATCAAATTCGTTTGGACTTGTAGCAAGAATGGGAGCTCCAACTGAAGTTCTTGCTGAAGCCTTTGATGAAGCCGATGAGATAGAGGGTCAAAAACGAAAGTTGTTCAGTCGGAAATCTGGAATCGTCGTGTTGATATAGCTGATGTCCGTCGAGTCGCGGATCGTCTTGTTCGACGGTTTGGAGAATCTGAAAATTGACGCTACTACGATAGTTGTAGATATTGACCAGATATGCAGGCTGGCGGTCATCCCCTTCGATAGTCACACTTAGCGGAAACGAAAAGCCTCCCTTCCAATCGTCAAAAAGTCTTCCACGTTCGCCGAAACAGGTCATGCACACCGCGTACGTCTGAGCCAGCAAAGGGCGATCCCTGCGCATCATCGCCAGCGAGACTGCGTGGAGATCATCGATAGCGATGCAAGTCCGTGCCAGCTCTCCAAACTCATCATCGCGCAGCCGAGTAAGCGTACACTTCACACTTTCTGCATCGTTTTCGCTAGCTCCTTCATGGTTTGCATCTCCCCCCTTTTATACATCCACCACCATCGTCGCTGGCCGCCTCGCCCATGCTTCCCGCAAGAGCACCTCCACGCAGTCGTCCACCGACTCCAGCCCCCTCTCCTCCCGCTCGCCATCCAGAAACTGTCGCAGCGAATCTGGTAGTGAGACGATAAAACGATCGTCGTACATTTGCGGGGACTCCCATTTCACATTCGCAGGCTTCTGCTTTTTAGCAATAGCGTAATTCTTAAGCGAGGCAAGCTCGACGGAAGGCAGTTTTACCGTTAGCCGCGAACCACACATTTAATTCGATTGTCAGCAACAATTATTGTTGCCAACGTCGTCACTCGCTTCCAGAGTCCTCATGCTCGCACTCTGATTCATAGCCCATGTACTCCCACATCCCGTTTTGATGCAACCAAACTGGATCGGCATTCCGCGCGATGAACTCGTCGACAGGCAAGCCTTCGATCGTCGGTGGCCGGCGCACGCGAACTTGTTTGCCATTGAGGAAGATCGTTTCGTAGTCTAATTTCCGTTGCTTCTTCGTCTGCCGCTCGGCAGCCGTAAGTTTCCGTTTGGGTTTTGCCATGTTAGTACCTTTTTCCGCGAATGAACAATGAATTCGCCGCCATTTTGATTCACGCCGTATTAACCACTTTTTAAAAACAGAACACCGTCTAAAACGTCTCGTGGTTTTTGCCAATGAACTGCACTGTGATACCGCGCAAGCCAGCATATTTGACGGCCATGCCCAGCAACTTGTACTCATCCTCGTCGTAGCCTGACGCAAATGCGTCTTGGTGGAGGATCAGAATGTCCCCATTGTTGTCATCCGACTTCGGTTGCAAATCCTCCATAGCCTTTGCGAATTCTGGCAGGTAGTGTTCGACGGTCGCCTGCAAGACCGCTACCCGCGTCTCCTCCTCTTGCATGCTCGGTGCCTTGCACTCCACCCCCATCCTCAACAACTTTGGTTCAACCATCAATCATCTCCACTAGCTCCATATATAGACTTACAAATCCAACGCAGCGAACAGACCAAGACCGAAGTGGCTGGCGTAGCCCAGGGCGAACGGGACAGAGTCAACATATTCGGAAAACTGAAGAGTCAATCCACACGAACGTTCGAATGGTGGCTGACGCTTTGATGATTGCCGACGCAGAACGAATCCTTTCAATTTGCGTTCGACCAATTCTTCCGATGACCGGAACTCAATTTTGCTCGGCTCCGGCAAACCACGCTCGAGCAACTCTTCGCGAATCTGATTTTCTGGCATCTTCTTGCCGTGACTCGAAAGGAATTTGCGAAACACCATTGGGGTCGCTGACTCGAAGACGTTTGAGGGACGGAGAATAGCAAGGCTCGACGACCGGATACCGCTTACGCGAGAAAGCTGGCTGTAGATTTCGCTGATCGTTCCCTGGCCCACGAGACTGATGGCCAGTTTGCTGATCCCTTTCGAGTAGGCAGATCGCAATTGACCAATAGCGCGGACACTGTCGCTTGTAAATCCGCCTGCAGCGTAAACCAAAACATGATCTATGTGCCGATCGTCGAACAGCGAAAGAGGAATCCAGTGCGCATGATCGTGAGTCCCTTGCAGCGGAAGCCTCTGCGAATCCATGCCAGTCAATTCTGGTAGTTTTTCGAGATTTACGTTAAGTTTCTTTTCCGCGCACCAGACTGCCTTGGCATGAAGCAGTTCCATCAACGGCAAAGCCCGACACCTGTCGGGTCGCAATGTGCCACGTTTGCCGTCACCGTCGATGGCGAGCAAAATTGCGGTTGGAGCTGTGGTTTGGGATCGCTGCGGCATCAGCTTCAGTGGCTGTTGAAAGTAGAGCTTGCTAGGTACTTCGTAGTCAATCCATTGGCTGCCGGGTGGGCGCTGCCAACCTTGTTTTTGCCAGTTGGAGGTGTCGTTCTGTAGAGCTTGAATCAAGTCGCTGGGAAACGGCTCGCAGGCGGTAGCAATGGACTTCTTCCTATCGGCTGCCGTGAGCGGCTTACCTCCCCTCGATCCAGTCGCTTCCGTCAATGCTAACGCGGATCGAGTTGCAACCTCAGTAGCTTCCTCGCGCCACTGAGCAAACGCATCCGAGGCCAATGGGGCGAGTAGACGAATCCGATCTGTCGTCGTGGCAGGGTCTGCCGGCTGGGACCAGTGAATCGGATAATTTCTCTCAAGCATCATAGGGACTTGCCATCGTGCCCAACCCGCAGTGGCGCCCAGCACCAATCGCGATTGGGCCAGGTACAGCGACCGGGGTTTTCGCCTCAGTCCCATCATGAAACCGAATCGTGAGATGAACTGCGGTTTGACTCTTCAAATGACTTGGGCGCAAAAATCCTTGTGGTCGCTTGTCTTTATCATACTTGTGTGCCGAGAAGGACTTCGAGAACTTTGAAAATGCCGACCATTCAAAATCGCACGGTTGCTCGATACCTGCTCGTTCGAGCGCCTTTGAAATCCAGTGAGCATGATCTGTGGTGTCCGATTCTGCTTTCCGCTTGACGTGGCCGTCGAGAATGACCGGAGTGAAACTGTACCATGTCGCGGATGGGGCAGTGTAACATCGCGTTACGTTATCGCCGCGCATCGGAACGAGTAGCGGCGCGTCACCACTGGGGAATTCACTCTCGTCCTTGGGAACAAGTTGCAAGCCCGACAATCGTCTCGCAATGTAGTTGAGAAGATCATCGTCACCAAATGGGGCAGCGATCATAACCCGTCGAATCCCTGGATCGGCATGCCGGTGCCCAATGGAAGGCAACGGAATATACGAAATTTGCTGGTGTGCGTTGCTGCCGTCGTTGCCGTGGCCGGCTACGTAGACTTTCACCCAGTCGTCCGAAACGCCAGGAGGAGGTAGTCTCGTCATTTGCTCAATTGCTATGTGGCGGACCATCCCAGCCAGACAGATTGCCCGCTGAGGCGAATAGCGATAATACGATCCATCGAAATTTTTAAGCTCAAAAAGGGCGATTGGCCGACCTACTGGGCGCTCGATGCTGGAATACAGCACGCGATCAAACATGCTTGGCTTATCAACCGCCTTAAGAGGCCTTCCATGTTGAATTCGACTCATGGCAGAGTGGTGGCAGCGACGCAAATCACAGAGTGTGCATTGGCCGTTGTCTCCATCGTAAGTCGGGGTTCGAAGCATTCCTTCGTTCCGCCATGCGTTCGCTTTCGGATACCATCGAATCCCCTGGAGCTGTTCTACATGCGTTGTATCAACACACTTTGCATCTGCAAAAGCCATATCAATGCCCCACCCCAAAGATGTCAAGCTTCGAGCGGCATCTCGAATTCGATCGAGCGGAGGGGAGTTGCAATCACTAATATCCCAAACATAGTGAACCTCAGGCTTCTGGCTTGGTTCCAGTAGAAATAAAGTCGCAGTTGCTGGCCTTGCCGTGAGGCGGTTTTGTCGATCAAACTTTTTGTCTCCATCGTTGTTCGGAACGAAATTGATTATCGTGCGCCCAATCTTTGATTTCGGTGAAACGATGGTTGGCGGACTAAGCTGTTGCAGCCAACCGATCGCTTTGCCAACTTCTGAATAGCACCTGTTGTTCAAGGTGTCGGGGCCAATCAACAACTCATCTCTGTTAGCGACACCTGCAACTAGTGCCTGTAGTAAACGATACGGCGACGGCGGCCATTCTGGTGTGCCCTCGCGATCCAATAGTCCGTGATAGCGTTCATCAAGAAAACGGACCGTAATCAACAGTAGAGTCATTGCTACTCTTTCTCCTGCGTCTCGGAAAGTTCGGCATTTGCACTATCCTTCAGCGTTTTCTTGAACTCCTTTATTTTGTCATCAATATCTTTAAGAGCGTGATGTGAGTCGTCGTGAGACTTGGCAACTGAAGCTAGTGTGACAGCCAACTTTGCGGCACTGGCGGGCAGAGTTTCATCAGCACCAAGTTGTTCAAGCAATTCAAGAATCGTCTCGAAAGCCTCGAGGTTGACCACTGGCTGGGCAGACTTTCCTCTAGGTTTAGCGCCAATCACTTTTTTCACTTCCTTCAATTCGTCACTTACATTCTTAAAAGGATCATTGCCTTTGGTAGCAAATTTGGTGAGTGTTGCGAGCGTTAGCGGCCCTAGTCGACGGATCTTGTCACGATCACCTTGCGAGTAGGCAAGAAACTTCTCAGCGACGCCTGTTTCAAAAGTCTCGTGTGGGCGATTGATCTCACCTGATTCGATTTTCGCGAGCGCAAAGAAGTCGTCTTTCGCTTTAGTCGCGAAAGCTATTACGTCAGGAAGAGTGAATGAGCAAGAGTCATCTTTTTTTGATCGATAAATCAGCTTGACTTTCGATTTCGGCTCAGCAGTAAATCTAAGATGACATCCCTCACGAAGATTCAAACAAGGTTCATCAAAGGCGGCAACTAGCGCCAGTCCGAGAATATATCGTCTAAGAGTCTCTGAGCTATCGATTTGCTCGACTTCAGAACCAGCTAAATTCGACGACGAAAGAGTCTGTTCCCCTTCAGATTTCGGGGCGATGCCTGTTAAACTCCGAATTGCTTCAACGTTCACATTTACCGTTCGAACTAGGCTACTTGTTTGGGTTAATCTGACACCTCCGACACTTTGAGTACTTAGTGCGTGAAGCATTCCTTCTTGGGAAAGATTGCTTTCATCACCCGTCTTCTTTTCTATCTCTGCACCAATCGCTCCCACATCAACATAGGCAACTGCTGGCGTGTATTGTGCAGACCGAGACACCTCTTGAACATTTGTGGCTCGAATAAAGGCCTTGAAGAGTCGCTGTTGCTTCACGTAGGTTGAGCGAGAATCCCATACGCCGAAAACCAGTGATGTTGGAGCAATCATTGCAAGCTTGAAGAAATCGCGTGACTTTGCGGCGATAAACGCGTCATGAATTTCTGGCGCGAGAGATGACATGCGTACAATTGCATCGCCGGCTCGGTGGCCAACGTCAAGCAAATTAATGTGTTCTGAACCTACAGAAATCTCAACTTGCGGAACCAGAACACCGCCTGCAATCACCTTAAATCTTGGTTCGATTCGGTTGCTTTGGGACTGTGGACTGTCGATCTCACAAATATTCTCTTGGGCGGAAAAGCGGTCGATCTGGTAGCCTGGTCGTTGATTACCTTTTTTTTCGTCTTTATCAGTTTTCGAACCTGCAGGCAATTCAACCGTAACCCGATAATCGCCGTCACGAATCGAGTGTACCCTACCCTTCCAATCATTGATCGGATAGGTTGGAGGGAAAATAACAGGATCCTCGTCGTCAACTGGGGCTAGTGCTTGCTTGATAACAATTGCGATGGGGCCGTCACTCGAAAGCAACTGCTCAATCTCTTTCTGTCTTTCCGCATTAGTCATCTTCTGAATCCTCTCTTATAGGACGAGCCACTCCAAAAGCGGAGTACTGACCCCGCTTAACAATTTCGAATTGGTAGGTTGCACCTTCGGTTGCAATTCCACAACTGGCCATCGCAGCTGCCACTGCGGGTGCTGCTGGTCTGTGCCATACTCTGAATTGATATACCCTCTTAACAGCGACAGGAATGAACCTCTGCAACCCGAACGCTGCAAGCATTTCCGTTGCAGGCGACGATTCGACCGCAAGATTTTGATCATTCGGTGAAAATCCCAAGTCTTGCGGATTCCACGCAGCGGTCGAGTCGAACCCAAACCGTCCCGTGAGTGCGCGCGTCTGATTGAAAAGATCTAGAAGCGCTGCATCAATACATGGCGCTATTGCAAGTGCTTCGTCGCCTACGACAATTATTCGAAGCTGATCTCTTAAGTTTTGCCATATCGTCATTGACTTCTGATTGCCAGACCAGAGATTCCATGGCTGAGCTGCCATAGCTATTATTGTGCCTGATTTTTTGGCGGGCTTAGTCCAAAAGTCTAGCAAGATCGAGGTCGAGGCCCCCCCGTCAAGCGTGAACGCCAAGGGAGAAATGATTGGTTTTACAGGTAGCCGCCCGCAAATTGTGCTACATTGCTCTGGAGACTCTAGAATCAAGCACGCAAGAATTGAACGCAACGCATCACGCGTTCTCAGACAGAACTCTTGGTTGTCAAACCATCCTTCAGCGCCTGGCCAGAGGCGGTCGGCGAGTTCCAAGAGTCCGCAGCAGGCGAAGAATTGGCCAGGATTGGTTGGGTCGACTTTGATTCGGATGGTCGGAGTTGGAGTTTCGGTGGGCATTTAGCTGGCTCCTCGAAGAATTCGTGCTTGCCTTCTCGATTGGCGCGGCCCATAATAAAGGAATGGAAATTCAATGTGTTGTACAAAATGGTGTCGTCGTGCTGCCGCCCGATGTAAATTTGGCTGACGGAACCGTTGTCGTTTTGCGTTGCTCGCAGGAGCAATTTCCCGTCGAGCCTCGCCCACGGAAAAGAGCACAGTTTCCGTTGGTGCATTCCAAGAATCCCGGCACTCTACACTTAACCAACGACATGATTGCCGAGTTTCTGAATGACACAGAAATTTCTCGCTGATGTGAACTTTTGGCTGGCGCTGGCGATGCCCGTGCATACGAGCCATGCCAGTGCATTGCATTGGTTTTCTAGCCAAGCCAATGATAGCGTCTGCTTTTGTCGGATGGCTCAACAAGGATTCCTGCGCTTGCTGACGGACGTGCGTGTCTTCAAGGATGAAGCGATTACGTTGCCCGAAAGCTGGAATGTTTTCGATACGCTGAACGGAGATCCGCGAGTTTGCTTCCTTCAGGCCGAACCGATCGGTCTGGAAATGCGGTGGCGAAACTACACTCAACGCCCGAGCTTTTCGCCGAAAATCTGGAATGATGCGTACTTGGCAGCGTTTGCAACGTCGCAGGGTATCGAGATCGTGACGTTCGACAAGGGCTTTGCGCAATTCGACCAATTGGCCTGCACGATTCTTTCTTGACATCATGGCTCGTGGTCTCCACGGAACTTGGACGCGATTCCAGGTTGAGCGCTGGCTGACCAATCAGCCGCCCGCAGAATGGATTCCAAATACGCCAGCCCCCATCGACCGTATTTTCGTTGCAAGCGAGCGAAGCGACGGGGGACTTCGGTCGAGACCTCATCAGCGACCGTCTGAGATCGCTCTGGGTCATAGCATTCAACGCGTGGGAACGCGGGCCGCGCACGTCCGTGGTGCGAAGCGATCAGATGAAGCGCAAGTTCGCGCGCATCGGGCGAAAGTTGTTGCAGCTCACGAAGATACGGTAGTGTTTCGTCCATAACGTCGATTAGGGAGCCAAATTCGTGGCGATAGACTTCCGGCAAAAGGCCACGTTTGCGACCCGATTTGGCAAGTTTAACTTCTGGGTAGTCTGAGTTACCGAGCATCAATTGAAATTGGGCTCTCAATTTCCCGTGATCGTGGAACTTAGCCGCGAACGAGATAGCCTGATCGATTTCGTCGCCCAGTTCAAAACGCGAGAGCATCTGGCCGGTAAGGTAAACTACATCGTCCACATGCGTCTCCCAATCGACCTCTTTGGCTGCGGTTCTTTCGCCTTCGTTTTGCAATTTGTACCACAACCAAACGTCGGACTGTTCCGAATCGTCACCGTCCGTCCTCGGTATTTCGATTTGGCGAACTAAGTGCAGTTGATCAAGCAGCGTACGCGCTCCGCTATCGTCGTTCCAGAATCGTTTGCGAAGCGGCAACGGTTCTTCCTTGTCCGCAAAACACTCGTCGGCAATATCGGCTAACGCCTCGCCGACCGCTTCGCCATCGAGCATGCCGTTCTTGAGCCCGCCGACCCTGAGGGGGAGCAAGACAAGTTTACCCTCAATTCGTTGCTTTTGATCCTTGTCAATCAGCGTGCGCAAAGTGTAAGTCGCATCCACGGTCCCGTCGTCATCTACTAGCCAAACAGGAGCATCTGGAAATTTAGCTTGAATCAAATCGAGCTGCTTGAACGCGCGATAGCTTGGTTCACGAAGCACTTCGTGAGGCTTAATTGGGTAATCAGCAAGCAATGCCCCAGGAGGATACTTTGTCAACAAGTCGCCCGTGATTCGCTCAACTTCTTCTCGCCATGCAATCTCCGTCTGGGGCGGTTCTGATTCACTCAAACCATGTAGATACGGCGCAACAGCAGGTCGCCCCGGCATCTTTTTGCGGATTGTGGTCAAGGCCCAAGCGTCGAAAAGAATATCCGTGGCTTCCAAAAATACCGGCTCTGGAGCAAATGCGGCTTGTCGTTGTTCAGCGCTGAGCGATTCCATCACTTTGCTCAAGCCGATTGGGCTTGCGTCCAGTCGATCTTTGATCCAATCGCACGGGGCAAGGTGTTGTAGTATTCGAAGAGTGTTCCAGCGTGCCGCGTCGAATTCCGGATGCGGTGACTTAGGATTGGGGTCTTCTTCGTAAACGATATCAATCTCAGCTTCCCCTTCGCCGCGACGATTCACGCGTCCAAATCGCTGTGCCATGCTATCGAGCGTTGTTAGATCGCAGACGAGATGATGAGTGGAAATGTCCACGCCAACTTCGCCGGCAGAAGTACAAATAAGAAAAACTGTGCCCTGCTGCACCTCGCATTTTGGCTTCGACATAAATCGCGCAAAGACGGCATCTTTCGACGCAAATTTGTCACGTTCAAAGCCCCGCATTGTTCCTGTTAGCAGTCGAACTTGACTAGCTGGAACACCACCATTTTTTTCGTTGGTCAATTCCGTTTCGACGATCCTGACATCCTCCAACTTCCGAACAAAAATAAGGATTGCCTTTCCCGATTTGGCCCACTTATTACGCGCCGTTTCGCCAATCGTTTTTGCGATCGACTTAATGTCACAGGGAATAAACGCAACACCTTTGGGGGATTTCAACCGTTGCCAGACAACATGCAGTGGCTTACTTGGCTTGTCAGGGAGTTTCTTGGAAACATCTAGTTCTTCTGCAGTCAGTCCGAACGACTGCGAGTCCTTTCGCGTCGTCGCCGTCAATTCCATGACCTCCAGCCTCCGAAACTCGGAGCAACGCGTTTGTTCACTCTGAATCCGTTCGATTAGTCGTTGGAAAGCGGGTTCCAAATGCGCTTCGTCATGAATCAACAGCGTATCTTGACCTAGAAATCCCGCATGCAACGGTTTTGCTTTGAATCCAACTCTATAACCACCGAATAGCAGGCGACTTCCGATCATGTCCACCGTTCCGCAAATAATTGCAGGACGAGTGGGATCAACCGACCATTCTCGGTTGTCTGCAAATTGACCCCGTAGTGTACTGATGGCGAGCGCGTTCTGCGTCCACCATGCTGGCGCACGCGCAGCCATCATCGCCATGAGACCAGCCTTCGTTAGCTGGCACCGATACATCTCTACCTCTTCCGTGGTTTGGTCCACTACCGTACGCCTGTTGACGACGTAGCACAACCTTCGGGGCAGTTTAGCGCCGTTCGCTAACGCGATTAGCCAAACTGCGATGACCGAAGTTTTCCCCAAGCCTGTCGGAATGTTACACGAACTTGGGATGCGGCCCTTTGATAACCATTCGTCATAGAGATTGCACTGCCACGGAAATGGCAGGTTGTCGGTAAGCTTTTTAAATGTTGAGTTGAATTCCATTGAGACAGTTTTACTATTTGATTGACCGGGCATGGACCTGCCAGGAAGACGTAGCGAACCTAGTGTATTTTGACCATTCTGTGGAAAGCGCGTGACACCTTTGGTCACTCCGAGCTTGATTTTCCGGAATTTCTAGGTAGTAATTTGCCTTTTCGGAGTCCCATGAGCGCCCAGAGGATGTGCTCTTCGGTTGCATTGGCTAATACGCTGCCGGCGGATTCGAGGAATGCTGCGCGAAGTTTTGGATCGCAGACCATGCGGTCGACGGATACGTTGTCGTGTTCACGTCGAAACATTGTCCAACAATCGAGTAAGGCTTATCTGTTCATTTGATTTGTACGGTTAGTTCTGTAGTGATTGGAATTGCGGATCTCGAGCGAGTCGTTTCGGAAGTCGCATGATCCAACCGTTGACGGTTGTGCGCTTAAGGCCCAACTCCCGCGCGACTTCTGCTACGCCGCGCTCAAACATGACACACTCGGTCAACGCGAACTGCTGCTTAAGCGACAAATCGGTCCAAACCCTAAACCTCCCAAACTTAATTTGCGGACTTCGACGATGTCTATTCTTGGCCGGGTGCTCGTTCAACTCGCAAAAGCGCTCGTCTAGCATTTCGTTGTGTTTGATCACCGATCGCGATTTTTCGAGTTTCTTATGGTT
>JADYZV010000163.1 GCA_020852965.1 Pirellulaceae bacterium | reverse complement strand
GCAACATCGATTCCTACTATCGAATCGGGTTCGCGTCGCAAGATCGCGCCCGCTTCGCCCGTATGCACTTCGCCACAGGGGGTGGGTTGAGTCATCAACCAGCCTTCTAAGAGATAGGCAATTCGAGTGACTACGAAAGTATGAAAACGGTTACGTCTGGTCATCGGCTTCTCCCTTACCTGACCGCAAATCAGATTGCGTTCAAGGCCATCATCTGGCAGTGCCAAGAATTGTTCAGTAGTCAATAGCGTCGTAGCGCTCATCGACGATTCCCCTTTCACTTAAAAACACTTTGGAGTTCCTCGCTTCTACCATACACCATTCTACACCGGATGCGGATGGGAGTGAGCCACGAGAGCCTGGCCTTCGATCAGTTCGATACCGGTCCTGGGTGGTGGACTCCAGGAAACGCCACAGTGCGAGCACATCATGCGATCGACGCGGCGCTGACGCTGGCAGCCTGGACACGGCTCGCGGACTAGCTTCGGATAAATGGCGACAATTATCGTTGGAACTCAAGGCCAAAAAGGTGAATCCGTACGAGCCGTTTTGAGATAGTCTTCGACTTTGGCAATTATATCGGGGTGACGCCCAGCGATGTCTATTTGCTCACCAGGGTCTTCCATGACGTTGAAGAGCTGCAATGGCTTGCCTTGTTTCAGCCGAATTGCTTTGTAGGGGCCATGCCGCACGGCCTGCTGGAACCCGCGCTCAAAGAACTCCCAATATAAGAATTCGTGGGCCGCCTGCGTTCCGCCCAGCAGTGTGGGCAGGATCGACTGGCCATCAATGCCTGGTGGCGGAGTGGTTCCGGCGACATCGGCCAAGGTCGGTAGTATGTCATAGAGCGCGCAAACAAATTCGCTTGTCTGCCCAGCGGGAATATGTCCAGGCCAACTGGCAATCATCGGTACTCGAATACCGCCGTCTGTCAGATCGCGTTTCCAGCCCGTCAAGCCACCTCGGCTATTGAGAGTTTCGTCGAAGACATCCACCAAATCGTGTTCGCGAAAGTAGTAGATCTCAGCCCCATTGTCGCTAGTAAAGAAGACGAGCGTGTTGTCGATGATCTTCAAATCCTCGAGCAGATGCAGCATCTTGCCTACGTCGGTATCCATGCGAGTGATCATGGCTGCATAGCTGCGAAGCGGTTGTGGCCAATCGCGATCGGAGTAGGGATTATCTGTGGGAACTTCGTAGCGACCATGCGGAATAGTGTAGGGGACATATAGAAAGAATGGCTGCTGCTGATTTTCGCGAATGAAGTCCAGGGCAAACTCCGTCATGCGATCGTGAATCCAATCGTTTTGTTGTCCCCCAAGGTTTTGGTCCAGTGAAATCATTGTTTCGTTGCGCCAGATATACTCAGGGTAATACCCGTGCGCGTGCCGCTGATTCAGAAAACCGAGGAACTCATCGAAACCTTGCCGCGTCGGCATGCCTGACGTTCCCGGTTGTCCGACACCCCACTTGCCCGTTGCCCCCGTTGCATAGCCGGATTTCTTTAGAACTTCTGCAATGGTTACATCGTCATCTTCCAGAGGCAGTTCAGGCGTTTTAACTCGATCTTTGCCATCCCAACCAGCGTTCCCACGAACTCGCGCGTGGCCATTGTGCTTACCAGTCAGCAGAGAACAGCGACTCGGAGCACAAACGGTGCTTCCGGAATAGCATTGTGTAAATCGCATGCCGCTTGCGGCCAGCCCGTCGATATTTGGGGTCAGCATCTCCTTCTGCCCGAAACAACCCAAATCACCGTAGCCGAGGTCATCCGCCATGATGAACACGATGTTCGGCGGAGCAGCACTCTCGACACCGATCACTGCGTCCGTCTCTGCGGCAGAAGTTGCCAAGGCATGCGTCGTTGTCAGAACGAAAAATGCGGCGATCACCAGACGAACGTGCAGCATGGGCTTCTCTTTTAGAAAGTGAAAATGCGATTATACCTAGTCCTAGGACCGTGCTGTCGTTGGCAATCCACGCAGCGAATGTTTCAGCTCCAATGGAACGATCGAGCACGTGCCGATGGTGGCGATACTACCCGTGCTCCCGTCTTGCCATCCGTGCGGGAACTCATGTCATTTGCTAGCACGGATGGCAAAGCCGGAGCACGGATGGCAGGGACGAGGTGCCTGACTTCTTAGCGCAGGCCTCAACAATACCCCTCACCATTGCAAAGGTGATCACTCAGACGATGCGGCAATTTTGAATAGGTGTTGGTCGCTGCGGATGAAGATGGCGTCGTCGGCAATGGCTGGGGTGCATATGAATATTTCCTTCAAGTCGCCGCCACCGACAACGCGACCTCTGTCCCCTTCGTCCTCGATCACTTGTCCCACGCCAGCCTCATTGAAAACGTAAATGTGATTGCCAGCGGCGACTGGAGAGCTTGTAAAGTCGCCATCGATGCGGAGTTGCCACACTACTTTGCCAGTTGCCGTGTCGGCGCATTTGAGGATCGAGCGATTGATAACGTACAGCCGATCGCCGGACAGTAGCGGGCTGGCGGTGGAGGGCTGCAGGCGGTTCGACTCCCATAGAACGTCGGGGGTCGCGCTCAGACCGTTGCCGCGCAGTGCGACGAGTCCGTTTGAGGGGACGTAGGCCACTTCGCCCGACGAGACACCCGTTGGCCTCGTGTCGCAGCCGCGATCAAAGTTCCAGAGTTGCGTTCCAGTCTTGGGGTCGTGCGCACTCAGACCTCTGCTCGATTGCAAGGCAATAATGGCTTGACCCTCGGAGCCGCGCAGGAGTGTGGGGGAGCTCCAGTTGGCGATGCGCGGACGATCGAGTTCCCAACGCGTGGCACCACTTTGACAGTCGATTCCCAACGCGACGGCTTGGCTGTCGGTCTCGAGCATGACCACCAGACTGCCATCGGCGACGATGGGGGACGAGGCCATGCCCAGGCTATTGTTGGCGTTGGGATACTCCTCCGACAATCCGCGCAGCCACAGTAGATTGCCGTCGAGATCGAGTGCAAATAGATCGTTGGTCGAGAAAAGCGCATAGACGCTCTGGCCGTCGCTGACAGGAGTGGGCGCAGCGGTGTTGATCTTTTGGTGTGTCTGCGTGCGACCGGTGGCCCAGAATTGTCGTTCCCACAATTGTTTGCCGGAGCGTTGGTCGAAGCAGAGCACATGCAAGCGATCTTGTCGAATACCGCTACAGGCAGTGATCAACACGCGGCCCGCTACCACAATCGGACTCGATATGCCGCGCCCTGGCAAGTCGGCTTGCCAAGCCAAGTTCTCGGAATTGGACCAACTGATGGGACAATGCTCGGAAGTTGCAGCACCACTGCCGCCCGGGCCACGAAACTGCGCCCAATCGCCACTGATTGCGTTGGTGGTTAGGAGACAGCCGAGCAGTAGTGACGAGATATGAACTAAAAGATTCTTGTATTTGAATTGCACTATTCTTGTCAGTTTTTTTGGGTGTTCAGTTCAGTACGCTTTTTTTTCCGCCACCTCGCTGCCTTGCTCGGCAGGAGCGTGATTTTTGTAAATAGCATTTTCCCGACCCCAGCGAGCTTGCCTCGCAGGTGAATCAGTTTTGATGCCAGACGCGATTCCGAGCAGCCCTCCGTCCGCGCGCGTCGAACGTTTCTACGGCTAAAACTTTGGCTCCTGCCAGGCAAGCTGGCGGGGGGCATTGCGAACGAGCAACGTCCTACGGGTTCACCGGCAGAATGGCAGTGCCGGTCGCATCGCAGACTCGTAGTTGGAATTCCCATTCGACGGTCCAGTCCTCGATTTGTTCGTTTTGACAGACCTTCATTAGAATCTCATTGGGGCCAGGTTTGAATTTTGCTTTCACACGATATTGGTCCATCTTCACGCCGCGATGATACTCGTTGTGACTGAACAATTTTTCGCCGTTGACCCATACGGCCCATGAGGTCTTACAGCCGAGTCGCAATTCGACTTGTTGCTCGCTGTCGGAGTTGAATTCTGTCCAAGCGTATCCGGCGACTTCCTTGAGAGCACCAAAAGGCTTGTTGAAATCGATCGTGCCAAAGTCATCCTTCCCCGAGTAAGCCTGCCAGCGCGCTGGACCGTCTTTCCCCTGATATTCGGCTTGCAGGTCGATCGTGGACTCTGGTGGATAGGCGATTTCCAAGCCGGCTTGTCCAGTGTTGTCGAAGGGGGCGATCATCTGCCAATTCTGAATGAAGCCAAAATGTCGCGGCAAATCCAATTCTTGATCGAGTCCGCGCAGACTTTCGGCGATCTGTTTCACTTGATCTTCGTCGCGAGCCCCATCAAGCGCTTGACGATAAGCGGTGATGGCCGAGTCGCGCTCGCCCGACTGTTGATACTGTTCGGCTTCGGACATGCGCAGCGCAACCGACTCGCGTCGCAATTCGACGCTGGGGTCTTGTAACATGGCCGGGATCAGGCTTTCTGCCCGTTTGGGTTCTACCTCGCGCAATAGTTCAAAAGCCAGTCGTCGCGCGCGGGGACCGTGCTCAGTTTCATGGATGAATTGTTCGAGTTCGTCGAGGGGGAGTGGCTGACCTTCTGCGATGGCTCGTTCGACCATGGCATCGGCCGCCGAGCGCAGCCAATTGGCGGCGAGGGGATGCTCGGTGTCGATCGCCGCCAGAACGCGTGGCAGTTGCCGCACATCCGCTTCCGCAACTTGTTTCCACGCTGCTGCCGCAGAGCTTGGTTGATCGGCCGAATCGATCGCCCCCAATTGCCTCAGCGGCTCACTGATGTCATCAGCGGCATCAATGGCAAAGGCTGGCGCGGGACCGAGCAGCCAGGCCAGTGACAGCAACATGCCCAGTCGTGAAAAGGTTCGCATCGAATCGGCAACTCCTGGTTGAAATGAACGTGAAACGAAATAGCAATTCTATCATAGCTCAGGCGGCCACAGCACCAGTCCTTTACCCATTCTTGAGTTTTGGGTTAGCGGTAGTGGACGAGGTTACGAATCCCTGATGAATAGCGAATCAAACGGACTCGTAACCTCGTCCACTACGTAAAAACGGGACTCGTAACCTCGTCCACTACAAAACGGACTCGCAGCCATCGGCCGTTTTAATTCTGGACCCAAGTGTCTATAATTAGATGGTCTGCATTACGTAGCTGCCCAATAGATTTGAGAAATTTCAATGCCACACGAATCAGCTTCATTGGCCGAACGGAAGCACGCTTTGCATCCCGCTCACTGGCTCGTTTTTTTGTCCGGACTCGCTCTGTCCATTGCTCTGAGTAGTTGGGCGATTGGGCCTGCCAATTCGGCGGAGACCGATTCGCAGGACGCTTCCCTGCTGGAACGTGGCCAGGTGATCTACCAAGAAACCTGCGCGTCGTGCCATGGAGAACAGGGCGAAGGGGTTGAGGGGGCGTTCGGTGATCCACTCATTGGCGATGAGTCCATTGGTCAGTTGGCCGCGCGCGTCGAGCGCACGATGCCTGAGGGAGAGCCGGAGGAGTGCGTGGGGGAGGACGCAGCAGCGGTGGCGGCGTTTATGCACCAGCAATTCTATGGCGAAGCAGCACAGGTGCGCAATCGCCCACCGCGAATTGGACTAGCTCGCTTGACGGGCAATCAACTGCGGCAGAGCTTGGCCGACTTGTACGAGCAGTTCGCCGGAGGGTCAGACCCGAATGCCGAGCAGGGCGTGAAAGCGACCTACTTTGATAGCGAGCGCCGCAAGGAAGACAATAAGAAGATCGAACGCATCGATCCGATGCTCGATTTCGATTTCGGGCACGATGGGCCTGGGGAAGGGATTACCCCCGAGTCGTTCTCGATTCGTTGGGAGGGGAGTCTTCGAGCGGATGTTACTGGGCGTTACGAGATCGTCGTCAATAGCACTTGCTCGTTTGTCATGAAATTCGGTCAGCTCGATCGCGAATTGATTAACAATCATACGCAGTCGGGAGACAAGATCGAGTTTCGTCGCAGCATCGTATTAACTGCCGGTCGCGCCTACCCATTCAGGATCGATTTCTCGCAACGCAAGCGGAAGACGGAGCAGCCACCCGCCCGATTTCATTTGGCGTGGGTGCCTCCTGGCGGTGTCGAGCGGGTGATTCCACAGCGAAATCTAGTGCACTCCCTCAGCCCACCTACATTTTCGCTACAAACGCCACTACCACCCGACGATCGCAGCTACGGCTTTGAGCGCGGGATAGCCATCGATCGCCAGTGGGACGAATCTACGACGTCAGCCGCTTTGGAATTTGGGCAGTTGGCCGCTACCGAGCTATGGCCCAGCTACCGCAACAGCCACAGCAAGGAGCCTGGCGAGCAACGCGAAAAGATGCAAGCCTTTCTGGAGCAGATCGCGCGGACCGCATTCCGGCAGCCATTGACCGATGAACTGCGCGAAACATACATCACCAAACAGCTCGCCGCCGAGGAGGATGATACAGAAGCGATTAAGCGGTCGTTGTTGATCACGCTTAAATCGCCACGCTTTCTCTACCCAGCGGCCGACCAGGATCAAACCGCTTCGCAGCGAGTGGCCAATCGCCTGGCGCTGAGCTTGTATGATTCGCTCCCGACTGGGGACGACCTACTAGCTGCCATCAAGGAAGACCGCTTCCACACCCCTGAACAAGTTCGCGAGTATGTCGCCAAGCACCAGCACGATCTGCGTCTGCGTGCTAAGGTCAGCAGTATGTTGCGAGAGTGGCTAAACATCGGGCAGCCTAAGGAGATCGTTAAAGACGCCGAGCGCTTCCCCGGCTTTGATGTTCAGCTAGTCGACGATCTGCACCGATCTCTGGATGCGTTTATCGACGAGGTGGCCTGGGGTGAAAGCGGTGATGCGCGACAGTTCTTCAACGCCAATTGGACCTTTACCACGCCTCGCCTCGCCGAATTCTATGGTGAGAATTGGCAACCCGCCGAGCCGTTTTCGTCCGACGCACTGGTCCGCACTCGAGAGCTGCCACCTGGGACACATCTGGGGTTATTGACGCACCCCTATCTCTTAAGCCGCTTGGCCTACCACGACAATTCGTCCCCCATTCATCGCGGCATTTTCTTAATCCGCTACTTGCTCGGGAGAACGCTACGGCCTCCGGCTGACGCCTTTTCGCCACTGAGTCCCGACTTGCATCCCGATATGACCACGCGAGAACGAGTCGCCTTGCAGACGAGTCCTGAGAGCTGCCAGGTTTGCCATCAAAAGATTAATGGCCTTGGCTTTACACTTGAGAACTACGACGCGGTTGGACGCTATCGCGCGGAGGAAAAGGGAAAGGCGGTCGACGCCTCGGGAACCTACATCAGCCGCAACGATCGCCACGAGAGCTTTGCGACGCCGAGCGATTTGTCCGACTACTTGGTTCGCAGCGAGGACGCCCCTAGGGCGCTGGTCAATCGAGCGTTTCAGTTTATGGTGAAGCAGCCCGCTGCGGCCTACGGAATTGATACACTCGATCAACTAACAGAAAAATTCGAGCGATCGGGTTACAATATCCGTGAATTGATCGTGGATATCGCTGCTTTGGCTGCCACACAACCGATTGCGAGCCAGTAAGAAACGCAAGCTTATGAAGCCCAAACGAAGGTCGAAGGTCGGAGCAAAGAAAGCTTCCAAACTCAAACAAGATTCAGCTCTAAAGCGACGCAACTTAATCGCAAAAATTTTGTTGGCTTGTGCCTTGAGTGTCAACGCTTGGATAATTTGGTCGTACTGGGGCGCATCGGGTGGGAACTCAAGCCGCGTAGCAGCGGCGGTTCGCGATGCTCTGCAAGGTGACATGAGTTCTGCCGAGGGGCCGTTGCGAAGTGCCTTGGAACAAGACCCAGAGAACATCGAACTGCTGCGAGCATTAGCGGTTGGGCTCTTCGCAAACCAAAGACTCAGTGAAGCTGATTCTGTCCTGACGCAGTGGTGTACACTCCGACCGGACGACGCCGAACCCTTCCGCTTTCGCATGGATTTGCGGTACAACCTAGCTGTGCCGCTCCCGCTAGGTGACGAACACCTGCAACAACAGCAACTCGCTCTGGACGACGGGCTGCATGTACTCGAGTTAGAGCCAAACGACCTCGCGACTGGCAAGAATGTGTTGTTGCTCTGGCTGGCTATGGGCCGCTTCAACGAAGCAGACATGCTCTGTCGTAAGTTTTTGAGTGACGCTCCCAGTGAACCAATGCTGCAATTCATTCAAGCCCGAATATCGCACGCATTGGGTTCGAGTGAGGATGCAGGAAACACCCTCGACAGACTTATTTCCGAAAATCCACAGTTTGCTCCAGCTCTCATGCTGCGCGCTGTCCTGTACTACGAAGCGAACGAAGCGGACAAAGCGATTCCGCTGTTGCAGCGAGTGATTGCCAAGGAAGGTGGCTCGCAACAAGAGGCTAACTATCAATTGGGATTGGCCCTAGCTCGAGCTGGTCACACCGAGGAAGCGAGCCTTAAATTTGCCGAAGTTCAACTCGATAACTTCGAACGTGACCACGCAGGACTAGACAACGTGGCCCTGCGTGTTCGCCGAGCCGAGTTGCTCATCCAATGCGGTCGGGAGCTCGAAGCTAAGGAGTTGCTGCAAACGGTCGTCGAAGTGGATTCTCAAGTCGCCATCAATGCAGCGGTGCCTAAGCCCGAGAGCTCACAACCGAACTCACCACTCGCCACGCAGCCAACAGCGACTTCGCTTCCTTCCCATAGCGCTCGGCTAGATTCAGACGCGGTTCTCAATGGTCCCTGGTTCGAGAACGTCACACAAGCCAGCGGAATTGACTTTCGTCACTTCGATCCGGACACTCCCGAGAACAATATCCTGCAGACCATGGGGAGTGGCTTAGGCTGGATCGATTACAACAACGATGGCTGGTTGGACCTCTTTTGTGTACAAGACGGCCCGCTCCCCTCGTCACCTGATACCAGCTCGCATCCGACCAACAAACTTTATCGAAACAATGGCGATAGCACCTTTACCGATATCACGGAATCGGTCGGCTTGGGCAACGCTGCTTTCGGAATGGGCTGCGCCGTTGGCGATTGCGACAATGACGGATTCGACGACCTGCTAGTGACCCATTGGAAAGGTGTCATCCTGTATCACAACGAGTCCGACGGCGACTCAGGCCGACACTTTGTCGATATCACGGATCGAGCGGGCTTGAATGATCCCCATTGGGCTACCAGTTGCGGTTGGGGTGACATCGATGGTGATGGCTACCTTGATCTGTACGTGTGCAACTACGCGGAAGTCGACTTGGAACACTACCCTCGCTGCGTACACGAAGAAACGAATGTGGTGTTCAATTGCTCACCCTCCATGTTCCCAGCGGTAACGCACCGCCTGTTCAGAAATCAAGGCGATCTGACATTTGCCGACATCACAGAATCGTCTGGCATCGCCGACGCATCTCCGGCTCCGGGGCTGGCCGTTCTGCTGACGGATTTGGATCGCGACGGAAAGATCGACATCTATGTCGCCAATGATCTTCGCCCCGCCTACCTCTTTCATAATCAGGGAGAAGGTCAATTTGTGGAGAAAGCCCTATTCAGCGGCTGTGGCCTCGGTTCGAGCGGCGAGACGGTCGCAGGGATGGGAGTGGATGCGGCCGATATCGACGACACGGGGTGGCCTTCTTTGTTTGTGACCAACTTTCACTTCAAGCCGAATATGCTCTACAAAAATTCAGGTGACCTACTCTTCGATTACTGGACACATCGCTCGGGCTTGGGGACGCCCAGTGTCGGACGGTTGGGGTTCGGTACCGTCTTCTGCGATGCCAATCTCGATGGCCAAGTCGATATCGCTGTAGCCAACGGACATATCGAGCGCTACGCCGTCGAGGTCAACCGAGCGCCCTACGCCCAACAGGCTCAAATGTTTATCGGTCAAGGAGCGGGGCGTTTCCAGGACGTCTCAGGCGAGGCGGGGGCCTATTTTCGAGAGCCGCACGTCGGACGGGGATTGGCCTGGGGAGATTTTGACAACGATGGCAAACCCGATCTGGCCTTTAGCCATAACGGTGGCCCCATCGCTCTGCTGCATAACCAAACCGAAACTACCAACGGCTGGTTGTCTTTAGAACTGGTAGGAGATGGCAAGCACAGCAACCGCAATGCGATCGGAGCGCGCGTCGAAATTGAAATCTCGTCCCGTACACAGACTCGGTTCTTGAACGGAGGTGGCAGCTACCTGTCGGCCAACGATCGGCGCTTGCTGGTGGGGATGGGCCCGGCCAAACAGGCGGAGCGAGTCACCGTGCGTTGGCCCTCGGGGAGTGAAGACACGTTTCTCGATCTAGCGGGTAATCATCGCTGGCGCTTGCGCGAGGGACAAACTCTTCCAGAAGAGATGGTTCCAATGGTGAATTCTGCAGAACGATAGATAAGTCGCGTCCGCTTGAGTGAGTACTCGGCCGCAATTGGGAGAAATTGAATGGCAAGGAGTCGATCTGAGATCTGAAATCTATCGTTCGTCTTGAGATGATGCTTGAATCCTCTCTTTTTTCAGCTTGGCTTCAAGTTCCTGCATGAACTTGCGATGCTTGTCAAACGCGGCCGCTTGACCTTGCTTGCGATCATAGTCTGCTCGTGTTTTGTCATTGAGGTGCCGTTGGCCCGTGATGTCGGAGTTTTGCAGGCTGTTCGTCCAGCCACGAATCTGGCGTGAGATGGATTCACAGCGGGTCGACAAGCTGGCAGCATCCGAACGCATAGATTGAAGCTCAGGCATGCGATTGATCACAGCCAGCATCGAACGAACTTCACCCGCAGATCCTCGTGCGTAATAGAGGAAAGCGATCAGTTCATTCGTCGTTCCGCGTTCAAAGCCCTCAGCGATGTTATTCGAGATTGAAAGTGCCGCGCGTTGCAGCTGATTGGTTAGATCCCCTAACTCTCGGAATTCGGGACGGCCTGCCCAGGGGAACATTTCCGCTGCCAAATCGGCTGAATCTTGCCAGACGGGCACGTCTTCGAAGCGTTCGTATTTCATCCTGAGCCTCCACTTTTGAGATTTGAGATCTGAGATCTGAGATCTGAGATCTGAGATCTGAGATCTGAGATTACCAAAAAACGCAATAGCTCGCACGACATCACGTTGCTTCATACCTGCCCCCTCGTTTGCCATTGGGAAGCATCGCAAAATTGTGTTATAATGAAGTTTACGAAACAATTTCCGCTCATTTTAGCCGAATTTATTCTAAAATCCGCATCGATTGCGCCCTCTTTCCCACCCTCCACACTTCCCGCCATTGGAGACTATTGAAGCTATGAATACCCAGTCGAGTCGAAGAGAGTTTCTAGCCAAGGCAGGCATTAGCGCGGCTGCGGCCAATTTTATGCTTGGGCTCCCTAGTTTGGCTCGCGGGAGCGAACGCTCCGCAACCGGTGGGCGAAAACAACGATTGGTGTTTGTGTTCAGCCCCAACGGCGTCATCCCCAATCATTTTTGGCCCGAAAAGTTGGGGAGCGAGTTCGAGCTCAAGCGCATCCTCGAACCACTGGCTGATTTGAAATCTTACGTTCTGCCGCTGCACGGCGTATGCAATCGCATCAAGGGTGACGGCGATGGTCATATGCGCGGTATCGGCTGTTTGCTAACGGGCATCGAACTATTTCCGGGCGATATCCAAGGCGGCTCCGATACGCCAGCCGGCTGGTCGATGGGGATCTCGGTCGACCAGTACTTGAAGAATAAGCTTCAAGCCGACGCGGCGACGCAAACTCGCTTTGGTTCGCTGGAGATGGGAGTGATGGTTCCTGATCGAGCCGATACCTGGACGCGCTGGTCGTACTCGGGCCCCAATCAACCGGTAGCACCGATCGACAATCCATATCAGATGTTCGACAAACTGTATGGCCAGACGAAGAATCGCGAGATGCTGGCCAGCGTGCTCGACGACCTGACCGGTGATTTCCGCAAAGTCGAAACGCTGATCAGCCAAGAAGATCGCCGCATGCTCCGCAGTCACCTGGAGATGGTTCGCGAGCTTGAGAGTGAATTGCAATTGGAACTGTCGCAATCGAGTCCACAAGCCGACGTGGGACATGCCATTCCAGGCTTGCCTCCCAATGTCAATGAAGAGAACGACAACATACCATTGATCACGCGCATGCAAATGGACATGTTGGTGCATAGTTTCGCGGCCGACATGGCACGTGTCGCCACCTTCCAAATCACCAACAGCGTGGGCGAGCCCAAGATGCGTTGGCTGGATATCCAGGAGGGGCATCACGGTCTATCGCACGAGCCCGACAGCAATGAAGAAGCCTTTGAGAAGCTCATAAAGATCAATACTTGGTACTGCGAACAGGTGGCCTACTTGGCCAAACGTTTAGCGGAAATGCCTGAGCCGGGTGGCGAAGGGTCGATGCTCGATAACACCACGATTGTGTGGACCAACGAATTGGGCAAAGGCAATTCGCACACCCGCGACAACATTCCGTTTGTGATCGTCGGTGGCGGTTTGGGCTTCAAGACGGGCCAAGCCATCGACTTCAAGCAGGTCTTTCACAATCGCTTGCTGATGACATTCTGCGCGGCGATGGGACATCCGGTCGACAGCTTCGGCAATCCCGACTTCTGTGGCGACGGAGTGCTCAGTGGGCTGAGCTAAGCGTTGTGGTTCACGAATCTTGCAATCGTCGGTGCCTTCGGCCGAAAATTTTAGTATGCATGGAATCGAGTAAGGCGGTCCTCTGTCCCTGTTATCCGTGCTCCGGCCCTGTTATCCGTGGGAGAATTCCTGTCATTCGATAGCACGGATGGCAAGGCCGGAGCAGGGATAAGAACTAACGCATTTCCGCTTTGAGGATCGCGACTAGTCTTTCGGCCGCGTGTCGAGTTGTATCACTAGTTAGAAGTGTTTGCCTTCCTTGCTGCCCCAGTTCCCGCAGGGCGGCCATGTCTGAGAAGACCTCGATCAAACGCTCGGCCAATGCGTCGGGCGTTTCAGGATCAAACAGATACCCGCCGCCAATGCGCTCGTGCATCTCGGGAAACGCACCATGAGCGGGCTGCACATAGGGCACACCGGCGGCGAGTCCTTCGAGTACGAATAGTCCCTTAGGCTCCTTGTACGTCGTCGGCACGCACAGAACATCGATCGATTGTAGAAACTGCAATTTGCCTGCTCGATCGACGCTG
The DNA here is from genome assembly GCA_020852965.1 of Pirellulaceae bacterium. Classification (GTDB taxonomy): domain Bacteria; phylum Planctomycetota; class Planctomycetia; order Pirellulales; family Pirellulaceae; genus Aureliella. The sequence continues at coordinate 9,852 of JADYZV010000163.1, read as the reverse complement.
CCGTGATAATTCAGCCGGTCGGTTAACCCAGCCGTCGCCAGCTTGTCGAGTTGCTGTTGCCAGTACGGATGATGTTGCTTGCCGAGCCAACCTGCCACCGACAATCGAGCTTCGGCCATCTGAGGGTGACGCACAATTTCTATAAACGCGTCGACCAATAAGTGCAGCCCTTTTTCAGGTGCCAGCCGCGCGAGATAGCCAATCGTTGGCGGGCGCTCCCTGGCGACTTCAAGCCGAGGCAGGTCGACAAAATCGTGTGAGTCGATCGACAGCGGATTGACTTGCCACGCACCATCGGCATACCCAAGCAAACGTTGCATTCGCTCACCGTAGTCGCGGCTATGCACGATAAACAAGTCAACTTGTTGCGTCAGTCTTCGCAGTTCGTCCATGGCTTGTTGTCGATAGGGCTCTTCGAGACTGTCGTAGAATATGTCGTCCCCTTGCAGCATGACTACAATTTGACTGTCAACTTGGCTCTTGAGTTCATCGATACAGCCGGCGATCAACAAGTTGGAGAAGATCACCACATCGGGCTCGAGCGTCTTGAGCCAAGCGCACAGTCGCTGCACTTCCTTGCGTTGATTCCCCTCATTGCCTTTGAGCATCGAAACGGTTAGCGCCCCCAGTTTGGAAGCTGACGTCCCCATCGCTCGGGAAGCAATCCAGCCGACGAGCCTAGGGGAGCTCAAGAATTGATCGGACCAATTCGGTAGCCAGCGGGCAAGCCGCGACAACTGTTCCAAGTAGACGTTGAGACCACCGTAAAACAAACGACGACTACTGACGTTGGGTTCGTCGGTGAGAATTGGCGTATACAGCGGAATCAGCAGCGCATCGTGGCCTAAGTCGATTAGGGCTTTGGCCAGCGCGTTGTCGTGAAGGCAACTACCGCAGTACATGCCAGCAGCGCCAGCCGTTAAATAGGCAATTTTCAAGGCAATTACGATCTCAAAAAAAGTAGCTCGGTAGTCCCCCACCGAGAAATCAAACGTAGCTCGGTGGCCCTCCTCCGAGAAATCACGGTGGGGGACCACCGAGCTACTTTAACACGCTAAAACGTCTGTGTTGTAGCAGAAAGCAACCGATATCGCTGCAAAAAGAAACCCGACTCGCTACAATAGCCCATACGTCGCAGGGTTGCGACGTGACTATTTGCGTGGCCAACCAAGGTGGAACGGCCATTTTTCTCATTTTCGTGACAATTGGAACGAATGCCCGCTTGGTTTAACCTGATCTTGGCTATCGTGTTGGTGATTGCCAATGGTTTCTTTGTGGCTGCCGAATTTGCATTGGTAAAAGTTCGAGTCAGCCGTGTCGAGCATTTGGTCATGCAGCGTCGTTTTTTTGCCAAGACGGCGCGCTGGTTGGCTGAGCGCTTGGAGCGTTCCCTATCGGCTTGCCAACTGGGCATTACCATGGCTTCGCTCGCCTTGGGATGGGTCGGCGAGCCGGCGTTTGCCGCGCTGTTGGAACCACTGCTGGAAATGGTCGGTATCCACTCGGCAGCCGTGCTGCACACGATGTCGTTTCTGATCGGATTCACGATCATCACGGCTCTGCACCTCGTGATCGGCGAACAAGCTCCCAAGATCTTTGCCATTCGGCAACCGGAACTGATGTTATTGTGGACGGCACTGCCATTGAAGGCGTTTTATCTGTTGACCTATCCATTGATGATCGGTCTGAACGCTGCAACGGCCAAGCTGCTCAAGCTGATCGGGCTCAAAGATGCCGATGGACATGAAGTGCCCCACACCGAAGAAGAAATCCGCGCGCTCTTGCGCGAAGCGCACATCCACGGTAATTTGACCGGCAACGAGCATCGACTGCTCGACGCGGTGTTTGAATTTGACGACTTGATCTGTCGACGCATCATGCTGCCGCGCGGCGAGGTCGAGTTCATCGACATCCACGAACCGGTGGCCGAGTCGATTAAAATGATTCGTCGCACCAAACACACGCGCTATCCTGTCTGCGATGGTTCACTCGACGAAGTCATGGGTGTGCTGCACGTCAAAGACTTGATCGGCCGTCAGCTCGGTGATGGTTTTCAGTGGCAGTCGATCATGCGCCCGCCCAAAAAAGTTCCCGAGAGCATGCCGATCAGCAAGTTGCTGCGACACTTCCAAGGAACACATCAACTGTTGGCTTTCGTCATCGACGAGTATGGCACGGTGATCGGAGTGGTCACGCTGGAAAACGTGCTCGAAGAGATCATTGGCAATGTGGCGGACGAATTCGACGTCGAAGACCCAGATATCGTCCCCGATGGTCCCGGAGCGTATGTCATCGACGGTAAGGCGGCCGTGGTCGACGTCGAACGGCAGCTCGGACTCTCTTTTGGCGAGAACGACGCGGATAGCATGTCGGGATTGTTGATGCACTTTGCCCATCGTGTTCTCAACGCTGGCGATGAAGTCGATTTGGGCATCGCCCAAGCCAAGGTGCTCGAAGTATCCGACGATCGCGCCACGCGCTTGCGCATTCATCTACCCGAATAATCGTAGGTTGATAAGTTTGATGCGGGCGGGGCGGCGCGGTCTAGTTACAAAACTGGTTCACCGGCGAGGCAAGCTCGCAGGGGTCCAAAAGCAGGGTGCGGGTGGGGCGGCGCGGTCTAGAACATTCCGCCCATTCCACCTCCGAAACCTCCCCCTATGCCGCCCATGCCTCCTGCGCCTGTTGAAGCGGCAGCGGGAGTTACCCAGGAGGGTTGCTCGGCATTGTGAGGATTCATTTTGGCGACATTGATGAGCAGCAGTTCAACTTTTTGATGCGTGGTATCGGGGGCGTTGACAATCATGGTCGATCCCACGAGCGAAATTGTCGAATCGCCGCTTAGCCATTCGTCTGGTTCAATCGTATACTCGATGGCTTTGATCAGCGCGGCGGCATTGGCCGAATTGGGGAGTACATAGGACAAATCGTAGAAGCGTACTGAGGGGCTTTCCATCGCATTGTCCTTGGTGGTTATTTCAATGGTGCTTTCCGTGACGACGTAGGTCAGCCCCAAGCCACTCATCGAGCGACGAATGATTTCGCGTACGCTGGACTCGCGTCCCTGGGCGGTTATTGGCGAATCGACAGAAGCTAGTCCCGCCAATTCTATCTCCACCGCATTTAGTTCGAATTGAGTTCCCGTCTCCTCCGTGAGCCATTTGGCAACGTCAGACAATGGCATGTTTTTAAAGTCGAAGTCGAGTTTCGTAGAAAGCACTTGTCGATTCGCTTCAATCGCCTCCAACGCTGTGCGTCCGCCGGACAACCAAGCCGGTTCATGGTCATCCTCTGTTTCTGGACGCACCCACTCGACAGCGGCACCAGAGCTGATATCCATCCCACCTCCCATGCCTCCGCCGCGCATCATGCCACCCATGCCCATGCCCATACCGCCACCGCCGCCCATGCCACCTCCCTGTGATCCTTCGCCTTTGGGCTCAGCCGGAGTGCTCGCGGGACCTAACTGTGCCAGCACGGCGGGTTCCATCGCGATCGTGGGAATGGTCAATGAATCACCCAACGTAGCTCGGGAACCGTGCGGCGAATCGCCCGCTTGGACAGCCAGGGCGACGATGGTTCCGCCGACCAATAAAACGCCCGCTGCCAAAACGGTTTTGATACTGCTAGGTGTGATCATGATTGTTTCTCCGCGTACTAAAGATGAGACTTGTGAATTGGAAACGCTCGGCTCCGCCCCCAGCGAGCACCCTTCGCTACCGGTTGGAAAATAGAGTTCGGTAAACTTTGCGGCCCAACTCGCTCCCTCGCATGCCGCCAAATGCTCCTGGAATAGTCCACTCCCAGCGACCAACACCGACAAGCTGATCCCGCGTCGCGCAAGCCGAGAGCGCAGCGCGTGCCGTCCGCGTCGCAAACGCCCCTCGACCGCCGATACGCTCAGCTCCATCCGCTCGGCGATTTGCGGTGCGCTATAGCCCAGCAAGTAGTGCTCGACCAATGGCTCGCGCAGATGATCGGGCAGATTCTCCAGCTCCCGATCGAGCGCTTCGAGGTTCATCTTCCGTGCTAGAGTTGTCAGTGGATCGACATCCATCGTTGGATTTTCCATAGCAGCAGCCTCATCGTGCTGGTTCAGAGGTCGATAGCGGTATTGCTTGCGTAGTCGACAGGCGCAGCGGTAGGCGACGCCATGCAACCAAGCGGCCAAGCTTGCGCGCTTGCGGATCTTTTTGGCTTGTACTAACAAGATCAAGAAAGTGGCTTGAAAGGCATCTTCAGCGCAGTCGCGGTCGGAGACCGTCAAGGCACAAACGCTCGACACCAGCGGTGCGTAACGCACGACCAACGCCTCGAAGGCCGCTCGATCGCCGCCGGCTACAAAGAGCTCCAGCAGCTCAGCATCGCTTTGCAATGCAATTTGTTCGCAGCGCTGCGAAAGCCGCTGAAGTTGAGACAAGCTGGTTTCGGATAGGGGTAATAGGGTCATGTTGCCATTTTAGTGCAGCAGCCGAGCTAATTCGGGCGCGAATTCCACAGTTTTTTTCGAAATTGATGCTAACTGAAGGAAAACCAATGCTGCCTCAAGTTCCCATGTTGGTTTTCAATGGAGTATGATGGTCCATCGTAACTACACCATTGTCGCTGATCGCTCCGCCGATCAGTAGCTTTCGTACATTCTAGCGAGGACTAACATGGCATCGACCGAGCGCAATACCAAGACGCGTCGTAACTTTCTCAAAACAACCGCAGGCGCTGCCACCGCAGCCAGCATTCCTGTTTTCTTTCCACAGCAAAAGACATTGGCACAGGAGAGCCAGTCCAAGAATGATCGCGTGGCGATCGGAGTCATTGGAGCGGGTGGTATGGCCAATGGAAATATCGACACGGCCAAGCAGTGGTTGGATGTGTTGGCGATTGCCGATGTCGATTCCGACCGCGCGGCCTCCTCGAATCAAGCCATGAGCGGCGGCAAGGCGCAAGTTTACGAAGACTACCGCGATGTGCTCGACCGCAAGGATATCGACGTTATCCATATAGCCACCCCCGATCACTGGCATACCAAGCCACTCGTCGAAGCCATGTTGGCGGGCAAAGATGTCTACTGCGAAAAACCTCTGACGCTGACCATTGACGAAGGGAAATTGATTCGTAAAGTCCAAGAGGATACCGGTCGCATCGTTCAAGTGGGGACCCAGCAGCGCAGCACCTTCCCACTGTTCGTCAAAGCGATGGCAATCGTGGCTCAGGGACGATTGGGAAAAATCACGCGAGTCTCAGCAGCCATCGGCGGCGCACCGACCAGTCCCGCCATTCCGGTCGCGGAGGTCCCCAAGAATCTCAATTGGGATCGTTGGCTCGGCCCAGCGGCCAAGACAGACTATCGTTGGATGGCGGACAAAGCTGAGGGGCACGCGATGACCAATTGCCATTACGAGTTTCGTTGGTGGTACGAATACTCGGGTGGAAAACTCACCGACTGGGGCGCTCACCACGTAGATATCGCCGCCTGGGCCTTGCAGCTCAATGGACAAACCGCTGGCCCTCTTTCGATTGAAGGCAAAGTCGAACATCCGGTCGAGTTCAAAGATGGAGTGCCGCAGCAGCGCGATCGCTACAACACAGCGACTTCGTTCCTGTTCAATGTGGCCTACCCTGACGGGACAGAAATGATCATCCGGGATGACACCGACAATGGCGTATTGATCGAAGGAGAGAAGGGAAAGATGTTCGTCAATCGCGGCAAGTTGGTCGGCGCGCCCGTGGATGAGCTCAAGGACAACCCGCTTCCCGAAGATGCCATTTCCAAGGTCTATAAGGGGTTGCCGATGGAGCACAACGAGCGCAGGGCCCATTGGGCTTGCTTCCTGAATTGCGTCAAGTCGCGGACCGAGCCGATTTCGGATGTCCACTCCCACATGAAGATGCTCAACGTTTGCCACCTAGCGGGCATCTCAGCTCGACTCGGCGGACGCAAGCTGCAGTGGGACGATCAGGCAGAAACGATTCCCGGAGACGAACTAGCGGCTTCTATGCTGGCCCGTCCTTATCGCGCGGGATACGAAATTGAAATGGGTTAATGAGTGGCGAAAAATCGGCCAGTTGCCGTTGGTCCGCTTGACTCATGAGTTGGAATATGTCGAGCACCAGCTTGCCTCGGTAGGCTTGTGCTAGTCCAACCAGCGACGAAGTGCAGCGCGCGTTGACTTCAATCACCGTCCAAGATTGAGTCGACGCCTGGTAGAGTAGGTCAATACCGACCGGGCCGAATGCACCGGACCCGAGCGCGTCTAAGGTGTCTTCCAACAGTTTGCGCGGCGCTTCCACGGGTAGTTCACTGTACCGTTCATTGCCTGGGTACGTACAGCCAATATAGTGCGGCGGGCTTTTATCCATTGGGCTAGTTTGGTCGAAGTGAGCCTGCGTCTGGCGCGCCGCCTCTGGATGGACAAAGTCTTGGCTCACCAAGGGTAGCCAGTGCCGCTTGCCGTGCGCATCGACGATCACCGAGCAGCTTGCCGGTCGCCCTTCCATCCAGGGCTGCACAATTTCTCCGGCGCATTGGAACGCCAGCGTTCGACTACTGGATCCCGGTCTTGCTGAGTGCACGAGTTGCCAAAGTTGCTGTTGGGTAACCAAGCGCTGGCCAGTCCCCCCCGCCCCAGTAGCTGGTTTGACGATCCAGTACGCCGCCTCAGAAGCGGATTGCTTAGTAGCAGTCGTGTTCAACCAAGCTTGGTCGATCTGTTCTAGCCCCCGGGTCGGCGGATGGGCAATGCCGGCAGCAGACAAACATTCGGCTGTCAAGCGTTTATCGCTGCATTGCCGCAGGAATTCTCCGTGGCAGTTAAGAAGTTTGTGTCCGCAGGCACGCAAATAGTCCAAGCTGCGTGGAAGCGCAGAGTCAATTTCGGGCGCAATCAACCAGGCTGCGTCGCACTGCTCAACAAGCATTGCCCATGGCGGCAAGTCATGTGGAGCAATCGTGTGAGCTGAGAAGTTCGAGATCGAAACATCGATCACCTGGGCGCGCGAATCCAAGTCTGCGGCAGAGACTAGGCGTTGATCGAGTGGCACCATGACTTCCACCTCTTCCACCAAAGCGCTCACGAGCGTGCGGAGCATAGCCAAGCCCTCGGCTCGCAAGCCGCCATCGATCTGCTCGGGTGGAACATCGAGTAGGCCGCCCCCACAGATCCACTCCAGAACTGCAATCTTCGTAGATCGTATCTTCTTAGTTTCGTTCATGATTCTCACGACTTAAACCAAAGTTCATACTAAGAGTGAAAAGTTTAAGTTCGAGTGCAAGTTCCGAATATGGAGACTTGCTGAAATTGTTTAACCCGGATTATTCATAACCCGCAGCGTCAGTACCTGCGACAGCCACCTTCCACCGTCTCCTCCGACTAGTGCTTCGACCACAATAAAGGTTGGGGTAGTGGACGAGGCCCGCGAGTCCTTTCGACTTAGTAGGTGCCAGGGACTCGTAACCTCGTCCACTACACCAAACCCTAAGATTTAAAATGGTCGAAGCACGATGCGTAAACAATTTGTGTCGACTCGCTGGTTAACTTGAACAAAACTATGGCAAATGCCGATTAAAGGATGTGACGTGCTGTATTGCAAGCGGTAGGACAAGATCGATCGTTAAAGAAGGCTCACGCAGATGGAAGCTGAAAAGTCGCTCACATTCCGGCTCGAATCGTATCTAGTGCAACTGGCCGATATCAACCGGCGCTGGAGCGACTGGCTGGCAGGGAGCGAATTGGCGGCGGTCAGCCGTGATAGTCGAAAATTGCAGGCATTGCAGCCAGAGGCGGAAGTGCTGTTTCAAGAACTACAACAAGTCATCGTCAATCGTCAGCAATTGCTCGATGACGCGCGACAAAATGGCTTGCCGCACAGCGACTTGACTTCATTGGCGCGACGCTTACCCGCTTGGGACAAGCCGAGTCTGCGAAGTAGCCTACTAGCCGCCCGTCAGCAACTGGCCAATTTGCGGCGGCTGCATGTGGCGACTTGGGTACTGCTCAGCCAGCTACTTCATTTTTATCAAGAGTCGATGCAGTTATTGATGTTGGGTTATCCGCCTCACGTGTACCAATCTGGGCTGCAAGTGGAAACCGGAGGCAGGTTGCTCGATCAGAGTCTGTAGCCGAAATTCAACTCGCGAGCGGACTGTCCGACCTAAGGTTTGGAATTAACCGTAGTGGACGATGTCACAAGTTTTTAGCGCAAATCGAATCCAAGGGACTCGTGACCTCGTCCACTACAGTCAACGGACTCGTGACCTCGTCCACTACATAGAATCTGAAGAATTTAAAATCGATGTCGCTATTCTCTACCATACAGATGTCCGCCAACGCCCTGCAAGTCAGCCAGCTTGGCTTGCACGTGGTGGGGAACAACATCTCCAATGCGAATACGCCCGGCTACTCCCGACAAGAGCTGGTGCAGACTTCGGCCGTCACTACCAAGTATGGCGAAGTCATCGTAGGAAACGGTGTGCGCGCCGTGGGAGTGGTACAAAAGCTCGACGCCTATGGGGTCGAGCGGCTGCGTCAAACCGAAAGCGCGCTGGCGGCCAGCGAAGCTCAAAGGTCCATGTACGGGCAGATGGAGTCCATCTTTGGCGAACTGACCGATAACGATCTGAGTTCAAAAATTGCGGACTTCTCCGGGAGCATCAACGACCTGTTGAATCAGCCGGGCAATGATGCGTTACGTCGGATGGTAATCGAACGTGGCAATACGCTCACGGGAAACATCCGCAACGTCAGTCAACAGTTGGGAGACATTTCGGCCAATCTCAATCAAGAAGTACGTGGGGCAGCCACCGAGATCAATCGCTACACCCAACAGATTGCCAAGCTCAACCAACGCATTGTGGAGATCGAAGGGGGACGAACCAGCGGCAGCGATGCCGCCGGTTTGCGGGACGAGCGGCTGCAGGTATTGCAGGAGTTGTCCAAAGTGGTTGACGTTCGCTCGGTTGAGCAGCAGAGTGGCGCGATCACGGTTTTTGTCGGAGGGGATTATCTGGTAGCTGACGGCCTACAACGAGCGGTGACCTACGCCTTGCGAACTGAGGGAGATACGAACATTCCGGAGATTCGCTTAGCCGATACCGATTCAGCATTGCAGGTCAGCGGCGGACGCCTGCAAGGATTGTATGCCGCACGCGACGAAGGCGTGGGCAAGGTTACCAAGGAGCTCGATCAGTTCGCCCGCAATTTGATCGAACAATTCAATCGCATCCACACACAAGGGCAAGGGGTCGACGGCTTTCGCGAGGCCACCGGAAGTTTTGCCAGCGATGACCGCACCGCGCCGCTCGACCTCAGTGGCCTTCCAACTCAAATCAAAAATGGTGATTTCAAAATATCAGTGCTCGATTTAGCGACTGGCACGACCAAGACCAGCACTATTCGTGTCAAACTTACCGGCGGTACCAGCGATTCGTCCTTGGTCGATATCGCACAGGCAATCCATGACGTTTCCGGAGTCTCCGCGTCAGTCACCGCAGAAGGAAAACTTCGTATCTCAGCCGATACCGATTCGCTGAGATTCTCCTTCCAAGACGATAGCTCTGGGATACTTGCAGCCACCGGTATCAATACGTTCTTCGTTGGGAACTCGGCAAGCACGATTGGGCTCAATCCAGTCATCGCCAACAATCCACGCTTGTTCGCTGCCAGTTCAACCGGAGTAGGGAGCGGGACAGGCAATGCATTGAAACTAGCTCAAGCCTTTGAAGAACCGCTGGAAGGGCTTGGTGGCCAATCGATCAGGCAGTCGTATGAAGATTTGGTGGTCCGTATGACTCAGGATGTCAATGTGCAAGCCGGCGTCTCCGATGGACTAAAGAACTTCTACAACACGATTCAAGCG
>JADYZV010000162.1 GCA_020852965.1 Pirellulaceae bacterium | reverse complement strand
GTGCAGTGTGCCAAGGGGTTTGATTGGGATGCCGTCGTGGCCAATATGGTCTACGTCTGGGGTATGATTCCGCAAGTGCTTGGGGGGAGGTATCTGGCCGTTCCCGGAGTCGGGTTGCCTCGCGACACGGGCTTTCAATATCTCGAGCCTGCCGAGGATAAAGCATGGATGCAGCCCGACGAATACGATGCGCTGATCGAGGACCCGACCGGTTATCTATTGAACGTGTGGATGCCGCGCACGAATCGCTATCTCGCCGCACCGGGGGAAGCCAACACGGCGCAGAACAATATTGCATGGCTCCGGGGCGGGATGGCGATGATGCAGTACTTCACCGCCTTCGGCCCACAGGTACAAAGGCTACGCGACGAGTGTGGCACGGTATCTGCCATCGCAGGCATTCTGAAATCTCCATTCGACATCATCGCCGACAAGTTCCGAGGTTATATCGGGCTGACGATGGACTTGTTCGAGAGGCCGGACAAGGTCATGGCGGCTGCTGAGGCTTTGATGCCACACATGTTCCATGTCGCGCTCTCGACGGCAGACCCAAACAAAGAAGTGCCGATCGCTATCTGGATGCATCGCGGTTGCGTACCCTTCGTCACACCGACCCAGTTTGATCGCTTTTTCTGGCCCACGCTCAAGCCGATCATCGAGGAACTGTGGGCCCACGGTCATCAGGTGCTGTTCTATGCCGAGGGGCAGTGGAAACACCATTGGAAGAGCTTCCGCGAGTTGCCAGAAACGTCGATCATCTACCATTGCGATCGCGATGATGTGTTCGAGGCGCATCGTGCGCTGGGCGACCGTTTTGCCATCAGCGGCGGTATTCCCAACTACCTACTTTCGTTCGGAACACCGGGCGAAGTTCGCGACTATTGCAAGCGAGTGATCGACGAAGTGGCACGCGACGGGGGATATATCATGGATGCCAGCGCGATCATGCAAAACGATACGAGTATCGAAAACCTACAAGCCATGACGGACTTCACTCGAGAGTACGGAGTTTATTAAAGGGAGATAATCATGCCAGACGACAGCTCACCGCTACAACGCGAACATCCACGCCCCGCAGGCACAGTTGTACCGTGGACGCAGCAACGCCAAGACATGCCAGAAATGACCGGCGACGAACAACTCGTTAAGCAAACCTGGGAAGAGATCGACGCGTGGACGTACTCGTTCCTGTGGCATTGTGTCGTCTCGTTCTGAGTTGGATGTCTGCAATACAGCGGATCGGTAAACCACGCCGCGTCTAAATCTCGGCTGTCGTCGATTGCGATTCGTTGCTAGCCTGGGCAGTCGGCAACATAGTGCTGGTGATCCAGCGGAGAAAAAATAGCTCATGTTTCTGTTATCTCGCTCAAGTTCAACGATCCGGACAACTGCGATTCTCGTCGGACGCTGGGCAATACTTCTCGGCCCCCTGCCACTCGTCGCGACCACGCAGGCAGACGATCTGATCGCGACGAAAGGATTCGTGTTGCCCGAACATCTGGAAGCGACGGTGTGGGCGCAGGCACCGATGTTCTACAATCCAACCAATATCGATGTCGACGAGCGAGGGCGAGTGTGGGTTGCCGAGGCAGTCAACTATCGTAACTTCAAAGCCGACAGCGACGGTCGAATGAAACATGAAGCCGGGGATCGCGTCGTCGTCCTCGAAGATACGAACAACGACGGCACAGCCGATAGGTCGACGGTGTTCGTCCAAGACACGGATCTTGTTGCGCCGTTAGGTATCGCGGTGTTCGGAAACCGCGTGATCGTTTCTTGCTCGCCTTCTCTGATCATATATACCGACATAAATCGCGACGGGCGGTTCGAGGCGGGCGTCGACAAGAAGGAAGTGCTCCTAACGGGATTCGGAGGCGTCGATCATGATCATGGTTTGCATGCGGTGGTAGCAGGTCCCGACGGGCGCTGGTACTTCAACGCAGGCAATGCCGGTCCGCACATCGTCACCGACAAATCGGGATGGACGTTGCGAGCTGGCGGTTGGTACACCGGTGGCACGCCTTACAACATCTCAAACACGCCCGGCCTGAAGAGCGACGATGGCCGAGTCTATGTCGGCGGTTTGGCCATGTCAATTGAAGCGGATGGCAGCGACCTGTCAGTCTTTGGTCACAACTTTCGCAACAACTACGAAGTCTGCCTCGACTCGCTCGGTAATGTGTTCCAAAATGACAACGACGATCAAGTTGTCGCATGCCGCACAACCTGGTTGATGCAATATGCCAACGCCGGCTATTCATCTGCCGATGGCAAACGGAGCTGGCAGGCGGACCGACGCCCCGATCAGTCGACGCCGATCGCACATTGGCATCAAGCAGATCCTGGCGTTATTCCCTATGGTGATCTGTATGGTGCCGGGTCGCCGACTGGGATGGTGGTCTACGAAGGTGACGCGTTTGGCGAAGACATGCGTGGCATATTGCTGAGTTGTGAAGCGGGGCGCAATGTCGTCTTCGGCTATCACGCGCTTCCGCAAGGCGCTGGGTTCGATCTAACGCGGTTCTCGCTCTTCAGTTCTGGCTTGCCGGACGATCCGAACTACAAATGGAACAAGGTGGAGCAGGACCAACGCACGTGGTTTCGCCCGTCGGACGTGGCCGTAGGGACGGACGGTGCCATTTACGTTGCGGATTGGTTCGATCCGATCGTGGGCGGTCATGCCATGCAGGATCTCGAAGGTTCGGGAACGATCTATCGCATCGCGCCCAAGGGGCAAACGTTGCCTGCACCAAAAATCGATGTCACGACGCTCGACGGGCAAATTGCCGCATTGAAGAGTCCTGCTCCCAACGTTCGCTTCTTGGGTTTCGAGAAACTGCGTGCGCGGGGTGAAAAGGTGCTGGCTGAGGTTTCGGCTCTGCGCAATGATGACAACCCATACGTGCGTGCCCGCATGGTGTGGTTGATGGCGCAGTTGGGAGACGCCGGTCGTCGTGCCGTCGTCAAACTGCTTGACCACGACGACCCAAGCGCGCGCATCGTGGCGTTTCGCGCGTTGCTGCGAACGAATATGGACCTACTTGCTCACGCCACTCGGCTGGCTGCGGATCCATCGCCGGCCGTGCGGCGCGAAGTCGCCTTGGCGATGCGCGACGTGCCGCTAGAAGCATGCCAAGATATCCTCGTAAAACTTGCCGAGGGATACGACGCTCAGGACCGCTGGTATCTGGAAGCGCTTGGCACGGCCTGCGGCGGCAAGGAAGAGTCGCTGTTTCCTAGGCTACTGGACGAATTCGGTGCGCTGCCTACCGAGTGGGATGAACGCTTTGCCGGGCTCGTCTGGCGGTTGCATCCTGCGAACGCCATCGGGGCGTTGTCGACACGCGCGTTGTGTGAAGATCTTACCGTGCAGCAGCGGAAGCAAGCCACCGATTCGCTGGCATTCATCGAGGACGCCGCCGCTGCCGAGGCGATGATCGAAATCGCCTTGCGAGGCCCAGGCGACTTGCGCGCCGCAGCCGCCTGGTGGATCGGCTTCCGCGCCAACAACCTGTGGTGCGATTATCCCGCCGTGCTAGAATACTCTCGCTCAGCCAAATCCATGCCAACAGAAGTTGCCGGTGTGCGCTTACCAGGACGTCCTGTTTATACGAGTGACGTTATTCGACGTGGTGACGTGGCCGACATACTGGTGGACATCACGGGAGCCCAGCGATTGTATCTCGTTGTGACCGATGCAGGAGATGGCAACTCCTGCGATTGGGCCGACTGGGTCGAGCCACATCTATTGGATTCCAATGGCGAGACGAAGCTGACCGATCTCGACTGGGACCGCGCGACGACCAGTAATGGTAGTGTCTTGGTGGATAAAAACAGCGAAGGCTTGCCGCTCAGGGTCAGCGATCGACCGGTCTCTTACGGCATCGGCACCCACGCCTCGTCCGTGATTGCTTACGACATTGCAGACCGTGGTTTTCAATGGTTTGCGGCGCGTGGCGGATTGGACAACAGCCGTGAGGATCTAGGTGAGCCGGACTGTTCCGAAGCAAATTTGGGAGTCGTGTTTCATGTCTACCACGACGGGCCGACACCTGAGTCGCGGGCGCAGGTAAACGAGGCAGTGATGCTGGACTCGAAGGCAGATTTACCTTCACGCGAGGCGGCGGCCCTCGCGATGGCGCGCAGCGGAGTGGGTGGCATGCGATTGTTGGGCTTGGCGTCGCAGGGCAAGCTACCTGAAGACCTGCGCGATTGCATCGGCAACCATATCCATCTCAACCCGGACTTGTCCGTGCGAGCGTTGGCCGGCCAGTACTTTTCCCGTTTGGCCGCAGACGGCAAGTCGCTTCCCGCGATGGCAGAACTCTTACGGCTATCGGGCGACGCGGCCCATGGTAAGGAACTCGTATTGGGTCGAGCTCAGTGCGCGACTTGCCACTTGTTCGCCGGTCAAGGTAAATCGGTGGGACCAGACTTGACGGACGTTGGGCGCAAACTCGACCGGACGCGCTTGTTCGATTCTGTCTTGAACCCCTCCGCCTCGATCGCTTTTGGCTACGAGACATGGCTAATTCAAACAGACGAAGGGCAAGTCATAACAGGATTCGTCATCGGCGAGGGTGACCCAGTCGTGCTCGTCGATGCCAAGGGAGAGCAACACTCGATCCCAGCGGAATCGATTGAGTTTCGCCAACGACAAAGCGTGTCGATCATGCCCGAAATGGTTGGCGCGAATCTGAGTTCACAGGACCTGGCGGACATTACCGAGTTTCTCGTATCACAGCCGATCGCTCAAGAGTCAGACAACTAGAAACCCATAGAGAACTTTCTTGCATATTTATTCGTTTCGGCGTCGAGCTCGGTCGCACAACATGACTGAACACCTATGCACGGATGCTTAAATTAAGATTTTGGAGCTAATACAATGAACATGCATTGCATCTCTCGCCGCCGGGCACTAACCATCGGAACCGGTCTGGCGATTTCGCCATCATGGCTGTGCCTGGCAAACGACGAGCAGCGGCGATTCAAGATCGGAGCCTGTGACTGGTCGATTGGACGAGGCGGGCAACTCAGCGCGCTCGAGCTGGCCAAACAGATTGGGTTGGACGGCGTGCAAGTCAGCTTCGGCAAACCTGGCGACGAATACGATCTTCGCAGCGAAAATATCCGTCGACAGTATGAACAGGCCGTCGAAACGCACGGTGTCCAGATCTCGTCGCTGGCCATGGGCGTGCTCAACCGCGTTCCTTACGCCTCCGACAAGAATGCCGAACGGTGGGTCGAAGAGTGTGTCGAAGTCATGCCCAAGCTGCGGCAGCAGATCGTGCTGTTGGCATTCTTCGATAACGGGGACATCAAGGGCAAACCTCAACTTCAAACAGAAGTCATCCGACGCCTTAAAGAAGTTGCACCGCAGGCGGAGAAAGCAGGTGTTGTGTTGGGACTCGAAACGTGGCTCAGCGCCGACGAGCACTTGCGAATTCTCGACGCCGTGGGCTCGCCCGCCGTACAAGTCTACTACGATACGGCCAACATGGAGAAGCAAGGCTATGATATCTACAAGGAGATACGCCAGTTGGGCCGCGAGCGGATTTGCCAGTTCCACTGCAAGGAAAACGGGTTCCTGTTGGGCGAAGGACGCGTCGACTTCCCTCGCGTCAAAGAGGCGATGGATGACATCGGTTACAGCGGTTGGCTGGTCATTGAATCCGCAGTCGGCAAAGGGCTAAGTATTCCGGACAGTTACCTTCACAATCAGAAGTATCTGCGATCCGTATTCCTGTAGCCGACATATGCCCCATGCATAAGCTCCTCCGCATAAATGGCCGTTTGGGCGTTAGCCACAATTGCCTAACAGGACTGAAAACTTGAGCACGGGTGTTTTGCCTTACCACGACGCTTGTTCCACTGGAGAGATTGATCATGCGATTCAAACTGACGATGCTAGTGCTGTGCGTGCTTTTCATCCCCGGCTCGCAATCGTTGGCTGCGGACGGTTTTGTTCCACTGTTTGACGGCCAGACGCTCGATGGCTGGACTCCGCTGCCTGGTGGCACATGGAAAGTTTCTGACGGCGCAATTGTGGGGAGTCAAGACAGCAGCAAAAGCCGCCACGGCATGTTACTGTCGCAGAAGCAGTACGGCGACTTCATCGTCCGCCTGAAATACAAGTCTCTGAAAGGCAACAGCGGTTTCTACTTCCGCGTGCAAAAAGTCGATTCTGCGGTCTCGGTGAAGGGCTTTCAAGCGGAAATCGACGCGGATGGCAAGGACGTCGGCGGTCTGTATGAAACGCTGGGTCGCGCGTGGGTCGTGCAGCCGAAGCCGGAAGAGATCAAAACCTACTACAAAGTCAAAGACTGGAATGAAATGACCGTTTCGGCCATCGGCGGTGATATTGCGGTAACGGTCAACGGCGTCCAGACAGCCGCACTAAAAGATGACCCTAGCCCGCGCGAAGGTTATTTCGGTATGCAGTTGCATGGCGGCCAGAATATGCATGTTCTATTCAAGGATGTTGAGATCAAGCAACTGCCCGAGAGCGTACAGCCGGAGAGTGTGGAGTAGCTGAGCGATTCGCTCAAGCCAGGCCAGTGGGAGGCGTTCGACATCACTTTTCCTTTACCCTCTCCTAGAATGCTTGCGTCAGCTTTGGGAAACCATGAGGGAATCTGTACAGTAGTGTCTGTTACGGAAGTGCTAGCAAGCTCTGACGTTGTATCATGTACTCTTTACTCAAGGAGAGAAGCGTGTCACCGCTGATCGAAGAATTATTGCGTCACGGACCTGTGGTTACCGACGGTGCCTGGGGAACTCAATTGCAACAGCTTGGTCTGTCCAGCGGCGATTGCCCAGATGCCTGGAACCTCACGCACGCGTCTCAGGTCGAGAAAGTTCCTCGTGCATATGTAGAAGCGGGGAGCCGAATTGTGTTGACCAACACGTTTCGTGCTAATCGTCTGGCACTGGCGAGCTACGGCGTGGCGCAGAGCGTTGTAGAAATCAATCGCAGAGGGGTCGAGATCTCGTTGCAGGCGGCTGGCGAGCGGGCATTGGTGTTTGCCTCAATCGGACCGAGCGGCAAGATGCTTTTGACCGAAGAGGTCAGTCGCGACGAGCTGCAACAGGCATTTGAGGAGCAGGCGGCCGCGCTGGCCGAAGCGGGTGCCGCTGGCCTGGTCGTCGAGACGATGTCCGACCTGGCCGAAGCCAAGATCGCTCTGGCTGCCGCCAAGAGCACAGGCTTGCCGGTCGTCGCCTGCATGGTGTTTGACTCAGGTAAAGACCTGGACCGCACCCTGATGGGCGATTCGGCTCAGCGTGTTGCGAAGGAACTGACCGAGGCGGGTGCGGACGTCATCGGTGCCAACTGCGGACAGGGGATTAGCTCATATATCAATGTCTGCAGCCAGTTGCGTGCGGCTACCGCATTACCGCTATGGATCAAAGCCAACGCGGGAGTCCCGCAGATCGTGGAAGGAGAAGTCGTCTATCGAACGACGGCTGAGGAGTTTGCCCAATTCGCTCCTGCGCTCGTGACTGCTGGAGCTCAGTTTATCGGCGGATGCTGCGGAACCAACCCCGATTTCATCAGTCGGCTGCGAGAGGCTATAAGCTAGTGCTTTGTTCCAATTTGAATTTAGGGTAGTGGACGAGGCCCGCGAGTCCTTTTGACCTTGCTAATCGTGCCGGACTCGTAACCTCGTCCACTACTGCCGACTCGAAGTCTTAACATTGACAAACGCTAGCCTGCGGGCGGCGGTGCCACTTCTCTGGCGACACGAATCAGTTCGCGCAGATTATCGAGTGGCGTATGGCGTGGTACGATGCAGCCCGATCCAAGGATGAATCGACCGGAGTTGCCAGCTTGCGTTATGCAGTGGTCCGCTGCGGCCCGCACAGTCTCTGGCGTGCCCTGCAGTAAGTCCAGAACCGTATGGACATTTCCCATCAGGGTGGCGCGCTCGCCAATCATCTGCTTGGCGACAGCCAAATCGACCATGTTGTCGAGCTCGATGATGTCCGCCCCCGTCTGAGCGTAAGCATTCAAAACGCGAGTGCTGTTGCCGCAGATATGCAGTAGCGAGCCGGTAATACCATGCTCTTTCCAGGCACGAAAGACTCGCTGTTGGTAGGGAAAAGCGAAACGCTGGTAGGTTCGCGGAGAAATCATGTCGCAGGAAGCTAAAGAGTCACCACAGTGAATGATATCTGCCCCAGCGTCCCAACAGGCAATGCCGAATCGAGTCAATGACTCGGCGGCTACGTCCAGCGCGTGATGGATAGCCGCCTCGTTGGCTTCGGGCATCCCCGCTTCACACATACCGACTTCGCACAGCCACTCCTGTGTGCCGATGAGATACGAGGCGAGCGCGAACGGGCCGGTTCCCGGCGAGCGAATGGCCACTTCATCGCCGACCGCCTGGCGGAGTAAACGGATCGCCTCAAGCATCATCGGCATGCGGCCCTGCCTATACGGGTCGAGGGCTTCCACTGCAAACACATCGCTCAAGCTCCCCACCGCCGGACGCACCAGCGACGGTAGCTCGTCTGCATCGCGCGAGGATTGACAGCCAAACCCCTCGGCGATGTAGTAATTGTCGCTCCCAATCGCAATCACGTCCTGTCCCAACTGCTCATAGAGAGCTAGTTGAGCTTTCACCATCATCTCCGCCCGCGTATAGAAATCGAGCAAAGGAACCCCCGACGCGGCTACTGCAACATCGTACATGTACGGTGCCACTGCGATACAATCGGTCGGTTCACCGCGAAGGGTGCGTTGAACCCGCTGGCGCGATGAGAGAGCCATACCTGTGATACCTTATCCACTCGAACATAAGCTGTAAATTTGTGGCTGATGCGCAATCACAATGCCTGCTAGTGCTTTGTCAATAAACAATTTTAGGGTAGTGGACGAGGTTACGAGTCCGTTTGATCCGTTATACGTTTAGGGACTCG
>JADYZV010000161.1 GCA_020852965.1 Pirellulaceae bacterium | reverse complement strand
CGAGTCCCTAGTACCTACTAAGTCGAAAGGACTCGTAACCTCGTCCACTACTCTAAAATCAAATCGAAACAAAGCGCTAGAGGTTCAGGTCCGCCTGAAGCCTGGGGAAACATCCGTGTTTCCACTGTAGGCCGCAAACGGTGCGTCTGAACTTGGTTGAGATAAGTTCAAACACATCAACACCTCTCGGACAATCCTTGTCGAAAGGACGGTGAGACCCGCGAGGCCCCGAAGGGCCCCGCTTGTGGCTATTCAGCTAGTGGCCGCAAGCTGAATCAGGGTCTCACCATTTCATGCTCGCCACACCGTAAGAGTTTCTACTCTGTCACGGCATCGCGAAATACGCTTTCTGCTAGATCGTCGTAGGAGGGCTGCGTTTTGGCGAGGAACTGGTCCCACGCCGCTGCGTCCCACAGCTCAATTCGATCGCGTACGCCAATAACGACGACCTCGTTGAGCAACCCTGACAATTTAGCTAATTCTGGCGGAATGCGTAACCTGCCTTGTCGGTC
Organism: Pirellulaceae bacterium; assembly: GCA_020852965.1. Classification (GTDB taxonomy): domain Bacteria; phylum Planctomycetota; class Planctomycetia; order Pirellulales; family Pirellulaceae; genus Aureliella. The sequence goes on along the minus strand of JADYZV010000161.1, from coordinate 25,782 downwards.
TACCTCCGCAGGTTGCGACTGAGCATAAAACAGGCGACTAAAGTCGCGAGTTTCGCGAGCGGCTGGGCTCAGCTTACTGAGCGCCTTGCCTATCTGCTCAAGCACTTCTGCGGTGTATATCACCAAGGCACGGTCGTTTCCAGGAGCGATGAATAGGGTGTTATTCTCAGGAAATCCCAAGGCGTCACGCAATTGCTTCGGAATCGCCAGCCGTTGCTTGTCGTCCAAGTTTCGGCGGTAACTACCAGTTAACAACACTTCGTGGAACCTTAATTGATCGATCAGTGCCAAGCGGCCCCGACTGACCCATCCATCACCATTCATCCCCACTGAGCCCCAAGAATATCCATTTCGGCATCCAAGTCAACTAAGCTAGGGCCGAAAAAAATCAGTTTGCTCCCTAGGTCGTTGTCCCCAAGCGAGTTGCGCGCAAAAGATTTCTTCGAAGCGTTTCCACATGAAAATTGGCACAGTAATCAACGGCAAAGATCCCCCCGTTACTTGCTCAAGCCTTGTGCGGCGGAACCGACAAAGTGGAGCTGTGGGTCGGATGGGAGCTCTGCATTAGGGTAGCTGTCAGTTGCACGCCCCGCCCGGCCAAGCCGGACGGAAGCCAAACGAGCTCAGGTGTGTAAAAAGACGGGCACTCCTCCACTCCTCCAACTCTCTCATTTTGCATTTTGCATTTCTCAATTCTCATTTTTCACTTCTTTCTTGCCACCAAGCCTCCCTTGACCCGGCTACCGGCAAAACGGTACCGTGGGACACAATCTTCCCGCAGGCTCATGCACTCCTGCGCCCCCGTCGAGCTACCTAGCAAGGATGCAAGGATGCTAACCCTCCTTCGAACTCGCCTACTTCACTTGGCCGTTGGTCTGGTGTTATTCTGTTCGCTACTATCGGGCTGCTTCTCGCCATGGGTTTCGGGGGATGACCCGACGTCGAGGCGCGAGCAAATCAAGGATACGCTCCAGTCGGAAAAGCGGCCGCGGATCGTTGGGCAGATTGCGTTCGAGCGGATGATCACCCTGTCGCGACTTGAAAACGTCGCATTGGTGACGAGTTTGCCAGGGACGGGCGGCATAGTCAAACCGAGCCAGCCGAGGGAAAAGCTGCTTGAGATGATGCGTCGCCATGATGGCGACCAGCCCAATACGGTATTGGATGCGCCTACTTCGACCATGGTCGTAGCTCACATCGACGCACCACCCGCGGCGCGGCGCGGCGACATTATGGATGTACAAATTCAACTCTCTGCCCACTCGGAGGCCACCAGTTTGCAACAAGGCTGGATGCTGGAAACGCCGCTAGTGGAAATGAGCCGCGTTGGCGGCCAGCTTCGCGAAGGCTTCGAGATGGCAACAGCCCATGGCCCGATTGTGACCGCAGCTGAAATCAATGGCAGCGACGATCCGCAGGACCAGATTCGCGGGGTCATCGTGGGTGGGGCCAAGCTTCGCAAGAGTCGAGACTTGGGGATTGGTCTGGAGCCTGAGTTCGCCGACGCGGTCACGATGGGATACATTTTGCAGCCCATCAACGCGCGCTTCACCGCCTTCAATGGACGCAAGCAGGCGGGCATCGCAACTCCGCTGGAAGACAGCCACATTAAGCTGGACGTTCCCCCACGATACCAACTGGACCCATTCCACTTCGTTAACGTGGTTCTTCAAGTCGGTTTCAACGAGAGCGAAGCGCAGCGGCTAACGCGGATCGAAACGTTACAAAAGCAATTATTAGAGCCGACCACGGTGAAAAAAGCCTGTTGGCAGCTCGAAGCGATCGGCGAAAAGTCAGCGCCGATGCTGGCCGAGGTGCTGAGCCACCCCAATTCGGAAATCCGCTTCTATGCCGCCCACTCGCTAGCTTATTTGAACGACAAACGTGCCATTGCACCGCTGACTGAGTTGGCCGAACAATACCCTGCCTTCCGCGCCATGAGCCTCAACGGCCTAACCATCCTTGATCATTATGAAGCTGCCGACGCACTGTCGGGCTTATTGAATTCGAGTGACCCGGAGACGCGATACGGAGCCGTTCGCGCATTGCGTCGCAAGGATGCTTCGGACGCTCAAGTATCGGGACGCAAGGTGGGTGAAATAGGTCGCATACTGGAGATCCCCACTTCAGGCCCACCCTTGGTGGTCGTGAGCCTGACGCAAACTCCCGAAGTAGTCATCTTTGGCGACAATCCAATTCTGTCACTACCTACATTCGAGTATGTGACCCCGAAATTGATGATCAAATCACAGAGCGATGGCAAGCTGACGATCATCCACTTTAAGGCGGGCGAAGACGATCGGCAGGTGCAAGTCAACAGCGACTTGCGCAGCCTGCTCGAAGGCATCGCAGAAGTTGGGGGCACGTACGGCAATTGGGTTAGTTTTGTGCGCCAGGCGAGTCACAAGGGCTATTTGACGGTACCGCTGGCGATGAATCCAGTTCCACAAGCTGGACGCACGTTTGACCGCAGTCAAGAGCCAGTGTACGAACCGGGCGAGCATTTCTATGAGAACACCATCGGTGCCACGCCTCCGCGGCCGGCCGTGTGGTACAACCCGATGACATGGATGAATTGACCTAGCATGCTTAGCGCCCTAGAACTCGCTGGATTCAAGAGCTTCGCCGACAAGACGCGATTCGATTTTCCCGATGGGATCACGGTCATCGTGGGGCCCAACGGTTCGGGGAAATCGAACGTGGTCGACGCGATCAAGTGGGTACTTGGTGCGCAGAGTGCCAAAGCGTTGCGTGGCAAAGACATGATCGACGTCATCTTCAAAGGCTCGACATCGACCGGTCGCAAGCCCGCTAACAGCGCCGAAGCAACGCTATTTTTCGACAATTCGAAACAACAGCTCGGAGTCGACTCTAAGGAAGTCCAAGTCACCCGCCGGGTCTATCGCAGCGGTGAAGGGGAGTACTTGATCAATGGTCAAGCCTGCCGCCTGCGCGACATTCGCGATTTGTTTCGTGGTACCGGCGTGGGGGTCGATGCCTATAGTTTGATCGAGCAGGGCAAGGTCGATCGGATGCTGCAGGCATCGCCCAAGGACCGCCGCGTGATCTTTGAAGAGGCGGCAGGCATCAGTCGCTTCAACGCGAAGAAGGCCGAAGCGGCACGGCGCATTGAACGCGTCGATCAAAACCTATTCCGCCTCAAAGACATCGTCGATGAAGTTCGCACGCGCCTTAACGCGCTCAAGAGTCAAGCCACCAAGGCCCAGCGTTTTCGCGAGATGACGAGCCGCTTGCATGAACTGCGTCTGCGCCTGGGTTGGACCGAATATAGCGAACTGCTCGCTAAAGCCGAAGCGGCTCAAAGCAACCTCGCCGAGTTGACCAGTCAACATGCCAGCCAGCAAGCCGAATTGGAGCTTGCGCGGGACAATGCTCAACTGGCAGAACAAGAATTGCATTCGGTCGCCGGGCGGTGCCAAGCCGTTGAAGCTGTCTTGCAAGATGCACTTCAGCGCATTGCCGTCGGTCTCAATCAACAACAGTCGCTGCGCCAACGGTTGGCAGAGAATCAAACCGAGCAGACTCGCCGAGCTACCAGGTTGGCCGCTCTGCGCAGTCGCGCCACTTCGATTCAGAGTGAGGTCAGCTCCGTTGCTGACCAAGCTAGGCTCGCGCAAGCCGCCTACGATCAAGCTAAGCAGCGTGCCGACCGAGCACTGGCGCAGCTCACACAACTCAATCAACAACTGGCCGCTCGCAGCCAGCGCCGCGACGAACTGCGAAAACAACAGCTTGAAGTACTGCGCGATCTGTCCGACCGTGCGGCCGAAGTCGCTAGCTATAAGAACGCGATGGCCGAACTGCTGCAATTGGCGCGGGCCACCGAACAACAACTGGCAGACAACCAGCAATCGGAACAGGCCGCGCGCCGTTCGGCGGAGATGGCCGCCAGTCGCTTGAAGCAGATCCATGAGCAGACAGCCGCCTCGGCGGCAGAGCTGACACGCAATAAGCAGGAACTCGAACAGCATCGCCAACAATTATCAGCCACTCAAGAAGAGGCGGCGGTGCTGCAAGGCCGCTTGGAGGGTGCTTCCGAACGACTCCATATTCTCGAACAACTCGAACAACACTTGGAAGGGGTCGATGCAGGTGCGCGACACGTGCTCGCGCTGGCGCGGCAATCGTCTGATCCCGCCCTGCGCTCAGTACGAGGACTGGTAGCCGAGTTGCTCGAAGTCGACGTCGATCTGGCACCGCTGGTCGACACCGCGCTGGGACACATGGCCAACGCTCTGGTGCTCGACGACGGACAACTGATTCAACAGGTTCGCAATCGGCAACTGGAGATTCCTGGACGTCTGACATTGATGCGACTCGATCGCCTCCCTACGCGGCGCTTCGGCGAGAAGGTCCAGCTCGACGGTGTGCGCGGAATTATTGGCCGAGCCGATCGCATGATCGATTGCCACGCCGATTTTGCGGCTCTGTTTCGCTACTTGCTGGGGACCACATGGATGGTCGACAGCTTGGATACCGCCTTGGAATTGGCCCACTTCCGTGGTGCCAGCTTGCGATTTGTCACCGCTGATTGTCAGTTGATGGAATCCGATGGGACACTCACCATCGGGGCCTTGCAATCGTCGGCCGGCCTAGTGTCGCGACGCAGTGAGATACAAAATACTCGCGCCGAAATCGACGACACCAAACTCAAGTATCAGCGGGCGTTAGGTGAGATCGAGCGCATGAGCGGACGGACAACCAAGCTCGCCCCGGTTGTCGACGAACTGGAACAGCAGGCAAAGACACTCGAAAAAGAACTGGCACACCAACAAGCCACCGCGCAAAGTGCCGTCGGACGACTGGACGAAATCGAACGCACCAACGGTCGGCTAAGTAACATCTTGACCGAAGCGCAAGGCAAACGTGCGCTGCTCGAACCCAACATTGTCGAGGCGACAAACTCTGTCGAACAATTGCAGCGTTCGCTGAACGAAATTGAAGCAGAACTAAACCAGTGTGAAGCGTCGGTCACCGAATTTGCTAGTCAAATGTCAGCGGCCAATGAGGAGCAGACCGCCGCCCGCATTGAGCTGGCCAGGATTGAACAACGCTTGGAGTCGGCCAATGCGACGCTACAGCAGAGCACTCGCAATCAACAGGACCGCCTGCAGGCGGTCACGGAAGCTCAGCAGGAATCGGAGCGCGGACGCCGCAAGCAAGCGAGCATTGAGCTCGAAATCCTACGGTTGACCTCAGAGCTCGCGCACGACTACCTGATCAGTGAAGCCGAAGAGTTGAACTTGGAAGGTTTGGCTGCCAGCGCCTCCGAGCTACGCCGCGCTCGCTCCGCAGCCGCCAAGCGACTCGACGCCGCCTCGCGCTTGATCGATAAACTTAGTGGCCAGTGCCTGGCAGCTCAGTCGGAGTGGGAGCGCTACGGTGAATCGAGCCAAACGCTGATCAAGCGATTCACCGAGGACTATGCGATCGACTTCGATCAACTCTGCCAAGCCGAAGCGATCGTCGACCCCGACGAACTCCAGCAGCTCGACGAAGAGGCGGCTAGACTTCGGCAGGATGTCGCTGCGGTGGGGGAAATCAACATGGCCGCCTTGGCCGAGCTGGACGAACTGCAAAGCCGCTACGATTTTCTCAACGGGCAATACGAAGATCTGCAGGCAGCTAAAGAATCGTTGCAACGCATTATCCACAAGATCAACGCCGACTCGCGGCGGATGTTCATGGAAACGCTCGAGATCATTCGCGAAAATTTCCAGAAGCTGTATCGCAAGTCGTTCGGTGGCGGCAACGCCGACATCGTGCTCGAAGCCGGCGAAGATGTGCTCGAATGCGGCATCGACATCGTCGCCACGCCGCCGGGAAAAACCGAGCTATCCAACTCACTCCTCAGCGGTGGCGAAAAAGCACTCACCGCCGTGGCTTTGCTTCTGGCTATCTTCCAATATCGCCCCAGTCCATTCTGTGTGCTGGACGAAGTCGATGCACCGTTTGACGAAGCCAACATCGGTCGCTTTGTCAACGTCTTGACCGAGTTCCTGGACTGGACCAAATTCATTATCGTCACTCACTCGAAGAAGACCATGACCGCCTCGACCACCCTCTACGGTGTCACTATGCAAGAGTCGGGCGTTAGCAAACAAGTCGCCGTGCGCTTCGAGGATGTCAACGACAAAGGCGAAATCATCAAAGACAAAGATTCGACTGGTAGTCGCAAAGCCGCATAGCGCCTTTTTGTCGCTGTTCACGAACTTCGTGACTCAAACGTCAACTGAAACGGTTGACAAGGCTCGTCTTTGAACGGTATTTCAGCATTGCTCATTTCCTTATTGCTGGACCTCGAAGAACACAAGCAGAGATATTTTTCGTGTCCTTCGTGTGTTTCGTGGTTAATACAACTCCCAATCCGTCACGTACGTGAATGGTTGCATTTAATCTCCAGTTTCGTAGCCGCAATCGCTAGGCCGCAGAATTCCACCGTCTGGCAACGGTGGCTACAGATTATTTTCTATACGCGTTTTTGTTGGCGCGCCGATTCGATTTGCTCGATACTGTAGAGTTTGCCGTTTCCGGCACCGGGACAAACTTTGCAAGTCTCCTCCCAAGCCTGCGGCGATTTGACGTTCGAGCTCCAGAAGGGCCACGTGCGGCATTGAACCGGTCGCGCGCTATAGACTAAACAGCCGCGAGTCTTGGGATCGAGGAAAATACAGTCGCCGTCTGGGTATTCCACCAAACTAAAACGTGTGCCGACTTTGCGTACAAATTTGCGGCGAAAGGCCTCTTCGTCAAGCTGCATCGATTCGGCCAGCGCGGTGACTTCCTCGGCATTGACCCACACCACTCCGGGGTCGCCCGAACAACAGCCGCCACACTGCGTGCATTCAAATCGCAAACCCTCTTGATACCATCGCTGTGCCATGTCTTGTTCGTTCATCCAGTGCTTTGTCAAATTGTTCTATCACTCTGCCTCCCATGATTCTGCCCGATCCTCCCAGATTTTCAAGGCAGAATCATGGCTGGCAGAATGCCGAACAATGAAGATTCCCAGCGGCAAACAAACTGCTTTGATTTTATTGTCGATATAACGGACTCGTTACCTCGTCCACTACGCTAGGATTTCGCGAAAGGCGGCTAAGGTCCAGTCGATATCGCCTGACGTCGTACTGGCGCTAGGACTCAGCCTAAGTGTACCACCGGAATCGGCGGTTCCTAGAGCGTCATGTACCAACGCGGCGCAGTGCCAACCCGCGCGGACCTCGATGCCAAAACTACTGTCGAGCACGCTGGCCAGATCGTGAACGTCCCATCCGGCAACTTGTAGACTGACCACCGGTATGCGCCCGGCTCGCTCTAAATCATCGTCACCAGATAGAGCCTCCCAACCGATCATGCGTATCTCGGGGAACTGCTTCAAACCAGCGACGAGCTGTTGCAGGGGGGCCCGCCAACTGGGCTGAGCGACACCTGCTGCGTTCAAAACAGTTGTGTGCTGAGAGCGGTAGCACTCGGCAGCGGCGACGGCCAGCGAAACCACACCGGGCAGGTTCAAGTTGCCGACCTCGACCGACTGCGGCCAGCTCTGACCCGTTTGAAGTTGCTCACTTGCCAAGCCGGTACCGCCGAACATCAATGGTCGCAGTTGCGATTGCAGCTCGCGCGCGACCATCAACAATCCAGTCCCCGCCAAGCCGCGCAGCCCCTTATGTCCGGCGGCGGCCAGTACATCAATACCGCTGGTCTGAACATCGATGGGGATGTAGCCCAGCGTTTGGGAAGCATCGACGAGCAGCTTTGAACTCGCACGGAGGGCCAGATCTCGCCAACCGTCGAGGGCTTGGACGCGGCCTGTGACGTTGGAAGCGTGACCGATAGCGATCCAACGCGTGTCATCGCAAACGAGCTCGTCCGCCGCTCGAGGGTCGGAAAAACCATCCGCATCGCAGGGGACAATGCTCAAGCGGACTGCGTGGTGCGTTTCAAGCTGCTTGAGCGGTCGCAGCAGACTATTGTGTTCCGCAGCACTCGTGATGACGTGATCCCCAGGACGCAGCAATCCCCACAAGGCCGCGTTGAGTGCGTGCGTTCCGCTGCTACACAAAGCGATGCTCTGAGCGTCCGGTGCATTGAGCAATTGAGCCAAGTGGTGTCGTGCATCGGCGAGCCATCGATCTGCCAACATGGCGCTGCGATAAGCACCGCGCCCCGAAGTCGCACCACACTCGTGGATGAATTTCTGTGCCGCCTCAATAGCAGCACTCGACTTGGGCCACGAGGTAGCCGCATTGTCAAGGTAGACACGCCGTTGCAACGCATCGAAAGGCTCGTTCATGCCCATCAGCCGCCTATCTGATACATCGCCCGCTCAGGGGGCCGAAAATCGGGCGCGTCGATACCGTGCGCAGCATGCTTGGCCAGCGTGCCCGCACACAATAGAGCTTGCAACGCTCTTGAATCGAACGGCTCTTTTCGCAAAACTTCTCCCACGTCCCACTCATCGCGACCAAACAGACAATTCCGCAGTTTGCCATCAGCGGTTAAACGCAGTCGATCGCAGCCTGCGCAGAATGGCTGGGACACCGAATCGATAAAGCCGACGCGGCCACCACCACTGGCAAATTGATAGTCTGACGATGGCTGGCTGGGATCGGCATCGGCGCAGCGGAGCAGAGGCCCGAAACGCTCCGCCAGCAAGCCTCGCAACTCGTCACCACGAACCATTCTGGCTTGCGACCATTGGCGATCGCTGTCGAGCGGCATAAATTCGATAAAGCGCAGCGTACACTGTCGCTGCTGCGCGAAATCGACCAGATCGTAGATGTCGTCAAGGTTCACATCGCGCAGCACCAATGAGTTAAGCCTCAGCTCCAATTGAGGAAAGCGTCTGGTCGCCTCGATCCCAGCTAACACACGGTCGAGTCCCTCTCGGCGCGTCAATTGCCTGAAGGTTGGCTCGGACAGCGTGTCGAGACTGATGTTGATGCGCTGCAAACCCGCCGACACCAGCGAGTCGATTTGGTTATCCAAGAGCATGCCGTTGGTCGTCAGGGCGAGTTGCTGTAGTCCGTCGATAGCGCGCAGACGAGCGACCAAGCTATGTAGCTCGGGGCGCAGCAGCGGCTCTCCACCTGTCAAGCGTACTTTGCTTATTCCCAACGCAACGGCAGTCCTTACAAAGCGCTCGATATGATCGAAGCTGAGTAGGTGCTCGCGCGGAAGGAACTGAACCCCTACGGCTGGCATGCAGTATTGGCAACGGATATTGCAAGCATCGATCACGCTAACTCGCAACGAGCGATGGACGCGCCCGAAACGGTCCACGAGCTGTCCCGATGCGGTCTTGATAGGGCTTGCCGACTGGGTTGTCATACGGGATGCCGCACGGGGTTCCTGCCGGGCAGCGGCTGGGCTTGAGTCGCCAGCGACGATCGGCAGTCGATTGGCCACAGGGAGCGCGGTCACGTCGGACATTACTGTTCCTCCCGCGCGTCGGAGAGCTGCCTTGTTGATGGCGGCGGGTGCGCGTGCGAGTGCGGGTGCGAGTGTTGATGTGTCAGCGAATGTGGCAGTGCGTGCTCTGGGCAATTGCAATTCCCTGCCGTCGGATGAATCCACTGCGGCCCATGTTGCACGTAGTGCTCTTGTTTCCAAATTGGAACATGATGTTTCAATTCATCGATCAGCCACCGCGCTGCTTCGAAGGCTTCGCTGCGGTGAGGCGAACTGACGGCGATGGCGACGCTAGCTTCGGTGGCAGCGATGTGGCCCAAGCGATGGACCATGACCACTTTGCGCAGCGGCCATCGACTGCGTGCCTCGTCTTCGAGTCGCCGCATCTGCACCAGCGCCATTTCACGGTAGGACTCGTATATCAGGTGCGATGTCTCGATGCGTTGGCCCGATTCCGCCTGCGGCTCGCCGCCGGCCTCGCTATGCGGCCGCACATCGGTCCATTGACGGGTAGTACCGACAAACAAAACTTCCGCGCCGCACTCGGGGTCCGCCACTTGGGCTAGAACGGCACTAGCGTCGATCGGCAATTCGGTTAGTTCGATCATGATTGCGTTTGTTTTGCAAGGTAAAACGTGGCAGGCTGTAAGCTGAATACCCATTATGTCCTAAATCCGACGAGCGGGCCATGCAGGGCGAACGAATGTTGGAGCCGTCAAGAAGCAGTTGGGGGTAAAGGGGGGACGATGAATGGCCATCTAGCACCGAAACTGATTCACCCGCAAGGCAAGCTGGCGGGGGTCTAAGAACCAAGAACCAAGGCCTATCCTCCGCTGACGGGCGGAATCATGGCAATGGCGAGATCTCGGTCGATGATAAAATCTGCTGGGACAAACTGCTCATCGACGGCCCAGCGACTGACGTGAGCCAAGTTTTTCATGGTAGGAAACCGGTCGAGCAGTTGCGCGATTAGTTCGGACAATGAACAACCAGCGGGAACGTGTAGGCGGAGCTGTCGCGCTGCGGCCAAGTCGGCAGCAGCGGCAAACAGTCGCACCTCGACACGCAGCCAGTCCGAGTCGGGTGGAGAGGGTGAGGAAAGTGGTGTCAACTGACTACGGTCCCTTCGGTGCGGGAGGAAAACCAAGCTCCAAATTGAGGCATGTGGCCATAGGCGTAAGCCAATATGGCGATCGGGTGCACGGTTGGTTTGGTCGTGGCTTGTTCCATCTGCAATTTGCAGGATGTGCATTCGGTCGTACCAAACTGTGCGGAGGTCCCTTTCATTGTACTGACTAGCGGCCAGCCGATGCGCAAGCTGGTGCGATAGTTTTTGCGTTGCAATCCGAACGTACCCGCCATGCCGCTACAGCCCGCATCGGCGGTTTGCACTTGCAAACCAGGTACGAGCCGCAGCAGGTTCAGTGCTGGCTGGTTCGAGTTCAAGATGCGCGAATGGCAGGGCTCGTGATACATGACCGACATCGACACAGGGCGGAAATCGAGTTCGAGTTCATTGCGAGTGTGCATCTTCCACAAATAGCTACAAACTTCGAGTGTGTGGGCGGCGATCAATTCGGTTTCTTCCGATTCGAACAAGTGTCGATACTCTTGTTGCAAACACAGCGCGGCCGAGGGCTCGGTAGTAACGATCGTATAGCCTTGACGCACGGCTTCGGCCAGCAGGCTGATATTGGTGCGCACCAACTTGCGAGCGCGCTCGACATCTCCGGCGGCGATCATCGCCATGTACGAGGGTGTCTGAGCGGTGGGAATGTAGAGCTCGACCTTCTGATGCCGCAAGACTTCAACCAGCGCGCGTCCCAGTAGTGGGTTGTGCCAATTGATGTATTGATCGACAAAGAACAGCACCTTGCGCCCCGGAGCACGTTCGATGCGATTGAGTTTTTCGCGCGCCGCCCAACGCAAGAAAGTACGACGAGCGACCTTCGGAAGCTTGCGTCCTCCGGCGATACCAAAGCTCTTCTCCAGGAGCCAGCGCATCGCTCGATTGCCCAAGGCCCAATTGGAGAGATTCGGAAAACGGCTTCCCAGCGCGGCTAGGATATCGACGCGATTGAGCAAGCGTTCGCTGAGCGACAAACCGTGACCAGCCACATGCTGAGCTTTGATTTCCTGCACTATCTTGGGAATGTCGACGGAGGCGGGACACTCCATACGGCATTGATGGCAGTTGAAGCACAGGTCAGCCATTTGCTTCATCTCCACGCTTTCCAAATGCTCCGGTTCCAATGCTCCGGTGATGACCCCACGCAGCAAATTCGCCTTAGCCCGGGGCGAAGCTTCTTCGCCTTTGTGAACGCGGAATACCGGACACATCCGTTCGGCCGCCGCATTGGTACGGCATCGTCCGCAGCCATTGCAGTTGCGCGCCGCGTAACCCGCAGACTCGTCATTCTCCCAAGCCAATAGCACCGGCAGACGCGGCTTGCTCGTCGTTCCAGCCAGCGACGCAGCCTTGAGCGTGTCCGTGTCGGGTAGCGTTTCGCTGCTGGGGACAAGCACTCCAGTGACTGCAGCAGCTTGCAGCGGTGCACCCGAACTGGCTCGAGAAGAGTCCGGCGAGGCGACATTGGCCTCTTCCAGCGCGGCGGCCGCGTCAAATGCGTTGCCAACCGGCAGATGCTGTTTGCCAAACAAGATGGTTTGCGGAGCGATCGTCGATTTGGGAGTTCGCCGCAAGTTCTCGTTGACATGGGGCGGAGCCGGGCTGAGGAACTTTCCCGGATTGAGTATCCCTACGGGATCGAAGATGCTCTTGATTTTGCGAAACAACTCCAAGCGCGGTCCCAACTGTTTTTCAGCCCAACCCGCGCGGCTCAAGCCAAAAGAGTGGCTTCCACCGACAGCGCCACCGTACTCCAGTACTTTTTCGATAAGCGTTTCGCTCAAGCTGGCCATTCGCAGTTGATCGCCCGTATTGCCCAAGTCGAGGAAGGGGCGAATGTCAACCTGCCCATGCAAGGCATGCGCGAACATGGTGGCTGTGACCCGTTCGAGCTTGAGTATGTCCTGCACGTCACGCAAGAATTCTGGTAGTCGTTTGGGAGGTACTAAGATATCTTCGACAAACGGCAGCGGGCGCAAATTACCTTTGAGCTTGTATAGTCGCGGAATGACACGGCGCGCCAAACGCCAGAGCATGTTGCGTTCGGCACTATCGGTAGTCAATCGATACGAGACAACCGGCTTGCCGCGGCGCTGGAGACGTTGCAGCAATTGCATGAGACGTGCACGCACCCCCTGCGGCTCATCGCCATGCACTTCGACGAGCAGCATCGCTTCGGCACCACGCGGTATGATCGACTCGTAGACCGGTTCGGTCTCACGGGCGATTTCGAGCAGACGACGATCCATCAGGTCGCAAGCCGTAACTTCTTCACGTCCAAATTCCAACACGGCTTTGGCAGCAGTTTCCAATCGCGAGAAGAAGAGCAGAATCAATCCGCGAACCTTGGGTATTGCATCGACACGCAAAGTCGCTTCGGTGATCACCCCCAACGTACCTTCCGCTCCACACATCAGCCGAGCCAAGTTGACTTGATCACCGTCAAGAACTTTTTCCACACAGTAGCCAGTACCGCGCGATAGATCTTGCCAGGGCGGACGTAGCAGCAACCCCGAATTCTGTTGCAACAATAGACCGACCTGTTCCGCCAATTGTTGGACGCGTTGTGCGGAAGGAGTTTCGCCTATCGAATTGCCTCCCTCGGGCCCCATAGCATGAGTGTCCCCAGGAACGGTGCTGTGTACCGTCGACCGGTCGGCCGTTGCACCGGCGCGGGCAACCGCCTCCCCCGTTTGACCCGCCGCACCAGCCAATTGCCCGGGCAGCGCATTGCCGGTCGCGGTGCGCTGGTTGCCTTGAGAGCCGAAGACAGGTAAACCGAAAACCGTCGAACCAAAAACGGCTGGCTGAGCAGGCGTTGGCAAACCGCCCCAAGCGTGGCTCGAGAGCTCGACCACTTCGCCACTGCTCAATACAACCTGTAGGGACTCGACGCAATCCCCGGCCGACCCATAGCGTGGAAAGTGACTTCCTGCTGCATCTACGGAAAGCATGCTCCCGATCGAGGAGACACTACGTGTGGCCGGATCGGGACCGAACAGCAAATGATGGTAGTCGATCGAGCGATTCAAATCGGCCTGCACGACGCCACTCTGAACGCGCACAAAACCGCTGCGCGGAGGATGAATGCGGCGCATGTAGCGGGAGAAATCGACGATGATTCCGCGACCGAGCGATTGCCCCGCCAATCCGCTGCCGCCGCCCCGAGGAAAGACGGGCAATTGATTTTGGTGGCAATACTTCAACAGTTCCGACACGTCGCGCGTCGATCGGGGGCGGGCCACGCCGAGCGGCTTAATTTCGTAGATGCTGGCATCGCTGGCATAAATCTGCGTAAACAAGGAGTCGCAATGCACGTCCCCTTCGATTAGACCACGCAGGTCAGCCTGAATGCGAATCTGTTCTGGATCCATATCGTTTCATTGTAAGTACTCGCGACGACAATCAGACTAAATACTTCCTAAGTCAGCTAGCATTTCTCCCATTTCTCCAGCCGCGTGCAAATCGCCTTGCTCCCGAGCCGCTTCAATTCCTACCCGCAAGAATTCACGAGCCCCCTCAACATCGTCATTGTCGGCCAATAACTGGGCCGAGCGAAAAAAGGCGGGAACGTAGGGAGGAACCGCGTCGCACAGGGCTTGCAGCAATTTCAGCGACTCGGGTAATTGCCCTTCTTTAGACAACTCCATGGCCAAGGAATACCGCAAGAAAATGTCCAGGGGTTCGAGTTGAAGCATCTCTTCAATTTTCTGGCGTCTCGGAGAGACCGGCATGACAGCACTTTCGCAGGCTAGAATCAAATTAAAACAATACCGTTCCCATAGTAACAGGCACAGTCCCTTGCGCCGTCCGCCGAAGAAGAAATCCAAGGTTTCATAGGGCCACAACCCACGTAGCGTGCCTGCTACTTTGAATATTGGAACTGCAATGGGGTATATTATGACGAGCAGCTACGAACCGCACTACGCTAGTTCCACCGTTCTCCGGTATTTCATTAGTTGATGCTAGATAGTGGGATGCGATGACCATGGGTTACGTTAGAAGCACTACAGACTCAAAAGAACTTTGCGATTATGATGATCGCCGCTGGGCACGAAATGTACTGTTGCCCATCGGTTGACAATCGACGAACTTGAAACAAACCTACCATGGGAGTTGAACGGTGCGAGAAATTTTAAAGTGTGCAATGATGTTGGCGGTAACGATGGTCGGCTGCGCTACGCTGCTCCAACGCAGCTCTGCGGCCGAACTGCTCACCATCGGCTCGGCTGCACCGGCCTTAGATGTGGAATACTGGATTCACAAAGACCAGGGCAAATTCCCGCCGGTGACAAATTTTGAAGCGGGCCAAGTCTATGTAGTCGAATTCTGGGCGACATGGTGCGGTCCCTGCGTAGCCAGCATGCCTCATTTGGCCGAATTACAGACGAAACTGGCCGACAAAGGGGTGCGGCTCATTAGCATCAGCGATGAAGACCTCGAGACAGTTGAAGAGTTCTTGGACCGCGAAGTGCGTCAGGCCCCAGGCGCCAAACCCGACGCGAAAGTGGAGACCTATCGCCAACTGACGAGCGCCTACAGCTTGACCACCGACCCAGACCGATCTTCGTCCCGCGACTACATGGAAGCTGCTGGACAAAACGGTATCCCAACCGCGTTTATCGTCGGCAAAGATGCCAAGATCGAGTGGATTGGTCACCCCATGGAAATGGATGGCCCGCTGGAAGCCGTGCTAGAGGGCAAGTGGGATCGCGAGGCATTTGCCGCAGAACTTAAAGCCCAGCAAGAAGCTGAAAAGACAATGCAAGAAATCTCGGCGCTGTTGCGAAAGCAAGATTTTGAGGGAGCGATCCAAAAGATCGACGCCGCCCTAGCTGCCACGCCCGACGATCTGTCCTTGGAGATGTTTAAACTCGAAGTACTCGTCGCTAGCGATAAGGGGGACGCCGCTGCCGAGCAATTGCAGAAGATCTTCCTGAGTGTGGGCGAAACTCCAGAAGTAGTCAACGCAATTGCTTGGAATGTCTACGAAATGGCTTCGCAGGGACGCATCGAGAAAGGCCCACTCATCGATCACTCGCTAGCCGCAGCCACCAAGGCGCTCGAAAAAACCGCCGGAGAAGAAAAAGCGAGCATGCTAGATACCCTGGCTCACTTGCAAATCATTAACGACAATTTGGATAAAGCCATCGAGCTAGAAACGGCGGCCGCAGCGCTCAGCGGAGATCGCGACCGCGAATTTATCGAAGCTTTCTTGCTGGAGCTCAAGGAACTGAAGGCCGATCAAACCGGCGAAAAACCGGAGAAGTAGTGCTTGGTTCTTAGTGCTTGGTTCTTAGTGCTTGGTTCTTAGTGCTTGGTTCTTAGTGCTTAGTTCTTAGTGCTTGGTTCTTAGTGCTTGGTGCTTGGTGCTTGGTGCTTGGTGCTTGGTGCTTGGTGCTTGGTTCTTGGTGCTTGGTGCTTAGTGCTTGGTTCTTGGTTCTTGGTGCTTGGTGCTTGGTGCTTGGTGCTTGGTGCTTGTCGAACGAGCCGCTAATTCGCAGTCTGGGCCTAAGCCAGGGCTGTTGATGAACGTTTTTGATTTTACCCGAGTAAATGAAATCGATTTGCGCGTTGAAATCGATTTGCCCCGATATGCAGTCAGCCCGAGAGTCCGCCCCCCCGGGGAACTCTCGGGCCTATGCATGATTTTCCCGATCACGTAAACGGCTTAGCGTTTATCGCAACGTCGAGCTCGTCGCCATGGGTGCAGCCATGCGGCTTACCGGCTCTAAGTACTGCGTCGATTCTTCTTGTACCAAGCGCACTTCCGATTCGTCCGCACGCACTTCGACGCGAAATCGATGCGTCCCCGAGGCGGCTGCTTTGGCGAATACTTTCAAATTCACCGTCTCTCCGGCAGCCAAGCGTGGTAGCGGTTCGAACAGCGTTTGTCCAGGTACCACTCGAGCCGCATGCCCTTCGCCACGCGTCGGTTCAATGCCGTCCGAGAACTGTGCTATGACTTTGACATTGGTGGCCGCTTTAGAACCTCGATTGGTCAAGGTCAACTCATAGACCACTTCGCTCCCTACCGGTGCAGGTGCGATCGGGTCATTAACGAACAGCTTCAGGTCGGTAATCGATTCGACTTGGGTAACGGTTGTAGCCGCGGCGCTCACATTGCTAGGCCCGTCACATTGCAAGGATAATGCGTTGGCCCCATCAGCGGTCAGCTTCAGTTGCACCGTATACTGCTCCGAGCCTCCAGCGACCAATTGGTCGATGCGCCAAGTCAATTCGCGACCGCTCAATACCGCCCCCGGCGGTGCCGAGACAAGTCCCGCACCTTCCGGTAGCTGCAAGGCTGCGCGTAGATCGAGCGCGTCGGCATCGCCGCTGTTGGTCAGCCGAACATAGCACTCGGTGGGTGTTCCATGATAGACTAACGGAGTGGCATGCAATTGCGCCTTTACCATGGCTTGGCGGACGATGACTGCGATGGCCGTTTGGCTCTCCAAACCGCTTTGCTCTTCGGCCAAGGCGACGATGTTGATCGATCCGCGTTCGTTGAAAGTCAGCTCGACTTCAATGACCTCTTCTTCGCCCGGCGCTATGCGCTCGATCTCGGCGGCGCTGGAGCCAAAAGGCTCAGCGCTGAGTCGTACTGTAATTTGGTTGGCGGGTGCATTGCCCGGATTGCGAATGTGCAAGCGATAGGTATTCGCTTCTCCAAAGCGGACTTCGGCCGGCCCATCGAGTGCAAGCTCAAGCCGTGGCGTGCGCACGTCGATCGGGCTGGTACCAGCGATCGGCACTAATGTCCACTCCATGGCTACGGCAAAGTTCTGTGCCGAGCCGGCCACAAGCTGCATGGGCGCCGAAGCGGTTTGGCCAGCCGTCAAATGTTCGAAGCCCCATGTGACCATGGTCAAACCATCCGGTGCGGTCTCGAGCTCAAACTTCCCGTGCGTCGGCTTGAGTGCATTGACCTTCACTCCACTGGGAATGTCCATGCGCAGGATCAACCCCTGCAGATCGATCGAGTCTTCGTTTCGCACCACGATTTCATATGGCGCTGGAGTCCCGATGGGCAAGTCGCTTGGGCCGTTGAGAACGACCGTGATGCGCGGTGCTTCCATTTTCAACCGCTGGTCGGATGACGCGCGCGATTCGGGACGGTTGTTGACCGGCTCTCCCTCAAGTGCCGAACGCGGCATGTGGTGCGAAGGCGTAGCTGGAGCAATCGGTGCCAGATTAGCCGGATTGGGTGTCTCTGGACCGGCCACCGCCACAGAAGGGGCTGCCGGTAGGGTGGCTTCAAGCGGGGCTGGGCCGATGCTGGGCAATGGCAGCTCGGAATTCTCGGGCGCACGGTCGCTCAGACTTTGGTGATTGGTCGACGGCAAGTCTGCTGGCTTGGAATCGGCTTCGACCGCAGGCGAAGGCAAAGTGCTTTGGAGCACCGGCAACTCGGAATCAGCCAGATCGGGTAGAGGCAACTTGGGCAGACTCAAACTCATGCTGATGTCGGGGCCGTTCGCATCGTGGATGTCGCTGAAGGTCGACTTGAGCGTCGCCGTGTTGATCCGCGAGCTACCCAGTTGAGGTGTGGCGCTGGTAGGCGTGGCTACAATGCGCGCCGGTGCGTCCGCGATCTTGGCCTCTTCCGATGGCGATGTTGGCGCTACGTCGTCATTGACACTGACGGCCGGGCGCGGCAGCGGTACACGCGAGACACGCGGCGCACGTTGCAACGACTCGGAGCTTAGCGACTCCAGGGATGGATTACGCGAATCCGGCCGTGAATCGAGTTCAATTCCTAACAACTGCTGATCAGCC
Source organism: Pirellulaceae bacterium (assembly GCA_020852965.1). Taxonomy (GTDB): domain Bacteria; phylum Planctomycetota; class Planctomycetia; order Pirellulales; family Pirellulaceae; genus Aureliella. The sequence goes on along the minus strand of JADYZV010000161.1, from coordinate 7,439 downwards.
GGTTGTTCGTCGTAGCGTCCGTTCTCGGAGCGCTCAGCGTCAGTTCGTGCTACGCCAGGCTTGGCCAGGTCCGCTTCGGAATACCCGACGGTAACTCCTCGTTGGGCAGACTCTGAGAAATCTTGCTCGACGGGCTCCCAGTCGCCTACTGCCATGTTCCTATCTCGAAGCCGGCCCGAGAAACGCGAACGCTCTTCAATCAGTTGATAACTCGTTGCGGGGCGGTTCTGCAGTCCGCGGTAGGTCGGCGGCATCGACTGGGGTGACCGAGTTATCTGAACCGGAGTCGATTCACGTTGGCTCATACGCTCCACCCACGGCGATTCGTGCGTATGTTGCAAGGTCGAACGACCTGTGGGCTGTGCGGGTAGATTGTAATTGCGATGAAGTGGTGCAGTCGGGGAGGCACCGTCCGGCGCTCGCATACTGACTTGAGCTCGCTGAACTGGGTTCGTGCCAACCTGATGGGTTCTACTCGGGTCCGTTCTTGGAGGTAGACGAAACTGGCGTTCTTCGGCCTCCTGCAATGCTTGAACGGACGCTTGAGGCAATGCGCGGAGCTGCTGGATGAACCCCTCTTTACGAAGCGGTGCTGGCTCGTGGCGGTCCGACGAAACGGGGTCCTGTGCTCGGACACCTGTAGCAGCCCAAACCAGTCCCAACAGGCAGGTCAATAGAAAAACAATTCGTCTGCTCGACATCTTCAATCAGCTCCCGTCCATGGGTCACGCCTACACCGGCTCGTAGGTGTATCGTCCACGGCGGGATGTAGGGATGAAGCCAAATTGGCAGTTTCTACCGACTAGTAAGAATGTAGCGGGGTGATCTAGCGTCGCATTATCGAACGGGTGCAGCAAAATGCGGCGATTATGCAACATGCGATTTGTATCAACCCCGTTTTCTAAGAAAGAGTTAATAAATCTTTCGCTCCTCCCTTTTCCTCCAAAATTTTGGAAACGACATTCAAGCATATTAGCCTTTTTGGCGCTAGTGCTAGAGATCTTAAGTTCCGTCCCGATTTAGGCCCAACCGCTAAGCGCGGGTAAAGCTTTTCGGCAGCGCCAGTTTGCTAGCCGAAGCGATCGACTGTTTAATCCGGGTTAAACAGACTACATTGGCGTCGATCCGGAACAGCAGCATCGGATGCGGGATGGAGCTTAAGGTTTTTGGCACATGGTTTGCGTGGTAGGTTATGGGGGGAGATGCACAAGCACCCTCATTTTCCGTACTGTTGAGCTGAAGAGCTGAGCTTTTTCCTCTGATTTTGGTGGCATCCCCCATGGGGTGCAAATAGAATATAGAGCCAGAGAAAGATTTCTTTTCGCCTTCGGTCCGTCTCGTTCACGAATCCGCGTCAGGTTTCAGGAGTTGTTACCCATGTCGTTTGCAAAGCCACTCTTCGTACTTTTGTCCGCGGTCGCCTGGCCGCTGGTGGGGCTTGCAGGACAACCGCAAGGGGACAATTCCAGCCGCTTAGCCACGTTTCAAGATGCGGGCAATTACTATTTTGCGCTGTCGGTTCAAGCCGATCCGGCAGGGGACTATCCGCTGGCATCCGCATATGAAGTCGTCGTGCTAGTCGATACCTCGGCTACCCAGACTGGCCCGGTGCGGCTCGAGTCGCTGGAGGTGGCCCAAGAGCTCGCCCGCTCACTTCCCGTCGGCGCATCGGTCGCGCTATTGGCCTGCGACGTAGAAACGGTCGACCTGTCCGACGGCCTGATTCAACCCAGCGAAGGGGAGTGGGACGCTGCGATGGCACGATTGAAGAAGCGCGTGCCGTTGGGGACAACCGATCTGGCGGGTGCCCTGCGCGCTGCTGTCTCGCAATTTAGCGACCGCGTTGCACAGCGAACCGTGGTCTACATTGGTGACGGAGTCAATCGCTCGAATTTGCTAACCAAGAGCCAACACCGCCAGTTAGTCGACGAACTGATCGCAGCTAAGGTCACCGTCTCCTCGCTGGCCATCGGCCCGATCGTCGACCTGGCATCGCTGGCGGCTATCGCCAATCAAACGGGCGGCATCATGCTCAGCCGCGACGAAATTCAGGAATCGACTCAGGCCATCGGCCATCATTTGGCACTCAGCGCCACGCTACCAGTTATCTGGGTTAGCGACACACCCTTGCCAACCGCATTAAGCGGTCACTTCCCTCAACGCTTTCCGCCACTGCGCGTCGATCGCGATACGGTGGTTGTGGGCGAATCGGCGGCTCCTATCGAGGTCGACTCTCTGACGCTGACTGGAAGCACAGCTACGCAATCCACTGTCGAGTTGTCTTGGAAGCTGACCCCCGAAGCCTCCAATCCCGATCTCGGTTTTCTGACAGCCGTGGTGGCTGAAGCGCGTCGCGATGGTGGAGTATCGCTACCGGCTCTTGGCTCGAGCGGCCTGCGTGCGATGAGCTACATGCTTGCCGACAACGCCACCGCGATGGTTAAAGCAGGCCAGTTTGCCCTCAAGTCGGGCGACTTGGAAAGCGCCCAGCGCATTGCGAAAGAGGCCCTCAAGCAAGATCCGAACAACGCCGAAGCCGCCGCGTTGCTCGAAGCGGCCAAGCGAGTCGCCGAGTCGCAGTCGGGCACGGTTCCGGCAGGCAAGTTCATGCAGACAGCCGCTGGAACAGCGGGCAACGTGGTTCCGCAGGCGCCTGCCGCCCCTGCCTTAGACGCCCCTCAGCGTCAGTCCACGCCTACTCCATCCCTGCTGGACGAAACGCTCAACGCGGGAGATTTGCTCAGTGAACAATTGGCGCGAGACCGAGCCCGCGCGCAAGCTATCGAAACCGAAGTGCGCCAGAGCATTCGCAATGCGTCGGAACGTATGCGACTCGATCCCTCGTCCGCTACCGAGGTTGTGTTGGGGCTGAAATTGCTGTTGGAACGGATTGACAACTTTACCGATACGGAACCCGCGTTGCGCGCTCAACTGCGCAGCTTAGTCAGCTCGGAGCTGGAAATTGCGGCAAGCAACGAAGCGCGTTTCAACGAACGCGTCAGCCAATCCGAAGCGATTCGCGCGCAGGCTGATCAGGCCACTCGATTGTTGCGTGAGATCAATCGTAACGATGAAGGGCTCAAGCAATTGGTCGAACAGTTCAACTTTTTAATGGCCGAGCAACGCTATTTAGAGGCCTCCAAGGACGTGGCCCCAGTGATCAGCCAAATGTCACCAGGGACTGCACTGGACAATCTTGCGCGTGTCGAGAGTTCAATTGCTTCCAACGAAGCCCTGGTGCGCGAGGCCTTTGAAGCTCGCGAGCAGGGCGTTATCGACGCCTTTCGCGGAGTCGAAGAGGCGGCCATACCATTTGACGGTAACCCGCCCGTGATCTACCCCGCGCCAGAAGTCTGGCAAGCCCTATCGGCTCGTCGTAAAGAGCGTTACGCGGCGACCAGCTTAGGCGTGGATAACGAATCCGAACAACGCATTACTGCGGCCCTGAGACGCCAAGTACAGGACATTTCGTACAATGCCATACCGTTGCAACAAGTTATCGACGGGCTGGCGGACGACATGAACATTCCCATGCATCTCAAGGCCGATGAAATCGAACTGGGTGGGCTGGCTCAAGTCGATTCGCCCATCACCTTCAGCTCTCCCCCAATTACCTTGCGCAGCGTGCTGCGAATCATCCTCGAACCGTTGGAGCTGACCTACGTCATCGAAGACGAAACGCTGAAGATTACAACCAAGGAAGATGCTAACGACAAGCCTATCAATCGCGTCTACCCCGTGGGCGATTTGGTAGTTCCGATCATGTCCGGTGGCGGCATGATGGGTGGCATGGGAGGCGGAATGATGGGTGGCATGGGAGGCGGAATGATGGGTGGCATGGGTGGCGGCATGGGTGGCATGGGTGGCATGGGAGGCGGAATGATGGGCGGCATGGGTGGAGGCATGGGAGGCATGGGAATGGGTGGTATGGGAGGCATGTTTGCGATTCCAGACGACTCTGCCAAGACCCCTGCCAAGACCCCTGCACATCGGCGCGTAGTCGGAGCGGAAGCAGTCAAGCAACCGCTGGCCGTTACCAACAGCAGCAGTAGCTCCAGCATTGACGCTCAAGCTTGGGTCGCTAAGCTCCAAGCCGCTAAGACCGAGCAAGAGACGTTGGCGCTCGATCAGCAAATTCGTCAAGTCGTGCAAGACAAAGTCGAAGTGGCTGAAGCCTACTTGGAAGCCAAAAATGCATCCGCAGCCAGGGGAGAGTTCGAAAAAGTAATCGGGCTTGTTAGCGACCTACTAGGGGCCGGCTACCCACAACCCTGGATGTACCAAGCCCTCAGCCTGGCAATGGAAGCCTGCGATTATCCAGGTGCGGAGATCCTACGCGTTCAACTCAGTTCTCTAGACTTCAATGGCGACATCAATGCCGCCTTTAAAATTGCCGAGTATTTGGCGAGAAAAGGGATGAAGCGCGAAGCGCTCAAGCTGCTCGAAGACCTGGCAACGGCCCAACCCGGACGGCACGACGTATTTGCTCTGGCCCTGCCTCTGGCCGAAGAGACTCAGGATTTAGACGCCATGCGCTGGGTTTGCGTTGGAATCTTGAGCAAGGCTTGGCCCGTCGAACACGCGAGCCTGTTCGATCGCGCCAGCTTGGCAGCCAAAGCCACTCGGCTGCGGTTGAACCAACAAGGTCGCGTGACGGAGGCCAAGATCTTTGAAGAAGAGACCAAAATGGCCCTCCGGCGCGATATCGTGGTCCGCGTCAATTGGACCGGTAAAGCCGACTTGGATATTCGCGTTAAGGAACCCGCCGGCAGCATCTGTTCGTTGGCCAATCCGTTCACGATCAGTGGTGGTGTGTTGTTGGGTGATGCCAGCAGCAGCAATGCCACGGCGAGTGTCGATGGGTTTTCCGAGTACTATGTCTGCCCACAAGGCTACGCTGGCCAATACGACATACTCGTGCGGCGCATTTGGGGGGAAGCATCTGGAGGGAAGGCGACGGTCGAGATTTACACCGACTACGGCACGGCGGAGCAAGCCTACTATATCAAGCAAGTCGATTTGAGCGACAAGGACGCCATCGTTCAAGTCACGGTACAAAACGGTCACCGCCAAGAACCGCTCATCGAAGCGGAATTGGCCAACGTGCGCAAGAAGCAGACCGAACTCGCCAATTCGATACTTGGCCAAATGACGACAGGTTCTTCCTCAAGCTCCTCTTCAAGCTCGGATGCAGCCAACTATGCAGCCTATCGCCGCATGTTGGCAGTGGCTGGTCGCAATGCAGGCCCCGGATTTGGCTTCCCCATCGGACGCGGTGCCGTCGGCTATAGCCCTGTTATTACGACTCTCCAAGAAGGCGCCTCGATGTTCCCCTCGGCGGTTATCTCGCACGATCGCCGCTATGTCCGCATCTCCCCCAACGCCATTTTCCAAGGCATTGGCGAAGTCTACACGTTCAATTCGGCTACTGGTGATACGGGAACAAGTGCCGCTGGCGGCGGTGGATTCGGCGGAGGTGCTGGTGGGGGTGTCAATTCCGGTGGCGGTGGATTTGGCGGCGGGTTAGGTGGCGGCGGCGGTGTCTTTTAACCCGAATTTTTCAAACACTCCCCGTCGCGCCCCTCCCGTAGATAGCTCGTTGTACTACACAACTTCTTATTCTTAGCCCCCTGCGAGCTTGTCTCGCAAGTGGGCGAGTGTTGTACTACGCAACTTTTCTGGCCCCCCCCTGCGAGCTTGTCTCGCAGGTGGGCGAGTTTTGAATATAGCTCGAGGCCCTCACCATTACCCCCACTTTCCCACCCGCTCGCCACCTGAGGTGGCGAGCGGGTGGGAAAGTGGTAAGGCTGGGATGTTTCCCTCGTGTTCTATTCGTAAAACTTGGCTCACGCCAGACAAGCTGGCATGGGGCCGATACAAATTCGGGATATGTGGTCTGACGAGCGCATGCAGGAGGGTGAACCATACCTCGTTTCAGTCACTCATGAATAATCCGGGTTTAAGACTATCTTCAGACGGACCTGGAGTTTCGATGCCTGTTTTCGGCGTGGCTTTTTCAATGCTCTTGCGATCAACCACCACTTCCTGCAACACTGCAATTCGCTGGTAGCAGGCGCAGCTCCCTGTGCCGCCGGTTCGAGCAACCAACTTTGCGTTCCGTAGGCTACGGCACACGGGGCGTGCCTGCTACTTTGGAATACTGACGGGTATTGCGTTTAATAGCTCCGCTTCGTCGACGCTAGTTGCATGACCAAAATCGATCGCTATCTATTATTCTTGTACTTTCGCGTACTGGCGATCTGCTTTGCCACCGTCTGCGGGTTGATGATCGTCATCCACATCTTCACCAATCTCGATGAATTCCTGACGTATAGCAAGCAAACGGGTGGCTCAGTGCTGCAAGTCATGCTCGACTATTATGGCCCCTACACGCTATATATCTTCGAACGACTGAGCGCCATGCTAGCGCTCTTGGCGCTATTGTTTGTGATCGCATGGCTAAACAAGACGAACGAGTTCACCGCCTTGCTTGCCGCTGGCGTAACCAAACGCCGAGTGGTCCGCCCGCTAATGATTGCTTCAACTATTGTTATCCTGTCGGCTGCGGCAACACGCGAGTTTGCCATTCCCAAATTTCAAGATCGGCTCGACCGCAACCCGCAAGATTTGGTTGGGCCGCGAACCATGCGCCCTACCTTTGATCCGGACGCAGTAGCGCTCATTCAAGGGAAGCACTTACTACCGGTCAGTTCAGAGATCTTGTTCCCTAAATTGACGATCCAGGGGGGCCCGTTGTCTACCGCAATCGGTCCGCGCATCTCGGCCACCTCCGCCAAATTCCAAGCCGCAACTACCACGATTCCCGCCGGCTACCTATTCATCGAGGTCAAGTCCCCCAACAACATAGATCAGCTCGATTCGGTTAAAACGGCCGACGGGCAGCCGCTGCTGCTTACCTGCAAAGACACCCCTTGGCTCAAGCCCGGAACCTGCTTCCTGGCTAGCAAGATCGAATTTGAGATGCTGCGCGGCGGAAGTGTATGGAAGCAATTCGCTTCGACTCTGGAGCTCGTTCGCCATCTGCGTGGCGAAAACGTACGCGGTGCCAACGATCTGCGAGTTTCAATTCACAACCGAATCCTGCGGCCAGCCATCGACTGGACCGTATTGCTGCTCGGAATTCCAGTGCTGTTGACGCGGCCCGACCGCCACATGTTCTGGGTAGCAGGCGCATGTTTGGGAATCGTCGCGGGCTTTACGGGCGTAGCCATCTCCCTCTCCGCCTTAGGCAGCTCGGGTACCATACTCAGCCCAGCCGTGGCCACCTGGTTACCACTGCTGATCTTTCTACCCTGGGGTTGGGCCAAGTCGGCCGCCGCCATGGAAAGCTAATCTCTTCGTCCATTCTTGATTTTAGGGTAGTGGACGAGGTTACGAGTCCGTTTGATTCCTTATCCGTCAGGGACTCGTAACCTCGT
>JADYZV010000160.1 GCA_020852965.1 Pirellulaceae bacterium | reverse complement strand
GGACTCGTAACCTCGTCCACTACAATAGAATTGTTTCTTGACAGACCACTAGGAGTCGATAGCCTTGCATAAAATCGGCTTGGCAGCTTTGAAGCTGGCGCTTCCTGCCGCCCTTTTCGGCTATCTGCTGTGGAGCGTTCCGGCAGACGACTACCGGGCCTTCTGGAGTCAATCCAAACGCTGGGAGCTGCTGCTGGCCGCACAGTTACTAGCCTTAGTAGCGGTGATCATCAGCTTTATGCGCTGGCGTCTGTTGGTGTTGGCCTTTGGCATTCCCTTCACTGTACGGGAGGCACTACGGCTAGGTTTTCTCGGCTACCTGCTCAATTTCATTTCATTCGGTAGTGTCGGCGGCGATGTCTTCAAGGCCATCTTGGTGGCCCGCGATCGGCCCGAAAAGCGTCCCGAAGCGGTGGCTAGCGTGCTACTTGATCGCGCTATCGGGCTGATGGGCCTAGTGATGCTGGCGTGGATCAGTCTGGTGCTGTTCGCGGAAGACGATCTATCGCCACTGCTGACCGGGATCAAGCGGGGTGCTGCCGCGCTGAGCGTTTTATCCATGTTTGCCTTGGCCGCCGCAGTCTTTGCTGGACAGTGGTTCGATCAACTGATCCAGTGGGTATCTGGGCTGCCGATCGCTGGGGAAACGCTGGCGCGCATGGCCCGCGCGGTGCGCCAACTGCGCGACGCGCCCGGCATCCTGCTACTGCTTTCGGGGCTCGCCATTTTTGTGCATTCGCTTCTAGCCGTGACCATCTACTTAATTTCGTGTGGCATTTACCCTGAACATCCCACCTTGAAGGAGCACATGATGGTGGTGCCGCCAGGCATGGCCGCTGGTGCATTGCCGTTGGCCCCTGGCGGGTTGGGTGTACAAGAGGGAGCCCTAGCGGGGCTTTTTCGCCAATTGCCAGATCTACCCAAGCAATTCTCAGCAATACTAGTAGCTACCGTCTATCGCTTGATCACCATTACTATTGCTGGCATTGGGGTATGCTTTTACATGGCCAGCCACGGACGAGAATTTAAATGGGTGCGCCAGGCGAGTGCTTAGTAGAGCACCGGCGCTGCTACAAACCCCCTTTAGGGAAATAGGCAAGAAACAGCGTTGGCGCAGCTTGGCATAATACGCTAAACTGGCGACCAACTCAGCGGCGCGGACATTGCCGCATGGCACGCTGGGATCAGCGCACACCAAGGAGGGACAGGCTATGGCCAAGGAATCATTCCGCTTCATCCATGCCAGTGATTTTCATTTGGAGCGTCCACTCCAAGACATTCTCGACTTGCCCGAGAACCTCAAAAAGACATTGGTCGACGCACCGTGGAAAGCGGCCGAGGCGGTCTTCGAACACGCAGTGGTGGAGAACGTCGACTTTGTAATTCTATGTGGCGATCTGCTCAACCCGCTAACTTGCGGTGCGGCAGGTGTCGCCTTCCTGCTCGATCAATTCGAAACGCTGCGCGAGCGGAACATCGAAGTCTATTGGGCGGGTGGCATTGTCGACGACCCCGAGCGTTGGCCCGAAGCCGTCGTACTTCCGAGCAACGTGCATGTTTTCTCGAAGCACGAAGTCGAAGAGTTCACCTTCCGCCGCCATCAAACGCCATTGGTCACCTTGCTCGGGCGTAGCAGCCAGGGTGCGGAGAACATCCGCGCGGCCGAATATGCGCACGATCCAGATGACAACTTTGTCATTGCAGTCGCATTCGGCAAGGCGGACAGCGAAACGCTCGCCACCGAACGCGTCGACTACTGGGCGCTCGGCGGGCAGCATCAATCCGAAATACTACGCAGCGACGAGCCAGCTATTCGCTACTGTGGCTCGCCACAAGCTCGCGCGCTGAACGAACCGGGCGAGCATGGCTTTGTACTGGTCGACGTCGACGCACAACGCAATTTGCAAATCCACTGCATCGATATCGACTTGGTGCGCTACGCGACGCAAGACATCGATGCCGACGACGTGGCGCTCGGACGCGACTTGCGGCAACTATTATCCAAGCGTGTGGCGCGCTTGCAGAGCGAAGCCTCCGGCCGACACGTGCTCGTGAAATGGCGCGTACATATGGACTTGGAAAATGCTGCCGTGGTAGGCCCCAGCGCGATAGAAGATCTACTCGGTTGGCTGCGGCGCGAGTTTGGACACGGACAGCCGAGTTGCTGGTCGGTCGAGATGGAGATCTTGCCTCCCAAAGAACTGCCGGCCAAGTGGAAGGAAGAAGATACGATCCTGGGTGACTTCCTGCGTACCGCCGCCGCGCATCGCAAAGAAGCGGGCAAGCGCATCAATCTCAAGCCGATCATTGACGCGGAAACGCCTGCGTCGAGCGTCTGGCAATCCGCTCTGACGGGTGCGTCGCCCATCGCGACACTCGAAAAGAGCACTCTACTGGGTGTCGATCTGTTACGTGGTCACCAAGTCGACTTGGTGGCTTCTACAAGGCGTTTCGGAGGATCCGAAAAATGAAAATCAAAGACATACAAATCGATGGCTTCGGAGTTTGGTCGGAGTTGTCCGTCCACTCGATGCCTGACACGATGACGGTCTTCTACGGCCCCAACGAAGCGGGCAAGACCACTTTGATGCACTTCCTACGCACGATGTTCTACGGGTTTACCGAGCACCGTCGCATGCGCTATTTGCCACCTGTCTACGGAGGTAAACCGGGAGGTGCCATTCGCGTCACCGGTCCTGGCGGTGGCTATGAGATTTGTCGTCGCGCACAGTTGGACCAGGGGTCTACTACAGGACAACTGAGCGTCACCGGCAGCGATGGATTATCGCAGGGCCAACACCGCTTGGCGATGCTATTGGGACAAGTCGACGAGTCGATCTTTACCAATGTATTTGCCATTGGTCTGCGAGAGCTGCAAGAGCTGAGCACATTGGACGACACAGCCGCGGCCGACGAACTCTACAAGCTCTCCAGCGGTCTCGATCGCGTCTCGCTCGTCGATGTTACTCGGCAGCTCAAAGGAGCCCGCCAGCTCGTCGTAGGTGCGACGCCCGACGAAGGGCAAATGCAACGCCTGATGTTGCAACGTGAGAAGCTGCGCGACGAGATCGATCAATTGACCGGCCACGGTCGCCGCTGGAGCGAGCTAGCCGCGCTGCGACATACGCAGAGCAGTGAATTGGAAGATCTAAAACTTAGGATTGACCAATGGGAACTCGAAGCGAAGACCTTTGAAGTCGCCATTGGAGTCCGCCCGACCTGGAACAAGCGGACTGACATCGAACAAAAGATTGTCGCGTTGTCTGCGCGAACCGACCTCCCCGAAACAGCCGCCGAGCGACTGGCGGAATTGTCCGCACAACTTGCCGAGCGAAACGAGAAGCTAAACGAACTGCGTCAGCAACGTCGTAGCCTGCGCGATCAAGCCCGCAAGCTTCCGCTGCGGCGTGGCATTCTCGAATTGGCAGCCAAGATCGAAGCCGCCGCCGAGCAAGCTCCGTGGATTGGCGCATTGCAGAAGAACGTCCAGCGAGTCGAAGGGCAGATTCAGCAGACGCGTCAGCAGCTCGTCGACGACGCCAAGCGGCTTGGGATTTCAGAAGAGGATCAACAAGCTCTCCTGGATGATCGGCGACTGGCCCGCATGCCCGACTTGTCGCGACAAGCCATTAATCAGTTGGCTGAACCGGCCAGCGAAGTGCGTCTGTGGTCGACGCGACTAAAGCAGGCCAAGCAGCAAAGCGAAGTCGACAAGAAAGAAGCCGATCGGCTAGCCAAAGAGCTGAGTGAATCGTTAGAAGGCAGCAAGCACGACAACATTCACACTGCGATGCAGGCAAACGGCGAATTGATCTCACAGCTTCGCAAGCGACTGCAAGTCCAAGAGGCGCTTGACAAACAAATTGCCCGCCGCGAACAGCTCGAAGAGGAAGCGCTCGACTTGGCCGTCGACGAGGCTCTGCCAGTCGAACGTTCGTTCTTGATGGGAATCTTATTCGTTGGCGGTGCTTTCCTGTTTCTGTGGGGACTCGGCAAACTACTCCCTATCTTTCAAAACGGCGCTCCGCCCGATTCGGCCAACGGACTTCTCTTCGTTGTATGCGGCATGTTCATGCTCTTCTTCTGGCTGATGTGGAGCAACGTGCTCGATCGCTCGACCGTCACCGACTTGGAAGATGTCGAGGACCAGATCGATGCGATTCGCAAAGAAATCCGTAAGACCGAGATCGAGCGTGACGAATACGACCGACGTCTACCAGCCAATTCGGCACCGATCGAAACTCGCATGCGCGAGGCCGAAAGCGAAATCGCCTCACTGGAAAGCTTGCTCCCCGTTCAGCACAACCACCAAGCGGCCACCGAGCGTTACAAATCAGCCAGAAAACGGGCCGTGCAGGCAGCCGAATCGCTTCGCAGCGCGCGGCATCAATGGACACGGACACTCGGCCAACTTGGACTCAGCGAATCGCTCTCTCCCAAGAGTATCCGCATCATGGCCGAAGGCTACGATTCGCTACTGCAAACGCGACGCCGCATGCAGAGCCTGGAAGAAGAGCTGGAAACGCGACAATTGGAGCTCGGGACGCTAACCCAGCGTATCGATTCGTTGTCGCGCCAAGCCTTTGCCGCCAAGGCGGCTAGCGATGTCGCTGCGGGCGAAGATGCAGACGACGAATTCGATGAACTCGGCAATCGCACCGACGCACAGATGAAAGCTCGCCATGCGCTGCACGACGAGCCAAAAGCCGAACCGCTACGCGCCAGTGTCGAAACCGCCACGCGTGCACTGGAGCAACTCGGCAAGCTCACCAGCCTGATCAGTTCGCAGGAGCAGTTTATCCTGCAGAAGCGCAACATGAAAGAGCAAGACCAGCATCTTGCCAAGCAATCGGCCAGCGTTCAGAAGGCAATCGACAAACTGCATCGTACCCACAGTGCGTTACTCGCCGAGATCGGCTGCGAATCCGAAGCACAACTTCATCAACTGTTGGGCATCAAAGAACAGCATCTTCAGCTTACCAAACAGTTGACTGAGTTTTCCGAGAGGATTGTGGCGGTTATTGGTGGATCGGTGCCCTACGAGACGATTGCCCGCATGTTGAGCAATGACGGTGCGGATGAATTGGAAAAACGATGGGAACAAATTTTGCAGCGCACGCAACAGGCGGAGAAACGTGTCGAGCAACTACACTTGCGACAAGGCGAACTCGGCCAAGAAATGAAGCAGCTAGCGGCCAATAACCGGTTGGCAGAATCGAAATTAGAGCTGACTTGTGTAGAGAATCAACTTCGCGCTTGCGCCGAGCATTGGCAGACGTTGGCCGTTACCACTCAACTGCTCGACAACGTCTGCGAAGTCTACGAGACCGAGCGACAACCCGAGACGCTGCGCGAAGCCTCAGCGTTTCTCAGCCAATTGACCGAGGGCAAATATCTTCGTATCTGGACGCCGTTGGGAAAAAATCAATTGCGAATTGACAATGCAACTGGCCAAGCTCTGCCGCTTGAGGTACTTTCGCGCGGTACGCGAGAAGCGGTGTTTATCGCTCTGCGCCTGTCATTGGCTGCTGCTTATGCTCGACGTGGTGTGACACTTCCGCTGGTGCTCGACGACGTGCTTGTCAACTTCGATTCGGTGCGCGCCGAATCGGCTGCCAAAGTGCTGCGCGACTTCGCTTCGCTCGGGCATCAAGTCGTCATGTTTACTTGCCACGAACATATCATGCGCATCTTCGACAATATTGGTGTACAAGTTCGCGTTCTACCGCATCAAGGCCAGCCCGGAGAAGCGGAGATCTTCTATCCCGAACAACTAGTCGAATCTGCGTTCGTTTCCCAGCCTGAGTTGGAAGAGCCAGAGCCCGCAGAGGAAATTGAAGAAGAAACCGAAGAGGAATACGATCCGGTTGCCGAGGAACCGGAAGACGTAGAGGAGCCTCAGGCCGAAGAGCCAGTCGCCGAAGAAGTCGAAGAAGAATACGAAGTAGAAAAACCACTCCCACCACCGCCGAAAAAACCTCGTTCGCAGCCAGTTCGCATTGAAGTCATCCATCAACCGGAAATCGACTGGCTATGGTACGAGCGGAACGGCGAAACTCAACAATCCGGTTGGGTTGATTCCGAAGAAAACGCCGCCGACCGCTCGCCACCGGCTGACCTATGGTGGAATCGAAACCAACAGCAGTTGGTCGAAGACCGCTAAGCAACTGTAGGCTCGTAACAATCGCCGCGCAGTTGCGGCAGATCGAAGAGATTTATTTTAGAATCGGATTGCTTGTACCAATGGACAGGAGTTAAGGTCGGTAAAACGCACCCGAGACTTCCAATCAAGAGAGTCGCAAATAGCAATCGGAATGCATGCATAATCCTCTTGGTTCGAAGTCGCTAGGCGTCGCGGCGTCGCAGACGCGTTTGGAGTGCGCTAAGCTCAGCCGTCAGTTCAGCAATACTACGTGGTTTCAGATCACTATCGCTAGAAACCTCATCACCCAACAACTCCTGTAGCGTCTGAATCGTACCAGTCAGCTTACCTTTCTCCATGCCTTCCTCCAGCCCCTCTTCTCGGGCACCTGACAGCGCCCATTCGTAGTCGCGCTGGGCTTTTTCGCGTTGATCGTACATTAGCTTGTCCTCAGTCTTAAACGAAATAGTTTCGATAGTCTCAATGGCTTGCTCAAACTCGATCCCTGGCAACAACGCCTTCAGTTGATCGACATCATAATCTTGGGCCAAAAGCAATAGAAATGCCCATTGCTCAAGTTTCGACGCTCTCGATATGGATCGTTCATCCAAATTATACTTGGTTAGCTCCAGCGTGTGAACTTCGATCGCTTTGGCTAGTTTTCTGCCACTGGCTAAGTCGACCATCTGGAAGCGATGATCGGCCTGGGTGCCTGGGAAAATCTGGTGATTGAGCAGGCAAATTGAAATTGCGGGCTGCAATGTCGCATAGTTGCCGCCCGCTGAAAGCTCGTCAGTATACATGCTGCAAGCGTAGTAAACCAATCGTTCCAGCAACCCGCCATAGACCGAAACCTGCATCTCCACGTTGAGCCAGCGGCCCGATGAGTCGCGGCAACGAATGTCCAACACGATCAGCTTGCTTTCCGCGAACTCTTGGTAGCTGAATGGATTCTTGATATCGACCGCTACGATCGGATGCTTCAGATCGAGTATTGCATTGAGCAGTCCCATCAACGCCAATGAGTTTTCAGGCGAACCGAAAATCTTCTTAAACGCGAAGTCGACAGTTGGCTTGATTCCGAGCGGCATATCATCTTCCCTCGCGCATCAACGAATTCACAAAACGAATTCATACGGCCCTCATTTTACAACTATATCCCCAAGTTGCGAATTCTCTTGGAATCTTGGATAGACACCGGAAGCAGTTGCTAGCACTGACAATAAGTGATACGCATCGACTTTTATACACGCACCGGGACGCTGAAACGCGGCTCATTGATCAACTTCTCCGCTTTGCCGAAACTTCGGGGTGCTTGTAACGAGCCTACTTGCGCGCGCAAATGCAAAAGTGCAATAGATCTACGAGCCTACTTGGGAGCGGGGGATGGAGGGCGGACGGCGCGGGCGGCTTCGGCGGCCGTCTGACCTGCGGCTAACCAAGGCTTGGTATCCACGACCGCTAAGCCGTGCTTGCGGGTGGCGACTGCCAACTGTTGTCCATTGGCGGCCAAAGCGATCGACCATATCGCGCTACCAGGTCCAGCTTGGCTATGGACAGCTTGCATCGTGCTCCAATCGGCCACGACCAGCTTGCCGTCCATGCAACCAGCAACTACCAATGTCGATTCGGGAAGCGCAGCCAAGCTGGTTACCCAATTGCCTGCCACCGCCACGGTAACAATGGATTGAGCGTTGGCCACATCCCACAATTGGATGGCGTTGTCGCCTCCACCGCTAACCAAGTTCTTGTCATCGTTGACGAACAACAGACTCCATATCGCATCCTTGCCGACGCTCATCGACCCAAGCGTTTCGAGCTCTGGCCAACTGAATAATTTGATCGTACCGTCGCCGGCACAGGTGGCAACTTTGTCACCGGCCGAGCTAATGGCGATATCAAAAATGGCTGCTTGATGGGCATCGACGCGACGAGTTTCCTTGGCTTCGTCGACCGAAAGGACCAGCAACTTGCCATCTTCGGTCCCCGCCAGCAATTCACCGGCGATGGGAGACTTTTCCATTGCGCGAATCCAGCGTGCTTCGAGTTCGAAGGGCTTGCCCGCGGTGGACTGTTCGGCGGCTTGGGCGGCAGGACTTTCGAAAATCCACACACCTCCTTTGTAATCGCTAGCGACAACGCGATCGTCACTGACAGCGCAAACGCTCCACAATGACGTTTCAGTCTGGCCGATGACCACCAGCTCCGCCGGCGTGCCTACGGCAGCTCGCACCACTTCGGCGGGACGAAACAGTAACCCTTGGGAACGAGTTCCAATGAGTTCGCTGTCTCCTTGCCACACAACGCACGAAATCCACGGGCCATCGGGAACGTTATCTTTATCTTCGGCCAAGCAACTCAGGCTGAGAACGGTGGAACAGGCGAGCAGCAACCCGGTGGCGATCAGAAAATAGCGAGTGAATGACTTCATGTTGGGCTTCCTGAGGGAGGGACAAAGGTGAGCGGTGTTATACCGCGAGTCGCATGAGACAGCTTATCAGAACCTGGGATTGAGCGCGGCCATAGAATCACTATTGTATTTTAACGGAGCCCACTTGGCAAAGTCTCCGCCTATGGGCAGGCAAGCAAAAATCTTGTGGTATATTAGCCTGTTTGGCGCTAGTTGCGGTTCCATTGGCAGTAACCGTAGCTCTTGCCCAACGGCTGAAACGACCAGCTTTGACGCCGCACACACAAAACCCAATTAATTTAGCTGACGATCAGGGACAATTGATGAGCCGACAGTACATTTTCACGATGGAATCGATGACCAAGAAGCACGGCCTAAAGGAGGTGCTCAAAGATATTTGGTTGTCGTTCTATCCAGGTGCCAAAATCGGCGTGCTCGGATCCAACGGGGCGGGCAAAAGTACTCTGCTGCGTATTATGGCGGGGTACGACAAAGAATTTGACGGCGAAGCGCGCTTGACGGCTGGCTTCACTGCGGGTTACTTGCCTCAGGAGCCTCACTTGAACCCCGACAAGGATGTTCAGGGGAACGTCGAAGAGGCGGTAGCGGTCAGGCGCCAGGTGCTCGATCGCTACAATGAAATTTCCATGTTGCTTGGCGAAGTCACCGACGACGTGCAGATGCAGAAGCTGTGCGACGAGATGGCTCGACTGCAAGACGTCATCGATTCGAACAACCTGTGGGAGCTCGATCGCACCGTTGAGCTGGCGATGACGGTCATGAATCTCCCGCCGGGCGATGCCGAGGTATCGACACTCTCCGGTGGTGAGCGCCGCCGAGTCGCTTTGTGCAAACTGCTGATCGAGCAGCCCGATCTGTTGCTACTCGACGAACCGACCAACCACTTGGACGCCGAATCGATCAATTGGTTGGAGCAACACCTAGATCAGTATCCCGGCACGGTCGTCGCCGTCACTCACGATCGATACTTCTTGGATAACGTGGCCAAATGGATCTTGGAACTCGATCGTGGTTCAGGGCACCCCTTCGAAGGCAACTACTCTTCGTGGCTGGTGCAGAAGCAGGAGCGATTGGCTCGCGAGCAGCGTCAGCAAGTTGGCCGCCAAAAAACTCTAGCCAAAGAGCTCGAGTGGATTCGCTCGTCCCCCAAAGCGCGGCAAGCCAAGAGCAAGGCACGCATCACATCGTATGAAAAATTGTCGGCTGAGGAGTTCGAAGACAAACCAGATGAGCTGGAAATTCAAATCCCACCGGGCAAACATCTGGGGGATTTAGTGATCGAGGCCAAGGGACTCAACAAAGGTTTTGGCGATCGGCAGTTGATCGAAGACCTGTCATTTCGACTCCCCGCCGGAGGAATTGTCGGCGTCATTGGTCCCAACGGTGCCGGTAAAACGACATTGTTCCGCATGTTCGTCGGCGAGGACCAGCCCGATTCGGGAGAGCTACGAGTCGGTCCGACCGTTGAATTCGGTTACGTCGATCAAAATCGCGATGCGCTCGATCCCGATCAAACGGTCTATCAAGTTATTAGCGGCGGGCACGATGTGATCGAGATGGGTGGCCGCAAAGTCAACTCGCGAGGCTACGTTTCCAAATTCAATTTTCGCGGTCCCGATCAAGAGAAAAAAGTGGGCAAGCTCTCCGGTGGCGAGCGCAATCGCGTCCACTTGGCCAAGCTCCTCAGGCGTGGCTCGAACGTATTGCTGTTGGACGAACCGACCAACGATTTGGATGTCGACACGCTGCGCGCCTTGGAAGAAGCCATCTTGAACTACGCCGGTTGCGTGGTCGTCATCTCGCACGACCGTTGGTTCCTCGACCGCATTGCCACGCACATCTTGGCCTTCGAAGGGGACGGGCATGTGCATTGGTGCGAAGGAAACTTCGCTACCTATGAGCAACAGCGCAAAGAACGCTTGGGAATCGGCGAGGATGAAGTTCGCAAATTCCGCTATAAAAAGATTACAACCTAGTGGTCCATCACGACTTGGTTCAAGGGTAGTGGACGAGGTTACGAGTCCCTCTGGTGTTGTAGTGGACGAGGTTACGAGTCCTTTTGAATCGTTGACCGTTAAGGACTCGCGGGCCTCGTCCGCTACGACGGCCGCATCAACCATTTATTGGAGATATACGATGAAACTCGCTCTGACTTTCATGCTCTGCATGGGCTGCGTCTCGCTAGCGCGCGGCGAAGTAAAAACGAAGTCGATCGAATACCGTGACGGCGACGTGGTACTCGAAGGCTTCGTCGCCTGGGACCCAGCCGCGGTCTCCCAGAGTGCGCCCGGCGTGCTCGTCGTTCATCAATGGATGGGCCTCACCGACTACGAACAGTCGCGCTGCCATCAGTTGGCCGAGTTGGGCTATGTCGCCTTTGCATTGGATATCTATGGCAAGGGGGTTCGCCCTGAAAACCAACAAGCGGCCGGCAAGTTGGCAGGCGTTTACAAGTCCGACCGCAAGCTGTACCGCAAACGATTGAACTTGGGCCTGGACCAGCTTAAAAAACTATCGGGAGTCGACTCGACGAAGCTGGCTGCGATCGGCTATTGCTTCGGAGGCACCGGCGTCCTCGAACTGGCGCGAAGCGGTGCTGACGTCCAGGGTGTGGTGAGTTTCCATGGTGGACTCGATTCGCCGACTCCTGAGGATGGAAAGAATATTAAAGCGAAGGTGCTCGCCCTGCACGGTGAAGACGACCCGTTCGTACCCAAAGAAGAGATCGCAGCGATGCAACAGGAATTCAATGCGGCGGGAGTCGATTGGCAGATGGTTATCTACTCGCAAACCGTTCATTCCTTCACACAACCTGCGGCCGGCTCCGACAACTCGCGCGGGGCCGCTTATAATGAGCGCTCGGACAAACGCTCGTGGCTGGCCATGCAGCAGTTTTTTCACGAGCTGTTTGAATAGTGCCCCCTGCCAGCTTGTCTGGCAGGAGCAATAGTTTTAGAGCTAAGGAAACCGAACTGTACAATCAACATCAACCGGTTAATATCAAATCTCTGACTGCCCAGGGTTAACGCCCCAATGGCTCATCACTCATCATCATTCAAAGACCTTGCCATGACCTACTACCGTTTATTGACAACGACCTGCACAGTGCTAACGGTCATTTCTAGCGGATGCACACCGAACTCGGCATCCAATTCGAGTACTTCCAGTTCCAGCGGCGGAGCAGGGACCAAGCGCATCGTGTTACTCAACAACACCGATTCGCCGTTTTGGGATGCCGCCCGAGCCGGTATTGCCAAAGCGGCTGAGGACTTGAAGCTCAGCGAAAAGGGATTCACGGCTGGCATGGACTCCAATGACGGAACCGAGCAGGGGCAGATCGAAAAACTACGTCAGTACGGTACTCAAAGCGATGTAGCCGCCGTGATCATCTCACCCATCTCGGCCACCAACCCAGCCATCGCAGACGAGCTGAAGAATTTAAAGGAGAAGGGAGTCATTATTGGTTGCTTCGACAGTGACTTAGATCCCAAGTTTACCTCGATTCGAGAGTTTTACGTCGGCACTGACAATACTCAAGGGGGGCAAGTGCTCGGAACAGCAGCTAAGAATTTGCTGTTTAATGGCGGGCAATACGTTCAGTTTGTCGGCGTCGATAGTCAGCAGAATGCAGTCCAGCGCATGGACGGTTTCAGCAGTGCGGTCGGAGATAAGTTTGAACAGAAAGACCGCCGCTTGGATGATGCCGACCGAGCGCGAGCCCGTGATAACGTGCGCGACGTGATCGACAAATTCCCCGATTTGAATTTGCTAGTTGGAATCTGGTCGTACAATGCGCCCGCAATTGCCGATGTGGTCAAAGAGAAAGGGGTCCGCCACCGTTTTACGGTTGTGACCTTCGATGCAGAACAATTGGCCATTCAGCAGATGGGCGAAGGGATGATTGATGTAATGGTCGTGCAAAATCCGTTTGGCATGGGCTACGATTCCGTGCGTTATGCCTTTGCAAAACTGACCGGCGATCAAGCAACGGTCAGCGAGATGTTCCCGAAGATGGGCGAGCCGGGCGGCAACGTGCGCGACACGGGCTTGAAAGTTGTCGTGCCCAACGAAGGCTCACCGCTGACCGCCGAGATGTTCCAAGAGTTTGGTCCAGGCGTCGAGTTCATCCACCTCAGTGATTTTGAGAAGTGGCTCACCGAATACAATCTCACCAGCTCCTAGCCAGGGCGGTGTAGGCGCGAATCCTGCGGACTCGTAATGAGCGCAGCGCTGTTACGGCACATCGCTGGCACTATCCTGCTCGTACTCAACCTACGACTATTCCCGTACACCTATTCACATAAGCGCACGAGCACGAGCACGAGCACGAGCACGATAATTTCAGAAGGTTGTTAGTGCCCAACTCCCAACTCCCAACTCCCAACTCCCAAGGCCCCCTCAGCGTGACAGCAGACCGACCTGGCATCCTTCGACGCTGCTTGGGTAGCGTGGAAGCCAAGCTGATCCTGGCTTGGCTGGCTGTCGTCGTTGGCACCATCGCGCTCGACCCAGGACAGACCTACCTCAATAGCCCCGGCAGTACGGCCGAGTTGATTATCCGCAACACGGTCTTTTTGGGATTCTTTGCCCTCGGTAGCGCGGTCATCATCATCTCGGGCGGCATCGATCTGTCGAGCGGCTCGGTGATAGCGCTCAGTGCTACCGTGTTTAGTAGTTTGTTGATGCTAATCGACCCCGAGGGATTCCGCGCAGGAGAGATCCAATCGTCAGTCGTATGGGTGGCAATTGCTGGAACGATCTTGGCGGGAGTCATGGTTGGGACGCTCAACGCTTGGCTGATTACCAGTGTAGGCCTACCTCCGTTTATCGCGACATTGGCTACGATGGTTGGCCTGCGCAGCTTTGGGCGTGGCTTGATACTAGCGGTCACCGGCAATCGATCCCAGATTGACTTTACCGATCTCCACTTGCGAGATTCGCTCAAGGACGTGACCAGTGTATCGATTGTGTTTCTGATATTTGCAGCGATCATTTGGTTTTTGATGAGTCGGACGGTCATTGGCCGGCACCTGCATGCGATGGGGGGCAATGAAACGGCCGCCAAATTGAGCGGGGTTCGCACGGATCGACTCAAGTGGTTGGCTTACGTCATCGGTGCGGTGTCCGCTTCGATGGTCGGCATTGTCTACTTCGCCGATCAAGGCTCGGCCAAGCCGGATGTGCTGGCGCGGGGCTACGAACTGAACGCGATCGCCGCAGCCGTCATCGGTGGCTGCGCATTGACGGGCGGGGTAGGGACCATTCCTGGCACCATTTTGGGATGCCTCTTCTTGCGCACCGTGATTGATGCGGTCAATAAAATTGTCGGAACGGGTGCCGACGTCTATGAAGGGATGATCGTGGGGATCGTGGTTGTATTGGCGGTGACATTTAGTCAACGAGGGACGATTGCAATACGACGGCAGTACTTTGGGAGTGTCATTGGCTGGGCGGCCGTACCAGTGTTAAGCCTAATCGCTGGGCTGTCATTTGTGTTATTTTTCCGAGAAAAGCCCTGGTTTGCTCCGGTATACCCCATCGTCGTAGGCTTGGCTGTCGCCGCCGCTCTCTCGATTCGTGGATTCATCGAGACCCAACGCGCATCAAAATAGCAGGCACACTCAAGGTATCCCCATGCAACCGCTCGTCTCTATCCGCCACATCGGCAAGCAATTCAACGCAGTCCGCGCACTCGACGACGTAAGCTTCGATGTGCTGCCCGGCGAGTTTCATGCGGTCATGGGTGAAAATGGTGCGGGCAAGAGCACGCTCATGAAGATCCTCTCAGGAGTCATTCCAGACTATGACGGCGAGCTGTGGATCGACGGACAGCGACAGCGATTCACTTCTACCAGCGACGCCGAAAAGGTCGGCATTAGCATCATCCATCAAGAGCTGAATTTGGTCGAACAATTGTCGGTGGCCGCCAATATCTTTTTAGGGCGAGAGTCGACCAACGGCTGGGGGCTACTCAACAGCCGCGCGATGGAACGTCAGTCAAACGAGTTGCTACGTGAATTGGAATCGCCCATTTCACCTAGCGCGCTGGTCGGTTCGCTGCGTGTCGGTGATCAGCAATTGATTGAGATCGCTAAGGCTCTCTCACTGCAGTCGTCGATTCTGATAATGGACGAGCCCACTAGCGCACTGACAGAATCGGAAGTCGCGCGCCTGTATGGTGTCATCGAAAAACTGCGAAGCCGAGGGGTCACCGTCCTGTACATCTCGCACAAGATGGATGAGGTATTCCGCTTGGCCGACCGTATCACGGTGCTGCGCGATGGCCAGTTCGTCAAGACAGTCGACAAGTCGTCGACCAGCCCGCGCGAGATCGCCCACTTGATGGTCGGTCGCGAATTGGACGAACCCGTCGCACGAAAACTTGCAGGCGATACACCCGTGGTGCTGGAAGTCGACCAGTTGTCGCTGCCGTGGCCTGGACATTCCAAGCCATGGAGGCTGCGCAATATCAGTTTTCAATTGCGTCGCGGTGAGATTGTAGGAATTGCGGGCTTGATGGGTGCCGGTCGCACCGAATTACTCGAGTCTTTGTTCGGGGCTAGCCCAGTGGCTCATCAAGGGCGGATTCTCCTCGATGGTCAGCCATGCCGCTTCGGACATCCTTCCCAAGCGATGGCTGCCGGAATCGCCATGGTCACCGAGGATCGCAAGCGGCTGGGATTGTTTTCGACGATGAACGTCCGCGAGAATATCAGTCTCTGCGCCCTGCAATCGCTGTCTAGTCGCGGCGTGCTGTTGGGAGGTCGCGAGCGCGAGGCCGCTCAGCAGCAAGTCCTCCAGCTTGCAGTGAAATCAGACGGCATCGATGCATCGATCAATAGTCTCAGTGGGGGCAACCAGCAAAAGTGCATCATTGCCCGCTGCTTGTTGACTGAGCCTAAGGTCCTGCTACTGGATGATCCAACGCGTGGCGTCGACGTGGGTGCCAAGGCCGAACTGTATCGACTGATGGAGCGACTGGCCGCTGCTGGCATGGCCATCCTCGTCACCTCCTCGGAATTGCCTGAACTCTTGACTGTCAGCGACCGCATCTTGGTCCTCAGTGAAGGAGTGCTGACCGGAGAATTCTCTCGCGCCGACGCGACGGAGCAACGCATCATGGAAGCCGCCACGCAGCAGGCACCTCGACAAACCGCCTAAGTATTGTAGAACAATTGTCCCAATTGTTTGGGAACTTGAGCCAGCCTTGCTGACTCGACAATTGGAACAATTCTTCTGCAATCTACTCAAGAAATAGCTCAACCCATGGCCAAGAAAACTATCGCTGATGTCGATCCAAGTGGAAAGACTGTACTGATGCGCGTCGACTTCAACGTTCCTCAAGACGATTCGGGGCAAATCACCGACGATCGACGCATTCGCATGGCGTTGCCTTCGATCGAATCCGTAATGAAACGTGGCGGTCGGTTGGTGTTGATGAGCCACTTGGGGCGTCCCAAGGGCACTGGAGCTGAGCCCAAATACTCGCTGGCCCTGACAGCCAAACGACTCAGTGAACTTTTGGGGCAGCCGGTCGCATTCGCCAGCGATACGGTTGGCAGCGATGCACAATCGAAGATATCGGCCCTCAAAGATGGTGAAGTGGTCGTGCTTGAGAATCTACGCTTCAACGCGGGTGAGCAAGCCGGAGATGCCGAGTTTGCCAGCAAGCTCGCGGGCTGGGCCGACATTTATTGCAACGACGCATTTGGCACCTGCCATCGCACCGACGCATCGATGGTCGCCGTCCCCAAAGCGATGGGGAGCAAGCCGAAGGTTAGCGGTTTCTTGGTCGCCAAAGAGATTCAGTATTTGAGTGAAACCATTTCGAATCCCGAGCGTCCCTTCGTGGCGATCTTGGGAGGGGCCAAGGTGAGCGACAAAATCAACGTGATTGATAATCTTCTCGGCATTTGCGACTACGTGCTAATTGGTGGTGCGATGGCCTATACCTTTTCGCTGGCGGGCGGCGGCAAAACGGGGAAGAGCCTGGTCGAAAAAGACAAAGTCGAATTGGCCAAAGAACTGATTGCCAAAGGGGGCAAGAAGCTGGTTTTGCCCGTCGACACCCACTGCGGCGATGACTTTTCGGCAAGCTGCAATAAGCAAGTGGTGAAGGCGGGGGAGATCCCCGACGGCTGGGAGGGACTCGATATCGGTCCGCAAACCGCTAAAAACTACGCCGAATTGCTCAAGAGCGCCAAGACCGTCGTCTGGAATGGACCGATGGGCGTTTTTGAAATGCCTCCGTTTGACGAAGGAACCAAGACGGTCGCTAAGGCCATTGCGGACAGCCAGGCCACGAGCATCATCGGAGGTGGCGATTCGGCGGCGGCTGTCGAGCAGCTAGGCTTCGCCGATCAGGTCACGCACGTCAGCACCGGCGGCGGTGCCAGCCTATCGATGCTCGAAGGGGACAAGTTTGAAGCCGTCGAGCTGCTCGACGAAGCCTAGTGCTCCAACCAGAGCTGCTTCCTTGCTAGCCTGCGGCATTTCGTCCCGCAAACGCTCTTTTCCCTGCCTACGCTATCTATTCACCGAGAATTTGGGATAAATGCCTTACCCAAAGGGCCACTCATTTGTAAAATTGAGTGGTCCCGCCTAGGCTAGATATTCGATATAAACCATGCAATCGGCACGGACGCTGTATCTCGCCAACTGGCTCGCTCGCCTTTCCCACCATCCAAATTGATTCAAAACAGGCACTCTTTGAATGTCGACTGACACTCCGCAGGCGCACGCCGCCAAGCAGGTCCAAGTAGTAAGCGGAATTACGGTAAGACTCGCGGGCGACTCCGGTGACGGAATGCAACTGCTAGGAACGCAGTTGACCAACACGTCAGCGCTGGCTGGCAACGACGTGGCCACCTTCCCAGATTTTCCCGCCGAGATTCGCGCACCACGCGGCACCCGCGCGGGCGTGAGCGGTTTTCAGGTGCAATTTGCGGCCCACGAGGTCCACACGCCCGGCGATACCCTGGATGCGCTCGTAGCCATGAATCCAGCCGCTCTGGTGACCAACATTGGTGACTTGCGCAAAGGTGGTTTGCTGATCGTCAACGAGGATAGCTTTGAAGACAAGGACCTAAAGCTAGCCAAGTTGACAACTAGCCCGCTGGACGAGCCTTGGGTTGAGAACTACCGCTTGGCCAAAGTGCCGATGACCAAGTTGACTCGTACCGCAGTCCAGTCGCTAGGGCTAGGCGTCAAAGAGGCCGATCGCTGCCGCAACTTTTTTGCGATGGGAATGGTCTATTGGCTATACGGTCGCGACTTGGACGCCACACTAAGATTTATCCAAGCCAAGTTTTCCAAGCTACCTGATATTCAGGAAGCTAACGAGCGAGCTTTGCGCGCAGGCTGGGCCTTTGGCGAAACGACCGAGCTCTTCGGATCGTCCTACCAAGTCGAACCGGCCACATTACCGAAGGGTACCTACCGCAATATCATGGGCAACCAGGCCATGGCTTGGGGACTGATGACCGCCGCCCACTTGAGCGGCAAAGAGATGTTCTACGGTTCCTACCCGATCACTCCGGCCAGCGATATCCTGCACGAGCTCAGCAAGTACAAGAACTTCGGTATATGCACGGTCCAAGCCGAAGACGAAATCGCTGCGATTTGCTCGACGATCGGAGCCGCATATGGCGGAGCCATGGGAGTCACCACCAGCAGTGGGCCGGGAATCGCACTCAAAGCAGAAGCGATGGGGCTTGCGGTCATGATCGAATTGCCGCTACTGGTGATCGACGTTCAACGCGGCGGGCCGAGCACCGGGCTACCGACCAAGACCGAACAAGCCGATTTGTTGCAATTGCTGTTTGGACGCAACGGTGAAGCTCCCGTGCCCGTGTTGGCCGCGCGCAGTCCTGGCGATTGCTTTGACACCGCCGTCGAGGCCTGGCGCATCGCCACTCAGTTCATGGTCCCTGTCGTGATTTTGTCCGACGGTTACATTGCCAACGGCTCCGAACCTTGGGCGATCCCAGATGTAAATTCACTTAAGCCTATCACCATCACCCACCCCACCGGAGAAGCCGGTGAGAAATTCCTTCCCTACTCGCGCGATGCCGATTTGGCGCGTCCCTGGGCTATCCCCGGAACCCCAGAGCTGATGCACCGCGTCGGTGGACTCGAAAAGCAGGACGGAACAGGCGATGTTAGCTACGATGCGGCCAACCACGAAAAAATGGTTCACATTCGCGCTCAGAAAGTTGCCAATGTCGCCAAGATCATTCCGCCGCAAGAAGTCATCGGCCCCAGCGAAGGCGAGCTGCTCGTGTTATCGTGGGGTGGTACCTACGGTGCTTGCCGCACTGCCGTATTGAAAGGCATCGAAGAAGGACGAAGCGTGGCCCACTGCCACTTGCGGCACATGAATCCGTTCCCCAGCAATTTGGGGCAGATCTTAGGCAACTACGAATCGGTGTTGATTCCCGAATTGAATTTGGGCCAGCTCCGTATGTTGATTCGCGCAAAATACTTGATCGATGCGGTGGGCTACAATCGGGTGCAAGGTAAGCCGTTCTCCGTATCGGAGCTTGTCGAGAAGATCGCAGAAATGACCAGCGGTAAACAGAATATGGCGAGCAGCAAGCTGACGTCTCGCGCCGGCTAATCGCAACGAAGTAGTAGGCGCAATCCGTTGTACCGTACGCAAAGAACTTATTTTACCGTCAGTGACCGACGCGCGAACGGCTGCGAACGTAACTACGAACCTTACTGGTCACGGCACACGGCGTGACCCAATACTTTAACTTTTTTCTAACGAAGACAATCCGATGAGCGCTGCACTCCCCGTGCTAACTGCCAACGACTTTGCCAGCGACCAAGATATCCGTTGGTGCCCAGGTTGCGGCGACTATTCCATCCTGGCTCAGATGAAGAAAATGCTCCCCAGTCTGGGTTTGCCGCTTGAGCAAATTGTCTTCATCTCGGGCATCGGTTGTTCGAGCCGCTTCCCGTACTACATGAACACTTATGGAATGCATAGCATTCACGGTCGCGCACCGGCATTGGCAACCGGCTTGCGCGTAGCCAGACCGGACTTGAAAGTCTTTGTCATTACCGGAGACGGCGACTCGCTTAGCATCGGTGGCAATCATTTTATCCACTTGCTACGGCGCAACGTCAATTTGACATTGGTGCTGTTCAACAATCGGATCTACGGTTTGACCAAAGGGCAGTATTCGCCGACCAGCCCCGAAGGGCAGGTCACCAAGAGCACGCCCATGGGTGCCGTAGATCATCCGCTCAATCCGATCTCCATCGCCCTGGGGGCTGAGGCATCGTTCATCGCCCGCAGCGTCGACTCGAACATCAAGCACCTCGCCGCTACCCTATATCGAGCCGCACAGCACCGTGGCACGTCGGTTGTCGAAGTCTATCAAAATTGCAACGTATTCAACGACGGTGCGTTCAGCTACGCTCAGGACAAAGCCACGCGCGACGACACGACATTGGAGCTGGAGCATGGCAAGCCGTTGATTTTTGGCAAGAACCGCGACAAGGGAATTCGCCTCAACGGCCTGCACCCCGAAGTGGTCAGTCTGGCCGACGGTAGCGTCTCGCATGACGACTTGTTGTTCCATGATGAGAAAGCCGAGTCAACCTTGGTTCATCTACTCGCCAAGATGCGGCATCCTCAATTCCCCGAACCGATCGGTGTCTTCCGCGATATTGAAATACCGATCTTCGAGGATCAAGTGCGCGGACAACTTGACTCTGCCATCGCTAAACGTGGTGCCGGGGACTTGAATAAACTATTCCGCAGCGGCGACACTTGGGAAGTTGCCTAGCAAAGCTCGTAGCTACCGTCGCCAGACGGTTGCGCACTGCTGTTAGGCAGCGGGACAAAATAAACCTACCAACGAATCCACCAAAATGCAAAGAGTAGGCAGATCGCAGCGGTTGGCCGAGCGAAGCGAGCGGCTTGAAGCAAATTGGGTTTAGCCAGACGGCGCCTACCAATACCGTTCCACCACAATCTGTCCAGGATCTTTGGCTTTGTGGCGTTTGATACCACGCTCGCCAAGCAGCGTTTCCATATCGGTCAACATGTCGGGATTGCCACACATCATCACGCAGCAGTCCGGCGTGAAGGCTTGATGGGCGGCGGCTTCGAGAGTACCGTTGGCAATGCAAGTCGTAATGCGGCCAGACAATGCGCCGGGGACTTCTTGACGCGAGACGACGGGGATCGAATCGAAACGGTCGCCATATCGCTCCTTGTGACCGGCCAACTCTTGTTGATAGGCCAAGTCGGTCGAGTGACGCACGCCATGCACAACAACGATCTTGGAATACCGCTGCCAGGGCTCGTCCGTGCGCAGCAGCGCGATATAGGGAGCTAAGCCGGTACCGGTGCCGACGAGCCATAACACGCTAGCGTCGGGACAGTGGCTCAACGTAAAGCTGCCCGCCGCTCTGGCGCTAACATCGATAGAGTCACCGACTTCTTTGCTCCACAGATGCGGAGTCAGCTTGCCATCTTCGACGAGCACGATGAAGAACTCGAGCGTCCGACCGTGGGGCGAGGCGACGCTATAGGGGCGATGCACGTGGCCATCTTCGAGCTCAACGCCAAGCTGTAGGAACTGCCCAGGCTCAAACGGACTAACCTCCGGTGCTTCGATGGCCAGCGTAAATAGCCCTTCCGACCAAACCGTTTTGCGTGTCACGACTCCGGGAGTCCACTTCATGGATGCGATCCTTTGCCAACCGACTCTTGTGTTCGTCAAACAATTAGGGGAATCGTTCCGCTCGCCCTAAACGTAGGCAAGCAAGATAGCATTGCGCGTTCGCAGTTGTCTACCAAACAGTGGGTGAAATACGCAAATTCTGACAAGTAAACATCCCTACTTGCGTCATTCCATGTCATTAATGTGGCCCGACCTTAATGTGGCCCGACGCTCCGCCGCCGGAATCCTCCAAAGCTGAGATCCAGGGCTGGATGTCGTGGACGAGGTTAGGAGTCCCTGGCACCCACCGACCCAAAGGGCTGTGTGCCTCGTCCACTACACCTAACGCTCATTGAGCTTTTGACCATGCTCGACCTGGACGCGCCGGCCACGCAGGAGCCCCAGTAACTTGCGCCACCAGTCGTAAATAAAGAAAGAACCACTGCGACCGCCGAGCAGAATATCGAACTGGGACACATCGCGCGCTACCACGGCGCTGGCCAACTCGCGCTGTGCAGCGCGCAGCCGTTCACTTAACTCTCGATCCCATTGGGATTTAGCCTCGCCCTGCATGGCGCTGTCCGACAGTGGACGACCAAACCACATCAGCAGCTCGGGCTGTCGCTCTTCCCAAAAAGTGTACTCGACCGCGACAGGAATGAACCACACACATCGCGACCGAAAATCTCCATTCTGAGCACCTCCATCAGCCGGTAGCGACTCAGCCCGACGTGCCGCGATCTTCCGAGCCAAATGCGCTAGACCTGGCATCAAGCGGGCTGAGGTATCGCGGACATCGGCAAATCGTCCTTCCGGCGTTACCCACAGCGACGCGCCTGGATGGCGAAGGATTTCTTCTGCAATCCCTAAGAACTCTGCCGCCCCCACACGACTCTGTTGCTCGACGCCAAAAAAACCCATCCGTCCAAACATTGGATACTTGCGCAAGGCTTCGGCATCTATGGGAGCGTACATGACGTAGTCGCCAAAGAGTCGCTGAGCAACAAAAATCGCCGTCAACGGATCCCACCACGAAGCGTGATTGGCAAAGATGACCAACGCGTCGTCTGGGCCGATCGATTCGCCTTCTGCCCGCATGACCGCGAGCAGGTGCTCACGATTGACTGCGACCGCATGAAAATTCTTCCTGAGGTAACGCGCCACGAACCACTGAAAACCGCCCAGCAATGGTCGACTTATGCTAGGAAGCGATTTCATATCATTTCGAACTCATGAAACGTCGCGAGTGGCGGAGTCCATAGACTGACAACAGACGCCTTGAAATAGATATCACCGAGATTCATGATCTTACCGACGAACGATGATCTATATCCCACTACCCGCTTCGTGCTCGTCTTCGATCAGTACAATCTTTTCCAGACGTCGTTCATGGCGACCAGCGTCAAACTCAGTGGCTAACCAAATGTTGACCAATTCGTCGATTGGGCGATCACCGATCAAGTCCCCTGGTAAACACAAAACATTCGCGTTGTTGTGTCGCCGACAAAGCTCGGCCATCACTTGATCGAAGCAATTCGCTGCCCGAACTCCCTTGAATTTGTTGGCGGCAATGGTCATCCCCATGCCAGTTCCGCAGATCAAGATGCCCCGCTCGGCTTGGCCCGCAGCTACACGGCGACAGACGGCCGATGCGAAGTCGGGATAGTCGACGCTCTGCTCGCAGTCGGTCCCCAAGTCCTCGACTTGATGCCCCGCAGCGCTCAACGACGATACCAGCCGAGCTTTGATCTGCACACCCCGATGATCGCTGCCTATGGAAATATGCATAAGAATTTGAATCGCATGGAAAGAAAGTGTTGCGTAGGACGCGATTGCTCAGAGGAAAACGGACACTTCCTCCTCGATCAGTTGCTAACTTACCTCCACTTGCCAGTTGGGGAACCAAGTTTCTTCAATCATAGCCAGCCAACCACGCAAATACTGCTCCATCTCATCGGCACAAGCCTTATAGACCGCCTCAGCCCCCCCGAATGGGTCCGAAACATCGCTCGTCCCGCCGCTTAGCAAATGCACTTTGGAACTAAGCGTCGGCATGCGTTCTAAGATAGCAGATCGGTGGGAATTGGTCATGGCAAGTATCAAGTCGGCATGCCGCAAAGAGCGTTCCGTGATCGAATGGCTTTGGTGGTTCTGCAAGCTCAACCCGCGCTGCTTCATCACCGCCATCGCTTCAGACGCAGCGGGACCGCCAGGAAATGCGCTTAATCCTGCCGATGCGATGGTAGCAGGAGGGTATGGGCCGCTAAACAATTTAGCAAAACGCTTGGTCAACATGTCGCGTAGTAGGGTTTCCGCCATTGGGCTACGGCAGGTATTGCCCGTGCAAACCAGCAGTACCACAAATTGGCTCATTCGCTGTAGTGCTTCGAGCTCGATTACGCCAGGAGCGGTCATCTGGCACTCGGCCCCGTCGACACGTACGGTCGACGCAAAACCACCGTAGTGCGTCGCACCATCGTTGATCACGGCTACCACACTATCGCCGGCCATGCGAGCCGCTTCGACGCCGCTACAAATCGCATTGCCTTCTGGATCAACCATCGAAGCAGCCGCCAGCGGACCGGGCATGAGCCGCATGGCTTGTACGATCGCCTCGTGTGCAGCAACTCGTTGCGGCAGATACTTCCCATCAATGAGCAATTGACTGCGGACCACGGCTGGCAGATTGCTAGACAGACTCGAATCTTGGTCTGCAGGTAGCTCGAGCACTAATGGCCCCGGCCAACCACGCTGGACCATGCGACTAGCGACTACCGATAAATTGGGGGAGTAGTCCAGCGCCTCTTGCGGCGAACGGAGAAAAATGCACGGCCGACGTGTCTGCTGTCGCTCTGCCAGCTTGGCCAATTGCGCTACCGCTTCGGGTCGCAAGCCGCTGGCAAACACATGATAGGCCGTCTCAGCAGGCAAAGCTACCAAACGCCCTTCCACCAGAGCTTGGACAGCAATATGCACGAGGTCGCGTGGGTCACCGCTGCTTTTCCAGTCGAGCGTATGGGCCATCTTGTTGCGCTATAAAATCGAAAGTAACGAAATCTCTGGTTGATACGCGTTATGATAGTGTTTGTAAGGTCCAATCGACAGCCCGCCTCCTGCGAAGCCAGCCCAATATGGGACAATTCCGCCACACCATTCTCGATACAACACCCGCGCCAGTAGTTCGCCCATCACCACCCAACCTGCTCAGCCGTCGAGCCTTTGCGCACGATCTGCTCAGCAGTGGTTCACGATCGCTCTTAGCCGCAGCGGGTGTATCGACGCTACTGTCTGCCAATGGCTGTGTCCCTCAGTCGCACGCCAAATTCCAACCCGACTTGGTGTGGGGTCGCCGCGGCTTTTCTGACGGAAGGCTCCTCAAACCTCGCGCGATGGCCATCGATCAACTCGACCAACTCTACATTGTCGACATGATGGGCCGCATCCAAGTCTTCGATATCGATGGCAATTATGTGCGCGGCTGGCGCACTCCGATCATCACACAAGGCAAGCCTACCGGCTTAGCCTTTGCCAACGACGGTTCGCTATTAGTGGCCGATACGCACTACTTTCGTATGTTGGTCTACTCGCCCTCTGGAGAACTCGATGGGGCGCGGACCATCGGCGGCGAAAACGGTGACGATCCAGGCCAGTTTCACTTCGTGACCGACGTAGCTCAAGCCGCCAACGGCCACTTTTTCATCGGGCAGTACGGCCAGATCGATCGCATTCAGGAGTTCGCCCCCGATGGACAATTCATTCGTTGCTGGGGAAGTCAGGGAAGCGAGCCCGAGCAGTTCTCGCGACCGCAAGCTCTGCTGTTCGACCAACAAGGACTCTTGTGGGTAGCCGATGCCTGCAATCACCGCATCCAAGTCTTCGATGTCTCAGGTACTACTACCCCACGTTTAGAGCGAATATGGGGCACCTGTGGAAGTCTACCCGGAGAGTTGAACTGTCCCTACGGCATGGATTTCGACCACGAAGGGAATCTGTTGGTTGCTGAGTTCGGCAATCATCGTGTGCAGCGTTTCACGCGTGACGGTCAATCGCTCGAAACTTGGGGTCAAGCCGGTTCCGGCCCGGGACTGTTCAATCGCCCTTGGGCCCTGATAACCGATTCCCAATCCAACGTGCACGTGCTCGATACCGAGAATCACCGTGTCCAGCGCTTTCGTCGCCTAGGCTAGTTAATGTGGCTCGACGCTCCTAGGCTGTGAATTTATGACCTAGGGCTGTGCAAGCTGATAGGGTGCGCTACAACTATAGCATGAATACTTTAAAACCATCTCAGCTAGCGCGTGTTTCTCGGCCTCATC
>JADYZV010000159.1 GCA_020852965.1 Pirellulaceae bacterium | reverse complement strand
GTGTCCGTTTGTTTCGGTATCTGCCCGGGCCTCGCGGGCCTCGTCCACTAGCCTAAGACCCAAGCAGCAATGTGCGTCCGTTAACAAATATGAAAAAAAGCGGCGGCGGTGATTACCGCGCGCCGCTTTTAAGATTTCGTCTATAGGTTCGAGGCGGCTAAAGCCTGTACTCCAACGCGAGTTAGGCGGCTGTCTTATTGGCCAGCGCCGACTTGACTTGGTCCACAATCATTTGGAAACCAGCCGGATCGTTGATTGCCATCTCCGACAACTGCTTGCGATCCAAGCCAATGTTGGCCAAGCTCAGGCCATGAATGAATTGGCTGTAGCGCAGCCCCTGCTGCGAACAGGCCGCACTGATGCGGACGATCCACAGTCGGCGGAATTCGCGGCGCTTCATACGGCGATCGCGATAGGCAAATACACCGGCGCGAACCAACGTCTCTTTTGCAGTACGCAATAGCTTGCGGCGGCCGCTGACATATCCAGACGCTCGTTTCAATAGGCGTTTGTTGGCCTGTGTACGAGCGGCACCCTTACGAGTCCTCATCGAAATTACCTTACATCATCAATACTAGCGATCTCAGGTCGATGACTGGTGTTTTGCCAAGCAACGGTGGCGCTGCAAGAAACTAGAGCCGCGCGGGGAGGCGGCTAGCCGTCATTCGTTGTACCCAGATGCTTGGAACTAAATCCCCGCTCTGTTCGTCGTTGTCTTGTCAGCTCTAATAGCTGTTGCCGCGCAGGCAATCGTGGATTTGGCGAGTCTGTGGCTTGGCCAGCACACGCGTTCCACGAAGATTGCGCTTGCGCTTGGGGCTCATGCGAAAAGCTAAGTGGCTGGTGCCCGCGGCGCGGTGCATGGCTTTGCCCGTTGCGCTCAGGCGAAAACGCTTCTTGGTCGCCTTGTGGGTCTTCATCTTAGGCATAATGTCATTTCTCCGGAATTGCTTCCGTTATCAAGTGTTTTTGAAGTGAAGTAGTCTAGCTAAGGGGCCGCCAAGCGGCAAGGGGCTAAAAAAGTAGTCAGATTTATGGGTTGGTGGAAGTGGACGAGGCCCGCGAGTCCCAAATGTCTCTCTAGTGCTCGTGCACCGTCTCGAAACCGGCATTTTTCAAGAAATCTTGCCATTTGTGAGCCGCCTCATGACTGGGAAGCTCGATTTCCATCCACGCGGGGCAGCGATAGCTCAAGTCGGTATGGCCCGAATGGTCATGGTTTTCGACCTCACAGGCCAACGAACGGTACAAAGTGGTCAACTGGCCAACTTCCGCCGCCTGGTGGATGTGCTGCGAACGCCAGTCGGCCAAGCGATACTTGACGACCTCTTTGTGACTTCCATCGGCATTGGTGACTTTTTGACTGGAGGCAGGATGACCATGAATCACGTCAAACCCGGCAATTTCGAGCCACGATTTCCATTGCTGCAATTGCTCTTGAGTGTCCAGAGCCAATGATTTCCAGTACACGGTGCGGCACTGCACATCACTGTGGCCATTGTGCTGAGCCGTCTTGACTTCACAACCCAGCTTGCGGAGCGTCTGAGCGTGGGTGGCCGCCGCGTCGGGATCGTCGATATGCTTGGTCTTCCAGTCGATTATGCGAAAGCCGAGAATCAGCTTTTGCCCGGCTGCTGCAGTCGCTTCTTGAGCGTTTCCGTAATTGGGAGCCTGCGCGGCCAGGAATCCCAAGCTAGCTGGGATTGCCAGCCAGACGAATCTAGTGAAAAGCCACATAGAAAGAATAGCCTTTTTTGCGGTTCGATCGAGTTAGAAGTGCGCAGCGGCGCAGACGCTCTACTGATAGCCAACTTGGACGAAACTCGCAATACCTTATCCAAAAGTAGCGTAACGGTCCCTTGTGCCGTCCGCCCGAGCATGAAATGCTACGTTTCAACGTTCTACGGCACACAGAGTATGCCTGCAACGTTTAAACCCGGATGGCATACATACTTACCAGGAGACCCGATGATGGCCGATTGGATCGAAGAAGGAAGCAAGGCCCCTGCCTTTACCCTGACCAGCGACTCAGAGAAGAAAATCAAGCTCAGCGACTTGGCCGGTTCACCGGTCGTGCTCTACTTTTACCCGAAGGACGACACCCCCGGCTGTACGCGCGAGGCCTGCGCCTTCCGTGATGCTCAGTCCGAACTTTCGCGCTCTGGAGCTGTCCTACTGGGAGTCAGCCCCGACGACGTCGACTCGCACGTAAAATTTCGCGACAAATACTCGTTGAATTTCCCACTTCTGGTCGATGCCGATCACAAGGTTGCCCAAAAGTACGGTGCTTGGCGGGAAAAGAACATGTACGGCAAGAAGTCGATGGGCATTCAACGCTCGACCTTCCTCATCGACGCCAGCGGAAAAGTGATTAAGGTATGGAAGCGTGTGCAAGTCGACGGACACGACGCGCAAGTGCTCCAAGCGCTGGCACAATTACAGTAGTGGACGAGGTTACGAGTCCCAGGTAACCGACGAGGTTACTGGTCCGCTGGATTCGTTAATTCATTATACGTCGAGGGCTCGATGCCTCGCCCACTACGGCCAACCATCACAACGGGTATAAGCGAGCAGGAAAATTTCCAAACTTGAAATCGCCATTGTCGACTATCAGATGGGCAATTTGCGAAGCGTGCAAAAAGCGCTCGAACATGTCGGCCATGCGGCTACGGTGACCAGCGATCCCGAGCAGATCGCCTCGGCCAATAAAGTCATCTTGCCCGGAGTGGGTGCGTTTGGCGATGCGATGCGAGAGCTGACCAACCGTGGCCTGGTCGATCCGCTGCGCGAGTCGATTGCGCGAGGCCGTCCGTTCCTGGGGATCTGTCTGGGCTTACAACTATTATTCGAGGTCGGATACGAAGGTGGGCAGCAAGCGGGCTTGGGCGTGCTCCCCGGCTGCGTCGAGCGATTCCCAATCGAATTGCCTAGTGAACAAGGCTTGAAGGTGCCGCATATGGGCTGGAATCAAGTCACGGTCGACAAGCCAGGTTGTTCGCTTCTCAAAGACATCCCAGCCAAGGCCCACTTCTATTTTGTACACAGTTACTTCGTTCACCCGGCGCAGTCGGACGTGGTCTGGTTGAGCTGCGAATACGGTTTACCCTTTTGCGCGGCCGTGTGGCAAGACAATTTGTATGCCACGCAATTCCACCCCGAGAAGAGCCAGCGCGACGGCTTGCAACTACTCAAGAACTTTGCCGACTTGCACTAGCGTTCGGCCATGGCTTGGGCTTGCTGAACCACTTCGGGAGCGAAAAGATCGTCGAGCTGCGATTCGGCCAACCGCACCAGCAACAACACGCGTTCTTCGGTGTGCTCGGCAGTTTTAGTCACGAAGAACGTGCTACCCAGCGCTTTGGCGGGGGATGAGCTCGATACAATGAGAACTTGCCCCGGAGTCAACTTGGCCGAGATCTTGAGTTCACTCCAACGCTGTACACCGCGGCGCATTTCAGCCCGAGTGCCAAAGTCGCTATGAACAAACGTCTGACGCTGTTCACCATGTTGCACTTCGGGAGTTAGATTGATCGTCGCACTTCCATCGCCGTGGGGCAAAACACGCAGGTCGAACAACACAGTGGCTCGGTCGAACGTATTTCCGCTTACATGCTGTCCATCAAGCGTCGAAAGAACTGTTAGCGGGTCGGGCAATTCGGGTTTGACAAGTAGATCCTTACGACGGCCGGCACGACACTGCATGCTAAGCGAGCGATTGTCGACGTCAGCCGCCAAGCCAGCGTGTTCTAATGCGTCGGTCTTCTGCTTCTCAGCGGTCTGATCGAGCTGCTGACGAATCATCGAGGGGAAATCTCCCATGATCACTCCGGCACGTAGACCGTTTTGATCAAGTCGCTGTCGCAGAACGATGTCGGTAACCGCTTCGTTGCTTAGACGCCACACTTGCTCTTCCAGGTCGGCTATCGATTCAGCCGGGAATCGCACCAATACGGTTTTGATCACCACACTGTCTGGGTTGAGCTGTCTTGGCGGAAGTAGACTTGAGGTATCGGGGGCAGACGTCGTTTTCTCGCTCGTCCAAGTCGCGCAGCCGCATACGCCAATCAGCAGCAATCCGCAAATGGCAAGCTGAGTCCAGTTAGCACTGCGGCGTCTAACCGAGGTGCAGCGAGATGGTGTATATGATGCGTCCAAGCCCTAGCCCGTTTAGACAGTCTCTACAACTCCACTCGTCGGCGTCGAGCTGGTATGGCCACGGCCCAGCCAATCGCAAGTGCTAATCACAAACGATGATCGCGGCGAGTGCGGGCAAGACTAGCAGGCGATGCGTGATAGGGTCAAGAAGAATTGTTGGTGAGAAATGCCAAATTCCAACTCAATAGACTTCGATACTCTTGATCGAGGCCTTGCCATGGGCACTCGCAGCGGACAAGCAGCGAATGGCCGGTTCGATCAGTTGTTCTGGTGAAAAGCCCGCCCCAGGAGAGCTGGTCGAGGCGATGCCAGCATGGTAGCGGGCCGGAACGTTGACCTTGGCCAACACATTGCCTCGGCCGGCGTCGACGTGTTGACCCGTCAATACCTCGACCAATCCATGTCGTACCAGCGCCGTGGTTTCATTGCGCTCTAAGTCTAGCAAGCACAATAGGAGCTCTCCGTCGGTGGTCAAGAATGCATGGGGCTCGATTACTTGAGGGTGCTCTGCAAGCCAATTGACCAATTTCTGCTGCCACCGCTTCAACCCGTTTTCGTGGATTGGGTGCTGAGCGTTTTCGTCTTCGGGAAGTACGACCATCGATACCAATGACACCGCGCGATCGTCTGCGCGGCACTTGCCAATCTGCCGTCGGATCACATTCACAAAAATGGGATCGTTGTGCGAGTGGATCTCAGCGATGATCACCTTGGGGTCCACGCTAGTCGTTTCTTTGGCCTTGATCAGCGCCGAGATAGCCTCAATGGTCGCCAGCGTGTTCTCTTCATCGCCGACCTCCTCAACTGGCAAGCAGTCGAGCGAGATGGGAGTCGCAGTGGGACCTTGCAGAGGCGGCTCGGTTTTCGAAGGCATTGCCGTCATTTCTTGAGTCATCCTGCCCAGCGCAGGCGTGCTAGCGACGGCCGAATCGCGATGCGCTTGGTCGTTATCGACCGTGCCGCCGACCGCTACCGTGGGGGGTTGAGCGTTCGGTTGGCTACTGAGTTGGAAAC
Source organism: Pirellulaceae bacterium (assembly GCA_020852965.1). Lineage (GTDB taxonomy): Bacteria > Planctomycetota > Planctomycetia > Pirellulales > Pirellulaceae > Aureliella. The sequence continues at coordinate 9,237 of JADYZV010000159.1, read as the reverse complement.
TCAGCTTTTGCCAATGGTCAGCCACGCTATTCCACGGTACAGGGGTATCGATCCAACTGCGCGGCAGCACCAACTCCGAATTCTTCGAGATCAACTCGCCCGACAATCTCCAAAGCAAGCTAGGCGTGGCCCATTGAGGAATCACGGTCTGAGGCTGCTTCGAGTCGAATCGCTGTAGACGCTCGACAGAAACTGCGCTAAATTGTTGACCAACTGGATCGAAGCCACTGGCAAGCTCGCACAGGAGCTCAGCGACACAGGCTAGGTTCAGATTAAACTGTGTCGACAGGATGCTATCGGGGGAGTCCATGCGTCGATTTCGACCGTCGAGCACTTCAACCAATTCATCGCCTACTTCGTGGCACAGCGCAAGTAGACACAACAGCTCTGCCAAGCGAGTTTGGCACTGTCGCAAGCCTTCGGACAGATTGCCGGTAGCCAAGCAGCGATAGAGGGGGAGCAGGCTGGCAGCCAGCAGGCGCGGGCCGATGCCCAACTGCAATTGCGTGTATTGCTCGGCAGCACAGCGACAGGCGGCGGCCAGCCACTGGGCCGAGTGCTGGGTCTTTCGTTGTTCGGTCTGGCTCGCATCCGCTTGGACTGGCTGGATTATCTCGTTGATGATCGCCGCCAGGCGAGCATCGCATAAACCGTCGATCCCGTCACCCTGACAAGGCTTAGCTCCAACGATGCCCGCAAAATAGGGAAACAGTGGGGCAGGCAGGTTGCCCGACCGAAGCAGGCGAGAGACGACGGCCGCTTCTAAACACAGCCGGGTGGGCAATTCCAAGGATTGGAGTGAATTCTTTGTCGAGGTCATAGACACTACAACTCTTACAATTGGGGCGGGGCACAGCCATCAGCAACAAACCATTGTCCGGTACGATGGGACAATTAAACCTAGGTTATGGGCTGTGGCATGGTCGCAGTTCCATTCAGTCCGATTGACCTTTCCGCTTCGAGGGGGACAATTCTGACGGTCGTGTCATTGACAACAGCCCGTAGGAATTGTTCCCTTGAGTCGATTTGCAGTAATTCTGGCCGCAGCGGGCAAAAGCAGCCGGTTTGGCCACCCACAACACAAAAAGGTCTACGCCTCGTTGGCCGGCAAAGCGATGTGGACTTTTGCTGCACAGGCGTTTGGGCAACGAACCGACGTGGCTCAAGTCATCTTGGTCATCGCGGCAGAAGATCGCGAGATGTTCGATGACGAGTTCTCTACCCTTACCGACTCGCTCGATATCCAAGTCGTATTGGGGGGAGCTCAACGCGCCGATAGCGTACTCAATGGCCTGCGAGCCGTACGTCCAGAGATCCCATTCGTGGCCATTCACGATGCGGCCCGCCCCTGCATTGCCTCCCCCTGGATTGACGCAGTTTTTGCTGCTGCCGAAAAAAGCGGTGCAGCCATTTTGGCTACCCCCTGTAGCGCCACCCTAAAGCGCGCAGATGCCAACCCGAGTGATGCCGACCCAATTATCGAGCAGACGTTGCCGAGAGACAATGTCTGGTTGGCTCAGACTCCCCAAGTCTTTCGCCGGCAGCTACTGCTCGATGCCTATGCCGCCTACGCTCAAAATCCACACGCCGCTTCGGCCACCGACGACGCGGCCATCGTGGAAGCCAGCGGAGCACCCGTGCAATTGATCGAAGGCAGCCCACTGAATATCAAAGTGACCACCCAAGCCGACTTGATATTTGCCGAGCTCGCGCTGCGGGCTCTTGCCACAACGTAGCACGGTGGTCCCCCAGCGTATTGAAAAACCCATAGCACACCTATTCTACAATTCAGCCATTCCACTCCCTTAACGAGGCCGTTCACGTCAACGTAAACTATTCGTTTTAAGTTTGAGTTAACAAGCATCGCAATCGGTTACCCCATAAAGAACCCATGAGCAAAATAAACATACTTGATGAACTCTCCTGGCGTGGCTTGATTCATCAAAGTACTGAGTCGCAGGCGCTCAAAGAATTATTGGTCCAGTCGCAATGTGTCTACGCCGGATTCGACCCGACCGCTTCCAGCCTGCACTGTGGTCACCTATTGCCGTTGATGATGCTCCGCCGCTTCCAACAATGCGGCCACAAGCCGATTGCTCTAGTAGGTGGTGCCACCGGGATGATTGGCGACCCCAGCGGTAAATCGGAAGAGCGTGTGCTCCTTTCTCCCGACGCGTTGGCCGAGAACGTCGATGGCATGAAAGCTCAGATGAGCCGCTTCCTGGAGTTCAATGGTCCCGCTGCGGCTCGATTGGTCAACAATTACGACTGGATGAGCGGTTGGTCGTACATTAATTTCTTGCGCGATGTGGGAAAAAACTTTCCCGTCAACGTGATGCTCAGTAAGGATTCCGTGAAGGGCCGACTGGATCGTGACGACGCGGGCTTGAGCTACACCGAATTCAGCTACATGCTGCTCCAGGCCTACGACTTCGCCTACCTGCACAAAGAATATGGTTGCCAACTGCAACTCGGCGGTAGCGATCAATGGGGGAATATCACCGCCGGCATCGACCTGGCCCGACGCATGCATGGTGCGCAGTTGCACGGATTGACTTGCCCGCTGCTACTGACCAGTGACGGCCGCAAGATGGGCAAAACGGCGACAGGGGCAGTTTGGTTGGATCCCCATCGCACATCCCCCTATGCCTTCTATCAATACTGGGTCAACGTGTCCGATAGCGACGTGCTGATGTGCCTACGCTTCTTGACAGAAGTCGAGCGCGAAGAGTACACCGCGCTCGAGCAGTCCGTAGCAGACGAGCCCCACACGCGCACCGCGCAAAAACGATTGGCGCAGTGGATGACCCAATTCGTTCACGGCCAAGAGGGGCTGACTGCCGCTACCAAAGCCACCGAAGTCTTCTTTGGTGCCGAGATCAACGATTTGAACGACACACAATTGAGCGAGATTTTTCACGATGTCCCCAGCGCGACGATCGAGCTGAGCGAACTGCAAAACGGTTTGCCACTTCTGGACGCGCTGGCCAAAGTCGGGTTGGCCAAGAGCAAGAGCGATGCTCGGCGTACCATTGAACAGGGAGGCGCCTACGTGAACAATCGTCGCATAGATGCGGTTGACTATGTGCTGACACCCAAGGACCTGGCCAGCGAGTCGGTTATCGTATTGCGCAGCGGCAAGAAGAAATTCGCGCTGCTCAAAGTCAACCAATGACAGTGAATATGTGACAAAAATTAATTAAATTATGTGTAATTACCAACAAACGCTCCACGATCATTACCTCGACCCCCACCATCGCGGCCCCTGCGACGATGCGACGCACGCCGCAATGGTACGCTGCAATGAGAACAATTGTCAGCTTGAATTCGAATTGAGCCTAGACGGCGACGGGATCATCCTGCAAGCTTGGTTCGAGGGGGACGGCTGCCAGACGTGTGAAGGTCTGGCGTCGATGTTAGCCAATACTTGCGAAGGCCAGCCGCAGACCGCCTGGACGCAGCTTAGCTTCGCCCATTGGTGCCAACAGCTTGGTTGGTCAGCCGAGGAGCTACTGGGTTTGACTCCCTGCTGTGGGCTACCTCTGCTGGCGTTGCAAGCCGCCTTGCGCAGTCCGCTCGACACACTCGACGATGATCTTGCCGACGGCACCAGCTTCGGCGGTCCCAGCCTCCGCGAGGAGTGCTAAAACGTTCTTGGTTCTTGGTTCTTGGTGCTTGGTGCTTGGTTCTTGGTTCTTGGTTCTTGGTTCTTGGTGCTTGGTTTCCAAAGCAGCAAGCATTGGGAATAAATTGTTGAGAAATGCAAAGTGGAAATTGCACAATGAAAAATGAAGTGCCAGGGCCAAGAAAGGATTGCATTTTGCATTTTGCATTTTGCAATTGCTATTTCTCATTTTGCATTCCCTGAGTGTCCGCTCCCTGCCGACAATGAAGTCCCAGTGGGCTAATTTCGTCCTACACAACCAGACTCCCCAGAACCTCTTGCGCATGGTCTCGTGGCTAGGTGCAATCCACTCCGCTCCTGCCTGCGCCTGCGTAGCCGGTAAACCCGCGATGTTCCTGTCGCTACCGCATCGCGACAACTCTCGGTAGTAGAATCACTCCCGATCCACCGGCTACTCCGTCTAGGCGTTAAACGATTTGCGCCGACTCGGCATCAAACGATTTCAGTTCGATGGTTCCTTCCCAAATGGAACTGTGTTACAGTCCCAATGTTCAAACACTAGTTTTCGGCACGACACCAAGCACCAAGCACCAAGAACCAAGCACCAAGCACCAAGCACCAAGCACCAAGCACCAAGAACCAAGAACCAAGAACCAAGAACCAAGAACCAAGAACTATGCATTCTCCCCTGGGCGACGCGATTCGCGGCGACTTCCCGATTCTGTCGACGCAAATGAACGGACGACCGCTGGTCTATTTGGACAATGGCGCCACGACGCAAAAGCCGCAAGCGGTGATTGACGCGCTGGTCCATTTCTATACCCACGACAACGCCAACATTCATCGCGGCGTCTATCCGCTCAGCTCACGTGCCACCGATGCCTACGAGGGGGCGCGCGGCAAGGTGGCTCAGTTCCTCGGTGCCGCGGAGCCGGCCGAGTGTATCTTTGTGCGCGGGGCGACCGAAGCGATCAATTTGGTGGCTAGCTCTTGGGGCAATAGTCAACTGCAGGTCGGTGACGAAGTGCTGCTGTCGGGACTCGAACACCACTCGAACATTGTTCCCTGGCAGATGGTCTGCCAAACTCGTGGTGCTCGCCTGCGCGTGCTCCCCGTCACTTCCTGTGGTGAACTCGACCTGAGTCAGCTCGATCAACTGCTGAATTCCAAGACGCGCATGGTCGCCATGCAGCATGTCTCCAATGCGCTCGGAACGATCCATGACATTGCACCGATCATCGCCCGCGCCCGCCAGGTCGGTGCGATGGTCTTGGTCGACGGTGCGCAGTGGGTCAGCCATTTTGCTACCAACGTGGTCGCGCTCGATTGCGATTTTTATACCTTCAGCGGCCACAAGCTCTACGCTCCCACGGGGATCGGAGTGCTGTACGGTAAGCGAGCGTTGCTGGAAGCTATGCCTCCCTATCAAGGTGGCGGAGACATGATCGACACGGTCAGCTTTGAACGAACGACCTATGCCCCGCTCCCGAATCGCTTTGAAGCGGGCACGCCGGACATTGCCGGTGCCATCGGTTTGGGTGCGGCCATCGACTACATCCAAGAGATTGGCATGGAGCGCATCGCCGCTTATGAGCATGAACTACTCGAGTACGCTACGCAGCGCATCGAACAAGTACCAGGCCTGCGCATTGTCGGCACCGCCAAGAACAAGGCCGCTGTGATCAGTTTCGTTATCGACACTCCCCCCATCGCTGCGCTCGATATCGCCACGCGTCTGAGCAATGCTGGGATTGCGGTGCGCACTGGACACCATTGTTGCATGCCGCTGATGTCCGCGCTCGACATCCCAGGCACCTGCCGCGCATCGATGGCCATGTACAATACGCGAGCCGACATCGATCGACTGGTCGACGCCCTGCAGGAGATCGTCGCAGCGCAGTCCGCTCGCTCGACCGGCGCTAGCGCAATCGCGAATGACGAGCAAACAACGATCGTCTTCGCCGCGGCCAGTCGCCCGACGATTGCCGAAGCCGCCGAAGAGCTGATCGAAGAGTTCTTGTTGTTCGACGACAAGAATAGCAAAACTGAATTGTTGATGGAGTTGGGAGAAGCATTGCCCGATACGTTTGCACCGCTCAAGGCGTTGACCACAGCGGTTCCCGGTTGCATGAGCGAAGTCTACTTGATCGGCCGCCCCGTCCCCGATGTGCCCACTAAGTTTGAATTCGTCGCTGACTCCAATGCTCAGATCGTGCGCGGGTTGATCGCGCTGCTGCAAGCTCTATTCTCTGGGCAACTGGCCAGCGATGTGCTGAGCTTCGACATAGAAGCCTTGTTTCGCAAGATCGGTCTGGATCAATTCGTCTCGTCGCAGCGTCGCAGCGGCTTAGACGGCATGATTCGCCGCATCCGAACCCTGGCCCAAGCCATCGAAGACCGACAGCAAGAGCATTGAATATTAACCACGAAACACACGAAGGACACGAAAGAAACCTCTGCTGGTGTTCATGATGATCCAGCAACGAGGTAATGAGCGATGCTGAAATAATGTTCAAAGATGAAAGTAGCGAAATCGCAGGAGTGATGTTCGAGGTTTACAATGAGAAATATGAACGAATCGTCCACTAAATGATTTTGGGGATGAAATCGTGAGATGCACTAAACAATTAAAGCAAAACTGAAACAGCTTTTCGTGTTTTTCGTGGTCAACAAATGAACTAACTCGCGAACGGTAGTCTTATGGCCTAGGTCGAAACTGAGACAACGAGTTTTAGGTTTAAAGTCTAATGTCCGTAAACCAGGTGGGATCGTTGACGAATTTGTAATCGTTCACGCGACAATTGCTGGGTTTTGGACTAAGCTATCTTCTGATCTCAACCTTCCGACCCAAATTAATCCCACCTGATGACGAAAGAGAGCCCCATGCTTTGTTTTTCGACACGCTACGTTTCAATCTACTGTGGGCTCGTACTCTTCTGCGCTGGGCTGCTAGCCACCGCAACGGACAACGCCTATGGCCAAGCTCCTGCGGAGACGACACTACCGCAGGTCGACCCACAGACCCTTGGCTTCGACGCAGAACACCTTCAACAAATCGATGCTTTGGTAAGTGAAGGCATCGCAGCGGGCAAAATGCCAGGTTGCGTCCTCTGCTTTGGACGTCACGGCAAAATTGCCTGGCTCAAAGCCTACGGCAATAAGCGGCTCGAACCCGAAACGGAAGCCATGACAACCGATACGGTGTTCGACATGGCCAGTATCACCAAGCCGACAGCCACGGCGACGAGCATCATGAAGCTGCTCGAAATGGGCAAGCTACGTTTGAATCAAACGGTCGTCGACATCTTCCCCGAGTTCGCTCCGAATGGCAAAGACGATATCACCATTCGCGATCTGCTGATCCATCAAAGCGGCTTGGTCCCCGACAATGCACTCTCGGATTATGAAGAGGGTCCTGAAGTGGCCTGGCAAAAGATATGCGACCTCAAATTGGTTGCACCCGTCGGCCAGGAGTTCAAGTACTCGGATGTCAATTTCATAGTGTTGGCTAAAATTGTTGAGCGCGTCTCGGGCATGAACGTCAATGAGTTTAGCCATGAGAATATTTTTGCGCCCCTGCACATGACCGAGACCGGTTATCTGCCCGCCGAAGCGCTCAAGCAACGCGCTGCACCGACGCAACAGCGCGACGGGAAGTGGATGCAAGGCGACGTTCACGATCCGCGCGCTCATCTGCTCGACGGCATCGCGGGTCATGCTGGTCTGTTTTCTACAGCCAATGACCTTGCCGTCTATGCGACGACGATGCTCGACGGAGGAAGTTTTACAATCGATGGCCAGACGACAAAAGTGCTCTCGCCACGCACCGTCGAATTGATGACGGCTCCGAATCGAGTTTCCAGTGGTATTCGCGGCTTAGGCTGGGACAAGAAGACCGGCTACTCCAGCAACAAAGGGGATCTGCTGAGTGATCGAGCCTTTGGACACGGTGGCTTCACTGGTACGGTGTTGTGGATGGACCCCAGTCGCGACCTGTTCTTTATCTTCCTTAGCAATCGCGTTCACCCGGACGGCAAAGGGAGCGTGAATGGTTTGGCGGGTCAGATCCTCAATGTCGTCGCCTCGTCATTGACCGGCGACGATGCATCTGCCACTTCAAAGGATTCGAAAGCGACTGCCGCAGTGGAGACCGGTATCGATGTACTCGTCCGCGACAACTTCCGACAGCTCGCCGGGCAACGCATCGGCCTGATCACCAATCATACAGGTCGCGCGCAAGATGGTCGTTCGACCGCGGTTTTGTTACAAGCTGCCGAGCAAGTTGACGTGACGACGCTATTCAGTCCCGAACATGGATTCGAAGGCAAGCTGGATATAGAAAAAATTGGCGATACCCAAGATTCGGCCACCGGACTTAAGGTATTTAGCTTGTATGGCCCGACTCGCAAACCGACGCCGGAGATGTTGGCCAACCTCGATACGATTGTGTTCGATATTCAGGACATTGGCTGTCGCTTCTATACGTATGTATCGACCATGGGCGAGGCCATGCGTGCAGCGGCCGAACAGGGCAAACGCTTCGTAGTGCTCGATCGCCCCAATCCGATCAATGGTCTGGACATGGCCGGACCGATGCTAGATGCAGGTCTCGAGTCGTTTGTTGGATTCCATCATTTGCCTCTGCGGCATGGGATGACTGCGGGCGAGTTGGCGCAGATGTTCAAAGACGAACTGAAACTCGAACTCGATCTGCAAGTGATTCGCTGCGAGAACTGGCAGCGAGAGGACTATTGGGAGGCGACGGGGCTGACCTGGATCAACCCTTCCCCAAACATGCGTAGCCTGACCGAAGCCACCTTGTATCCCGGAGTCGGCGTATTGGAGACTACCAACATTTCGGTGGGACGGGGTACGGACATTCCGTTTGAATGGATCGGAGCTCCTTGGATCGACGCGCGGCAGTTGGCAGCCGAGTTGACCGGCTACGGTTTGCCCGGAGTGATCTTTGTGCCTGTCGAATTCACACCGACGAGCAGTAAGTACGAAGGGGAGTTGTGTCATGGTGTGAATATCGCCATGATCGATCGTGCGCAGTTTGAACCGCTGCACGTCGGCTTTGCATTGGCAGTTGCCTTGCGCAAGCTACATCCGGACCAGTGGCAGACGAAGAGCCTCAATCGACTGCTGGGCAATAAACAAGTCGAGCAGGCCATCCTCGACGGCAAAACACTTAGTGAAGTAGTCGAGCTATCGCAGACTGGGCTGAGGGACTTTGCCAAGCGCCGCAAGCCGTTTTTGCTGTACTAGACGCTCGGCTTCACGTTAGCACTTTAATGTTGCCTCCATGTCGGCTCTTTAAAGTGGCCCGACGCTCCGCCGTCGGTTACCTCCCAGTATTTCCCTATACTTGGCCCCCCGCCAGCTTGTTAAAGTGGCCCGACGCTCCGCCGTCGGTTACCTCCCAGTTTTCCCCTATACTTGGCCCCCCGCCAGCTTGTTAATGTGGCCCGACGCTCCGCCGTCGGTTACCTCCCAGTTTTCCCCTATACTTGGCCCCCTGCCAGCTTGTTAATGTGGCCCGACGCGCCGCCGTCGGTTACCTCCCAGTTTTCCCCTATACTTGGCCCCCCGCCAGCTTGTTAAAGTGGCCC
>JADYZV010000158.1 GCA_020852965.1 Pirellulaceae bacterium | reverse complement strand
GAGAATCTCCCTCAAACGATACATTGCCATTTGGATCGTATTCGATGTTGTTCACTGGGCGAGTCAGCGATCCAACGCCGTCGGGATCAGGGAACGTGATGGTGTCTGTTCGCCCCAAAGGGTCGTACGTGATATCTGTTATGCTTCCTACCGGATCAATTTCCTGGCGCAAATACGATGCGCTGTCGTACCGCCACTGCGTCACAGCACCGACGCGGTTCGTCTGCGTTTTGGGACGCCCCAGCGGATCGTAGGTCAGTGTTGTCGTTTTGCCTAGTTCGTCCACGTTGGTCAACAATTGCCCAGCGGAGTTGTACGTGAACGTCTGCCACGAACCGTCGGGATTGGTTAGCGTGGAGAGCATCCCGTACGTGTTGTAGGCGAAGTTAGTTACGGGGGCCGTCAGCGGGCCGTTTCCATCGGGATCGGGGACTGAAATGCGAGTAGTCAGCCCGCGCGAATTGACGATGATCTGCGTAATGAATCCACTACCATCCACACTGGCGACCAAATTGCCTCGACTATCATAAATCAAGCTCTGTGTATTTCCGAGCGGATCTTTGGTGCGTATGGGGCGATGCAAGTCGAGTGTGTACGCAGTGCGCGAGGTGCCGCCATCGGCGGCTTGGTAATACGTGGCATCGCCCGAGCTATTGTAGCCGACATAGGTCTTCGGCGATACGAACGGATTGTTAGGACCATCCGGATCGGGTTCGATGAAGGTATGGACCAACCCATCTTTGTCCCGTTGGTACTCCCGCACGAAACCGAGCGCAGTGGTCGATTGAATGATGCCACCGAAGCGATCGGTACGGAATTGCCAAGTCTTGCGTTGGCTGGCATTGGCGACCATCGCTATTTCACGTTGATCGGTCACTTTGGCCACTGCGTCGGCTGGCGTGGCGAGCGCATTGCCCGAAGACGCCGTAGCGAGCCCGATGACTTCACTGGGGATAATTTCCCAACTGGTCGCGTCAGGAAAACTGACAGAACGCAATCGTCCATCGCTCGCATTGAAATTGTAGGTCGTCGTCTGGTTCACTGCATCCGTGCGTCCGAGTGAGTTGGATAGATAGACGAACGAAACCTGTGGAGCTACGACCGAGTCGGTAGGATCGGGATCGGTGAGGGTATAGCTGGTCAAGTTATTGGCTGTATAGGCCAGCGCAGTGATCTTGCCAGAAAAATGAGTGATGCTAGTTACCTTACTGCCCGTATAGCCGAACGTGATAACTCGACCAAAGGGATCGGTGATAGAGAGCAGTTCATCAACCAGGCCATCACTGTCTTTGTCGGAATAGGCAAAGCTCGTCGTATTGCTGTTGCTATCCACTCGGCTGGTGAGCAGACCGGTGGTCGAGAAGTGTGAAACGATGCCGTACTTGCTGGTGAGTGCAAACGTATTGTTGGCAAGCTTCTCTAAGCGGCTGTAGCTGCTATCACCGGCGGCATGGGAATAGACTCCTGCAGACAGCGGGAACCAGTATGAATCGCCATTGCCGCGCACGACGAGCGCACCAGTCGATTGTGAGTAGAGTCGATCAAGTCCATCTAGCCCCCAGCCGCTACCGAACTCACTGGTACTACGATTGACGATGGCTTGCAGTCCCGTAAACGACTGTGTCTTAAGAACACCATCGACGGTAAGTGTGATGTCAAACGTGTAGGGATACATGCCTGTCGGTAGGTTCGAACCGTCAGCTTGCAGAGCGAGCCGCAGAGGTTGGCCGGCGATTAGGCCGCTGGTCTGAAATAGATGCGGCGTGCCTGCCACTCCATTGAAGGTCAGCGTGGCGGAGATTGCGGTGGGGAGCGATGCCCCAGGCGCGAGCTGCGTATCGACAGCGATGATCGGCTTGGCCAGTGAATTCGAGCGATAGACGAGCGATGCGTCTTGAGCAACATCTTCCATGAGCAGCAGTCCTCCAGTCGCGGCCAGCGCTCCATCGGTATCCATCGAGGAACCGGTAGGAATATTCGCATAGCCAACTCCAAGACCGGCCGATGCATTGGCCGGCTCAAGCAAGGTCGTTTGGTGCCAAGCGTCGGGCAGTGCTACATGGACTACGTTCGTATCGAGGTTCTTGCGAGGCAGTAGCGGTATCCCCACTGCGACGGTCACAGTCGCGGAGGATATTTCGGCATTAGTGGCCTGAATTTGATAACTGAACGTATCGACACCGACAAAACCTGTTGCCGGCCGGTAGATGAATCCACCCTGTCCGTCAAAATCTAGAAGCATGGTAGGCATGGGGACATAGCACGTTCATGGGAGGACTGTTATCCGTGGGTAGCTAGCAATTAGAACCGATCGACGAGCACGCGGTGATTATGTCTGGTAAGTTTTCAGAAAAAAGCGGGGAATTCTTGTAAGAAACTGGGCGAATCTCCGTCTATCTTATGTCGAAAATGTTTCGACGCTCCCATACTCGGAGTTGTCATTGCTAGCGGCTGTCGAGTGGGATATCTCAGTCCTCTCTCGGAGACCCTATCATGGCTCGAACCAATCGCAGTGAAGTCTTTTCACCCGACGAATCCGCCATCGTGCATGTCATCAGCCGCGTCGTCCGGCGCTGCTTTCTGCTTGGCGACGATCCGCTGACTGGCAAGAACTACGATCACCGCAAAGAATGGATCGAAATCCTGCTCCAACACCAAGCCCTGTTCTTCGGAATTGATCTTCTCTGTTTTTCGTTGTTGTCTAACCATTTCCATCTGATTTTAAGGTCGCAGCCGGAAATTGTCAGAACGTGGAATAATCGCGAAGTAGCGCGGCGATGGCTAATGCTTTGCCCCAAGCGCAAGCTCCGCGATGGTTCACCGGCCGAGCCCAAAGAGACAGAGATCAACTCGATTGTCAACGACGCACCGAAGCTCAAGCAGATTCGTTCGCGGCTGAGCGATATCTCTTGGTGGATGCGGCTGCTATGCCAAAAAATTGCCGTGCGCGCGAATGCTGAGGACGAGGCGACCGGTAAATTTTTCGAGGGCCGTTTTCGCGCCGTTAAAATCATCGATGAATCGGGGTTGCTGGCCTGCGCGGCCTATGTCGATCTCAATCCAATTCGCGCCGCTCTGGCTGAAACGCTCGAAGACAGCGACTATACTTCAGTCCAACGACGTATCCAGTCTCTGAAATCACCGGACAAAAATTCCGCTCGTTTCTTAGCCCCAATAACCATCGACGAGCTGCGTGATGAACTCGGTTCGTGTCCCGGCTCCAGTGGCTATCGTTGCAGCGACAATGGCTTCCTGAATATGTCGAGCGAAGACTATATCGCGCTGCTCGATTGGACCGCTCGTCAAGCAGTCAACGGTAAGCGAGGCGTAACTCCAGCCGACACGCCGCCGATCCTCGAGCGTCTGGGACTTGAAGCCGACGTCTGGTGCGAATTGGTTCAGGACTTCGACACGCTATTTAGTTTGGTCGCAGGCCGCCCCGCCGCTGTTGATGAAGCACGTACTCGCGGTCGCCAAGCGCGCTTCCACACTCGGCCAAGAACGCGCGAGCTACTGAGCAATTAAGCTCTGACGCTCAAACGTCGCCGCTAGGCATTCCGCCGTCTTTCTTTGAAGCCTTGTTCGACAATCAACCGATCGAACTGTCTAGGCCTTCGCGCATCAGAAGCGAAAAACCTGCTCGCAGCGTCTCACAAGTAGTAGGACGCAGCCATTCTGCTCCACTTTCCGT
>JADYZV010000157.1 GCA_020852965.1 Pirellulaceae bacterium | reverse complement strand
CGCGAGCTGGGTCGAGTAGGCTCGAATGTTCGCTGGCTGCGACGATCACCAACCCAGGCCGCAATGCCGCATAGCCGCGCACGGCTAAGTTGTTCGCTTCGGTCCCGCCGCTGGTGAAAATGACTTGAGCCGTCTCCATGCCCGAGTTGGGGGCACCGAGCGCATCGAGCAACGAATTCTTAGCCTGTTCTAAACGTTTCAGTGCTAACCTGCCCGGGCGATGTTGGCTGGCCGGATTAGCCAAACCCTCCAATTGCAGATCGTACATCCGTCGCGCGATGGCTGGATCGATGGCTGTGGTGGCATTGTTATCGAGGTAGATCACGGCTGCGGTGCCTTGGCCAGTGCCCTCTTAACCAACTGTCCAACGGAGCTGGAAAACTCTTCGAGGCTGTTTTCCAGCAGCGCTTCGGTAAATAGCTGGGGAAGCTGCGTGTACAGGTCGTGCGCGACCAAAGTCTGCGCCGCAGGCCAAAGCACGGCCGCGCGCTGGGGATGGAGGTTGCTCCAACTGGGCCAGAACGCATCGGCGTTTGGACCGGGTGCTTCGATCAAATCGACCAAAATGCTCGCGCGGCCACCAGGCAACGGGCTGTCATCCATGCGTACTAAGTCCCAGCGAACGGGCTCGGTGGGCTTGCCTTTCCAATGTGCTTGGATGGCTGGATCGAGTTTCTTTGCGCGAGGGTTAGCGACGCTCGTCCAAAAATTAATTTGGACTGGAGCGTTATGCCGCACCCCCCCCAATTGTACCCCGGTGAATGGGTCGCGACGAAAAGAGAATACGCGCTGCTCCCATGTGTGCGAATTGAGCTCGATGCCGCTAACATAGGTGGCTTGGAAATAGCCCAGTCCCAATACGGACAGCCCCAGAATGGTCGAGAGAATCACGGGCCAGACCAATCTACGGGATTTGTATGGCTGGCTCTGGTTTGGGTTGGCCGCAGCCCGCGCAGCCTCGCCGACTCGGCGATCGTCTGCTGGATCCGTCGTTGGTTTATGGGTATGGGCGGTAGTCGTTGGGGTCATTTAATCGTTAAACTTAGCAATCAGCCGCGCGTAGGATCATGAATTAGCGTGATTTAAGCCATTGTAGGCGCCGATAGCAGCCAAGGATGGATCGCACATGCAACGTCCACCAAATTCTCAACAGAGTCGTCAAAAATTGGGTTGCCACAATTTCGGTATATGGGGGCCAGCGATAAATAGCGCAGGAATTGCGCCTCATTATGGCGGGGGAAAATCTCCGAGCACACACCATTGGTTTTTTATACATCACTTATTGGCTGAGCGGGACTCAGGGGCGCGTCAGGCGAAGCTGGGTGAAGCCGTTTCTGTCGAAGAAAAGCGGCGCAGGTTGGAAGCAGCCATTTTCCTCTCCCCAGAAGGGGAGTCGAGTCGGAAACTAGCCAAGTTGGCTGGGTTGGCGGACGCGACCGAAGCGCGTACACTGATCCGCCAAATCAACCAAGAATTTGACGCCCAAGGGAGGGCGTACCGGATCGAGGAAGTTGCCGGCGGTTACGCTATGATGACCCGCTCGCACTTTGCCCCGTGGCTCAGGCGCTTGTCGCACGTCCCCGGCGCGTTAAAACTTAGCCAGTCCGCTTTGGAAACTTTAGCGGTCGTTGCCTATCGGCAACCCGTACTACGGGCTAATGTAGAAGCTATTCGCGGCGTCACTTGCAGCGAAGTGCTCAAACAATTGATGGAGTTGGACTTGGTTCGCATCAGCGGACGCAGTGAAGACTTGGGGCGACCCTATCTTTATGGGACGACTCGTCGGTTTTTACAAATGTTTGGTTTGCGATCTGCCGATCGCTTACCTCGGATGGCTTGGGTCAACCAAGGCCCGCTATCGTTGCCCACCCCAGAACCCGCAGATTTAGATTCGGAGTCAAAGGAGTCCACAGTGAAGAAGAGTTTTACTGCCGCAGCACTGCTCGAAAGAAACGCACAGAACGTGGACGAGTCCCTGTTGGAACAGCCCGCGTTCGTACCATCCGCCATCGATGATGATGAAGACGATTTTGATGACGATGATGAAGAGGACGACGACGATTTTGACGACGACGATGATTGGGACGACGACGAGGACGACGAGGGGGACGACGACGAGGAAGCAGACGACCTCGAAGATGAGGAAGACGCCGAATGGGAAGAAGTCGACGATGATGACACGGACGATGATGACTCAGACGACGATATTGGCGAAGACGACGAGGACGACGACGACGATTGGGACGACGACGACGATGATGATGATGACGACGACGATGATTGGGATTAACGTCTAAGCCACTCGCGCTCACACTGGTAATACCGAAATTTCCGTACAAGCCAGCCGCTGGTCCAGTGGCTGGCTTGTTCTCTTAGCCCGCCAACAGCACCTATACTATCTTCGTGGCCTTAACAGACATCGCTTTAACAGAGAAACAGCGCCGTGCTTTCCGGAGTCACCATTTCCTGCTTTCTATTGAGCTACCTATTGGTGCTGTTCATGGAAGCCTCGCGCATTTTTTTGAAGTTCCCGGGCCGCAACGTGTTGCTGATCGGTATGCTCGTCGTGGGACTCATCGCCCACTCGATCTTTCTGGCCAATCAATTATCGATCGTGACGCTCGACAGCGAGCGGCCACAATTGCTGTCGAATTGGTTCCAATGGGCGGTGCTTGGCGCCTGGGGCTTGGCTCTAGCCTGCTTGATTCTGACCATTCGCAATCCCAATGGCTCGATGGGTCTATTCCTGATCCCGCTGGTTTTGGCGCTGATTGGGCTGGCGCAGTTACTGCGCAATGCGGCTCCGTTTCATCCCGAAACTACTATCAACATTTGGCGAGCAATACACGGAGTTAGTCTGCTGGTCAGTACGATGTTTATCGCCTTGGGGCTCGCTTTTGGCATGATGTACTTGGTTCAATCCCATCGGCTCAAGACTCGCCGGCTGCAAAGAACGCGAATCAAGCTGCCGGCGCTCGAATTCTTGCAATCGATGAATCGGCTCAGCCTTTTTTCTAGTGCGGGCGGGCTGGTCGTGGGCTTGCTGTCCGGCATCGTGCTGAATTTTAATCGCGAAGGGCAAATATCTTGGCTCAGCGGTGACATACTGTTTACCTTCGCCCTTTTTGCCTGGGTGCTGAGCGCCGCCGTAGTTGAGTTAACCTCCCGAGGCGCGTTGGGTGGTCGGCGGAGTGCCTACCTGGTGATCGCAAATTTCATCTTCATGGTATTCGTGTTGTCTTTGGTGCTCTACGGGTCTCACGGGCAGCCGGCTAGTGGCGAAGGACCCTCTAAAGTCGTCGTTCGTAGCACGATGGAATCGAATGATAGTTCTCTTACTCAGATTATTCATGAGTATCTAAACCATGCTGCCCAGCACCTTCCCGCGAGCGGGAGGGTCGCGACGGGCACCGACGCGCAGCGTTGGTCGGCGAACGGGGAGGGCTACCTTAGCCGTATGGCAAGCGATCTTGTTCTGGAGATGCGCGGTTGATGCACTGGTCCATGGTCGGCTGGAGCCACCATCACACACCGCTGGATGTACGTGAAAAGCTAGCTTTCTCAACCGAGCAAGTCGTCGATGCGCTGCAAAAGTTCTGCCGGCAGTTTCCAGAGACCGAGGCGGTGCTGCTGAGCACCTGCAATCGCGTCGAACTGTACTGCGCGAGCGCCAAAGCCGATATGCTCCCCGATTCGGCCGCGTTGGGCGACTTCGTAACCGCCTACCACTCGGTGCAATTCGACGAGGTCAGCCAGCAACTCACGGCGACCAGTGGACCCGATACGCTCAAGCACTTGTTCATGGTCGCGGCCAGCCTCGATAGCATGATCGTCGGTGAAGCTCAGATTTTGTCGCAAGTCAAATCGGCTTACGAATTAGCTTGCCAAGGCGAGACCGCTTCGACGCTGATGCATCGAGCCTTTCAGCGCGCCACCGTGGTAGCCCGCCGCGTGGCCAACGAAACGGAGATACATCGCCGCCGTATCAGCGTCCCTAGCGTCGCAGTTAGCGAGATCGCCGCCGACTTCTTCGAACACTTTGACGATAAGCGCATCCTGCTTATTGGGGCCGGAGACATGGGCATGGAGACGCTCCGCTATCTGGTCGATGCGGGTGCCAAGTCGATCAGAATCGTCAATCGCAATCAAGTCCGGGCTGCAGCGTTGGCCGAGCAATTCAATGCCGAAGTCAAGCCATGGGAGCAACTCGACCAGTGCTTGGCCGAATCGGACCTGGTCGTTTCCACCACCAGTGCGACCGAACCGATTATGTCGCTCCAGCGCTTCAAAGCCATTCGCAACCAACGAGGCAGTCGCGCAGTGTTGATACTCGATCTGGCAGTCCCTCGCGATTTTGAGACGGCTATCGGCGAATTGTCGGATGTCTACCTCTACTCCGTCGATGACTTGCAGCAAGTCTGCGATCGCAACATCAAGGCGCGGCAGAGCGAGTGGCCCAAGGCCGAGCAGATTGTCGACGCCGAGATCGGGAAATTCCTCAGCGAGAGTGTCCATCGCAGCTCGGGGCCGACGATCAAGAAGCTGCGTGAGCAGGCCGAGGAGGTCAAACGCGAGGAGTTCGAGAGGTTGTTGTCCAAGCTGCAATCGCGCGGTGTCGACGCTCAGACGGTGAAAGAGATCGACATAGCCTTTGGCCGCTTGGTCAACAAAATACTCCATCCACCCCTAACCGCCTTGCGTGAAAATAGCGACAGCACGCATCACGCATCGATGATCGACGCCCTGCGCAAACTGTTTCAGATCAACGACTAATGTAGCCCGACGCTCCGCCGTCGGTATTGCGTCTAGCTAAACTTTGCGGTTTACGTAAAGCCGGCTGATAGCAACTGTCAAACCAGCTCAAAAATTATTTCTGACGCATGGAAGGCCTATTTGACGATCCATAACGAGTCGAAAAGGGTTTTCTTTCTTACACTCGATACGTATCGTAGAGCTGGATTCAGGATAGGAATCCAGACTGGTTTGCGCAAGGACGACGCGGCAAAGTTGTTATCTTTTAGCGCAGGCAATCGAACATGTCACTTGAGTGGATTCACGCAATGCTCGGCGCATTTTTCGTATGCGTCTGGATTATCGTTGGACAAATCATCGCCACCGACAAACACTAGCAATAGGCGCTGACCGGTCAGTCGCTCGCGGTGTCACCTATCGGGTTGACGCTACCGAACTGCCGGTGGCGAAAACGATGGATCGAGCACGACACGACATTAATATTAATGCAAATTCCGAAACCGGCTACTGCTCGCAGCTCATCGACTCACGACCTTGGCAGCCTTGGCGATTTGCTCGACCACAGAATGGTTGGGGATTAGGCTGCTGTCGGGCGAATTCTTCTTCGTCGCCCTGCGTCGGCCCAGCCACACGCTAAAGCATTCGACCACATCGGGGTCCCATTGTTCTCCTCCACCCGCGACCACGATTTGCTGTGCCTTTTCAACGGGCATGGTTTGTCGATAGGGGCGACAACTAGTCATCGCGTCGTAGGCATCGGCCACCGCCATGATGCGCGCCATGATGGGAATGGTTTGCCCTGCAATCCCGTGCGGATATCCCTTGCCATCCCAACGCTCATGATGGTAGAGCACACCTGGCAACACAAATTGTAAGTGTCCCAGTCGCTCTAGAATGCGATAGCCGATTTCTGGATGCTTCTGGACGGTTTTATATTCGGCATCCGTCAAGGCAGCTTCCTTCAATAGCAAGCTATCGGGGATGCCCATCTTACCGATATCATGCACAATGCCTGCAAGGTAGATCTCTTGGCAGGCCTCGTGCGATAGCTCGTAAATCACCGCCAAGTCGAGTGACAGCTTGGCAACTCGCTCGCAATGCCTGCGCGTATAGCGGTCGCGGGCTTGGAGCGAGCTAATCATCGCATGCAGCATCTCCTCGATGGAATGCTTGGCATCCAGCCGACTCGACACTCTTGCACTTTGGCGCGCCAGACGGTGTCGCCTCGGGGGCTGTGTCGGATTGGAAGCAACTACGCTCGACATCGTGAAATGCAGTTGATTAAGTAGATGCGCAGCCTATCCATAGCCGCTGCGGCAGAATCAGCGATGCTCATTCGCTCACTGGGTAGCCAGTTTATCGGAATCGACAGCCTGGCCAGCCCGCGCGGTTGCGCGGTTTGCTGGCCTTTGGCTGTCGGTTCGATCAGAACCTAACGATCCTGCCGCTTGCGCCGCCCATTTCTACTCGGCGCGGATTTCAACAGCGCGGAAACGGACCGGATCGTTGTGACCGGCGAAACCGAAATGGCCGCTCGTCCGATCCTTGCCTGGGTGCGGATGGTTGGCCAGGAACTCGGAAACTGAGCTCAAATCGCCGTTGAGAATGACTGAGCCGTTGAGTTCGACGCGAATGGTGGAGCCCTTCACAGTCACCGTCTGAAAGTTCCACTGACCCGCTTCGCGCAGGTAGCCGCGTGTGGCCGCAATCATGCCGTAGGCCGAGCCATGAAACTGGCGCGGGTCGAGCTGTGCGTACTTTTCCGCTTTGTTGTCCAGCACCTGCAGTTCGCACATGCCCGCGTAGGCCGCATCCCCTTCGCCCGGATAGCGAATTGCTAGGCCGTTGTTGCCGCCAGCCGGAATTAGTATCTCCAACCGTGCCGTGAAGTCGCCGTACTCGTCGGTAGAGTGTAAGACACCTCCATGCCCCTCTTTGCATCGGATCGTACCGTCAATCACTTCGTAGTTGTCGATAGCCCCCTTCCAGCCGCTCAGGTCTTTACCATTGAACAGCGATGTATAACTAGCGTGATCGTTATCGCGCAGCCATTGGTTGGCTTCATCGGCAGCGATCTCGCGCACGAACAGGTTGCGCCATTGAATTTCGCCACCATGCGTTTGCAATTGGATGACACCCTTGGGGAACAGCGGCAAATTGCGATCGAAGTAGTTTTCCATAATTGCGAAGTCGACCACTTGTTTTCCATTGAGCCATACGCTGGTTCGCGCACCGACTTGCACGATGCGAAACGAATTCCACTCGCCAAACGGCTTGTCCGCCAACACGATAGGATCTTTGCCGGCAGCTCCGGGGCTATTATTCCACAGCGCGCCGCTCCCTTTGTCGGCCCCCAGTTTGAATTTGGCCTCTTCGGTACTGTCCCAGATTTGCACTTGGGGAGTCCCACGTAGGTAGATACCGCTATCTGCTTTAGGGACTGTTTTGAAATCGATAAGCAATTCGATATCGCCGTATTGCTTGTTGGTCGTCAAGTAGGCACCGTGCCCGTCGTTGACCAGGGCGCCATCCTTCACGGTCCAATGCTCTTGTACCTCGCTCTGCCATTGATCCTTTTTCTCTTGGGCAGTTTCATCCCATTGGCGCGGGTCGAGGTGCGGGCGACCATGCCAGCCGTCGAGATCCTTTCCATTGAAAAGTGCGGTGAAGCCTTCGGGAGCGGAATGGACGCCTTCTTGAGCCCAAGAGTGTTGCGGAGCTAGGGCTGCCAGAGCGCCCAGCACCAACGGCAAACAGAAAATTCGCGACATGTTGTGGATACCTCGTGGTGGGATGAAAGTGGGTAGGTTTTATGTAGCACAATTGTACTCGAAACGACTCTGCCATCGAGGCATCCATGGTAAAACGTCTCTCTTTTATCCATTCTCGATGTTGTCCCTGCCATCCGTGCTCCGGCCTTGCCATCCGCGCTACCCAAGGACACGGCTAGCACGGATGGCAAGGCCGGAGCACGGATAAAAATGCCGCTTTATCATGGCAATCAATTCCAATCCGTCATTCCCTTTAGCGGCTACCCTGTGAGAGCGAGTGGCTCCCATAGAGTGAATTGTCACTCGGCCCATAGTACGGGCCATTGGACATGTCTAGAAAACTGCTGGGCTTCGATCTGCGTGCATACGAAGAGCACGACCGAACTAGCCGGCAGCGCGCGCAAGTGGACATCCCCAGCCACTCGCCATTCTCGCTCTTTGGCCCAAGACTCAGTTGGTTTATTAGTTCGGCGCAGCAGCGGTTGGAAGAACGGTTTATCCGACTCAGTCAGCTTCTCATAATCCGCTTCGTCGCCGTAGACCACTTGTCGAGCACCAATCTGCTGCAAGGCATCGCGGCGAACGAGCAGGCCATACGGTTCCCAATCCCAGCGGCCAAGATGTGATCGAAACGTTCTACGCTTGAGCAACGGAACGAGCGGTACAGCGGAAAAACTAACACACCGCACATCGGTTCGAGTGATCATGCTCGTCGCGCGCAGACGACCTTCGCGGCAGATATGAGCCAGCGTCTCCAGTGGTTGCCAGGCAATAGCCTCCTGTCGACTCCATACCCGCATTCGAAAGCTGTGCTCGCTCTCACCGGGCAACGGACCGATCGTCGCGCGAGTGCAGTGGACCAAATAGTCCGAGTCGTCGTCCGCAGACAACTGACGCCAATGACTCGGTAGTGGGCTGACCAGTTGTTGCAACGTAGCTCGGCGGTCCTCCGCCGAATCTGCACTTCCAGTTGTATCTCTGCCTTCCAATCGGCAGTTTCCCAGCAATCGCCGTCGCCCAGAAGTCTGATGCGTGATCGTCGAAGGCGTTGTCGTGATCCATCCCACAGCCCCACGATCCAGCCACGCCTGCTCGCTCTTCGATTGCATAGCTCCTTTCATTGGCAACGTCACATACACGCTCGCAGTCGGAAATTCCGAGTCTTGCAAGCGAAGTTTTAATAACTCTTCCAGCTTGCCACCATCGCGCACCGACAGCGCCAACACTTGATCTGCCAGAGCGATCGACAGCCGATCTTGCAGCGGAAAGTGTTCCAGCGCCGCGGCCGCCGGTTCAATAGTTGGAGACAAAAAGATCGTGCTACATACCCCAGTCGTCGGTTCCCGCGACAATTCCGGCAACGCGATGATCGCCTGCAACCAATCGTCGAGTTGCTGGTGCTTGGTCCAGTCAACTTTGGCCAACTCCATGCCGGCTGTCAACGCGAATTGCTCGACCGATTCGGCAAGCGTCGTACTCGGTGCGATCAACAGCCGATGGCCATGATGGCGAACGTGCCGCAGCGCACCGTCCAGCCACTGTGGCCATTCGGGATGGCCACTACCATACCGCCCGACTTGTGAACTGATCAGGCTCGTGAAGTGAACGGTGTCGGCACATTGACAACCATGCGCCACGATCATTCGCTGTCCCAGCCAGCGCTCGACCGACGTCGACCAAGACCGTGGCCAACCGCTGCGCAGCGTCCAGCCCGCTTCGAGCAAACGCGTCACCGCGTCGACTCCGCGTGGTGTGAGGCACATCGCGCCATTGTCTTGCTGCATTAACAGCTCACGAAACCAACACGCGGAAGTGTCTTTAGCATTTGCATTCCATTCAAAAATCACATGTGGCTCGAGCCAGCCCAGTTTTCCGAGCGACCTTTCCAATAGATTGGTCGACGTAAGCATGATCGTCTGCTCCTCGATACACCCGCCTTAATGTGGCCCGACGCTCCGTCGTCGGATTCCTTGTGCTACCGTAGCGCTAGCCCGCCAGCCAACAATCGTAGTTTATCCGAAATTCGCGATGATGCCGAACGGAGCAAATTTTGGCTTGCGACCTGTGCGTCAATATTCAGCCGCAGTCCCGCCAAAATCATTTCGTGCGTAGCCTCCATCGTCTGATACCAAATCCGCATGGTGCGATCGATTCGTGCTTGGTCAACAGACATAGAAGGACTTTAGTATAGAATTTGGAGAGCTGGAGTAGGCTCGTAACGAGTAATGCGAGTTACGGCGTGGGGCGGCGCGTTTAGTAGGTTGTAAGT
>JADYZV010000156.1 GCA_020852965.1 Pirellulaceae bacterium | reverse complement strand
TGTGAGCTTGTCTCGCAGGTGAACGAGTTTTAAAACTAGACCGAGGGAGGGTCGTTGTACCACACATGTTTTTGGGACCCCTGTGAGCTTGTCTCGCAGGTGAACGAGTTTTAAAACTAGACCGAGGTCCTCACCACAGTCCCCACTTTTCCATCCGCTCGCCACCTCAGGTGGCGAGCGGATGGAAAAGTGGAACGGCTGGGGCGTTTTCGCCGTGCACTATTGATAAAACTTGGCTCACGCCAGACAAGCTGGCATGGGGCCGATGCAAAATCGAGATGTGTGGTACAACGAGCGCACGCGGGAGGGTACCTTGCGGCCTGAATTAGGTAGTCATGAATAATCCGCGTTTAACTGTATTGTTACTGTTGGATTCTATCAGACTCAGGTGTCGCGCGTGAAAGTTCTGTTCGCTCAATTGTCCTAAGTACTTGGAATGACCAACGGTACTCGTCGATGGTTTCAAAAATGCGGAAAACGTTTGCGACACCCTATCTCAGGCTACCTTGAATCTACCAATGGTCGCGATCAGGGCGGCGCAGCATTTGATTGGTCGGATTGTTGCTCAGTCACTCCTTGCCCGTCGCGGAACCGCCACGAAAGGGGGCATCGGCCGGCTTTTCGTCGACTACTGCTTTATCGGCTGCCGCTTCATCGGCTTTCAAAGTCTCCAAGTAGGCCACAAGATCGGCGATCTGCTGCGGCGTAAATGTCTCTCCTACCGGTGGCATACTCGACACGGAGGACTGGATTCGCTCCTCGATGTCCGCCGCGGCGATCTCCACGGTACCACCGGCTGGCGGGGCGAGAACGAGAGTTTTTCCGTCGTCGGCAGCCAGGGTCCCGGAGACAATGTGGCCGTCGCCAGTTAGCACAACCAGCGTTTCGAAGCCCTGAGCGATTTTCGCGCTGGGCAATACCAGCGATTCCAACAGGTGCTCGCGATCGCTGCGTTTGCCGACTTGGCTTAGGTTGGGCCCTACAAAGCCGCCCCCCTGATCGCCGATGATGTGGCAGGCATTGCACCGCAGGGCGCGATTGGAATGAAACAGGATACGTCCCCGCTCGGCATCGCCATCGGCCAGCAGAGCGCGGTAGCGTTCAAGCGCATCGCTGGCGGCGACTGTCGAGCTGGTGAGAGGTTGTTGCGTATCGAGCAATTCGTCGACCGTCCAAGGCATCGTCCGCTGGGAAGTTGCTTGCCGTTCCGCCGCGACCTGCAATGGTTCGATGGCCGAGCCGTAGTTTCCCCACGCGCGGCGGGCGTAGGTCAGGACGCTGGCCATGCGTTCGTCGTTCAACACCGGGCTGTCACCGAGGCCAGGCATTTGTAAATTCCATTCCTCGCCATTGACTTTGACGGGGCCCTGCAAGCCGTGCAAGACGATGCGAATCAAATGTTCGGGCGACCCATTGACCCACTCGGATTCGACAAGTGAGGGTGCCAGCCCTGGGTAGCCGCGTCCGTCGGCCTTGTGGCACGAGTAACAGGTCGCATTGTATACCTCTTGGCCTATCACTAGCCGCTTCTCTTGTACCGGAGTTAGTGGTTCGGGAATGGGACGCTGCTTGCGAAGCGTGTCATCACCGGGCCAGGTAAGAATGCGTTGCAGTGCCTCTGCCGACTCGGGCAGCAGGCTCAACAGTCGTGGACGAGTGCTCAATTCGATAGGTTCGGGCCAGCGTTGGCGGTTGAGGTTGGAGGCCAGTATGCCGCCGACAATGGCTTGGCTGAACCACGCCTTGTCGGCAGCCGACAGTGCCGCCAATTCGAGTAGCTGCTCGACACGCTGCGGCACCGCTTCGTGCACGACACACATGGCCAGCATGTCAACTGCACCACAGCCATCGTCATGCTCACCGGTCCATCGGTCGCTGGCTTGCAAACGCCGCAGCATTTCCAATTCGCGCCCCTGCAGGCCGCTGACCGCTGCGGCGCGAAATACCGGGTCGGGATGAGCGACGAGAATAGCCGCCATCTGCTCCTCGGCAAATTCGGCAACCTCGCCCACTTCAGTAGCCTGACCTGCTGTCGTGTAGCCTGCCAGGGTTAACAGCAATTGCAACTGCACCATCGGCCGCTCTTCGTCGAACAGTGGCTGCAAGCGAGAAAAGGACTCTTGGGCGCTAGGGGCGTCGACGACGCGCTCGCTGAGTCGGATGGCCGTGGAACGCAGTCGGGCATCGCTGGCCGACAGCCCGGCCTCGATCGAGAGCCAGTCGAGCTGACCGAGTCCTTCTAGTGTCCACAGAGCGTGCACACGTCCCAAATCGCTCTCGCCACCACGCGCTAGCTCGCGCAAGGCGGGGACGGCGTCGACAGCCTGCCGTTCAACCAACAGACGCTGGGCGGTGTCGCGCCACCATCCGTTGGGATGGGACAGCCGTTCAACCAACTGCGCTGAAGACTCACCGCTCATCCGCGGTGGCGGTCCGAGTGGCCGCTCTTCGTGCACGATGCGATAGATCCGCCCCATGCCGATGGGCGTTTCCAAGCCGCGAGAGAGGATTTGGTTGCGCAGGTAGGGCATCATGAAGATGACGTGCTCAATAATGCCGCGATAGAGATCGCAGATATAGACCGCGCCATCGGGACCGGTGCGACTACAAACCGGCCGAAAGCGTTCGTCGGTGGAGGCGACCAGCTCGCGCTGCTCGAAGGCATTGTGAGCGGCGAGATGCACGCCGTCGCCGCTAAGTTTATTCAGGCGGACTAAATTTCCACCCGCTTCAGGGATGATTGCCCCGCCGTAGAACTCTGAAGGGAATTGATCGCCGCGGTAGATCGACGGCCCGCAGGCAATCGTAAACGTTCGTAGCGTTCCGTCCTCGCGCAGTTCGGTCCCCCCCAGCGTAATGCCCGGATTGACGCGAATCGGAAACACCTCGTGTGCCTCGGCGGTCAGACTAACGTTTAGGGCAGCGGTATAATTGCGCTGTCCGGCCCGAGCGTGCGCATTGCGCTCAACATAATCTGCGGGAATCAGATCGCAGTGCAGCGAGGAGTTTTCGTAGCCGTAGAACAGGCGGCCGTAATCGTCTTGCGTGACTCCCCATTGACCACGAAAGACGGTTGGATCGGTGGTCAGCTTGCCGTCGTGGAACTTGTGGCGCACGGTCGCCTTGGCGTTGTACATCCAGTTATCCAGGGCATGCATCAGGCCATTGTCGGTGTGTTCCGGATTGCCCGGTTGCCCGTAGGGGCCCACCAGTCGCTTTTCGTCGCACTTCAGGTCGCCGTCCACATCGCGGCAGAACCACAAATTCGGCGGTTCCGCGACGAGCACGCCTCCATCGACAAAGGAGACGGTGCGTGGCATGACCAGTTGGTCTAGAAATACGGTCGAGCGGTCCATGAACGAGTCGCCGTCGGTATCCTCCAGGACCACCACCTGGCCGATCGGATCCGCTTCGCCACTTCCCTGTAGATCTTGCATCCAGCCGCGCATTTCGACGACCCAAATGCGTCCATCGGCATCGAATTCAAACATCACCGGATCGACCACCAGCGGTTCGGCGGCCACGCACTCGATGCGGAAGCCGGGCGCGACTTGGAACGACTTCAATGCCTCCTCGGGGGGAAGTGCCGGTGAGGGAGGGATTTCGATATGTTTGAATATTTCATCCGCCGAGAACGGATCGTAGACGCTCAGCGATTGTTCGCGGTGCGTGATCCGTCGCTCGGCAGGCACTGCTTGCCCGTAGGCCGTTGCCCCCCACGGCCCACAGCAACTGAGCGCGACAAGTATCGCAGCCACAATGGTTTTCGAAGCGAATTCCGTCCGCATGGAGGGTCCCCTGGAGTACAGTTAGTTCGGGTCGTGGAGCGTGTATTGTGGCTGCGCCCGCGTTTGGCCCATGCAGGCGGAGCGCAATCGCGAATTAATTCGTATGGTGTGGCATAGAGCCTAACTTCATCTGAATCAGCAAGAACAGAGTTGGCTTTTCGTGTCCTTCGTATTTTTCGTGGTCAGCAAACGAACCAACTCGTGAACGAAACGAATCAATTTCTACCAATACCAATTCTAACTGGAAGAGGTGATACAATGGCCACAGTTTGATCATACAAGCCGGTGCCGCACAGTGGCCGTATATCTCGCAACTTCGCCAGAGCTAGCGATTATGGAAGACATTTCTTTGAGAATTACCGACGATGGCATGACCGGTGTTGGCGAAATCGGTCGTGCTGTTCATTGTACAATGATCCACTGCGCAATGAGCTGGAATGATATTTCCGCGTTCCAAGACCTGCTAGTCCAGCGTCTGGTTCGCTAGCTTGACACCTCCGATGATAGGGATTTATCCATGTCGAAACACCTGCCGTTTGCCTCTGCACGCTCTCGAGTTGGTGCTGGTGCGTTCTTGCTAGTCTATTGCGTCGCGTTGCCACTAGCGCGTGGCGAGCGAGTCGTTCCTGCTATTCCGCCCAAAGGCGAGCAGATCCGTGTCATTATCGACGCGGACGCCAAGAACGAGATCGACGACCAATGGGCCATCGCTCTGGCGATTCTGTCCCCGGAACGATTCAAGATTGAGGGATTTGTGGCGGCGACTTATTTGAGTGCGGGGCTTCAAAGCGTCGAGAACTCAGCTAAAGAGATCGAGCTCATTCTCAGCAAGGCGGGGATGTCGGGGAAGTGGCCCGTCAAGCGTGGTTCTCACCCAATGCAGTATCGAGACGTTCCCAGCGAATCCGAGGGAGTGGACTTCATCATCAAGAAGGCGCTAGAGTCGACGCCCGATGATCCTCTATGGGTTGTCGGTCTCGGGGCCGCGACCAACATCGCTTCGGCTTATTTGAAGGAGCCAAAGATCGCCGATCGAGTCCGAGTATTTTGGCATTTTCGCACACGCTGGCCGGACAAGTGTTGGAATTTCAACGTATTTGGCGATACCCACGCGGCGCGCGCGGTCTTCCATTCGGATCTACCTTTCGTGCTGTTCGATACAGGTACGTATCTCTATTGCCCCATGAAAGAATCGGAGCAATACGTCCGCCCGCACGGCGAACTTGGCAAATACCTCCACGATTACCGCTTGACCAGTAACTACTTTATGGGGGAGGAGAAGGGATTCTTTGATCTCGGTGACATCGCTGCGTTGGTCGATCCAGAGCTTGCTTCGTGGGAGGTTGTCGCGTGTCCGGAAGTCGATTGGGATCTGAGCTATCGCTTCAAGGGGAGCCAAGGCAAGATCCAACGCTGCTTTGAGATTGACCGCGATAAGACGTTCGCGTTGTTCTACAAAAAGTTGAAGCTCCTCGATCAGTAGCGTCCCCCCAACGCAGTCGTCCGCCCCCTATTCGGCACCAGTTCCTAGAACAACTTTCGCGCAGCTATGATCAGGAATGATCACGACAGTGCCATTAGTCAGTGGAACCATCAATTCGTCAAAGCCAAATAAGGTGTTGGGTGTCATGCGCGCTTTCGTCGACGAACTATTACCAGCGTCAGAATCATGGTGGCGAGGGCCAGCGATGACGGTTCAGGTACGCTAGCGTACCTAATTCTCAGTGTACTGCTCGCGATAGTCGTGTACCCAGCTGGAGCGTCTAATGACGCGAGCTGCCAATAGAGCGGAATCTCACCGATGTCAAAAGGAATGATCGCGTTGCTTTGCAGAAACGGATCACCGGTAGCTAGAACGATGTCCCGTTCACCACCTGGGGTTGACGCTGCAAGTATCGAAAATGTTGAACCAAGTGACAACCATTCAACAGTCTGGTCTTGGATTTCTTGAATAGTGATCTCGTCATAATGTGCAAGATTTATGCCCAACCCGGTATCATCACCAAACCCATTTGCACCACTGAAAAGGTCCACATCGTAGAGTGGGCCTGAATTTCCATACCACAAAACCTCGGAATTGTGCGAGCTTGGTAGGTCGTTGCTTCCAGGCAATATATTTTGCTCGACAAGGTCGGCTGTTGGAACCCTGTCAATATACCGTTTCAAAAAGAATAGTGAATTGTGACCACTATCACCTATGTAATTCGTAAACAGTTCATCCTTATCAACATTGAGGGCTCCGCCGTGATGGGCCGCACTTCTCATGATCTCATTTGATGCAGAATACCCTGCGTGGCCCCCGCCAACAAAACCTCCGGTGTACCCAAATGAGTGCATAACTTCGTGAGCAATCGCAATTGCTGACTGCTCAGCACTCAGCTCAGTTGTGTGATTAACTTGAACATATCCAAACGGCTTGCTGTTAAACGTACTTCCGATAACAGCCACGCCCTCACCGGGCGAAAGGTTTGTATGTTCCGCGCGAGGAAAATACACGTTTGTAGCGAAGGGATCTGGACTTCCCTTGCTGACAACAACGCCGTCAATGCCGGATGCGGTGAATCGATCTTGAACAGCGCGCACTATCGCATCTTGACGGGCATCCGGGATCTCCTGGGAGGGATTTAGATTGCTGCTTAGCCCCTGATATTTCCATCCAAAATTTGTAATATCAAAGCGTGTTTCGTGCACGTCGTGCCCGAAACTTAGAATGACCTTCTGAGGTACCACCAGAGAAACGCCCTTCGATGTGTAGATGGGGACCAGCTCAAGCCCGTTATAGGCAGTCGGTGCCGTTACCGAATCGAAAGGAATTATTTTGTTAGCGTCGTTGCGGGCTAGCGAGGTCGCTTGTAACACGCGGAATGAGTCGCCATGCGAGGGAGTGAACATCTCGGAGTTTGTCGCGTCCAGTTTGCCGCCGAGTGTCGCGATACCATCGACTATGACCGGCGAAGGAACAGGGACACCAGGCAACAGGACTTGATTCCTTGGCCCTAACTCAACTTCAAGTACACCGGTTTGCGATTGAGTGAAACTACTTGCGTAACCAGAATCACCTTTGTAAAACCAAAGTTGTGCTCGTTCTGGAGCATTTAGATCGCGTGCATCTTTAAGGTAATCGCCTTGTGCTTTCACATGACCGGCATTGGCGACTTTTCCCTCTAAATACCCAAAGCCCTCAAGTCTTCCGAGTGACTCTAATGCTACATTTTCAAGGCCGCCAATGTTAATCGTTGGCGCTTGAATTCGGCCAGCATGCAACTTCAGTTGCCCTGCCAATTCTCCCCCAGCCCCAACCTCGGATACGTAGACCGCTTTGCTTGCCAATCCTGGGGTCGCCCCTAGCTCTCCACCGCCGATTGAAAACCGTGCCAGATTGTTATCGGCTACAGTGATTGTTCCGCCGCTCCAAATGGTTGTTGCTCCTCCCACTTGGACTGTTCCGGAAGAAACGTCGACTTTACCGATACCTCTAGAGTCTTCAGTCTCATTCCCACCGATACGTAATGTGTCCGTGACATAAAGCGATGCACCGGACGTCAGTTCGACCCGCCCGTCGATCGCTTCGGGAGCAACAACTTCAAAGCCAGGGTCAGAGAACTCACGTGGAAATACATCTCCGACTACCAAACGACTCGTCGTGACCGTTCCTGTTTCGACCTTAAGAAGACCTTTCGAGCCAAGGCCAATCGAAATGTCTTCGGAGTTGGTCCAAGAGCTTCCTGGTCCAGTAATGGTGACGGTGCCATCGCCAAAATAATTGGTATGTGGATCCCACAACTCAGAAATGGCAGATCCGACAAACGCGTTTACGGATGTCAAAGTTGCCCCCTGGGAGATTGAGAGTTTTGCGCCCCCTCCACTCCCGATGTTCAGGCCAACCGGACTGAATGCGTCGCCATCACCACGTGCCGTCACATTGAACCTTGCGTGCTCGCCAATGAACTCGATTTGTGCGTAGTCATCGGGCTGGGGATTCTGAGGCAATTCTGCCCACCCAACGCCAAACCTAGCCTCTTTCGTCACGTTGACGGTAGAATCAAATGCCTGAAATTTAGCAGCGTAGTTCGTGAAATAGTCAATCGTTAACGTTGAGGAGTTTGCAGTTAGGCTGAGGCCAGGTTCCGACTGAAGATAAACATCATCGAGCCGAAGATCGGAACTCGAAATCACCATTTTGCCGCCTGTTGGACCAACCAGAAATCCTCCGTCAATGATGCCTCCGGCCGTGCTGGTAACGTTGGAAACGGTCACGTCGGCCCCCCAAAAAGATATTCCCAAACTGTCAAAATCACTGTCTTTGACTTCCAGATTTGAAGCTTCGTGTACCCGTGCGCTCAATGATTGAAGTGACGCATTTTGCACGACTCCGATGGATGCCCCCAAAAGATCAATATTGACGCTCCCGGAAGCAACATTATCAATCAGCAGTGATGACGCATCACGCGCCGATAGCCGAACGCTATTTAATGAAAAATTATTCAAGAGCGAAACGGAAGATCCCGTACCAATCTGAAAATAGCTGGCTCCAACGGTTCCACCCTGAACAGCAAGTGAAGCCTGACCGCTTGGCCCTACGTTAACAAAGTCGAATGCGACGATGTGGGCAGCTAGGTCAAAGACCAGATCACCCGAACGTATCCAAACATCATCAATGTCGTTTGGGACGTGGTTTTCTGTGAATGCTATCGCATATGCGCCGCCGACATCGAAAATCGTGCGAAAACGGTCAGGTAGGTTGGGATCATCTTCGCTTGGGGATGTATGATTCCAGTTGTTTGCATCCTCAAATTCTCCGGAAATTGGGAACTTCCATAGTGCTTCGTATTCGTTGTACTGAGCGTCAACATGCCTGACTTGAATGGTGCATAAAACCCATCCGACAAGAATAGTCAAAAGGGGAAATGGTGATTGATACACTTCGACGTCCCCTTGGCTTGTAGCGATTTTGGATACGTCACCACGAGGGCGATTAAGATCAACTGCGGATCAGAATTCGTTTGCTAAGATTGTACTTATTCAATTCTGACGATGCAACAACTGACCGTGTTATTTGGACTCTGCACTACAAGGGAAAAGCGGGCATTTCTCAAAACCTGATATTTCAAGAAACCGTGGCTTGCGACCATAATTTGGAGCTTAACGCAGCAGCATCTCATGAGATTGCTTACACATTTTACGCTGGATTGTGTAAGATTATTTAGGATGGTCTCTCCCAACAAAGTGCACTGGCCTCGTGGCTGTGGGCCTCGACGGGAGGCCTAGGTTCAGCATCAACGATGCGATGCACCTTTCGAGGTTCAACCACTACTCCTCGTTCGCTGACTCGATCGGATTCGACCCGTAGTAGTTGGGGCCGCTCGCCTGAGTAGCCGCCTTGTGGAACTTCGCTGCACTCGCGCTGTCGCCGGTCGCTTCCTTGAGCTTCGCAATAAAATATGCCGTGTCGCGGCTTATCGATCTAGACCGAGCAGCAAGGGCTAACGTCTCTTGAGCTTTGGCGACGTCTCCCAGTCGTAAATGTATCCAGCCGAGTGTCGACCACGCTTCCTTTTGATTGCGGTGGTTGCGGACGTTGGCTTCGGCGATCTGTAGCGCGCGTCCTCTGTTCGCTTCCTCGTTGCTCTCAATCAGGACCAAGGCTAACTGATTGCTAACATTGAAGTCGGTCGCATGTTGCTGGTGAAGGCGGGATAATAAATCTTGCGCCTCGGTATATTGATGCCGCATGCGAGCGATCAGGGCGGTTAAGTAGAGGCGTTCGTTCTCTGACTCAGATTTGGCAAGCGAGTTTTCGAGCAAGGGACTTGCTTCGTCGGGACGATTGTTCCAGATCAACCATTTCGCGAAGCGCAGTCGCGCGATCGCTCCATCAGGAGCTGGCAGCGCGATGGCCAGTCGAAACCAATGCTCAGTTGCGTCCTGGTCCCCCTGCACCTCGAATAGGCTTGCGACCATCAATTCGGGCGGATCTGCACTGGGTTCCGCTTGTCGCAATTGCTCGAACCACTCCACTGCCTGTGTGGTGTGTTCGAGATAAAATTCCGCGCGCCCAAGTCCTGCCAAAGCTTGAATAGACTCTGCCTGGATTTCATCCTGTTTCTTCTTATCGCCGGTAACAACGGAGTCATAGGCGGCGATAGCTCCTGCCCAATCGGTACGTCCCTCGCAACAGCGCCCTTTCAAAAGCGCCAATTGCCTGACCACGATTGCTCGGTATTCACTGCTCCAACGGCTAGGCATTTCAATCGCTTCGGCGCGGACCGCATGCGTCCAGCCGTCAAACCATCGCCCCTGCTGCACCGCGAGCTTGCAGAATGTCCAGGCTGCCTCGAATTGATCTTCGCTCCTGGACGATAGAATTTCGAGTACCCGCTGGGCTTCCTGTGCCGCACCGTTGTCAAGTAACACTTGCGCAAGCAACAGCTGGGAATGCGGTAAATCCTTCACTTCGGATACGATGTCTTCCAAAAGGTCGCTGGCTGCGGAGAGTTTGCCGCTAAGAATCAATTCCTGTGCCTGCCGATATCGCTGCTGATTTTTGACCGACTCCTGGATAGCATCGAGCTCGACAACCAGATCGGCCCAGCCAACTGTAGCAAAACTAGCCGCTAGGAAGAAACTAAGCGAAAGGGCAAGCATAAAGATACGAAGGCATGCAAAGTCAGCGATCATGTGAATACCTGTGGCAACGAATCAACGTGGATAGAGAATAGGGAGGGGACTAATTTCCTCTGCTCGGGGCAGGCTCGGTGGTGCCGGTTAGTTGCGAAAACGTTCGACGATCCACGCCATCTAGTAACCGATTGGTATCCTCGTTCTGGCCCCACATGTGATCGTCAGCAAACCAGACTCCGTTGTTTGTTTGGCCGCGAACAATCAGGTCATCATAATCATCCTTATCTAATTCGACAAATCGCAGCCCACTGTCGGTTCCATTGGCATCCACCACGGTAAACAAAAACGGTTTTGGGTCGGTTGTCCACGTACCGTCGCCGGCAAGTTGGAAGAGTATTCGGGTCTCTGGGTTGGCAATTAAGATTTCAGAGGTTCCATCCATATCGACGTCGCGCAGTCGTACGCCTTGATCAACGCCATGGCGACCGGTTCGATAGGGAACAATTCGTTGGGCAGCAATTCTTCCTCAATGCGATTGTCCACAAACTGATAGTTCGATTGGTCCTGGTCACTATCGACCAGTAGGGAGACACCTTGGCCGCCGACCAGTTGTCCTAACTGGACTCCTTGATCGATTGGGCTGGAGTTCGCATCGCTGGCAATGAGTTAAGTCAAAGGGGGCAGTGTTTCGTTGCGGAAAAAATTTCTGTTTAACCGCACAGCGCGATCTTGATCGTATAGTCCTAGAGTGAGGAAAAATGGGCCAGGTGAGGAAAGGGGCTTGCTAAGCGAGTATGTCTAACACAGGGTTGCGGTCCTCGACTCCGGTCAATTTGAGATCTAGTCCTTGGAATGGAATCGACAAGCGGCGATGGTCGATTCCTAGCGTGTGCAAGATAGTGGCTTGAAGATCGTTGACATGAACTGGGTCGGCCACAATGTTGTAGCTGAAGTCATCGGTCTCGCCGTACACAATGCCGGGCTTCACGCCACCACCGGCCATGAAGATTGAGAAGCAGCGAGGATGGTGATCGCGACCATAATTCTCTTCCGTCAATGCTCCTTGGCAGTAGACCGTTCGGCCGAACTCGCCCCCCCACACCACAAGAGTATCGTCGAGCAAGCCTCTTTGAGCGAGGTCGTTGATCAGTGCGGCGGTCGGCTGGTCGGTGTCACGGCACTGCTTGCCCATATGGTCGGGGAGATTGGAATGTTGGTCCCAGCCCATGTGGAACAATTGGATGAAGCGCACATCGCGTTCGGCCAAGCGTCGAGCCAGCAAGCAATTCCGCGCGTAGCTACCCGGCTTGACGACATCGGGTCCGTAGCTATCGAGCACCGACTGCGGTTCGTCGTTGAAGTCGGTCAGCTCCGGAACAGATGACTGCATGCGAAACGCCAGCTCGTACTGCTCAATCCGCGTTTGAATCTCTGGATCGAGTTTGCGAGTTAGCGCTTCCTGGTTGAGCGACTTGAGGTCATCGAGCATGCGTCGGCGGATGTGCGATGGACAACCGGCTGGATTGGACAGGTACAAGATCGGTTCAGCGCCAGATCGGAGCTTCACCCCTTGATGTTTACCTGGTAGCACTCCGCTGCCCCACAAGCGATCGTAGAGCGGTTGCCCTGCTGCGAGCCCGGTCCCGCGTGAAACCATGACCACAAACGTAGGTAGGTTTTCGTTCATCGATCCCAGACCGTAGGCGACCCAAGCTCCCATGCTCGGACGACCCGATAGCTGCGAACCGGTTTGAAAAAATGTGATGGCCGGATCGTGGTTGATCGCTTCGGTGAACATCGAGCGGATCACGCACAGTTTGTCCGACACAGCGCGAGTGTGGGGCAACAAGTCGCTGACCCATGTACCACTTCTACTCCCCTGTGCGAAATTGAAAATGGAGGGTGCGACCGGAAAGCTCGTCTGTCCCGACGTCATGCCAGTCAGACGCTGGCCACCGCGCACGCTATCGGGCAACTCCGACTTGGCGATCGCCTTCAAACCGGGCTTGTAATCGAAAGACTCGAATTGTGAAGGCGCCCCCGACTGGAACAGATAGATGACGCGTTTGGCGGTCGCCTTGGGCAGGGACGCGCCACTGGTGGTTGCGGCGGTCGTCTGCGCAGCTCCACCAGTTCCCAGGGCCGCAGCCGAGATAGCACCCAGACTCAATCCGGCTGACTTTAAAAACAAGCGGCGGTTGTTGGTCATGCTCGCTTCAATAGGGTTCACGCTCTACTCCTTGGTCTGGGCTTCATCGAGGTTCAGCAGGATCGCGGCAGTGGCGGTCATCGCGGCGAGCTGCTGCGGCTCGATGCTCGACTCGGCCGTTGAGTCTCCGACCTGCGACAACTCTTGCGCCTGCTCAGGCTGGCTGGCATAATACGCTAAGTAATTCTCGTAGCCAGCTAGCAGAGTATTCAGCTCGGACTCGGTTGGCTGATGCAATGTCACGAGATCGAAACCGTAGCGGATCGAACGAGTTGCATCGATTCGAGTGGTCTCTCCGCTGTCGGCGATGCTGTCGGCGCCCGGTTTCGGTTCGAGCAACATGCGCGTTGCCAATTTGCGGGCCGCCTCCACATAGGTCACGTCATTCAGCAGAGCCAGTGCCTGCAATGGCGTGTTGGTACGAGAGCGTTTGAGTTGACACACCTCCCAAGTTGGCGCATCGAACGTAGCCAACACTGGGTGCGCGACGGTCCGTTTGCGAAACGTATACAAACTGCGCCGATACAGGTCATCCCCCTGCGACTGAACGTAGGGGCCACCGTTGGCGCCACCGGCCAGTTCGTCCCACAAGCCCGCTGGTTGATACGGAAAGACGGGTGGTCCTCCAAGACGCTCCACCAACAAGCCGGCACGAGCCAAAGCCGCATCGCGCACTTGTTCGGCACTCAGGCGATAGCGCGGTCCACGCGTGTAGTAACGATTGGTTGGATCTTGCGCCAAAGCAGCTTGGGTGCCTCGAGAGGATTGCCGATAGGTTGCGCTCATTACAATCTGTTTGTGCAACCGCTTGAGGTCCCAACCATGCGAGCGAAAATCATCAGCCAACCAATCGAGTAGCAGCGGGTGCGTCGGAGGAGAACCTTGCACACCAAAATTGTCCACCGTCTCGACCAAACCACGACCAAAGAACTTTAGCCAGGCGCGATTGACGGCGACGCGCGCAACGAGCGGATTGCGGTCGTCGACCATCCAAGCGGCTAGCCCCAGACGGTTGGGTGGTTGCTCTCGACTCAGCGGCGGTAACACGGCAGGAACTGCGGGCCACAGGGCTTGGCTTTCATCAGGCTGATCGTATTGTCCGCGTTTGAGCAGATAGGTCTCGCGATACTGTGGACGATCGCGCATGATCATGGTCGTTTGCGCTTGAGCGAGTTCTTGGTCATACGCGATTTGCAAGGCGTTGATCCGTTGCCGTACACGATTGTCTTCGAGGAATCCGACATAGCTGGTGGCAACTGCTAGCGTTTCCGCAGCGGCCCCCGCCAGTTGCAATGCCTGAAAGCGCTCCGCGACGGACTGGCGGATCATGGCCAGGACTTCTTCAGGAGCTAGTTGTGATGCGTAGAGGCGAAAGTCGGCCAGCTCGCCAGTGAAAAACTCCGACTTCGACCGCTGGCCGATTTTCAATGGCACCTCGGTCGCCAGGGGACCGCTGAGGCTATCGTGTTCAACCTCCGTCTCGATCGCTTGGCCATCGAGATAGACATGCAGCCCAGTGGCCTTGGATTGACCATCGTAGGTCACCGTTACGCAGTTCCACTGGCCAGCCCGCAGGGCCACTTTGGAAATGACAGCGATGGCATTTTGCGGCCACTGATTGACTAGGTGAACCTTCAAGCGGCCGTCTCCCAGGACCAGGCCATCGACTCCACGGTAGTCGGCATCTTCATTCATTTTGCTGAACATCGCGCCGCGTGCATCCCCTTGGACCCATGCCGACCAGGTGAATGGTGCGTCGCTGGCGAACTCGAATTCAGGTTGTGGACTCACAATGATACTATCCATCTTGCCTGACAAGCCGAAACTGGACGAGGCAGGGCCGCTGCCGAATGTCACGTCGCTGCCGAGTGCCAAGTTGCTCGATGGAGTGCTGGCTGATGCGTTTGCCAGTTTGTCTGCGGGCTGATCGAACGAGAATTTGACGTAGGGCAATGTAGACCGCTGCGGACTTTCAGATTCAGCTTGCCATTGCCTAAGCAGTTCTTCGGGGGAGTGCGTACCGAGCTCTTGCTTCGCGGCGGCTAACTGCTGCTCGAGCTCATTCAATTGCAGTGCTTGCTCGGCAGTCGGCACAGTTACCTGCGGACCCACGTTGCCGCGAGTTTCGAAGTAGATACCACTCTCATCAATGTTGTTGAAGAACGCAAAGAACTGATAGAACTCCTTCTGCGAAATCGGATCGTATTTGTGATCGTGACAACGCGCGCATCCCATCGTCAATCCCAGGAATGTTGCGGCCGTGGCTTCTACTCGGTCAATACAGTTTTCGATGCGCCACTCCTCGACGATCGACCCCCCTTCAGTTACCGAGCGATTGTTTCGATTGAATCCAGTGGCGATGAGCTGTTCTTGGGTGGGATTGGGAAGCAGGTCGCCAGCAATTTGCTGGACTATAAATTGATCGTAGGGCATATTGCGATTGAAAGCGCCGATGACCCAATCACGCCACAACCACATGCTGCGATTAAAATCATTTTGATACCCATTGGTATCGGCAAAGCGTGCGGCATCGAGCCAAGCGACGGCCATTTGTTCACCGAAGTGTGGAGAGTTTAGCAACTCATCTACGGCTTTCTCATAAGCTTTGGAGCTAATGTCGGCCAAGAAGCGATCGCGTTGCTGAGGCGTTGGCGGCAGACCGATCAGGTCTAAGTACAGGCGGCGCAGAAGTGTGACTTGGTCTGCCTGCGGTGCGGGTTCAAGTCCTTGAGCTTGTCGCTGCTTGGCAATGAAATAGTCGATGGTCGAACTACCGCTGGCATTGTCGCCAGAGCTCTGCAGAGTTGGAGTGGAAGCCGGAGTGGAAGTTGGCTCGATGGCTGGATTCACGATCGGTTCAAAGGCCCAGTGGCTTTGCCAATCTGCACCTTCGGCGATCCACTGTTTGAGCAATTGCTTTTCTTGCTCGGAGAGTTCGCGCCCAGATTCGGCCGGAGGCATCGCCGCGTCCGGATCAGTTGAAAAGATTCGCGTGACCAGCGAGCTAGCCTGAGTGTCTCCGGCCACGATGGCGAGCAGTTTGGCGTCTGCCTCGACGTCCAGCCTCAAATCACTTTGACGCGTTTCTTCGTCTGGCCCATGACAGGCAAAGCAATTGCGTGACAACAGCGGTTGGATTTGCTGGCGAAAATCGACGCGATCGGGCGGAGCGTTTTCATCCTGTGCAATGACTGAGGCTGCTAAAGCAGTGCAGATTCCCGTCAAAGCGAACAGAGACACCAAGCGGCGAAAATCCTGAAAGAATCTACGGGAAACCAAGTTCATGCCTAAAAAACCTTTGCAAGGTGCAGCTAGGTGTGATTCGGAGGTGGACGGTCTCCCTGAGTCGATGGGCGACGGTGGTTGGCAATTGTATTGTACACCGTTCGTAGCGAACCACTCTCCGATTTGGCTCACGCACTAGCCTTGCAATACGACGTAGAGCAGGACCAGCGAGCGAGCTACAAGTACGAAATTGAAGTGGAGATATCGAAGCATCTACAAGCGTCGGCTTACGATTTGATGTCCGATGGATCATCGGTATCATCATCCATATCATCTACTTCATCCGCGACGTCACTCGAATAATCGTCCTGTTCACCTGCGTAGGAAGTGCGTCCCTTAGCATGCTCCAACCGACGCAGAGTCCGCAGCAAAGTTTGCTGGAGCGTCTCAGCGGCTCCCTCCATCGCCTGCGCAACGGTCGACCCATGATGGCTGATGGCCACTGGCTTGAGCCCTGCCAAGCGAGCTTCCATCACGCAACGTTTGTCGTTGTCGCCATGCTTTTGTTGGCTGTTAACGTCGGAGAAATGAACTTCCACACGTGTGATCCTGGGACGGAAACGTGCCAGAGCGTTCTCCAACACCTCCTCCACCTCAGCGGTTAGTTCCGTGCTGCCTTGAATGTGGTTGTCCGTCTTCACTTGAACGATCATCGAAGTCTCCATGTAGGTTTTCAAAAAGCCGATTGTATTGTAACGCGTTTGCAGGTCGAGATATGTGGTTGTAGCAGACTTGGAGTAACTTCCCGGTTGGATAGGGTCGCCTCCATCAACTCCATGAATTTCTCAGAACGCTGTTTGATGCCTTCCAAGAGAAGAGCAGGGGAGGAGCAGCGACAGGCTACCTTCTGCCGCATGTGGTATTCAACTGGTAACACCGGCTTTGGAGTCCGGCAACTGTGCAGAGAAATGCTGGTCAAGCACGGCGATAGTTCGGCGCTCGCAATTGACAAGCCGACGTTGGAGATGCTTCCAATCATGGCGGGGATACTGAAATAGGAGAGCCAGGAATGGTCGGTTGTC
Organism: Pirellulaceae bacterium; assembly: GCA_020852965.1. Lineage (GTDB taxonomy): Bacteria > Planctomycetota > Planctomycetia > Pirellulales > Pirellulaceae > Aureliella. Next base: position 1,617 of record JADYZV010000156.1, on the reverse strand, counting down.
GAGTCATTTGGGGGATAGTTTGAGACGCAGTTCGGCGAATTCTCGCGATTGGTAACTCTGATGGGAACGCGGATAGGTGAGGATGAAGTCGCCGCTGGGACGATCCTCTAAAAGGTCGAAGTGAGACAGGTCGAGCCGACCTTGCTGGCGATCTTCGGCGGTTTGTACATCGAGCGTTACGACGCTGGAGCGGATTAGGCCGAGCGATTCTGGATCGAGCTCGCCAATCACCACGGGGTAGCGAGGCAAGTTACCCGACGCATTTTCTGGCGTGAGGTTGCCGACCCAAAATAGACGACCGCTACTGTGACGCGTTAGAAACGACATGCTACTCGGGGAATAAAACAAACCACCGTCACTGTACCCCCACGCTTTCGCCTCGGACCATGTTTCGCCTTGGTCATCGGAAATGGAGATCCACTTGCGGGCCGGAACCTGCGCGTCGTGCGAGTTGCTGCCGCGCATGACCATCGCAATGCGGCCATCGCTCGCCTGGACGATCGTGGGTTCGATCATCCCCCGGCAACTCAACGCCTCGTCCCCCGCGACGCGAGGAGAACTCCGCCAGGTGATCGAACCGTCTGGCGTCCACTCGCCGATCAAGACAACGGCGGCGGTGTAAGTAAACGCCTGCGGAGGTTGATACAGTTTGCCCGAGGCGTCGAGGATCGTCATCTGGGCAGGGACCAAAATCCGACCGTCACGAGTCGCAATCGGGCGGCAACCCTTGTCGCCGAGATAGATCGCATTCCTACCGATCCACAAATCGTCGAAGGGATGCGCCGCGTCATGCTCGCCCGTTCCGACAATCGGCTCGTCTAGGAGCCAGCTCCGTCCACCATCCTGGGATACTCGATACCGAAGATAGTACGTTGCCTGAGCGATCGGAGGCTCCACCGCCTGGGGATCGAGGCCTGGCGTGTCGAGCGCGTTCACGATCCAGAGAACCCAGTTGTTGTGTGGATCCAACAGCGCCGTTACCGGACTCCTACGATACCCGTGGGGTAGTCCCTTAGCGAGCAGCGTCTGCGATTCGAGCGGATGCCATGACTCCCCATTGTCGTCGGATTGGCGACTACTACTGATAAGTCGATTGTCTGTCCGATCGGCATAGATCGCGCCGTAATAAGGTGAAGCTGCCGCCGAGATTTCCCGGTGGACCACCGTCACGCAGGGCGTCGCCCCATCGCTAGCGAACAACGTCGTGAGTGCAGTTCCCGCCGCGACAATTGCCCCGCACAATCGGGCGGCCATCGATTCTCGGATGCTCACCATGTAGATACTCCCCCTTGTCACGCGTCTGAGCGTGCAAAAGTATTGTAAACGGATACGGGATCAGAAACCAGTACGACGTGACTCAATAGTCCCTGGATTGATGTTATGATCTACGGCGACACATTCTCAATTTAGAAACGGTTACCTACATGATAATTCGAAACTGCCGTTCTTGGATCTCCGTTCTGATCATGGCTGCTTGTTGCGCGCTATCGTCCACTGGTGCGGAATCACGAGCGCCGCAAGGCGTTGCACCGGGGATCGAAAAACCACTGCGGATTGCTCCCCGACCTGACAATGGTCGGAACAGCGAAGGCGATTTCATCCAACTTAAGGACGGAC
>JADYZV010000155.1 GCA_020852965.1 Pirellulaceae bacterium | reverse complement strand
GTGAGCTTGTCTCACAGGTGAACGAGTTTTGCAGATAGATCTCCCGCATAGCTCGTTGTACCAGCCAACATTTCGGGGACCCCTGTGAGCTTGTCTCACAGGTGAACGAGTTTTGCAGATAGATCTCCCGCATAGCTCGTTGTACCAGCCAACATTTCGGGGACCCCTGTGAGCTTGCCTCACAGGTGAACGAGTTTTGCAGATAGAAATCGAGATGTGTGGTACAACGAGCGTCCATGGGAGGGGACAACTACTGATCACTCGGAATACCCTCAGCCGCATCGAGCATCTGTTCGATCGCGGGAACATCCCCCAGCAACTCACGGGCCTTGTCCAGCGAATTGCGCATGGCTTTGAATTCGCCGATTCGGAATTGGAGAGTCCCCAATACGAACCAGTTCAAGCCGTGGTTGGGTTCGAGTTGCACGACAGAGCCGAGCAGTTCGCGCAAGCGTTTTAGTTCATCGAGTGTCGGTTGATCCAGTTCACCCGTGGGTGCTGCAGCGTCGTCAGCCGATAGCAGTTGAGTGCGCCACAGTGCCACGCGTGCGACGAGTGGCGGGCTACCCTGAGTGCGACTGAGCAACTGCAAATGGGTGTGCGCTACCGCAGCCTGACCATCTAGCGTCGCCGACAGAGCAGCCAACGAGTGTTTGAGCCAACCACTCTGCCCGCTCATGATTGACTGTGGTATTGCAGCTGGCACGACAATTCGTTCGGTCCCCAGTCCCGCTTGAAGCCGCGCGCATTCCCATAGCAGCTCCGAGCATTCGGGGAGATGCGCGCCCAACTGCGCCGCCAGCAGCACCCCCATCCCCGCATCCTCTGCCCAACTCAATGTGGTTCGACGCTCCGCGTCGTTGCGCTCCCTCACCTCCACTCCCCTCTCCCCCACTTCCTCCCCCTCCCCCACACCAGCCTCTGTCTTCTGCAAAGCGCTAGCCAGCGGAGAGACCGCCAAGCGGCAAATCGTGCGTGCAAGCCCGCTGGTCACCACGGGCTTGAGTGGATCGACACGTGATCGCAACTGGTTGGCCACTTCGATCCAATCGCCATCGATCGCCGCCAACTGTAATTCTGCTAGGTCACTTTTCCAAGCCTGCGGCGAATCCCGACCGTCGCTGCCAAGGTCCATTGCGTCAACGTCATTCTCCGTCACATTGAAATGCTTACCCGTCAGCGCCATCAGCAGCCGGCGTGTGGCGTGCCATTCCAATCTATGTGCCGTGCTTTGCTGTTTCGATTGAAAACGCTCGATCAATTCCCATGCTTGGTCGAGCTGAGTGGTATCGCAAGTCAGCTTGCTACGAGCGTCCGCTTGCCAGGCCGCTTCGATAACCAATTGAACCAACAGCAATTGACCTGATTCGATTTCATCCGGAGTCAACGAGGCTGTATGGTCGAGCGACTTGTCGACCGAATCGTATGCGGTCGAGTCGGCGCTATCGAGTGCTTTGGACAAATTGTCTGCCAGCTCGCTTGCCTCGCGCACGCCGAATTCGCTCACGCCCTGGTGGTACTTTCGATGCGCGACGTGCAGCATTGCCTTGGCTTGCAGCTCGGAAGGGCGAGCCGCCAACTGATCGAGGATCTCTTCGGACTTGGATTGAAAGTGCTGCGCTTGCTCCGTCCAGCGCTCTCGAATCGCCGGACTCAAACTCAGCGCTGGATCCTTGAGAGCCATGATTAGCAGTTGGGCGTGTGCTTGCTGAAATTCGGCCCATTGCCAATAGCGTTTGGGACTGTTTTTTTCGAGGTCTACCAATCGACTGTAGATCACATCCATGTGTCCAGCCGCATCGATCAACCTCTGGCCACCGCTTGTCTTCGTTTTCTCAGCGATCTGCTGATACTGCTGTTGCGTCTGATCCAGAGCGCGAGCGTACTGTTCGGGGAGTCGTTTCGGCAACCACCAGGTACCATATACGGCTATCAGGAATGCACTCAGGCCGACTGCCAGAGCGGGCCAAGCTGTCCACCAATTGGCAGGTCGACCAAAAGCCGATTCTGTCATGCCTGCAATTCGCGTTGCCTTCTGTTGATCGTTCATAGCTCTTGCTTTCGCTGGGCTGTTTCCCACAGAATTTTGCGCATTGTCTTGAACTGTTCGAGCATTTCCGCCTGAGCGTCTTGAGGCAACGGAGTATAGCTGCTCACGAAGGCTTGCATTTGGTACGCCACGGTACTGAACAGAGCTCCACGCACCGCCGGGGTCAATCGAGCGCGGAGCCGCTCCTGCAAGATCGTCCAGTAGCTATACTCGCCCGGAGGTTGCAGCGGCTTGCCCGATCGATCGACCAATGAGAAGACCAGATAGCCATACTCGTTATTACGTGTCAGCTCCACAATCACGATTGGCCAACCATCGGCATTTGGGGCTTCGATCACGGTGCGTTTAGCGGGGGACCAACCCGCGCTGCGATAGCAACGCGTGAGTTCGTGCCATCCCGGAAACATTTGGTCGAACGAAACGGTGGCGATGCCGAACGTGGTCGAGTAGTACCACAGGTCGCTCCGCTCGCCCAGATCGTCGTTGCCTCGACTTCGAGTTTCTTGAGCGTATTTGGTCTGCTGCCAGCCAGCGCATTGTAGTGGCGCATCGTCCGCGGCCAGTTCAATTAGCGGTTCATCGCGAAAGAAATCGATAACGTCTCGCTGCTGCCCCCATGACTCGCTGACATCGTAGGCTTGGATGCCAAAACAAAAGGCGAACAACAGCAATGCCGGAGCCAGCAGTAACGCACGGGACCAGCCAGGCACTTGCGAGCTGCTTGTGCTTGACGTGGCTGCCAACGGTTCACTTTCCAGCGGCTCGCTACCCAGTGATCTCAACCAGTACGGCAAATACTCTCCGAGCTTCAACAGCAATTCATCGCTGCTGATCATTAGGCCGATTGCCAGCCCCATCGTGCAGTAGCCCAGCAAGTCATGCAGCACGCCATGGGACAAATCGAGGCCCAGCATTGCATGTGCAATTGGAATGGCAGTGATGCGAATGGTATTCATCAGCAGCGCCCAGCAGGGACAGGTCGCCAGCAGCAACAAGCCATGCAGCGGGGGGCGACGCAGGTAGACGATTAGCAGCGCGCCGAAGCAGAGTACAGCGAAGAAAGATTGAATACCGCTACACGCCTCGGCCACCCCGAAGCTACGTCCGGCAAACTCCAGGATCGTGCCCGGTTGGTGGTGGGAGTAGCCCAGGATATCCAACCATTGGGACGACAGTTTGGCGCTCACCGACTGCAGAGTTTGAATAAGAATCGAGTCTGCCGTTAGGATGGTGTTGTAGGGTGGCTGCCAAATCAACAGCACCGGCAGCGCCAAGTACATCAGGCTGCCACCCGTCTCCGTATCGCGACGGTAGCCTAACCAAGCCGCCAAACAGAACACGAAGCCAAAAAAGCCCATCCACGGCGACGCAAACAGGGTAGCGCAAACCGTCCCACCCACGCCCATCACCAGCAACCCCCAACGCAGCGTGCGCAAAGTCCAATGAGCCTGGTGCACAGGTCCCCAGCGCTGGTAGCACAACGCGGCAACGCCGATTAGCAGTAGCGGAAAGAACTGATAGTGAGGCAAGCTCCACAGGTTGAGCAGGTAGATCACCGTATACGGCAGCGTCGCCAGCAGCGCCCCCAACGGCGTAAGCGGCCCCAGCCTCTCCAGCCACTGCTCAGCCGCCGTAGTATTCGACGTCTCTGTGTAGGCCCTAACGAGCTCTGCGTTGTTACCGCGCTCGGTAGTGTCATTCATCATTTGTTATTCATCATTTGTACTTCGTCACCATCTTGCCCCGTATTTTGGGCCGACGGCCCATACGATGGTCCAGCCCCGGTTGTAGGCCGAGGGTTGTTTCTGAGTAACCGCTCACGAACTTGGCGGATTGGGAGTTGTATTGACCACGAAACAAACGAAGGTCACGAAAAAAATCTCTGCTGGTATTCTTGGTGGTCCAACAGCGAGGTAATGAGCAATGCTGAAATACTGTTCGCAAACGAAAGTTGCAAAAATCATGGGAACGATATTCGCAGTTTAGAAAGAGCAATAAGAACGAATTGTCCACCAAAAGACTTGGAGGATGGAATTGCGGGGGGACTAAACAATTATAGGAGAACAGCGCCAGCTTTTCGTGTTCTTCGTGTTTTTCGTGGTCAACAAACGAACTAACTCATGAACCGTTACGTTTCTGACTCCCAGCTCCCAGCTCCCGACTCCCCTGCGTCTTTTATCCTCCTTCGCACATCCCCAAATGCTGCCGAATTATGTTCGACTTCGGTTCTGGCAAATCGGCAAACCACGAACTATAACCGGTCCAACCGGGCCGCAACACGGCTACGGCCGTTGCGATCATAATCTTGATATCTGTCCACAAACCGCGATGGGCCACATACCATACTTCCAATGCGCCTTTGTATGGCATGATATCTTCGCGGTAACAACCGCGCAAATCTCGTCCCTCCGCACCTGCCTTCGTAATGATTGATTCTTCATCGCGAAAAACGAGCGAACCAATTCCGGTCAAACCTGGCTTGACTTTGACAATCTCCTGTTGAATTTCTGGCGAGTACTCTGCAAAGCCAGCCGGCATCAAGGGGCGCCATCCCACTAATGACATTTTACCCACCAGCACATCCCAGAATTGGGGTACTTCATTGAGTTTGGCCTTGCGCAAGAATTTGCCGACCGGTAGCACACGCGGATCGTCGCGCAGGGTTATGTCACCCGTTCCCAGATTGGGCGCATCTTTGACCATCGTTACGAATTTGGTGACTTTGAACGTCTTGCCTCGAAAGCCGATGCGATCTTGGAAATAAAACGCTTCTCGCTCACCGGTCAGCTTGAGGATTGCAATGACCGTCAGTAGCAGCGGCGACAGGATCAACAGGATGGTCCCTGAAACAAAAATATCTAGCAGTCGCTTTAACATGATGTCAATGAACTCTGGCGGCAGCGTTGAAGTAGTTGTTGCTGAAGCATGATAAACGGGAAAGCATCCGACGCGGAGCGTCGGGCCACATTAGTGATGTCTCACATCCGATTATCTAAATTCTTGCCTGTTTCCTTATGCGCAAAATTTGGAAGCAGTTCTCCGAAGGCTTCTAACAAATCTTGCTTGCTCCAGGCCTGTTTGCGGTGCAGCGCATCGATGCGCTGCGTGAAGGCTTGCAATTGTTCCGGAGCTGCGACTGCTTCATTGCGAACAACGCCAATTTCGCGATAACGCTCCCAGTCGACTTGTTCGGTATCGGTGTAGAATTCTTCGAAATCTTTTTCGCCCGTCGTATCGGTTTTGAAGAAGTAGCACGGCCACTGCCGTTTAGCAGATAACTCGTCGACTCGACTGCGAGCCTCCTCCTCGGAATCGCACACAAACGGTTCATAACCTTGAGATTGCAGGTAGCGCTCGGCCATCGACGCGAAGGTAATCAAGTGCAGACGCGGGCTGAGTTTGGGAAAGAATATTTCGCGATCGTGTCCAAGCAATATCGAGAACAGGCAGAGCTGAGCACCTTCTTGTCCCGTGACGAAGTAGCGGCGGATATCGTTGGGTGCAGACAATGGTTGCCGCTTTTGCATTCGCTGCGTCCAAGCGTGTGGTAATGACCCGTCCGAGAAGGCTACGTTGGCAAAGCGCGCTGTGGAGACCGCTGTTGAACTTTCGTCTCCGAGTAGGAACATCTCCATGATGCGCTTGGAGCCCCCCATCATGTTGACTGGGTTCGCTGCCTTGTCCGTTGACACACAAAAGAACTTTTTCGCTCCACCACGTTGAGCGAATTCGAGCAGCTTTCGCGTCAAAAAGATATTGACGTCGATGAGTCGCATCAACGTGAAAGGATCCTTTTCGCTGCGCACATGTTTGAGCGCGGAGAAATTGAGTACATAATCGTATGGCTTGTTTTGTTCCAGCGCTTGCTTTGCGAACGCTTCGAATTCTATGCCGAGCGCATCGAAGCAATACGCATGAAAGTCTCCCTCGATGTAGCCCAGCGACGAGCGGATGTCGCGCACGAGTTCAGCTAGATTGTTCTCCGAAGTGTCGATCACATGCAGAGCCTGCGGACTGCGAGCAAACAATTCATGAACTACCGCTCCGCCAATCGAGCCCGCTCCGCCGACGACCAAGAAGCGACTATTGGCGATATGCTCACTCAATTCGGCTTCATGCTGTCGCAAGTCCTCTTCGAACAGTGGTGCGTTGCGACCGACGATTTCCAATAATGTTTGGTTCTTCATAGGGTTTTCTAGTGCTTTGGGAAAGTTTTTTGTCAGCGCCGGTCGGAACGACTGTGACTAGGATCAAACGCAACGGCAGGAACACCGCGCACATACTCCCCTGCGGCCACATCGCGCACCACCGTTGCCCCGGCCGCCACAAAGCAATGCTTGCCCAGAGTGACGCCTTGCACCACCGTGCTGCCTGTCCCTAAGTGGCTGCCGGCGCCTACCTTCACATTACCTGAAAGGGTCACGCCAGGACCGATGTGGCACAATGCTTCGAGGCAACAATCGTGATCTACTGATGCACGCGAGTTAATAATCGAAAAACTCCCTATGATTGCTCCAGGTTGCACAATGGCTCCGGCGTGAATTTGGCTTGTGTCCGCTAGTTCCGCAGAGGGGGCTATCCAAGTAAATGGGTGTCGCACGCCCGTGAATTGATAGCCCAGCGCCTTAAATTTCTCGATCGACAGCACGCGTGCACTGGACGGGTCGGTTGGCCAAATCGATCCTATACCAGATATCAGCCGAACTTTTTCAGGTCCGTATCGCTTGAGCAATTCTTCGTCGGTGATGATTTCCAGGTTGCCATGTTCGGAAACTAGTCTGGCTGGATCGAGATCTGTGGCTGCTAGCACATTTTCGCCAGCGGCTCGCAGGGCAGCAGCGACTACTTGCCCATGTCCGCCAAAACCGATGACGATCACAGGGAGACTCATCTTTCGCCTTTCTGCCAATTCGGGGCCAAATCTGCCGAGCTAGGAATGTTGATCACTCGTCGACACAGACTCTCGGTCCGCCCAAGTTCGCCGCGTGGAGCGCCCGCGTACATCGGTAGTTGATGCATCGGTTGCCACAGCGGCCGGCATTGATAGCCAGCATCGTTGATTTGCTTTATCAGTGCGTCACGCTCGGCTTCGACATCAGGCTCCAGCACCAATGCATTCAACCAGTAATTGCTGTGACTATCACTGGGCTCTTGTAGCACTCGTGCGCACCGCACCTCTTGAAACGTTTGTACATATCGTTCAGCCAGCTCGCGTTTGGCTCGTAGCATCTCAGGAAGTACTTCCAATTGGGCGACACCCAAAGCAGCATTGATATTCGGCAAGCGATAGTTCCAACCGACGGCATCGTGATGAAACTCCCAAGGGTGTGGAGTTTTGGCCGTGGTTGTCAAGTGTTTGGCACGATCGGCCAGTTGTTCATCATCGGTGAGAATAGCCCCTCCGCCGCCGGTGGTGAGTATTTTATTTCCATTGAAGCTTACCGCCGACAGCAGTCCAAAGCGCCCCGTATGCTTGCCGCGATAGGTCGATCCTAGCGATTCTGCCGCATCTTCGATCAGTGGAATTTCGTATCGCGCGCAGATTTCAACTATCGCATCGATCTCCCCTGGATGCCCGAGACAATGCATCAAACAGACTGCAGAGATTCGTCGATTCGTCTCCCGGTTTATTGGACCATTGGGCCCAGGACGAGCTACGATCGATAGGCGTTCTTCCAGTGCTCGAGGGCAGATCGATAGGCGCTCTTCGGACACGTCGACAAAATGTGGCACGGCACCACAATGGCAGATTGCATTGGCTGTCGCCACAAAGGTGAGCGCCGGTGCGATCACCTCGTCGCCTGGAGCCACCCCCGCCAGTTGGAAGCAGACTTGCAAAGCCGCCGTGCCATTAACCGTCGCTACCGCCCGAGCGCAGCCCGTTGCGGCAGCCAATTCCGTCTCAAACCGGCCCACATAGGCACCTGCCGATGATACCCAACCCGTATCCAAACAGTCCTTCACATAAGTCCATGCGGCTGGCGGCAGATACGGTCGATGCAACAGCACCAACTCATCCCCCTCTCCGATAGCTCGCCGCATCGCAGGCAAAATCGTATCGATCGACAACTCAGACGTGTGTTTCATGTTGGTTCTTGGTTCTTGGTTCTTGGTTCTTGGTTCTTGGTTCTTGGTTCTTGGTTCTTGGTTCTTGGTTCTTGGTTCTTGGTTCTTAGTTCTTAGTTCTTAGTTCTTAGTTCTTAGTTCTTAGTTCTTAGTTCTTAGTTCTTGGCCACCATCCACCTTCCACCTTCCATCATCCATCATCCGTTATCCGTTATCCGTTATCCGTTATCCGTCATCCGTTATCCGTTATCCGTCATCCGTCATCCGTCATCCGTCATCCGTCATCCGTTATCCGTTATCCGCTATCCGTCATCCGTTATCCGTCATCCGTTATCCGTCATCCGTTATCCGTCATCCGTTATCCGTTATCCGTCATCCGTTATCCGCCATCCGATTTCCGTCATCCGTCATCCGTCATCCGTTATCCGTCATCCGTTATCCGCCATCCGTTTTCCGTCATCCGTCATCCGTCGTCCGTCGTCCGTTATCCGTCATCCGCCATTTGCTATTTTGCATTTTGCATTTTGCATTTCGGGCCAACGGCCCATCCGATTGTCTAGCCCCGGCTGTCGGCCGGGGTGACGTAGCATCGATACGACACAATAGGGCTGAAGGCCCGACAGATTCATATTACGCCCACGCATCCACAACGATCGAATCAACGCCACGCCATATCGGCATCGACCCGCATCGGCATCGGCCCATCTCGACGTCGGCCCGCGTTGATGTCATACCCATATCGGCACCGGCCCGCATCGGCATCGGACATGGTGTGTTTGGGTCATCGCACGGGGTCCATTATGGCAATCGGTCGGGCCTACAGCCCTAATCGCGGTGTGGCGCATTCTCTCGGGATCCGTCTCCCGCCTCGTCCCCGGCCTCCAACTTCGTCCTTGGCCTCCAACCTCGTCCCCGGCCTCCAACCGGGGCTAGACAATCTGCCGGGCCGTTGGCCCTAAAACCAAACGGGGAACGGGAACGGGAAACGGGGAACGGGGAACGGTGGGTGACCTATGGGGGAATGGTGGACGACGTTGACGCGTTATTGGGTTAATGGATTACTCTGGGGACTGGCCTGGGGAATCGAGGGGACAAAATGTGTCGAGCTGGCAAATCTTGATTGACGTAGCTCATGGCATCCACTCGGCAATCGTCGCCTATCGATTTGCCAGCCGCTACAAAGGCGTTGCTGCCTACCAAGACGCGCTGGCCTACCAATACGTTTCCGCTAATGCGAGCTCCGGGCAGAATGGAACTGTACTGGCCAATCCGTGCATCGTGACCGATCGAGGCATGTATGTGAATGATGGAATGTTGCTCCACGACTGCGTGGCTTGACACCACCGCCAGTGGCCCTACAAACACGCCATGGTGCAATACCGCCGACGGCGAAATGACAGCGCTCGGGTGAACGACACTCTGCGGCTTCCAACCAGCTCGTTCACAGGCCTGTACCACTTGCATTTTCAATTCATCACCGGCAATTCCAACATGGTAGTAGACCTCAGACCCAATGGCTGACAGGCGAGGGACATCGAGCGTGGCAAAGTTTGCTGCATCGAAGTACAAGCGTTCAATCGACGCGAATTGCGCTCCGGAAGCCAATTGCGCCGCTTCGACAATTTCGGCTGCGGTTCGTTCTCCCAGGACGATCAAGATTTTAGACTGGCTCATACGGTTCCTGCGTCGACGATTACATTCTGACCCGTGATGGAACGACTGGTGTCTGACAGCAGGAACAGGACCGTTGCGGCTACCGAGATGATATCCGTGGGTTGCTTCAGAGCGGACCGCTGGTAGATGCGTTGCTTTTGTTCGGCTTCGATACTGGCGGACATGTCGGTCTCCATGAACCCTGGGACGACACAATTCGAGCGAATACCGAGGCTTCCCCACTCGCGAGCGACGCTTTTAGAAAACGCCTCCATAGCTCCCTTGGTCGACGCGTACATAGCCAAGCCCTTATAGCCCGTGTGAGCGCTGACCGACGAAACGTGTACCAGCGATCCGGCAATCTTATGCAGCAGCATATTGCGAATAGCATATTTGGTAAGTTGCATGGGAGCGAATACGTTGGTCTGAACCATCTCCTGCAGTCGATTCAAATCCAAGTTAGTAACCAAATCATCGTAGGCCAACGCGGCGTTATTCACCAATCCGTGGAGCGGCGTGTCAACTCCGACTCCTTCATCAAATAGCCGATGTTTAATCTCGAAGGGATCCGCCAGATCGTACTCCAGAAAGCTGACTTGTGACGGGTGATCGTGGCTCAGTCGCTCCAGTTCGGGGGACATACGTCGACCCACCACATACACGCGATGCTCCGCGTCTAGTAGTTGCCGAGTGATTTCGAGTCCGAGGCCGCGTGTGCCACCAGTGATCAAAACGTTCACGAGCTACGCCCCTGGTGCCGAATTGGTGTTGGCTTGATTGTAGTGCCAAAGTGGATGGTGAATCGAGTCATGTAGCCTTCTAAATGCAAGCGGGTAGTATCCAAATCTGATTGCAGAGTCATTAAAATGCAATTGGTTTTACTCGCCAGTTTGTTACTTAGTGCTTCATCCATTTTTAATTTTAGGCCTCGTCCACTACCCATAATCTAAATGTGAACAGAGCAGCGGGAGGATTATCATGTCGCAGTCGTTGGCCCAGGTTTGGTTGCATATCGTGTTCTCCACCAAGAATCGACAAGCGTTCTTGCGCGACCCTAGATTCCGAGTGGAGATGTTCCGGATTTTGGCGCACTATGTGAAGGATAGCAAATGCGTGGTCGCCACCGTAGGAGGTTGGGAGGACCACGTCCATTTGCTAGCTGGTTTATCTCGTACCAAGACGATCGCCGATCTGCTTGAACACATTAAAACCGAATCCTCGAAGTGGGCCAAGGACGCCGAGCATGGAAACAGTCTATTCTCATGGCAAGCTGGCTATGGTGCCTTCTCGGTCAGTCATTCTGCCGTGCCAGACGTCGTCAAGTACATTAAAGAGCAAGACCAGCACCATGCCCAGCAGACGTATCAAGACGAGTACCGCAAGATTTGCCTACTTCACGAAGTCAAGATCGACGAGCGATACGTATGGGATTGAGCCCACCCATTTCAATTTTCAATTTTTCAATTCCAATCCCCATCCCCATTCCCATTCGCATTCCCGTTCGCCGTTCCCGTTCGCCGTCCCCATTTCGCCGTCCCCATTTCGCCGTCCCCATTTCGCATTTTGCGTTTAGGGCCAACGGCCCGGCCGATTATCTAGCCCCGGCTGTAGGCCGGGGTGACGTAGCATCAATCGATGTAATAGGGCTGAAGGCCCGACCGATTCACAACACCACCGCGCGATCGATCTAATTTCATGGACGAACCGCGTCGGCATCGAATTCACGGACCGCGATGGCATCGAATCCATGTCGGACGATTGGGGTTTCCACGGGTTCCGTTGAGGCAATCTGTCGGGCCTTCAGCCCTATTGGCCCCGGCCTTCAACCTCACCCCCGGCCTCCACCCGGGGCTAGACAATCTGCCGGACCGTTGGTCCTAAACGCGCCGGACCGTTGGTCCTAAACGTGCGGACCGTTGGTCCTAAACACGCCGTGCCGATGGTACTAAAACATTCCATTCACGAACCACGTGGTTTCTTTCCGGTGTGCGTTGCCCCAATGGCATCGACGCAGCGCACGATGCGTGGGATCATATAGGCCGGCATGTGTGCTGACAAACGTGTATGAATGTCCTTAACCGTCAACGCAACGCCACCCACCAACACGATGTCGCAACAGACGAGCGAACCGGTTACTGAATTATCGCGACCGTAAACCAAAACTTCTTGGACCTCGTCCAACGCCAGTAGAGCTTGTTCCACTTCGTGCGGATTGACTTTATAGCCTCCCACGTTGATCCAATCACCTTGTCGCGAAATGAAACGTATCGACAGTGGGCGTGAACCGAGGACTTCCACGCAATCGCCGGTTCGATAGAACTCGTCAGGCCAGCTCGCTTGCAGCGAAGCTGCCAGCAACGAACGATGAACCGCCAACTCCCCCTCGATGACTATAACTCTTCCGTCGTATTTTTGGGGAACGTGGAATTGATCACCCGAAGAAATTAGCAGAGTTCCAAATTCGGTTGACGCGTAAATGTTATGGATGCGCGCATTGGGGAAGGTGATGGCCATTCGTTCTCTTAGGCTTGGATGGCTGAGCTCCCCGCCGCTGGTCACACTTTGTACTTGGGGGTGGATCTGGCTTGAGTTGCAGAGCAGATTATAGAAAGTGGGGGTCGCGCTCAGACGTGTGATACCTTCCGACTCGATCGCCTGGTGAACTTGGTCTACTGGCAAATCGAACAGTCGCACGAGCGGATTGCGATTGGCCAGTGCTTGGAAGAGGACTTGTAGACCAGCGATATGCGCTGGATGGTAGGCCAGTCCCCACACATCCGCTTGATGTTTGTCGTTGACGCGCACGCCGCGAGTCAACGAGTCGATCGAGTGTAGGACGAGTTTCGGTTTGCCCGTTGTCCCCGACGTAAACAATCCTATCCGGCTTCGCAAGCGATCATAGCTCCCCTCGCTCCAGTACTCTGGGGAGAGGGGCTGGGGGTGAGGGGCGGAGGCCATTTGCATATCGCTGCCTGGCTTCTGATTCTCGCGCTCGGTTACCCTTGGCTCACTCCGGCATTTGGTCAGCTCATCCTCTACTCCCACCGCCTGACCCATCTCATTCGCCAGCACTAGCGTCGCTCCCTGTCTGGCTCCAGCCAGCAGCGTCACAAACAAATCATATGCATTCTGAAATCCAACCGCCTTTGGCACACTATCCACCGCAGCCACATCTCGCGCCAACTCGCCATAGGTCACACGGCAGTCGCTTGAACTGTCGAGGTAGAATAGGCTATTGTCCAAGCAGTCGATCCTCGACTTCACCGACCGTGGCCACCAGCCCATCTGCGAACACGTCGATGCTAAGCTCTGCTTCTAGCTTCACCGTCAGCACTGCCAGTTCCAATGAATCAAGCCCAATATCACGACGTAGATCCATCTCGCGTGTTAAGCTCTTAATCTGTGGACGTCCACCTTCGTGCAGAACTTCGTTGATCGACTTATGTAGGTGTTCTAACATGGTGTAATGTCAGACTTGGCAGGGAGGAACGACCGGCAAGCAATTGGCTGAAGAAACGTTGCCTGCGACAGCGTTGCTGTATATTTCCGCATTTACGGGGGTGTACTCATGGGAGGCGTCTCGCGCATTACTTGACAGTGTTGCCAATCGAGGGGCGTTGTCGAGTAGTTGCTCTAACTCCAAAGCCAACTGTTTTGCATTTCCAGGTGGCACGACAACACCCATGTCATGTTTTAGTACTAAGTCGGCCAGTTCACTGCTGCCAGCCGCAACCGCGACAATAGCCGAGCCGGCTGCCATAGCACAGTAGGTTTTGCTCGGCGTCGATACCGAAGCCGCCTGCGCGTCTAAGGTTACGATGGTTACATCGCCACTGGCAACGGAAAAGCGGAAGGTATCGCGATCGACGTAGGGAAGAATGGTCATGTTGCAAAGGGCATATTGTTTCACCAAACTCAGGATATGTTCTTTTTGTTCTCCGTCTCCAATGAGCAAGAAGTGAACGTCATCTCGATGCCTGAGTAGCCTAGCTGCTTCAACGATCGATCCAAGATCGTGTGTTTTTCCGAAATTGCCAGAATAGAGTACCGTCTTCTTCTGAGAAATGCCGTGTTCAGCCAGGAAGGGATTGTCTTTCTTTGGAATAGGATATATAGCAGAATTGTCTGCCCAATTATGTACGACGGAGATTGCGGTATCGGATGCAGTGTAACGGCGAACGGTTTGGCACATGCGCTCACTGATTGTGAATATGTTGGTGGCATTTGCGAAACAAATCTTATTCAGACTAGACCACGTGCGATCAAGGAAGCTCCCCTTGCGAAAGTATTTGTACTGTACGGCGGCATCCGGATAAATATCGAACAGCAACAGATGAAACTTCACTCTGAGAAGTTTATGCAACGCTAACGCCGTGAATACATTGAAGGGTGGGTTCGTCACAGCGAAGATCTCGTACGGTCGTTTCGTCCAAGCCAACGCACAAAAAGTGGACATAGAGAATGCGCTCCAGGTCCAAAGTCGCTGTAGCGTAGAAGTCGGTCGATAGGCGATTCGCTGAATGACTCGTACGTCGGGATGCAAGCCCGTTTGCACTACCTGCGGACTACCTGTGTAAAGCGTTACAGACATTCCTTGTCGCTGAAATGCATTGATGATATCGATCGAAATTGGACTTATTGCCTGATTTAGGAAAGCAATGTTCTTCATGATGGCGTACTCGGTTCGACTATTGAACATGCAGGGGCAACGGCCGTAGTTTCAGGTATTTGACGAAGCGAATCAATCGACTATTCAAGATCTTTAGCAGCGTCCTCATCGCTGATGTGCAGGTTTCGGTCAACCGGATTCTTATCGCACCCATCGCGATTATGGTTTATCCAATTTGCTTTACGTGTTTTTATCACACGAGATGGATTTCCAGCAACAACCGCAAATGCATCTACGTCCTTAACCACGACGCTGCGCGCTGCGACGATTGCACCTTCGCCGATGCTTACTCCCATTCCGATGAATGCGCCGCTGAAGACCCATGCTCCTCTGCCAATATGAATCGGTTTTGTGATCAAATCTCTACTTGGGCTCTCAATGTCGTGGGACGCTGTGCAAAGGTACGCATATTGGCTTACAGTTGCTTCGCGATCGATGACAATCTGATCAACACAATAGCAGTCGACGAAGTCACCCATGGCAGACTCGTCCTGCATCTCTAAATTCCAAGGTGCCCAGATTCTGGCGTTAGGATACACAACGGCCGTTGCGGCGATTTTCGCGCCAAAGATCTTAAGTAACCAGCGTCTCCAGCCGAACGCAATCCTCGGGCTTGGCCGAAATAGGAAACTCCAGCAAACGCCCCAGAGCAACCTCCCAAGGCGATTGCGCCAGTTAAGCTCGGAGCTATAGGCCGTTATATAGAATCGTGGTGTCATTGATGAAACATCATGCACTTCGTCACAGGCGTGCAAATCGCTATTCTGCTAAGACCAGCAGTGAAAACCCACCTAAAAGCCGACTGGCCCATTTTTCGCTGACCAAAGAAATAAGTCGTCGAGGAATATTTGCCACTGCGGTCTTCAGAGAGGGGTGAAGTCTGGCGAGTTCAATAGCACCAGGTGTCAGCTTGGAGTCAATAATCTGATAACCACAGTGCTTCAATATTCCAAGTGCCGATTCACGGGTGAAATAGTGGAGATGCCCAACTGTGGAGATACCCGAGGGTAGAATCCCTCGCATAACGGAGGACAGATGGATATCCAGCGGAATGTGAAAGATCTTATAGTCCGCGATAGTTCGGCAGCTGCTGATGAATCCCAAATAGTCTGGAACGTGTTCAAAAACATCTGCCGCGACCAGGACATCAAAGTGCGTTACAATATCTTCTAGCTTTTTGCAATGAAACTCGATATTACTTTCCAAATGGAGTTTCTTCGCGGTCTCAATGGCGTCCGGTGAAATATCGTAGCCGGTCAATGCGGTATCTGAACCGAACTGTTGTCGCAATTCCCCCAGAATCCCACCGACGCCACAACCCACCTCGACTAACGTCGTCGGTCTGATCGACGCCCTTGATAAGATTTCATAGATGTACTTCGCCTTGAATGGCGAGTCTTCCAAGTGCCAACTAGGGTTGTTACTTAAGTAGGTTCCATCACTATAGATACTCATTTAAGTCAGCTTTCTCGTGTTTGTGTATTGGTTCAGCATGAACTTGTGGCGTGGGCAATAGCTAATAAGTGCTTGGTTTGTTGCTGACCGAGTCAAGCGTGAATGTCACAATCGTTCACATGCGTTTGCAAAATTACGAGCGATGTCCTGTACGGTATAGTGCGCCCGGACAAAGTTTGAACATGCCATACCTTTAGCCGATATTTCTTCTGGAGATAACCGAAAAATCTTTGAAAGTGTTGCTTGGATGGATGCAACTGTGGTACCCGTGTCGAAACTCAAGCCAGCTTGTTGCGCCTCGGGGAAATTACAACCTTGGGAGATGAGAGGAATGCAGCCGGCGCCCATGGCTTCGATTACGGAAGTAGGAAAGCCTTCACTATGGGACGGCAATGCGAAGTATGTAGCAGACTCTATCAAGGTTTGTTTGGCTTCACCGTAGATCGGACCCAGTACTCGGATGTTGGTACACTCATTAGATGCAATCAGCTTTTCGATATGGTCCTGTTCTCCTTGGTCGGGGCCTGCCAATACTAGTTCATAGTCCATTGAATTCGCAAGTTGGCTTTGACAGAACGCTTGTGTCAGTTCTGTAGGGCATTTTTTTGCATGTAGCCGACCAAGAAATAGTATTCTTCGAAGTGAGGGTTTTCCGACCATTTCTGCAGCCACATTTGAGGTGTCGATTCCATTCGGAATCAATTTCACAACTACTTTCGGGAAAAGCCTCTGTAAGTTTTCGCGTTCTGTTGAGCTCACTGCGCGAATTAGCGATGCCTTTTGCAACGCTCGCTTTTCTCTTAGCAAGAAATAAAGACATTTTCTAATTCGCCTCTGATTCAGACTCCAGGGTTCAAGCATACCGTGCGGACAGGCAATCCATCGATATCCATGTTTGCTCAATCGAGCGCTCCAACGGCTCGGAAAGCTCCAGCAGCCGTGGCTGGCGATGATTGTGCATTTCGAGGACAGCTCGTTGGCCGCAAGAAAGGCAGTCAGATCAGTCCATTTCGGCGATGTCTTGATGCACGCGTTTTCCAGGCTATAGTCGATGTTCTTCCATGTAGATGGGCCCGATGCGAAAAGAAAGGACTTGATTCCGAAATCCAGATGCAACGGGGCAGCGGTCGAAAGCGCCGCATTCCAGATTCCATAGTTCACAGGCGCGACACTATTGATCACGTTGAGAACACGAAATTCGTGGTTCATTCGTATCTTTCATCGTTTAAAAGGAAGGCGTACTCTTCACCGTTTTCCGAAACGTGGAACAGTCTATAGCCGACCTTACGGAGTGTCTGAACTGCAGCCTTCGTATTCCCAATCGAGAAACCGTTTTGGCGATGATGAAACTCGACAAGTAGTTGATTTGGCAACCTCTCAAGTTTAGCAAGGTCGTCAATCACCGCGTACTCGGCACCTTCAATGTCCATCTTCAGGAGATCAACTTGCTCATGTCCAAGTTCCGTCATGATTGTTTGAAAACGTTTTACAGGGCAACGTACAGTATTCAAATTCGCTTCGAATTTGGCGACAATTCGATGCGATACATGGTCCGGATTGTCTGGCGGAGCGAAGAGTAATTCTCCATCTTCGGCAGCTAATCCATACGTGTGGACGTGATAGTTTGCGGGTAGGCTCTGCAATCGAATCCAGGCCAGCGATTTCGGAGTCGGATCGAAAGCGTGTATACAAACGCCAAAGCGTTCGGAAAGACCAACGTCAAATGAAATATCTTCACCGATTCCGACACAATAAACGATCGAATTCTGATTCAAACATTCAGACGCAATGGTCCAACACGCTCCACGATTGCCAATAGTCATTGATGTAACCGATAAATCTAAGCCCGGATACCAATCCTTACCAATCGCGAACCTGAATAGTCGTTTTAGTTTTTGTTTCAATGGATTCCTCATATGTGGCGTCGCGCAGTTTGGGGCGACAGATTGTCGACTGCCGGGGGCGACCTATGCATCGCAGCCAAAAAATGTCCTAATAGCAGGTGCCCAGATTACGCACTGGGCTGTGAGAGTTGTTCGAGCGCTGTTGTGCTCGGTTTTTTACTCCGAGTCATCGAAGGTTTGACTCAACTTGTTTCCACGACAGTCCCCTTCGCTTTGTGGTTTCTCGTGTTGCCGTCCTGGTCCAATCGTCGGTATCAGCTCGCATCCCTAAAATCGAACCACATGGTTTTGCGACACATGACCGCGTAGAATTCATCTCTGCAGCCAGTCAACCATCCGATACGTGCTTACACTGGCCATCGACAAAACTGGGTTTATTCCAACATCTATTGAGGCTGTTGAGGTACGCCATTGGTGTTTTGGTATTCTTCGTCTGAATGCCCAAGCGAATTCATTACGGCGAGGCTGATTAACATTGGAATGGCGCACTCCATAAGTCCGTTTCTCGATACGGCAATTCCAAAAACAAAAAGTATATATGGAAATGACCGAGAATTACGCCGGCATACCATTGCAAACAATTTCGCGTAGATGAGCAAGAAAAACGGAGGAGTGAGACCGCCGAGCGTTCCGAAGTTTGCATAAAACTCACCGAGAGATGTTGCTCCGACGCTCACGCCGTTTCCCACCAATTCGCTACCAATAATAAAGCTAAAATTATGCGGCTTTTCTTGCCACAACATTCTCGGAATCCATGCAATGAGCGGCTTGGCTAGCGTAGACCCGGCCAGGAATGGGCGGTTGGTCCCGTAGCTGCGATAAACGTATTTCAATACGCCTAGGCTAGATGCCTCGGAGATGTTCACCAAGGTGCGCTCGTAGAACTCTTTTTCTTGAATTCGCTCGCCAGCCGTCGAAACTCCAGTTTGCAAAGCTTCTAAGGCAGAAGCAACGTTCTTTTCTTCCCAGCGACTAAGATGCGTTCTCGCAACCGTAAAAACTTCCATGCCGGCAGCAATTGGTAAAGCAATTAGGGCAAGTATGCCCACCGGGCGGTAATCCCGAACGCGCAAACGATCGAAGAGCAGTACCGCCAAGAACTGAAAGGCGAAAATTCGAGCCCCTGTTGTATAGAGGTCAAACAGAACTGTTGCCAATAAGATAAACCAGTTTTGCGCCATTTTCCGATGGTCAAAGAGAACCGGCATGATTCGAAATAAAATGGCGAATTTAAAAGCAACTGGAATTGCCATTAAAAAACTACCTAGGCTTCCTTGCTCAGCCATGAAATCTTTTCGACCCGTCGCCCAATGTGATTCCTGACTTCCCTGGCCAGTTGCAAAAAACATAAGTGTTGCAACACCGATATAAATTGCAAACAGGAGGCGATCACTAATTGGGAATTGAATCGGTCGAAATAACTTGTCAAAACGACCGTAACCATGTTGAGGATACCATCGAAGTATTAATGTTAAGCAGCCTACGGATAGGATCAACATCTCCAGAACCACAGTTATAACATCAGCGTCACGAATCCATGAAATACCTGGAATGTATGTGCCTTCTACTCCGGGAAAACTCATGAAGTAGATCAGCAGTATTATCGGAAACAAGGTAAAGTACACGATGCCGCTCACGTAGCCAGACGCAGCTCCGAGTATACGCTGGCTAGCACAGTGATAATAAAAGATTACCAACGTGATTATAACAGCGACAAGTAGTATTTCATTCATGGTGTGGCTGTCGTTTTCACTTATATTTCTGTGAACGGAGATGCATTTCAGTTTGTTCCTAAGTGTGGCAGTTTCGTTGAGTTGTCGCTTAGGTGTTCCAACAAATGTGTGATGATTTAATTAAACGCATTCAAACAAATAGCAAACTGATGACGCTCTCAATGTGTATTAGATATCGTTGAATACTTGATGTTAGTTGTTCAGAATCTGCCGATTGAGTTTAAGTGTTTCATCGCGTCAATGTAACATATGGTCACGAGCCCTAAGGATTCTCAATAGTGGTATTATCGCGACAAATAAGCTGCAAACAGCCATGGCAAGAAACGCCCACAGATCAAGTCCCGCGACCGTAAATGTAAGTGCCGCTAAAGCCACCGAAATACTACGAATTCCCTGTGAGACGTAGATTGCGTTGGAGGATCTCCCTGACATCCTCGTTAAGAGTAAACTGAGGAGTACACTCTCTATCGCCATACTCCAAAAAAACAATCCGGCTGATAATGCAATAGATAGTCTTGCGAGATATGATATTCCGGTGGAAAGTTCAAACCACTGACTGAGAATGGCAGAGGCACATGCTACCAGCATACCAACGCAATTTGTCAACCAAATTGAGCCTTGCTGGATTCTTCTGACTGTTTTAACTTCACCGGCAGCCAGCGCATTGGCAATTGCGGGGACGGTCGGTGCCATCATGACGGCTATTACCCCTTGAAGTTGCAGGACTAGTTGTATGGCAACGGCATAGAGCCCAGCTCGATTAGTATTTGACTGCGTTGTTAGAATCAGCAAGGGTACTTGAGTACCGGTATAGGCGCAGAAGCCAGCCATAAACGTATAGCGAACAGCGTCTCCAAGGATATTTGTGGTGCGGTCTCCGGATGGAAGCAAGAGCGTCATGCGCTGACGCCAAATGAAAAACGCTGCGTTAAGCAGACGAGTCACAAAAGGGACCACTTGCAATACGATCAATAGCCCGACTACTGACGGATAAAAAGGAATGATGACAAACAGAAGGGCTATTGCAAGACCGTTGGATACGGTTGAGCGAACATAGAGCACGTGAGTTTCGTGTAGCCCCGCTTGATAAGCTTCAACGGTACTTAGAAAGCAACCCGTAATACTTAGAAAGGACAGTACCGCCAATGTTGGTACGATAGTGGTTCCAGGGGCAGACAGGTCCTTGAAAAAATGGTCGACTGGAAGCAAGCAAAAAGCTGCAACGGACAACAGTCCTGCTGCAACACAATTTAAGGAAGTTAGGCCAATGCTATTGCGGAAGTAGGCTGACAACGAATGCCGGTCGTCCAGGCGGTGAAATTTGGCGACTGACGATATAAACGATGGGCCCAATCGCAAAAGTAGAATTGACGGTGCCAAGCTCGCGGCTACTAAACTTAGGTAGAGTGCGTAGGTGTCCAAGCCACAGTAACGGATTGCAATCGGAATCGCCAGAACTTGCGTTGCGAAGGCTGCCATCTTCGAAACTAACGAAGCTGCAAGGCCGAAAGCAAATCGTCGATTGCGAAACTGGCGGTGACTATCTATCTGTTCTCTAGCCCTAGTCAACGAGCAATTCAGCGTACAGAGTTGAGTAAAGCACTGCCAAATTGTGCCAGCTGAATTCGGTTTCCGTAGCCTTAGCTCTCTGTCGGCGAGACTCACAGGTCTCGCGATTGTCTTTAGCAGACTGGATTAAGGAGACAAGTTGCGAGGGGGTTTCAAAAAGATGCCCACGGCCATTGTCGACCCTGGACTCAATACCGTCGATCGATCGGTAAATGATTACTGGCGTACCACATCCACTAGCTTCCAACGTCGTAATTGAAATCGAACCTGGGAATACTGCCAGATCCGAATTGTTGTAGAATTGTGCCAAAGTTCTCGCGTCTAACAGCGGTAGTGCTTTCAGCCGAACATTATGAGTCTCCGCTAAGTTCAAAAGATCGTTGCGGAGTTCAGCTTCGCAGTCGGCGAGACCAGCAACTTGAAGTTCGATCGATTCTTTATCCTTAACGTTGGATAAGGCACGAATCAGTACATCGATTCTCTTGGAATGGGAAAGCTTACCCGCAAAGCTAATTGTAAACCTGGCCGGATCGATTGGCGAATCCGTTGGTAGGAATTGGAACACTTCGGCATCGTAGCCAAGTGGGATAACCTGGAATTTGCTCCGTGAAATACCAAAACGCGAGGCCAAAAGCTCACAACTCTGTGGGCAGAAAGAGACAACTCGATTTATTCGCTCTTTCAATTGCCGCAGCGCCAGTCGCAAAACGCGATAATAGTTGCGCTGCATTGCTCCTTTGTGAATACTAGTTTCGGGAGTTGTATGATCGCTGATAATAATCGGTTTATGGCTTTGGCAGACGCGATGTGCCAACAGGAATTGCAGTGTCAACGGAACGCCGACGCCAGATAAATGGAACGCATCAAATCGATGCGATCGCACAATGGACTTTAACGAATCTAGCGAAACAATTGGCTTTTGACCGATAGCGATCGATTTCAGCCTTACCCAAGAGAATTCATCATCCCAATAAATGCCGGGTTGCTCGTAAGGGACGATGTGCTTGAGCGAATTCAGTACGTGATCGGTCGTGACAAATGTTGTCCTAATGTTTTCAGATTTTAGTTGTGTCGCGACATAATGTTCTGCGTAACGCAATCGCGTCTGGAAGCATGGAGTCAGGCGGCAGATACTTAGCTGTCCGGATTGCTCTCGCGCGTTCCTGGATGCTTGTGCCTGCGTTGGAGGTTTGAGGAATGTCGGTTTATACATCCTGTCGTGACCTATACTCGGACTTGCCAACCGTTAAGGCTTGAGGGAGCGGCGCGTCTTCATCAAGGTCGATACATCGGACAGTAGGATTTGAACCAACAGCCTGCGTCAACTGGTATGTGAGTTTTGATTCAGGACATACGGCTTTTCCCGTCGTGTCGAAAATGAGCTTGTTTCCATGTCGACTCATCCAGCCACTTTGCCGACCCGGCGTACCTATAATGAGTGCATAGTCCGGAACATCTTTGGTAACGATTGCTCCAGCAGCGATAAATGCATAGCAACCAATGTTGACACCACAAACGATCGTAGCGTTAGCTCCAATTGTTGCTCCGCGACGAATAAGGGTTCTCTCGTAGAGCTGCTGGCGGTTGATCTGGCTCCGTGGATTGGTCACATTCGTCAAAACGCACGAAGGTCCTAGGAAAACATCGTCCTCAATAGTTGTTCCTGCATAAATGGAGACGTTATTTTGGATTTTTACGTTTGCTCCGATTTTTACTTTGGGCGCGACAAATACATTTTGTCCTAGATTGCAACGCTCTCCCAACTCGGCTTCGTCGCTGATGTGAGAAAAGTGCCAAATCCTGGTTCCACTACCGATAACCGCTTGGGGATCGATAACCGCCGTCGGATGGCTAAAGTATATTTGTTTCCTAGTAGTGGAGACTGGTGAAACGGGTAGCCCATTACTGTCTAGGCTCGCTTGGGCCGCGTTTAAAACTTGAAGTACCCGCATTCCTTCTGCACCATCAGTGCGGGGCGTTGCGCGTTGCTCACAGGCAGTCAAGAAGTGTTGACACTCCCTTTTGAGTGGCTCTAATTCCGGGACGGTTACCAACGCTCCATCCTGCTTGTTGACTTGCGGGAAACTGCCGTCAGCCCACGTCAAGTAGTTTCGATATACGACCAACTTTTCATTCCATGGTTTGGTGTCGTCAAACACGGCCATCCCCGCTGAACCCACAACCGTCAGCTTCTGCTCCTTGAACGGATTTAGCCAGCTAACGTAAACGTGAGCGCGCAGGCCATTTGCAAACTTTAATTGCGTCAGCGTCGTATCTGCTACGCCAGGAGTCAAATAGGACTCGCCTTGACAGGTTACTGACTCTGGCACGCCGCTCGCTAGACTGAGAATCACAGATATGTCGTGGGGCGCGAAACTCCACAGCGAATTTTCTTCTTGCCGAATCTTACCGAGATTCAAGCGGTTGGAAGTAATGTAGTGCAGCCGCCCCAATTCTCCTTCGCGTACCATTGACTGCAGCTTTTCGACACAAGCGTGGTATTGCAACAAGTGCCCTACCATCAAAATGCGTTGGTGCTCGCCGGCGATGTCGATCAACGATTGAGCGTCCTCAGAATTCAAGCACAATGGCTTTTCCACGTAAACGTCTTTACCCGCTTCAATGGCGGCGCGCGCGAGCGCATAATGCGTTGCGGCTGGAGTGGCGATGGCTACCTTGCGAATATTGGGATCGCTGAGAACCGAGGCAAACGAGGACACTCGAACGACCGAGCTATACTCGGCTCCGTAACTATCCAAAGTCTTTTGGCTGGCGTCGCACAACGTGTGCAACGCCCCCAGCGAGAGGAAATTGCGAGCTAGGTTCTTGCCCCAGTATCCCGCACCAACTAATGCTAAATCTGCTTGTGTCATAGCTGTTTTAATCGTTCCCGTTCACCGTATTCATAAATTTCAAACTCAAGCCTCAAGTCTATGTTTTATCCTCTGTAAACCATTGGTAATCCTTGTCGAGTTCGTAGGCGTTCTCATGAATGTGGCTAATCGCTGCGTCGCTTCGTTGTTTTGTGTCAGCTCGCAACCTGACAATTGATTGAGGCTTTGACCGCCGCCACGATTCGATCCTGGTCTTCGTCGGTCAGAAAGGGATGCATGGGAAGGCTTATCACTTCGCGTGATGCCTTTTCGGACTCAGGAAAATCGCCCCAGCGATAGTCCAAGTGTTCAAATACGGGCTGTTCGTGCAAACACTTGGGATAGTACACCGCGGTGGGGATACCCTGCGACTTCAAGCTGGCGGCAAGCGCGTCGCGGTTGGGTACACGAATTGTGTACTGAGCGTAAACGTGCGTGTTTCCAGGTATCACTTCGGGAACCACGCATTCGTGGCGAAGGAGTTCTGAATATCGCGCTCCAATACGTATGCGCGCTTGCACTTCATCTTCAAAGTAGGGAAGCTTGGCGAGGATCACAGCAGCTTGTAGCGTATCAAAGCGGCCATTGGTTCCTACGAGCGTGTGGTGATGCCTCTGCGTGCCGCCGTGCGTGCGAATGGCTCGCATGGCGTCAGCTAGCGGGTCATCGTCGGTGAACAGGGCACCGCCGTCACCGAAGCAGCCGAGCGGTTTAGCGGGAAAAAAACTAGTACTGCCGATGGTCGATACATTGCAGCTTCGCTTTCCACCTTGCGTCGCACCAAAGCTCTGCGCGGCATCTTCAATAACGGTGATGTCGTGTCTCTTGGCCAATGCATTGATGCGCGTCATGTCTGGTAGTTGACCAAACAAGCAGACAGGCAGAATGGCCTTCGTATTGGGCGTGATGGCCGCTTCCAGCTTATCAACGTCAATATTGAATGACACTGGCTCAATGTCTACAAAGACGGGGGTCGCACCGACTAGCAGAATGACTTCGGCACTGCTGATCCAGGTGAAGGGAACGGTTATCACTTCATCGCCCGGCCCGATATTTAGTGCTCTGAGCGCAATTTCCAAGCTGGCCGTACCGCTCGAAACCGATATGCAGTGGCGTGTTCCGCAGTAGTCATTTAGCGCAGCTTCGCATTCGGCGATTTCTGGCCCCATGATGAAGCGACCGTGTTCGAGCACGGCGCTTATGCGGCCATCAATATCCGCGCGATACTTCTCGTATTGGGTTTTTAGATCGATAAATTCCATACTTTGGACTCCCGGTGTTTAAGCTTTGACTACGCGAGCCGTAGAAGACACGGACTGCATGGCGTTTCGAGTGTCGATGATCAGTTGGCTCCATGCGCCAAGTTGTTCATAGTCGATATTAGCATGGGCCGTACTGATGAGTACCAAATCATACGAGCCGATTTCCTCTTGGCTCCACTTCACCGACTTGGTACCAGTCCAAACGGCATGTTCGCGAGTGGGGGTGACAACAGGAATGTATGGATCGTAAAAAGCAACCTGAGCGCCACTGGCTTTCAAAAGATCCATCAACGTGAAGCTAGGTGATTCTCGCATGTCGTCTACATTGGCTTTATAGGCCAACCCAACGATCAAGACCCTGCTTCCACGCAGCGGCTTTTGCACGTCGTTGAGTGCGTCCATAACGCAGCGAACTACATAGTTGGGCATCGATGTATTGATCTCGCCCGCCAGCTCGATGAAGCGGGTGGCTTGTCCGTATTCACGCGCCTTCCACGTCAAGTAGAAAGGATCTATCGGAATGCAGTGACCACCCAGGCCTGGACCAGGATAGAACGGCATGTAGCCAAAGGGCTTGGTCTTGGCCGCCTCGATGACTTCCCACACGTCGATACCCATGGCCGCATAGACCACTTTCAATTCATTGACCAACGCGATGTTGACGCTGCGGAAAATATTCTCCAGCAACTTGGTAGCTTCGGCAGCCCGGCAGCTTGATACCGGTACTACGCGCTCGACCGCTTGCTTGTACAGCGCGATGGCCTTTTCTAAACAGGCAGGTGTCAGTCCGCCAACCACCTTGGGGATGGTAGCCACTTTGCTAATGGGATTGCCCGGGTCTTCGCGCTCAGGCGAAAAGGCTAAGTGGAAATCTTTGCCAGCGACCATGCCCGAGCCCGCTTCCAGCACGCCTCGCAGATCCTCGTCGGTGGTGCCCGGGTATGTTGTGGACTCGAGCACTACGAGTGTTCCTGGACGCAAGTGAGGCGCGATGGCCTCGCCCGTCTTCAAAATATAAGAAATGTCTGGTTCGCGATTCTTGTTCAAGGGCGTCGGCACACAGATGACTACCGCATCGCACTCGGACACGCGGGCGAAGTCAGTACTGGCCGATAGCTTGCCCCCAGTAACCTGTGCAGCTACCGTTTCCGCCGCGATATGATGGATGTACGAGCGACCCGCATGGATCGCGTCGACCTTGGATTGGTCTATATCCAAACCAAGCACGGAGACGCCTTTCCTGGCAAATTGGAGTCCCAATGGGAGTCCCACGTATCCTAGTCCTATGATGGCAAGCATGTGTGTGGCTAAGTGTAGAAGTTTAGTTTTGATCGGAACGCGTTTGACTGGGCCATGCAGGCTTCACTGTCAATCAAACTGTTGGCATTTCAAAAAGGGGCCGATGTTTGATATTCACATTGCTTTTTGACACATTGCCCAACGCGCGTACTTCGTTCCCGTGGGTGGCGAGTGCCCCCTTCTGCGGGTGGTGAGCTCTGGTTTTTTTACTAGTTTTTACCGATTTCCCCGAGCGTGACGCCATGTTGAACAGGCTGGCTCGGGTACCACTGGCCCAGATGTGATTTGGCGAGTGGTCCGATAGATGCAGCGTAGTTCGAGCTACGCCATTGTTCGTGGTATTATTCTAAGGGAATGAGGTTTATCTGCGAAGGATGCGCGAACAGTCCATTCAATCCGAATTTGCAGAATCGAAGGGATTTTCCAGCAGGAAAGACGGTTTAAGGGCACAAGCCAAAGCAATCGCCGCTGGCATTGCTTGATCGAAGGGATTTGCCAGCAGGAAAGACGGTTTAAGAGCGGAATTTCTTGACGATCTCGGGCATGGTAGCAACCACGAAGGGCACTAAAAGAATCTCTAGTGGCATAATTGTCCTGGGGGCCTCGCTGAGGCTCGGCCCCAGGCTATCGAAATTGTCAGTTTCACTGCTCCCCTCCGGCCGACATCGAAGATTATTTACCCTGGGTGTGCCAAGCGAATTTGCGTTCGTTGATGCCTATACCTCAAACAAGATAAGGAAAGGAATGCAGCAACAACGATCGAGAGTCCGCCAGGTTCGGGTACGGCAACGATCTGCGTCAGTCGCGTCCCATCATTGGAGTAGCCAAAAACTCCTGCAGGCGTGGTGTTCGTCGTAATGTCAAAGTCAATATTCGTGCGATAAGTTCCAGCGACAAGTGTGATGCTGTCCCCGTCCGCTACTGTCGAGAATCGGAATCCTGCATCGAATCCCTCAAGTGCCAAGTCTCCGGCTTGAACATCTCCAGCTGGCAGCGTAAATTCAGCTCTGTGGGCAGCGTAGTTCAATGACCACTCTTCATTTCCATTGAGAAGCCATCTTGGATTACTGAACGCGGTAGGGCCTCCTTCGGGAAGATCTGGAACAGCGACATTGGTAAGGGCGAACCCTCGAAAGCTGGCAGTTCCAGTAGATGTATTGATTAGAAACTGAATGTCTTCTGTGACACTCACCGTGATCGAACCACCTTCGCTGTTCAGTACCACGGCTGCACAAGCGCCAACACTGCTCGTAACAATCAGAGCCATTGCGAAAAAAAGACTTTGAAGTCGCATGGACGTCACCTTTCGGTTGGCTTGGAGAAACCTAAGGAACCGAGCCGGAATTCAACAGTACGGTAGAAGCTTAGTAAACAAGGTGGAGCGCGGCCCAGATCGAAAGATAGTAAACACTTCTAGACACATTTACAAGTAGTATCACATAGCGGTAGCGAAGACTCATCGGCTTCGACGCACCGTCGAGAAAACCAACGGTTCGTTCTGGTTCAGCGGCGTTTGCTTCTTGGCGACGGCGATGAGGAGAAGGGAATCGCCCTTTGTAACTCTATGCCAGTGCTCAGTTTTTTTGACCGTGGTTTTCCCATTTTGGCTGGCCAATACAGTTGAAAACTCCCCGCCTTGTCATTTTGCGCTTTAAACGGGACCATCATTTTGCGCTTCAAACGATACCAGTTTTGGTCGTTTGTTGAATAAGCTTCGATTTGGTATCGTTTGCCCGCCTTGGTCTACTCTATTCTTCGGCAGG
>JADYZV010000154.1 GCA_020852965.1 Pirellulaceae bacterium | reverse complement strand
GCGGTTTGGCACCTCGATGTCGGCTCATCACATCCTGGGGGTGAAGAAGCTCCCAAGGGTTTGGCTGTTCGCCAATGAAAGTGGTACGTGAGCTGGGTTCAGACCGTCGTGAGACAGGTCGGTCCCTATCTGCCGTGGGCGTTCGAAACTTGAGGAGGTTCATCATTAGTACGAGAGGATTTTGATGGACGAAGCTCTGGTGTACCAGTTGTCACGCTAGTGGCATGGCTGGATAGCTAACTTCGGAAAAGATAAACGCTGAAAGCATCTAAGCGTGAAGCTCGCTCCAAGATTAGGTTTCGTAAGCTGTTTACAGCGAAAGTCCCCTGGAAGACTACCAGGTTGATAGGCCAGATGTGTAAGCACCGTAAGGTGTTCAGCTAACTGGTACTAATGGACGAATACTTGACCACCGATATTTTGCACTCTCACTGCCTCGCTTTCGAGAACAAAAGAAACAGTGTCCCGCTCAGCCTAACAGCTAGCGGAAATTAGGATAACCAACTACCAATCAATAAATTTATAGGCCCTCGCGGGCGAATAGGCCGCGAGTTCCTTTCCGGTGACCATATCCGAAAGGTCATACCTGTTCCCATCCCGAACACAGAAGTCAAGCTTTCGGAGCCGATGATAGTGCCCACCAGTGCGAAAGTAGGTATTGCCGGTATTTTAAAAAAGCCTCCTCAGAGAAATCTGCGGAGGCTTTTTTCGTTTGGGTTTTCAGCGACTTGCAGTACCCCGGTTTCCCTTTTGTTTCTTAGTTCGTGCTCGTGCTCGTGCTCGTGCTCGTGCTCGTGCTCGTGCTCGTGCTCGTGCTCGTGCTCTAAGCAATGCAATGCAATGTTTTCCTCCTCCTGTTTTCTCAAAATGGCTCGATTTGACTTCGCCGCCGAGGATCGTGCGCATAATAGTGTTGGAATGCGATGTGAGCGTTCCTCGCCATCGTGTTTTGTACGCTTCCATTGGCTCGAACATTTTACGGGCCACCCTTTGAAAAACTGAATTGTTTATGCAGTGTCTGGATCTTATTCGCCACCACCGGTTGGTAGCAATTCTTCGACTGGATGACTTGTCTGCGGCAGTGCAATTGTCGCGAGCGCTATTGGCAGCAGGTGTCGTCGCCCAGGAATATACGCTGACAAATCCAGACGCCTTGGCTACCATTGCGAAGGTTCTACTAGAGGTGCCCGAGTTTAGAAATGGCGAGGCAACACTCGGGGTTGGTTCGGTTCGCACACCGGCGCAAGCTCAAGCTGCAATGGAAGCGGGGGCTCAGTTTGTAGTTACTCCAATCTTCCAGCCTGAGGTGGTTGCATGTTGTGTTGGAAGGAGTGTTCCTGTGATGAGTGGTGCGATGACGCCTACTGAGATTGCTTCTGCCTGGCAGGCCGGCGCGGCATTGGTGAAGGTCTTTCCCGCTCGTAGTCTTGGACCGAAATATATTGCAGACGTGCTGGCACCCATGCCGGAAATTGAATTGATGCCAACCGGAGGAATCGGGCTCGAGAATATGCGGGAGTATTTTGATGCTGGGGCAAGTGCCGTGGGTATCGGCAGCAATTTGTTTGAAATGTCAGCTCTGCATATGGCTCAATGGGATCGAATTACGGAGGTCGCGGCTGAGTTTGCCAGGCGAGCCAAGTAAGGAAGGTAACCAATGATCCGAAACTTGTGGCTTAAGGATGCTAGGAGTTGAGCCGGCGCGCAGAGGACTATTTTAGAAGTTGTTTTGGTTCGGTAGGTGTCAGGGACTCGTAATCTCGTTCACTACCTGGAGTTTGAGTAGGAACAGACAAGGAGGTCTTTTTCAAAGTACTAACGCAGAAGGCTAGAGTGGAAGTGATCGATTCCAGAGTAACTTACGATGTGCTCACGCTGGGGGAAACAATGGTTCGCTTCTCGCCGGCTGGCTACGAACGGTTGGGTCAGTCACGCACGGTCGAAATGCATGTGGCCGGTAGTGAATCGAATACCGCCATTGGTCTAGCGCGACTCGGGCACCGAGTCGCTTGGCTATCGCGATTGACCAATAACAGCATCGGTCGCTGGATCGCTGCGGAGGTTGCTTCCCATGGCGTGGATGTTTCGCACGTCGTTTGGACCGACGACGATCGAGTGGGAACCTATTACATGGAGCGGGGAGCTCCGCCGCGCAGCTCGCAAGTCATTTACGATCGGGCGGAATCTGCGGTCAGCCACATGCGTCCGGAGGAATTGCCCAGCGAATTGTTTTGCAGTCAAGCGGCCAGAGTTTTCCATACTAGCGGTATTACGTTGGGGATATCCTCGCAGTCGCGGCAGACAGCGCTGCGAGCCATAGAGCTTGCCCGTGGCGCGGGACAATTACTCAGTTTCGATCTGAACTATCGATCTCGACTATGGACAGCGTCTGCCGCCGGGGAGGCATGCGAGCCGGTGATGGCTCAGTCGGATTTGATTTTTTTGCCTATTCGCGATGCTCGGCCCGTCTGCGGAACATCGTCCAGCGACCCTGCCGAAGTTTGTCGAGAGTTGCATTTACGATGGCCGCGAGCAACGATCGTCGTCACGCGCGGGAATTTGGGAGCCGCAGCAATCGATCTCGCTGGAACTTTTTTCGAGCAGTCTGCCTTTTCGGCGGTCGAGGTTGAACGGCTGGGCGGGGGCGATGCATTTTCCGCCGGCTATCTCTCAGCTTTTTTGTCGGGGAAGAAAACCGCAGATGCCTTGCGTTGGGCATGCGCAACGGCAGCTATCAAATATACCATCCCTGGCGATTTGCCATTGATCGATCGCTCGGCGGTAGCTGCGCTTGTCGCAGATGAATCGCAATTGGGTTCCGCGATTCAGCGCTGAGTCCCTAGAGAGTTAAGGCCGACGGCCGGTCACGATGGCGCGTATTGGGGCGGGGTGCCCTTCGATGGTGAGCCGTGGGTTGGCAGGATCGAGGAATTCGGCCAAGGATTCAAACGTCATCCAGCTCGTGCGACGTTGTTCGTCAACGCTAGTCCACGTCACGTCTGCCGTTTGTATATCGACTAAGCCCGTCTCGTGCAACCATCGCGTTAGCAACGCTAGGCTGGGGATGACGCCGATGTTCTTCATTTTGGCGTAGCGTCCTTGTGGGTTAAGTGCTTCCTCTGCGGAGGAGTCGATAATTAGCGTTTCTAGCACTAGTTGGCCGCCGGGAGCAAGGGTCTGAAAGATTTTTGACAAGTGCTCGAGTGGCTGAGGGCGATGATAGAGCACTCCCATCGAAAGTGTGATGTCGAAAGCAGCTAGATTTTCTGGTAATTCTTCGTCGGTCAGCGGCAAGGCAAAATGTCGTTCAGGGTGTGGGGCGTAACGCCGCAGTACTTCAAACTGCATCAAGTACAGCGGAAATGGATCACAATCCACGACCAAATCGGCCCCTGCGTCGAGCATGCGCCAACCGTAATAGCCGTTGCCGCAGCCCACATCGAGCACTCGTTTGCCATCGAAGTTGATAGCTGCTGCAATTCGATCCCATTTCAGGTTCGAACGCCATTCGGTATCGATCTCGACGCCGAACAGTTCAAAGGGGCCCTTGCGCCATGGATGAAAATGCAGAAGGAGTTGTTTCAATTCATCATGGTCTACTTTTTCTAAACTGGTGACAGTCACGGCGGGGCCGCTCGCATCCCAGTGGCTCGGCTGCGGGGCAGGCAATCGCTTCCAGGCTTCGATCCAGCCAGGCATGTTGCCATGCAGTCCGGGTGTCAAGCGACGTTTGCATTGGTCGCGAAGTTGTAGCGACCAGTCGTTCCGTCCCATGCGCTCGAGCGATTGGTATAGCGATTTTCGGTCAAATAGAATTCGTTCGAACATCGGTGAGTGCGGCTACCTAATTGCCAAGATCGATACGAAATTGAAACACTGAAACCAGGGCGCGACGACTTGGAAGCCAACTTGTTCGAGTCGCCCGGTGTGCGTTTCGAGCGTTTCTGGGACGAGTCGATTTTCGATGGCAGTCCGTTTTTGTGCGATCTCTAAGTCGCTATAGCCGTGCGCGCGTTTGAAATCGTGATGCAATTCGGTCAACAAGTTTTGTTGAGCAGGCTGGTCGAAGCAGATTTTTTCGGATAGTAAGAGTGCTCCGCCAGGAAGCAAGGCTTTGGCTACATCCTCCAATAGCTTTTGGCGATCGTCGGCTGGGATGAATTGCAAAGTCCAGTTGAGCACGATGAATGATGCCGAGCTAAGTGGGAAGCTGCGCACGTCGGCTTGGTGGACTTCCACTTGGCAGCTCGAAGTACGTTGGTTCGCTGTTGTCGAATCGTCTAGCTTGCTGCGCAGTCGCGTGACCATCGCCGGTGCGAGATCGACCGCGTGAAGCGTGCAGGAGCTGGGGGCTTGGCTGCGAATTAACATGGTGGCTGCGCCCAAGGAGCATCCCAAGTCGTAGATATTCGTATGAGGTAGCGCGAAGCGCGATGTCAATTGCTCGATCATCGAGAGCACCGATGCGTATCCTGGGACCGAGCGGGCGATCATATCCGGAAAGACCTCGGCGACTTGATCGTCAAAGGCAAAGTCCCCCACATGCCGTTGTGGCAAAGCATAAATTCGATCGTGCGACATGTGGTTTTTTGGGCTCGTGAGCTTTGGTAGGCTCGTAACGAGTATCACGAGTTACGGCGTGGAGTGGTTGTTGATGCAAAGAGGTGTATGAAGTAAACGGGATAGGGTTGGATCTGCTTTTCGGATCGTTGTTCGTGGGCGGCCCGTGCCGTAAACTCGTGGTACTCGTTACGAGCCTACTCCAGGGTGTTACGAGCGTACGGAGTTACCATTCTCCAGGTTCGCCAAACGATTCAATGCTACTGAAATTCGTCGGTTCCGTCCCGCCCCAGTCTATGTCGTAGTGCCCTAGCCTAACGTGTTTGTGAAAAGTCGACCATGGCCAATTCTGGATGCGACTGACCAAGTGGTGCTTGCGTGGGTTCCAATGTATATAATCAAAGTGGGCTTCTAAATCGTCTTCGTCCTCTAGCGTGTGTTCCCAGAACCTTGGTTGCCAGACGCCTCTTTCTCCACGTTTGAGTTGCGAAGGAGTAACGTGAGCTTCGCGACCTCCAGCGGCCAACCAGCCCCTTGTGAATTCTTCCTTGATTTGCTTCCAACGCGTTGCATAGTTGGCGTCGTTGGGCGGCATGATCCAAATGGCATGCAGATGTTCTGGCAGCAAGCAGCAGGCCAATTGATGAAAGGGGATTTTGCGTTTGATTTTTATGAATGCGTTATGCAAATGCAAACGTCCCAAGTCGTTGGTCAGAATAGGCCGTCGATCGTAGGTCACAACCGTGAAGAAGTAGCTCCCGCCAGGGACAAAGTATCTGCGATAATCCGACATGACTTTCTCCTTTTTGTAGGCTCTTGTAGGCTCGTAACGAGTATCGCGAGTTACGGCGTAAAGTGGATGTTGATGAAAATGGGTGTGTGAAGTAAACGGGATGGGGTTGAGTCTGCTTTTCGGATCATTGTTCGTGCGCGGCCCGCGCCGTAACTCGTGGTACTCGTTACGAGCCTACTCCAGTGCTCTATATTAACAAACGGGGAAGGGGAGAGTAGGATAGGCTCGGTATGTAACCAGAATCCATTTGCCTAGGAGCTCCTCGATGTCTCATGAAATTGATCGCCGTGATTTGCTGAAGATGAGTGCGGCGGGTGGTGCAGCTTGGTTGGCATCTCAACCAGCGCATGCAGAGACGGTTGTAGGGAAACCCAGTTCGAAACTGATCGTCGAGGAGAATGCTCGACCTGGAACGCAGCAATGGATGCTGGCGAAAACTCGTATTGATCCAGCCACCAAATATCGTTGCCCATGGATCGAAGGCTATACCTCGCACGCCAGTATCGAGGCGGGTGAAACGCTGCAAGTCATGGTGAGTACCAATCCGGCCAGCGATTTTCAGATCGAGTTCTTTCGGCTGGGCTACTACGGCGGCGATGGTGGGCGCTGGCTGCACACCACTGAAAAGCTCAAGGGGCATGTGCAGCCGATGCCCGAGGTGGGCGAGCGTCGATTGCAGAATTGCCAGTGGTCGGTGAGCTACGAATTGCCGATTCCGGCCGATTGGCCAAGTGGCGTGTATGTTGGCAAGTTGAAGGAGTTTAACCAAGGGCTCGAGAGCTATGTGATCTTTATCGTTCGTGATGCGCGGCGTGCCCACTTGTTGTTTCAATGTAGCGATCATACATGGCAGGCTTACAATCGTTGGCCGTCGCAATTCTCACTGTACGATGACGGCGTAAATGTGTGGCATTGGGGAAACAAATCGCAGGTGAGTTTCAATCGTCCCTATGGCAAGTATTGTCAGATTCTCGACGCTCCGCTGTCGATCGGCTCGGGAGAGTTTTTCTTGTGGGAATTTCCTTTCGTGTATTGGCTCGAGCGCGAGGGTTACGATGTAAGCTACATTTCCAACACCGATTTACATCGCGATGCGGCGCAAGCTCTACGCGCCGGCGGTTTTCTGAGCGTGGGACATGACGAGTACTGGTCGATCGAGATGTTTCACGCTATGCAAGCGGCGATTGCCGCCGGTGTGAGTGTCGGATTCTTCTCTGGCGATGCAGTATTTGGACGCATAGTATGGGACGTCGCGACGCGTTCGCTGCGTCGCGTGGGTGTGTTTGGACCGCCGGACGGAACTCGAGAATTCGAATCTATGGACTCGCTCGAGCATACGCGCCCGTATGGTAACGAATTGATGGGGGCACACAGCACGGGACAAGTTTCAGGCGGGGCCGATTGGGTTTGCACCCTGCCCGAGCATTGGTTGTATGCCAAGACCGGCATGAAGCTAGGGGACGCGATACCGGGGGTGATTGGTTGGGAGTATCACGGCGATCCGGCAGATATCGCTGGATTGGAAATCGTCGCACAAGCTCCGACACAGACTGCGCCGGGTGAACTCAACGGGGACGAGTATACGGCGACGGTATATCCTGGCCCCAAAAATAATATAGTGTTCAATGCATCTACGTGTTGGTGGGCCGATGGGCTTTCCGAACCGCCCGGTTATGTGCGTCCCAGCGTGTACACTTCACCACAAGGTCCCGATGGACGAATACAGCAGATAACTCGCAACGTATTGGACCGCATGGCATAGGTCTAGGTAGGCTCGTAACGAGCACCGCGAGTTACGGCGTGGAGTGGATGTTGATGAAAATGGGTGTGCGAAGTAAATGGGATGGGGCGGGGACTGCTTTTCGGGTCGGTGTTCGTGCGCGGCCCGTGCTGTAACTCGTGGTACTCGTTACGAGCCTACTCCAGGGTATCAGGAGCCATAGAAATTTGGTGTACAATAACTGTCAGTCCAATTATCGCCCCTCTTTACACGTTGCTTGAAAATGATATCCGAACCTGGCGAAAATCTGGAGATGGGCACTGACGCGCTCGGCCAGCCGGCTTGGCGAGTGGCCCTGCTTTACCCTCGGCAAGGGAGTTGGACCGAGGCCGACTATTTGGGCTTGGAAGGTGGGCCACTGGTGGAGTTCGATGATGGAGTTGTCGAGGTGCTGGAAATGCCGACTAAAGAACATCAACGAATCGCACAATTCCTGTATCGCTGGTTGTATGCGTATGTCCTCAGTAGGGATTTGGGGGAAGTCTTCCTAGCCCCGCTACCTATACAACTTTGGCAAGGAAAGTTTCGCGAGCCGGATGTGTTTTTCGTCCGTTCCGGCAGAGAGGAGCATTTGGGATATCCCGTTGGTGCTGACTTGGTCATCGAAGTGGTTAGTTCCGATCGTGAAAGTCGCCGCCGAGACACGGTCGTGAAACGAAGCGAATATGCCCGAGCGGGCATTGCCGAGTACTGGATTGTGGATCCCGAATTCGAACAAATCGAAGTGTTGGTGCTTGGCGAGGATCGAGAGAGTTACCGATTGCACGGTCAATTTGTAAGTGGTCAAACAGCGAGTTCTGGTACGCTGACTGAGTTAGCTATTGCAGTGGATGATGTGCTGGAGTCTGCGCGCGTAGGCTCGTAACGAGCACCGCGAGTTACGGCGTGGAGTGGATGTTGATGAAAATGGGTATGCGAAGTAAATGGGATGGGGCGGGGACTGCTTTTCGGGTCGGTGTTCGTGCGCGGCCCGTGCCGTAACTCGTGGTACTCGTTACGAGCCTACTCCAGGATGTTACGAGCCTACACTAGCAGTCTGGCGAGGGTTTCGGCGAGGCTGCGGAGTGCGTTGTCGTCGGGAAGGCTGATCTTGAGTTGTGGTCGCCCAAGCTCATCGCGCTCGACGCAGTCGGAAAGATTTTGGGTGAGTTGATCGACTGTTTCGGTTTTGGGAGGTGCAGAGTTGGTGCTCGCCACAAGTTCGCCAACCATTTGCAGAGCGGCACCGAGCAATTGTCCTCCGGCGGCCGAGACCCGTTGACGCCGCAGGGCAATCGCTGCCGCTTGATCTTCAACTTGGCGCTGTTGGCTTTCGTCGACCGGCGGGAGGAGCTTGGGCTGTAGTATTTTTTCCAATCGACGTTTGAGATCGCCGATCCCGCTAAGCATTTGGACCGAACATACGTCGGAATCCGAGTTGAGAGCCGCATCAGCCAGGTCTTGCTTCGAAGCGAGTGTGTCGAGTAGGCGTTCTTCGATCGTTTCCTCGGTCACCAATTTGTAGATATGAACTGGATTTTTTTGTCCCATGCGATGTGCGCGAGCAATGCGCTGTTCAAGCACGGCGGGGTTCCAGGGTAGGTCGACATTGATGACGGTATTGGCGCTTTGCAGATTCAGGCCAGTGCTGCCGGCGTTGGTCATCAATATCAAGCGACATTGGGGCTCGGTTTGGAATTTGCGTACGATGTCGCCACGTTTTTTTTGTGGGATTTGACCGTCGAGGCGCACATAATCGCAGCCAATCTGGTCAAGTTTCATTTCAATGCGATCGAGCATCGTGCGCCATTCGCTGAAGAGGACAATCTTGCGAGTTGGATCGGCGATCAGCTCTTCAAGAAGTTCGCCCAGTCTCTCGAGCTTGGAACTGAATTCCGGTTCTTGCTTGTTGCACAGAAACGTACTGTCAGCGGCCATGCGGGCCATCAACAGCGCCTTTTGTAATCGCAGCAAATCCATCTCCGTCAGAAATTTCTTGGCAGCGATGCGCGCGGCGACATGCAGTTGACCTTCACTGATCTCAAGTTGCTCGGCCGTGGGCTTGATGCGCACGATTTCGTCGGTTCGTTCGGGGAGTTGTTTCATCACGTCATCGCGCCGACGCCGCAACAAAATGGGGCGTAACGATTCTCGCAGTTCGTCCAAACGCTGGTAGCCAAGCGGTCTACCGCGATCGTCCACCACACGATGCTTGTGAAAAAAGCGATAGGCGGGGCCGAGTTGACAATCGTCGACAAATTGTACGACCGTATAGAGTTCGTCCAGTCGGTTCTCCAGCGGCGTCCCCGATAGAACCAAAGCAAATTGGCTGTGCAATGCGCGAATGACTTGGCTTGTCTTCGACTCCCAATTCTTGATTCGCTGACCTTCGTCAAGAATAATCAGATCCCACGAAACGGTTTCGATACTGGCCAAGTCACGCATGACCTGTTCGTAGTTGCAGATGGTAAAGAACTTGTCCGATCGATACTGTTCGGCGCGCTCGGCACCTTTGCCAATTACTAATTGTGAAGAGCGACCTGAGAACTTGTCGATCTCGCTGCGCCATTGACTTTTCAGCGAAGCGGGGCAGACGATCAGCACGCGGCTAAGGTCAACTTCGCGCGCCAGCAACTCGGCTACGCCAATGCCCTGGATGGTCTTGCCCAATCCCATGTCGTCGGCGAGCACGGCGCGGCCAGCACCGACGGCAAACGCGATCCCATCTAGCTGATACGGAAGCAGTTCGACATTCAACAACTCTTTTCGCAACGGATGCTTGGTGGGATCTTTGCGGATTTGAGCAGCCAGTTTCTCCAACTTGACTTGCAGCAGGTCTCGCTGGATGCGTTCTTCTGCGTCGGGGTAGATGTGAACGTCGTAGCCGGCGTGCTCGAGAGCTTGGATGCGCTGCATCATCTCGCGACCGCTCAGGGACTCG
The DNA here is from genome assembly GCA_020852965.1 of Pirellulaceae bacterium. Classification (GTDB taxonomy): domain Bacteria; phylum Planctomycetota; class Planctomycetia; order Pirellulales; family Pirellulaceae; genus Aureliella. The sequence continues at coordinate 3,451 of JADYZV010000154.1, read as the reverse complement.
ATCGAGCTTGTGCAAATGATTTCGGCGGCGGAGTCTTCGAGCGTGTCGGGAACATTGAAGACCAAGCCGACGGGCTGCGTGTATTGCACTCGTACGGACAAGTTCTTGCGACGGTAGGGTTTGCTGAGTTGTTTGGCCGTAAATTGCTTCGGGAGTTTGTGCAACGTGTGCAAGATGTGCTTGCAAGTTCCCAGGTGATTGGTGCGAAAATCGGGACAGCTACAGTAGGATTGTCCAGCATGACAACCTCGCAAGGCCACTCGGTATGTCTTGCCGGAACTTTCGCTTGTTACCAGGTAGTCGGCCCAAGGGGTGTCTTTGTTGAGCGAACGGACCGTCATCGGTTCTTCGCGGGCGCGCTTTTCGCGTTCAGCCAGTGCACGGTGTACGAGTTCTTGTTCGGTCAGATTCTCGAGTGGTACTATCTCGTCGGGCGGAGCGGCTAGACCCATGGTAGATTTGGCATCGAGCAAATGAGCCAGCGCCGCACCAAGATGATCGCAAGATACTTCGCACTGATCACAGTTGAGCTGCAGTTGCTGGCTGCGACCGCTTTGCAGTGTCAGGGTAACGACGGCATCGCCAACACGGACGCGATAAAGATCGCCACCTAAGAATACATCGCGCTCTGTCTCGATTTCAACTTGCTCGCCGCGCGCAAGTAGCTGACTTCCTTGCTCGCCCAACAGTTGGCAGGCTTGATAGTGCGTCAATCGCGCCAAACGCTGATGGAATGGATTGAGTTTCTTCTTTTCCGATTCCCCGATCGTAACGGCCCGATTGTTGTTCTTGCGTTTTGTCGCGACAGTCGCCATTTCAATCTCCCTATTGCACGGAAAAGCACCAAGACCATCCCCTATATTGAAACGTATCGCGCGCCGCATGTCCACTGCTTTGATGACTATTGCGACTTGCGTGAATTGGTAGGCTCGTAACTCGTGATACTCGTAACTTGCCTACTCCAGGACGCTCAAATAGCATCCTGTTTATCGATGCGGGCTAAGCGGGCTTGAGCCCTTGCATGCGGCGCCAAGCGCTGATTTGCCCTAGGTGGTTGGTTACATGGCCGGTCATGTAGAAATTCAACAAGGCACCCAGTGTGGGGCAGAACTGCTTCATGGGAGTGTCGAGTGGATTGTCGGCGCTGAGTTGTGTGTCGCTTGCATTGCGCAGTGTTGCTTGTGCAGCCGCATAGCTACGATTAAAAAAGTCGATGATCTCCGCGCTGGGTGGATAGAGTGTTCCCTGCGCGTCATCCTGGCAAGTGGCGTCTCTTGAAAACAGCGCTTCGAACTGGCTTGGAGGCTGTACGCTCGATGTGTCCTGTTCGAGTAGTTGGTGAACTTTCAGGGGATACAAACACAAGTGTCCGAGGGCAAAGGCGGGGTGGTTGGACACAATGATTTGGCCGGCAGGCGCAGCAAAGCGGCCGAAACGTTCGGCGGGGATATCGTTTACCAGTCGTCCAGCCATACGAATTCCAACCGAAGCGGTGTCTGCGATGATCGATCCTATTTGTCCCATGGAATGTCCAATTGCGTGTTTGAAGTTCTAATTATGTAGCTACCGCCGTTTAACGGTAGGAGCCAGACGTCTGGCGAGAGCAGCTACGTCTAAAGATAAAAAGCGACTGACCGGCGGAGCGGTCAGCGACTAAAGAGCAAGCGCTTACCAACTGGCGCTGGCTTTACCGGCGGGAAGCAACGCGCGGAATTGTCGTTCGCTCAGTAAGCGTATGCCGGGCGTTGGGTTATGACCAGGTGAGTGGGAACTGTCGGGGCGTGTCGAACGATTGGGTGTATCTAAAGGTGGTGCGTCATGGACGATCTGCTTGGCGTCGGCCAGCGTGTGGCCGCAGGCGATAACGTAGTCGGTAGTGGCTTCTATGTGCGATTGGCAGTGGCCACCGAGATTCGATATTAGTTGTTGACTCTGTTGCATGTCTAGTCCGCGCAGTGGACCGAGTAGGACGATGAGCTTACCCGACAGCGGCTTTTGGTCCGCCGCTGCTGCGATGACTTCGTTGGCGTCAAGTGCACCGAGCTGGCGGCGGCGATTGGGGAATCCGTATCGATCCGTGGTTAGTCGCTCGCGCGTGGCACCCGTCGCTCCACGACTTTTACGCATCGACCGCGGCGAACTGATGGTACTGTGTTTATAGCTGCCGCGCGTCACGTGCAAGTGGGCTTCGAGTTCACTCAGGTCATCGCGTTGGTGGAGTTGCTCAATCGCTAAGGCGATATGCGCGCAGCAGCGTGCGTCTTCGAGTGCGTCGTGATGTTTGAATTGGATTCCCAGCCAAGCTCCCAGCGGTTTAAGTCCGTAGCCGCTGCGCCCGGGCCAGGCGGCTCGAGCCAGCGTTCGCGTGCAGGTGAACTGCAGCGCAGGGCAAGCCACGTCAAAGGCGTCGAGGCTGGCGACGAGCACGCCGATGTCGAATCGCGCGTTGTGGGCTACGAGCACTTGGCCATCGACCAGCGAACTCAATTCACACCAGACCTGTTCCATTGTTGGGGCTTCGCGCACCGCTTCGGGGCGAATGCCATGTATCTCGATGTTGCGTGGAGAAAAGAACATGCGCGGTGGACGAATGAGCCAACTGTGTTCTGACACGATCTGCGAATCGCGCACCACGACGGCAGCCAGCTGGCAGGCGCTACTGGCGTGGTTGTTGGCCGTTTCAAAGTCGATGGCGATAACATCCATGGTTTACGATCTCCGACGAGTGTCTTGTCAAAGCGCTATACTAGGCTTGAATTGGAGGCGTCTGCCTTGTTCGTTTTGCTACGCCGCGACCAGGCGCGCACATGCCACAAGGTGCGCGCGAAAAACCCCATCAGAAAGCCGATGCCAGCCGTGATCGCCAATAAAACGGCTTTGGTCAGTTTGCTGTCCCACAACAAGACGCGAATTTCCACGACCTCCAAGTTCTGAAAGGCGATAATGAGTAGCAGCACGGCCAGTAGCAAGAACAGCACCCATTTGGCTTTACTGGCAGTCGTCATGCAAGGCTCCGGTTGTTTTTGGGTATTCGGTGTGGATCGGGCTAATGCTTTGTCAATAAACAATTTTAGGGTAGTGGACGAGGTTACGGGACCGTTTGATCCGTTATGCGTTTAGGGACTCGTAACCTAGTCCACTACCTCCACCTCTAAATATCAACCTTGACAATGCACTAGCGCGTTGGGCTGATACGTATATCCGGCGGGAATCCAGCGGTGGTATGCACGTCTACCGCTGCGTTTGATCTTACAGCATTTTCGTCGATTCGATCAGCACACAACAGTTCGATCTGAGCAAGTTGTTGAGCAATTTCCGCAGCCGCGTCAAAGCCAACGATGCACGCAGTGGTGGCCAATGCGTCGGCATCGGTGGCCGTCGGGGCAATCGCGGTCGCACAGCGCGGACCGACGACTCCCATGCCGGTATGCGGATCGAGAATGTGGCTATG
>JADYZV010000153.1 GCA_020852965.1 Pirellulaceae bacterium | reverse complement strand
GTGGCCCGACGCTCCGTCGTCGGATTTAATGTAGCCCGACGCTCCGTCGTCGGTACGGGGGTGCATTCTAAGTCACGCTCGCCTAAGTTCCTACACTACAAACGGATGCCGCTACTCGACCACAAATACCATGCGTACGCTAGTAACCTCGACCTCCAATAGGCTAAACCTTTACGCCCAGTGACCCGTCGTGTGCCCCGAATAATCGTCGCTAGGGACACAAATAACCTCTTTTTGGAGTTTTCCGCGATCTTCGAGGTAAAGTTTCACCTAGAATTCTTGATCTGCCCGATTTGACTGACTAGCATAACCAGCATATCTTTTCAAGATTCACACACATTTTAGGACCCGAAAATACGGGGATTGGCGACATGACCAAAGGCTTTCGATATTGGTTCCGCTGCGTTACGGTTGGAACACTGGTGGCTCTGATTACCTTCAATCCTGTGTGGGCTGGGCGTGGTCTTCGCGGTCTATTCGGCAAGCGTACTGCTAGTTGTGCGCCTGCCTGCTCGACTGTCCAATCAATCACGACCGGCGATTGCTGCCAAGTCGTGTCGGTCGAGTGCTGTCCATCGGTGCCGGTCGAGTGCTGTCCATCGGTGCCGGTCGAGTGCTGTCCATCAGAGCCGGTCGAGTGCTGTCCATCAGAGCCGGTCGAGTGCTGTGGTGGGGAGATGTCGATGGCTCTCCCGATGGCCGAAATGCCCTCAGTAGATTCTTCCGTGCCCGCCGAACCATCTGCGTCCGAGTCGGCTACACCGCCGTCTCCGAGCGAATCCAGCGCACTCGTCCCACTGAACGAAGTACCGGAAGCTGGCAACCAGCCAGACGATGCGCCGCCTCTGCCTTCGAGTGATTTGGAGTCGACCGAGTCCAGCCCCTCGGACACGTCAGGCCAAGCAGAGACAGCAGCTCCCCCCCAACCCGCCGAAGAAGCAGCACCAGCGGCACCCGCTCAGGAAGATGATCTATTTGGAACGCCCAATACCGACGCAGCTCCTGCATTGCCTGACAACGATGCCGCCGACGCGCCTGTTCAACCCTCGGACGATTTGTTCGGCGCGCCATCGACCGACGCAGCTCCCTCAGAGCCTGCTGCCGATGATCCGTTTGGAGCTCCAGCGCCTGCGACCGATGACTTGTTCGACGCACCAGCCGATCCAGCGCCTGCGACCGATGACTTGTTCGACGCACCAACCGAGCCCGCCCCTGCTCCTGCTGACTTGTTCGACGCGCCAACCGAGCCCGCACCCGCACCCGCTGACTTGTTCAACGCGCCAACCGAGCCCGCACCCGCTCCTGCTGACTTGTTCGACGCACCAACCGAGCCGGCACCCGCTCCGGACGACTTGTTCGACGCGCCTGCTGAGCCCGCACCGGCAAGCGAAGCCGTAGATGACATTTTTGGCGCTCCCGCCAGTGAAGCCGCTACGGAAAGCGGGGATGATCTGTTTGGCTCACCTGCCAGCTCCGAAGTGCCAGTTGACAACGACGATCTTTTTGGTAGCCCTGCCTCTATCGAAACTCGCCAGCCAGCCGATGACGCTGCTGGCCAAGCCACTCCGGCCAGCGACGACCTGTTCGACTTGTTTGGCACCCCAGCCGTAAGCGACCAAGCACCTGCCGCAGTCGAGCCAGTCCAGGTAACACCTGCCGCCGTAAATCCCGAGGCTGATTTACTCAAGTCGACGCGTACGTGGCACGACAATACCGGACTGTTCCAAGTCAACGCCAAGTTGGTGGAAATTTCCACGGACAGCGTGCGGCTGCTCAAGGAAAATGGTAGGTTCTGCACCTTGCCTCTACGTCGCTTGAGCGAAGACGACAAGCGGTTCGTCGAAATGGTTGCCAGCCTGTCGCCTGCTGATGGCGCTCGATTTGTATCGCTCGGCAAATAGTCGTAAATCTTTGACAGGCTAAGGCACGATCCACCAAGGGAAGTCAGCGTCAAGCTGACTTCCCTTTTTTCGTGTAATCGTTCACGATATCCATAACTTTATCTCAAACTCCAGGTTGAAGTTCAGGTTTAAGTTCTCATGCTTGCACGCCATTAGCCCGCGTGTCATTCGATTGATCTCGAGTAAGATAGTGGCAGCTCACGAGTAGTGGCAGACCTCAACTCATACTGACAAGACCCCATGGCGAAACGCAAGAGTCCGCAGCGCGGCCAAAGAGCCTCCACAAGTCCCGCTACGTCCGGGGAGCTCGCCCGGCCAGCGCCTGAGCCTTTAGAAACTACGGGCCGTAGCCTTCAGCCACTTGACACAAATCAAATCGGATGGCCGTCCGCATGGGTGCGCAATACCGTATCGCTATTGATCATAGCGCATGGCTTGGCTCTGATCGTCGCGGTTTCGAGCAACCTGGCTCCGAGCTATGTTCAGGGGCGCATCCTTACTCGACTCGCCCCTTATTTGAATATGACCCATCAAGCCTACAACGCATTGCCGCTTGAACTCACTCGCGGCGAACCAGCAGACTTTCCGCTTCGAGTCGAATTGCAAGTGCCGGTTGCGGATACCACAAACGGTGACGCTCGGCAAGTTTGGCAACCCATGACAATTGCGCGGCTTGGCGACTTTGCCGAAGCTCCCGCAGGCCAGCGCGCAACACGCTGGGCAAATGTAGCTCGCTGGTTGTCGCTAACCGCCAGTGCCGATCCCGAGGATGAAATCCTGTCCGACTTTTCAGCACGGTGTGTCGCACTCGCTGAAAAGCAAACGGGTCAGCATTACTCGGGAGTGCGTTTAACTTCTCCCAAAGTGTTGAGCTATGATGAAGACCTGGCCTTGGCGGGAGGCATACGCGAGCCTACCGATGAAGCGTTCCAACCCACAGTCGTCTATAGTGCTCACATTGTGCGTCTGAACGAGGGGACCAGCGCGGAGCGACTGAGCTTGGTCCCCGCACAGCCTGCCGCGCGTACTGCTAAGCCGACGAGCTCCTCCGAGGTGCAGCCATGATGCGTGCAGTGATGGTTCGTTGGAACCTGTTTTGGTTCGATCCATGCCCACGCGCAGCGCTGACTTTGCCGCGAGTAGCAATTTGCCTGGTCGCTGCCCTCTGGTTTGCCAGCTTCTGGAGCAGCGCGCCAGCTTGGCTCGCTACCGACGGACTGCTTACCCAGCCATTATCCAAGCGCATGTTGGCCACAGATCAAATCGCGGTGTGGCAGGTTTGGTCTCCATTGTGGTTCACGCAATCGGCTAGCCTGCTATATGGGTGGTTGGCGGCGGGAGTCGTGTTGTGCATCGTGGCCGCCAGCGGCTTGGGAGGACGGCTATCGCTGGCCGCGTTGTTGCTGTGGGTCATCGCTTGGGCCAATCGCGCGGTAGTTCTATCCGGTTTGGTCGAACCGACATTGGTCGCCTGCTTGGGATACTTGATCGTCGAGCCGGGCCTACCGCTGTGGCACAGGTCGCCCTCTGCTTCCTCTAAGTGGACGGCAGGGGTAGCACGACGATTGTTGCAAACCCATTGTTGGCTTCTGATTGCCGCTGGTCTGCTTTCGCAGCTAGGAGGATTGGTGTGGTGGCGAGGCGAGGGGGTCTGGTGGCTGGCTGCCGCTGGTCGCTCGAACCTTATACGTATCGAACAGCTTCGCGGCCACCCTCTCGTGGTCAACGGCCTCAGCCATGCCGTCATTGTGGTGCAAATCCTAGCCCTTTGGTTGCTAACGCTCTCTGCCGCGCGCCCGTTGGGAATCGCGTGTGGCATGTTGGTCGCCATCGTATACGGTGGAGTTGCCGATCACGGATTATTCGCTGCACTTCTACTCGCCATGTTGCTCAGCTACTGCCAGCTTCGCGAGAGGGGGAACCGAGAGTATAATCGAGCTCCGACGTGTAACCCGGCTCAGTCTGAAATCCCATAGCTGCGTCGCTAGACGGTAGTTTTCCGCAGTCTGGCAAATACCGCTACGCGTAAAATGGGTTTTGGCGACAAAGCCTACCGCACACCGTTTTCGATTGACAGCCCGCTTTAGCTCAGGAATGCATTTCATGCCGGTGCTCATGCAACTTGCCCGCATTATCATCAGCGAGATCAGTGACAATCAAGTCATCTATCTACATGAGGTCGATGGTGAGCGGCAGTTTCCCATCTTGATCGGCATCTTCGAAGCCACCAGCATCGATCGACGAGTCAAGGAGGATTATACGCCTCCCAGACCTCTAACTCACGACCTAATTGTCTCGATGGCTGCTAGCCTGGGAGCAACGCTCGAGAGTGTCACAATCAGTGAGCTACACGAGCATACCTACTTTGCCAAACTGCAACTCCGACGTGGCGAAGAGCTCATCGAAGTCGATGCGCGTCCCAGCGACGCGATTGCTGTAGCCGTTACCTTCTCGCCACCGCTGCCAATCTACGTTGCCGAAGAGGTTCTTCAACAAGCCATCAATTGAGCTGGCCAGCTAAGATAAGACTTAGGGCTGGCTGTAGTGGACGAGGCCCGCGAGTCCCTTGCGTTTCACGAATTGGGCGGACTCGCGGGCCTCGTCGACTACCCTAATTTTAAATATTGACAGAGCACGAGGCATGGAGCCCACATGGCACGCAACGAACAACTGATTCGCCAACATAAGATCCTGCAAGTGCTCGAGCGACTGCGCTTCGGAGCCACGTTGGACGAGCTGCGCAACGCGGTCGTCGAAGAGCTGGGGCTCACATCGCTCCATCCGCGCAGCATTCGACGCGATATTGATGCCCTAACCGCTGCAGGTATACCGATCACGGACGAAGAGTCGCAGCGAGGTCGAGTGTGGAAGCTCAGTCGCAGCGACAAGGGGCTGCAAAAGATCGCGATCACCGCCAGCGAATTGATCGCATTGTCCATGGGACGCGATCTGATGCTTCCACTGATGGGAACTCAATTCTGGAGCGGTATCGAATCGTTTTGGAATAAGATTCGCGAGCAACTTCCAGACGCGGTCTGGGAACATTACGAACGCTACCGACGCACGTTGTATGTGCTTGGCTTGCCCACCAAAAACTATGAAAAGCATCAGGGGATGCTCAAGACGATCAATCGCGCCATACAAGAGCATCGTCATCTGCAGATGGAGTATCAAGTCCCTGGTCGCACGCCGACGCTGCGAACGATTGAACCGTACGGAGTCGCACTGTTTCAATCGAGTATCTATGTTGTCGCGACCGAAGAGGGACGCGACGGTGCGGGGTCCGAACGATTGAAACATTGGAAGCTCGATCGCTTTCTATCGGCCAAGGCGCTCGACAGTTGGTTCAAATCCAATGAGGCTATCGACCTGCCCGCTCACCTGGGACAATCGGTGGGCATTTTCAGTGGAGCAGAGCCGAAAACCTACAAGATTCGTCTATCGCCTCAAGCCGCGCATTGGGTGCAAGAAGATCCCTGGCACGCCGAGCAGACGATGGTCGAACAAGCTGACGGGCGCATGCTATTGACCGTGACCGCCTTTCACGATGTCGAAATTATTCAGCGTGTTATGCGTCTAGGGGCCGAGGCTGAGATCTTGTCACCCGCCCACTGTCGCGATGAGATCAAACAAACGATTGCCGCCATGACCCAGATGTACACTTCGTAGCTTCGGTCTGCCGTAACTCGCGGTACTCGTTACGAGCCTACAAAGAAACAGCATCAGGCCACTTCACGTAAGCTCGACCATCGATAATGTGGGAAGCAGCAAGCCTAGCGAACTGAGCAGCCTGTTGCGGGTTGGCATAGCGATAGGTGCTCGCACTAACCTCCCCGAAGGATTGACTAGTCGCGATCACGCGCACTCGATCGTACTCGTTGGGTATCCCCGCTTGGTTTGTCCCTTCGATTCGATCAAGCTGCTCGAAGACGATGGCTATATCCTGCGGATCGAAACTCCATAGCTCGCCTAGAACGCGCTCGTTGCCGTCCAGCAGCGCAGGGTAGTGGCCCAAATCGCTGAGAGCACCAAGTGTCCAGGCAGGTTCAATATTCAAAGCAGCTCGCGGCCAGCATGCCTCTCGGCATTCGCCCCGTTTTAGCGTACCATACACGAACACATGTTCCAGCTTGGAGACCGCTTCACTCGAATTCTGTTTTGATTGCTTCATGCTCAAATTGAAATAAATTGCTGATCAAGCCATCGAGCCAATATAACATTATGGTAGTACGATGAGAGCGAATACTCCAATAGTTGATACCGCTGGTCGTGGGCCGAATACGATTCAGCGATGGACACTACTCCTTTCCTGTTTGGGCTGGTTTACTATAGCGCTTCCCATGGCACACTCTCAAGACGATGAACAGCCCGTTACCCGGTTGCCCAACTGGAAATTGCCGACGCTCGGTGGCAAGCAGATGTGGACCGACCACTTTTGGCGGCAGGGTTGGCGAATTCAGCAAAATGCGATGACTGGCCATTGGCGTCTGCTGGATGGGAACAACGTGCGACACGCCTGGGGCAATCGTGCGGCGTGCGATGCCGCTTTGCAGCAACAGGGACTAGGAGACGAGCTGGCCGGAGCTCAAGCCATTGTATTGCTACATGGACTGATGCGCTCGGCATCATCGATGAGTGGCCTGGCTCAGAGCCTATCTGACACGCTCGAGCGCCCGCTCATTAATTTCGAATATGCCAGCACGCGAAGCAGTATTGGTGACCACGCTGCCGCCCTGCGTGAATTGATCGCTGGGCTTCCTGCCGAAGTGCGTTTGAGCTTTGTCGGCCATAGCATGGGCAACATCGTCGTCCGTCATGCGTTGGGGGATTGGCAGCGCGCGGGGGACCAAGCCACGCTCGCACGAGTCGAGCGGGTAGTCATGCTGGGACCGCCCAATCAAGGTGCGGCGATCGCGCGACAGTTGGCCAAGACGGGCATCTTCGGATGGGTCACTGGGAAAGGGGGAATGGAGCTGGGGCCGAACTGGACCGACTTCGAAGCCAAGTTGGCCATTCCACCATGCCCCTTTGGTATCGTGGCTGGCCACTTGCCCGAAAGCAATCTGCGCAATCCACTCATTGACGGGGCCAGCGACTTCGTCGTCAGCGTCGAAGAAACCCATTTGCCTGGGGAAACCGACTTCCTCGAAGTCCCGCGCTTGCATTCGTTCCTCATGGACGATCCCGTCGTTCAGCAAGCAGTCGCCAATTTCATTCTGTACCAGCGGTTCATACCTCCCAACTAGTCATCCGTGCTCCGGCTTTGCCATCCGTGCTAGGCTTCTGGTATATTAGCCAAAGTAGCAGGCACACTCCATGTGCCGTAGCCCGATGAGGCCAAAGATATTACGCTCCGGAGGAGCTACTTTGCGGGCCAACGGCACAAAGGATTGTGCCTGCTACTTTTTCGACTTGACTGCTTAACTTCACATACCCACGCACTATTCTAATGAGCATTTTTTTTAGTCGAGGAAGCGCCACGGCGGAACTCGGTGAAAGCGACTTCCGCGAAGGGCTGCAAGCCGCGATCGACGCTGGCGGCAATCCGCAAAGAGTGTTGGCCATTCCGCCCGATCACACGCGTAGCGACAGTCGCGCTGGCGAGCTCACACGCTTGGCTCACGAACTACTGGGCGATCGTCTGACCGACGTCATGCCCGCGCTCGGCACGCACGAGGCGATGAGCGAGGCAGAGCTCCAATACATGTTCGGCGATCTGCCGCGCGAGCTGATCCGAGTCCACGACTGGAAGAATTCGGTGGCGACGCTGGGACACGTCGACGCCGAATTCGTTTCTCAGGCGACCGAAGGTATCTATAACCGGCCCTGGGCTGCGCAAGTCAATCGCTTGCTGATCGAAGGTGGACACGATCTGATCCTGTCGCTCGGCCAGGTCGTCCCACACGAAGTCATCGGGATGGCCAACTACAACAAAAATGTCTTCATCGGCACCGGTGGTGATAAAGGGATCAACGAGAGTCACTACCTGACCGCACTCTACGGCATGGAACGAATCATGGGGCGCTGTGACACTCCGCTGCGGCGCATCCTCAATGAGGCCCACGACCGCTACTGTGGCAACATGCCTCTGGTGTTCGTATTGACGGTCGTCGAATCTTTGGCCGATGGTCGCAAGGTAGTTCGGGGATTGTTCGTCGGCAATACGCACGATGTCTTTCTGGCGGCTGGCGAACTGTCTGCACAAGTCAATTGCTTTGTTATCGACCGGGCGCCGCAAACCGTGGTCGTGACCATGAACCCGCAAAAATACAAACGGACATGGCTAGCTAACAAATCAATCTACCGTACGCGCATGTTGATAGGCGATGGTGGGAGGTTGATCGTCATCGCCCCTGGGGTCAAACAGTTCGGCGAAAGCGCTACTGTCGATCGGCTGATCCGTAAATATGGTTATCGCCACACCCCACAAGTGTTGCGTTTGGTCGCTGAGAACGAAGAGTTGCAAGAAAATCTCGGCACGGCCGCCCATTTGATTCATGGTACCAGCGAAGGCCGATTTGACGTGGTCTATGCCCCGGGCGAATTGACGCACAAGGAGATTGCCTCCGTCGGCTATCAGTTTGGCGATTGGCGAGAACTAACCGAGCGGTATAATTGCAATGGACTCAACAACGGTTGGCACACTACGCCAGACGGAGAAGAGTTCTATTTTATCGGCGATCCTGGGCTGGGCCTGTGGATGAACGCCGATCATCCACACGTCGTCAACAGCTCGATTAAGCCCCATGCGTAGGATCAATCAAGTCGCCGAGGATCGCCGGCTGGAACAGGGCGCCTGGTTGTTTCTGACTTCGCTGACCGTCTTCTTTCTTAGCTGCACCTTCCTGTATGCGATCTACGTCATGTTTCGCCTAGCACCACAGTCAGGCGAGATTCAACCATTCTATTTGCCTCGACTATTCATATTGACCACCGTCAATATGTTGGCCATCAGCGTGCTGCTACACATGGCAGTCGAAGCCGTTCAGCGCGAGCGGCGAATCGATTTGGCGCGCTACATTATTTTGGCTTTCATCTTGGGCATCGCCTTCTTTGCCGTTCAAGGCTCGGCGCTGGCCTGGATGGTTTCGGAAATGCTCCGTCCCACCGCCCTGGTCAACAATCTATACGGACTGACGTTCTTTCTGGTGATCGTGCATGCCTTGCACGTCGTCGGGGGAGTGGCTGGCCTGACTTTTCTATTGTTTGGTCTAGCCCGCGCCAAGTACGACCACGAGCGCTATTTCCCGATTCGCTTTTGCGCATTGTACTGGCACTTCTTAGACGCCGTCTGGATTCTAATGCTCGTCAGTTTCTACTTGGCGGCCTACATTTCCAAGGTCAATTGAGCCAGCTATCGATCTGGTGCACTACATCCGATGACAACGAAACGTGCATGGCACCAGCCGTCTCGATAATTTGATCCGAGCGTTTCGCACCGCATAGGGCAACGGTAATACCAGGCTGTGCTACGGTCCAGGCGATCACCAATTGTGCTACGGTAATCCTCATTTCGTTGGCCAAGCGGCGAAGTTGATCGAGCAGATCCTGTGCATGCTGCCACGCCTCGCCTTGAAAGATCGGGTAGCTCAATCGGCGATCGGCCGGGTCGAACTGATGATCACGAGCAAGCTTCCCAGCCAACAGACCTTTCATCAACGCCCAGTAGCAGGCGATGGCGATGTTTTGCTCGCGACACTCATCGGAGATTGCAGCAACATGCTCAGGTTGCAACATGTTATACGGCGGTTGCACGACCACCACGGAACATTCCGCTTGAAACTGTCGCAACTGGGCGGCATCGACATTGGAAACACCGGCATAGCGCGCTAACCCGTGTTTTACGATCTCCGCAATTCCACCCGCCGATTCGGCCAGCGGTACCATCGGATCGACTTCGTGCAGGTAGATGACATCGACTTGTTCGATGCCCAATCGCGCACACCCAAGCTTGGCGTTGGCGAGCAGCGTGGAGGGATGCCCATCGACTATTCTTCGTCGCTGGGCATCGTAGTGTGAGCCGACTTTCGTAGCCACAATCATCTCGCTGGACCGCTCTCGAATGACCTGCGCCAACAGCTTGTCCGCTTCACCTTCATAGCCATACGAGAAGGCAGTATCGAAGAAGTTGATTCCCGCATCGAGCGCCGCGTGCAACGTCGCGAGGCTGTCTACGTCATTGACGCCCAGCGAAGAAACGCCGGCAATCGGCCAACAGCCAAAGCCGACGGGACTAACCCATAAATCAGAAGTTCCCAGCTGACGTCTGGGGGAGTTGGTGGTTGCGTTTGGGTTGTTCATCTGCGTGCGACGGCCGCGTATTGCTCTTGAACGTAACTCTCAAGGTCTAGTTCACCAGAAGTTTTATTTGTCATCGTGCGTTCTCTTTCCAGGGCTCGTTTGTCTAGTGGTTGTCCAATGTTTCGGCCACGCTACACAAGCCAGCTAGTAGCGACTGGAGTCGCTCCGGGCGACTTGCGCCAATGCAGTGGCAGACTTGGGGTCCGCCCACTCCACATGCTTTACGGTCGACTCTTTTAAAAATTTTGAGGTGTAGAGAGACCATCTCATGCGTGGAATCGTCTATCTACGATGTACGATATCCGGTTTGGGCCGACCGGTCAAGTGCAATGACCAAAGAGAATGCGACGCTCGCCACGGGGGTAGCTCGTGCTGCAGCGCCAAGCTTGATTAGCACCAGCCCCCCAAACGGCTCATGGCGCAAAGAATCTCTTGCGTCGTTGCTCGTTTAGGAAAAGCGTTTGGAACTCGATTTCCTGGGCGCCTTATTTGGTCGCGATCGTACAGTTGTATCCAAGTCTTCGGCAGACTTGTACGGCCCAAGAATACGGCAACCGCTCAAGAACTGGTTCGCATAGAACCTTGAGCCTAGTCAAGCTTGCGGCAGGGCTAAAATAGATTCGACTGCGGCTGATGAGGCTTGGAACCTGTACCGAGCGAAATCCTGCAGCTTCCAACATGCCAACAATTTCGCCCAGAGTGTACTCTTTCAAATGAAAGCCGATCGCTTCCGTTCTCGGTGGAGCGAATTGAACGGTCACGTCACTGGGCCGCATATGCCAGTTGGGTGTGATTGTCACTAGCTTTCCGCCAGGTTCTAGCAGCGTTCTAATGACTGCTAAGTAGTCTTCGATTTCATCCGTCGGAATGTGCTCGAAAACATCATTCCAATACACCACACTATACTGTCCAACATGACCACTGAGGTCTTGTTTTCGAAAATCTCCGTGCAGCAATTGTGAATGATGCTGCGAGGTCAGCCTGCTCTTGGCTTGCTCGACCAACGCCTGGACAACTTCCAATCCGCCAACGCGAAACCCTGCGTTTGCGACCTGCTGCAGTAGCACCCCAGAGCTGAATCCTAATTCAAAGAATCCACCGTTGATCCCTCGCGCAGCTTGTTGCTTCAGGAGACGCAGGATGAGATCGGTGTATCTTGGATCCAGCCCCATTACGAAATCGTGGGTAGCTTCCAACTCGCTTTCGGCCGCGCGGATTTGCCCCAACCGCTCAAGAATCGAACATATCGTTGAGTAGGCGGTTGCGGTGACCTCCTGCCGCTCCGCAGAGTCCTTGGGCGACGCCACGATGGTTTTGGCAAAAGCAACCTCTTGGTCGCATTGCAATTCGATCAGTTGTTTAGCGGTCGACTTGGAAATGTCGCAATGATCACCGTTTACCAGTTCGACAATGATCTCATCGTGTTCCGACGACAATGGCACGACGTTGTCGTCCGTCGCAATATACTCTGTTGTGGCGGTCATGGGGTGTCCGAAAAGGGCTTGAATGTTTTTGCGTACCACTTCATCGAGTACCATGTACGCGCGATTTTTTGGTTTCTCATCTGGCGCTTGGCGGTTGTGATGAAACCAGCGGAACCACTGAATTCTAAAAAAGTAGCTCTGCCCAATGACGTTTAATGGCTTGCTAACGCTGTGGCAGGGTTAGATTCATGGTTTCTTGCCGAACATCGACGAACAACTGGACTAATCGGCATTTTCGTTACCGTGTGCTACAATAGAGCCTTTCCATTCAATAGAAAAACAGGAGACATACCTTGAGGAAATTGACTTGCATTTTGCTGGCCGTGTTTTGCATGGGTTGTACATCAAAACCGGCGACCACCATAGTGACTTCCACCAACGATCCATCGCCGCCTGCGTCGACGACTGCAGCCGACGACAATGCACGCGACGATGTGGTAATTATCGACGTTCGTTCCAACGAGGAATGGGAAAGTGGGCACGTCGCACAAGCCTTTCACATTCCTCATACCGAGATCGCTCAGAAGATTGAGGAGGTAGCGCGCAACAAAGACGCCAAAATTGTGCTCTACTGCGCCGCCGGTGGTCGAGCTGGCAAAGCCAAGGAAGTTCTGGATGCGTTGGGGTATACCGATGTTGAGAACGCTGGCGGATACGACGACATCAAAGAGCGATACAAGTGAGGCATCGAGGTGCCTGGATACCGGATCGGGCTCGGCTGCTGAGCGAGCCCGACATGGTAAGATAGATCTGGGCTACTTGGCGCGCCAGTCGCCGGGCTAAAATTAGCCCAATTCGAGTTCACCTGTCCGCATGCGACAGACGGCATCACTTGGATGTATTTTCGATCGATGTCGGATCCAAAGCGGTTGGCTCCATAGATTGCGCGTCAGGGTCATGAGCCGAACGCTGGTCATAGAAACGCCAATTCTTGGACACGATCAGTCGTGCACCGCGTTTGAAAGTCAAAAATGACCAAGTCCAACTGATAATCACGAAAATGCGATTGCGAAAACCGGTCAAGAAATAGATGTGGACTATCAGCCAAGCCATCCAGGCAGGGAATCCGGTCAAGTGATGCTTGCCGATTTGGGCGATGGCACAACTGCGGCCGATCGTGGCCATTTGTCCTTTGTCTACGTAGTGAAACGGCGGGCGCGGTTGTTGATTCAAGTCGCACGTGACAACTTTGGCAAAGTGTCGCCCCTGCTGCATGGCCACGGGGGCGATGCCGGGCAGCGGTTGGTTGCCCTGATCCATTAGGCTACATAGATCACCGGCAGCGAAGACCTCGGGGCGGGCTGCGACGGAAAGATCGGGTTGCACCTTAATCCGCCCCTGCCGGTCCCGCTCAAATCCGGTCTGGTTACCTATTTCGGAAGCTTGCACACCAGCGGCCCATAAGACTGTTGCAGCGTGGATTCGATCCCCTGAGACCTCGACACCATTTTCGTCGATGCGGGTGACGCGGCTGCTGGTCCAAGTCTGAACTCCCATCGATTCCAGGTCGCGCATGGCTCGGCTAGCCAACTTTTCTGGGAACATCTGGAGCAAGCGCGGTCCTGCTTCGATCAGGATGACGCGCGAAAGTGAAGGGTCGATATTTCGGAAGTCGCGTTCCAAGGTGAAGCGGCTCATCTCACCGATTGCGCCAGCCAATTCCACTCCGGTCGGTCCCCCACCCACCACGACAAAAGTTAACAGCTTGCGACGCTCGTTAAGATCCGTTGTCAACTCCGCCTTCTCGAAGGCGACGAGAACACGTCGTCGGATCTCGGTAGCTTGCTCGATCGTCTTCAGCCCAGGCGCAAAGGGCTCCCATTCATCGTGTCCAAAATAGCTGTGCCGAGCTCCGCAGGCGAGAAGCAAATAGTCGTAAGGGACTGCGCCGAACGTCGCTTCGACCTGCCGTGCTTCCAAGTCGATCGATTCTACATCGCCCCATACCACGCGCACGTTCTTCTGCTTGCTTAGAATGCTTCGCAGTGGCGCGGCAATATCGGCAGGGCTCAAACCAGCCATCGCCACTTGGTAGAGCAATGGTTGGAATAGGTGATGATTGCAGCGATCGATCAGTGTGATGGAAACGCGTTTTTCTCGCGCCAGGCTCTTGGCCGCGTTGAGCCCGGCGAATCCGCCACCGACGATCACCACCTGTTTTAATGCTTCGCTCATCTGAAGATTATCCTGCAAGTACCTGCTGACGGGTCGAACCGGTACCCAACAAACGTCGCAATAGCGGGGTGGTCATAAACGTAGTCACCAGCGCCATGATGACCAACATACAGAATACACTATCGGGAATAACGCCGATATCACGACCCACATTGATGGCGATTAAGCCCATCAGTGCGCGGGTGTTCATCATCAGGGCTACACAACCGCTGGCCCGCCAACTCAAACCACCCAGCTTAGCCGCCAGTCCGCAGCCGGACATTTTTCCAAAGGTAGCCGCGAAAACCAACACGCCACACATCAACCACTGCGACCAAGTATCGAGTAGTCCGACATCGGTGCGCAAACCGGTAAAGGTGAAGAAGATCGGAAGGAACAAGGTGTACACCAGTACTTGCAAGCGATGCTTGACCGCTTCGCACAGGCGCAATTGATCCGACAGCATGGCTCCTAGCACAAAGGGGCCAAAAATCGAAAAGATCCCGATCGCGTTGGTCGCTGCTGCGGCTAGAAAAATCGATATCAATACGACGGACAATCCACGAACACCTAGCTCACCGGTCTCTTCGTCCATGAGATAGTTGTGCGTTTTGCGGAATCCAAATCTCGCCAGCAGCCAGCAGCCAACCACAAACATGAATGTCAAAAGAAACATTCGCAAGATGGCAACGAGCTCGAAATTGCCATGAACCATCGTGCTCACTGCGGCTAGTAAGATCCAACCCAGCGCGTCGTCGATGGCTGCTGCGGTAATCGTTAGCGTCCCCAATCGAGAGCGATGGATGCCGAGCTCAATCATCATCCGTCCGAGAATGGGGATGGCGGTGATCGAGAGTGCCACGGCTATGATCAGTACAAACCCGCTGCGGTTGACAGCGGCGGCAACCTGTGGGTGCATCCAAAGTGCTACGGCAATTCCCAGCGCGAAGGGAATCGCGATTCCCATCGTCGCCACGCTGACAGAGATGCGGCCCACTTTTTTGAGATGCGAGAAGTCAAACTCGGTACCGATCAAGAACATCAACAACATCAATCCCAATTCGCTCAGCGAGCGAAACACGATAGCGGTATCGTTGGGGAAGACGTAGGAGACGAAGTCGGGCGCGAGCCTGCCGAGAACCGAAGGGCCAAGCAACAGGCCCGCCGCGATCTCACCGACGACTTGAGGCTGACCGAACTTTCCAAACAACCAAGCTCCGCACCGAGCCGCCGCGATTATTACAACAAGCTGCAGCAGGATGCGAAGTAGGAAGCTTTCAAATTCATGCATGGCGGACTGGAACTACTCGTGCGGAGGTGAGGTGGGATGGTCGGTGTCGGAGTGACTTCGCCACCGGCTTCTCGACCAGGAGACGGCCAGGGTTAGTATGGTGAGTGGTATCACAAACAGAAGCATCACGCCGCCGAGCGTGTGCCGCCATTCATGCCCACTGGCTTCGAGCACCAAATGCGTAGTGTAGGCAACGTAGTAGAGGAAGAAGACAGCTCCTTCCCAGCGTGAGATTGTATTGCCGGTGACAAAGATCGGCCAGCAGGCCACCGCCACAGCGAGCATCACCGGCATATCGAATTTTGTCGCGGCTTCACTGACCGCTATTCCATGGGGAGCGCAAAGTGCTGAGAATCCAAGAACCGAGAGTATATTGAAAATGTTGCTTCCGACCACGTTGCCGACCGCGATGTCCCGCTCTCCCTTGAGAGCAGCCACGATCGAGGTAGCCACTTCGGGCAACGATGTTCCAGCCGCCACAATCGTCAAGCCGATCACCAACTCGTCGACGCCAAAACTCGTGGCAACGCTCACCGCTCCAGTTTGAAGCCAATGCGAACCCACCACCAACAACAGGACGCCGGCCAGGATAAGCAACAGGTTGCTGCCAAACGCGAAGGGCGGTGTTGCTGCGGCATTGGTCTGAGTCGATTCCGCAGTAGCCAAATGGACTTGTGCCAAATCGCTTTCACGACGACTTACTTGAATGCACCACCAAGTGTAGCTAACGATACCGGCCACTAACAACAGCCCATCCATCCGACCCAGAGCACCATCCAAGCTGAGCAACAAGAGCAACACGGACACCCCAATCATGATCGGCACATCGCGACGAATAAACTCGCTGGCGACGGTCAGTGGGATGATCAAGGCAGATAGGCCGAGAATGAATAGCACATTGAAGATGTTGCTGCCGACCACATTGCCAATCGCCAAGTCGGGACTGCCACTCAGGGAGGCTTGTATCGAAACGGCAAGCTCTGGCGCACTGGTACCGAAGGCCACCACGGTCAAACCGATCACTACCGATGAGATGCGCAAGGCGCCGGCCAGTCGCGATGCACCGCGCACCAGCAACTCGCCTCCAAGTACCAGCACCACCAAGCCAGCAGCGATTTCAAGCCAAGCCCATAAGGTTTCGCTCATGTTTTATTTGATCTTCCTGTATCCCATAGAAATAGCCAATGCGACATGCGAGTCGCATTGGCTAATCCGTATTTCTGTAGCTACTGTCGCCAGGCAGTAGATGTGAAAAGTAGACGGTCCACCGCTTGGTAGCGGTAGCTACGGTCACCCTGTCGCTACTGCCGCCAGGCAGTAGGCTCCTGCGGCCTGACGTTCGCCGCTTGGCTACTTCTGGGATCGCAACACCGCTTGGGCCGCAGCTAGGCGAGCGATGGGGACGCGGAATGGTGAACAGCTTACATAGTCGAGCCCAACCGTGTGGCAGAACTGAATTGACGCAGGATCGCCACCATGCTCGCCGCAGATACCCAGCTTGATATCGCTTTTAACGCCGCGTCCTTTTTTGACGGCCATCTCGATTAATTGCCCAACCCCAGTTGTATCGAGCGACTGGAACGGATCGATGGGGAGTATCTCTTGATTGAGATAGTCTGGCAGAAACGAATTGATGTCGTCACGGCTGAATCCAAACGTCATTTGTGTCAGGTCGTTGGTGCCGAAGCTGAAGAAGTCAGCTTGACCGGCAATTTGATCGGCGGTCAGCGCGGCGCGAGGCACTTCGATCATCGTGCCGATCAAAATGTCGAGCTTACCGGTAAACTTCTTGGCCTGTTTGACCGCTTCGATCGTCTCTTCGGTTTTGCGCCGCAAGAGCTTGAGTTCCGCCTCGGTTCCCACCAACGGAATCATGATTTCGGGAATCGCGTGAATTTTCTTGTTGGTACACTCGATGGCCGCTTCGACGATGGCGGTGACTTGCATTTCCAGAATTTCCGGATAGGTCACGGACAAACGACAGCCACGGTGGCCGAGCATGGGATTGAATTCGTGCAGCGAATCCACGCGTGCCTTGATCTCGGCGGCGTCGACTTTTAGCTCCTTGGCCAAGTCGGCTTGCCCCTTTTCATCGTGGGGTCCGAATTCGTGCAAAGGCGGGTCGAGCAAGCGAATGGTGACGGGCAATCCATCCATGGCGGTGAAGATGCCGATAAAGTCCTCGCGTTGGTAGGGTAGCAGCTTGGCCAAGGCGGCGCGGCGCGAGGCTTCGTCATTGGCTACGATCATCTGGCGAATGGCCAATGTGCGTTCGCCACCGAAGAACATGTGCTCCGTGCGACAGAGTCCGATCCCTTGAGCGCCAAACTCGCGCGCTCGCTGGCTGTCCTCTGGCGAGTCGGCGTTGGTGCGGACCTTGAGCGTGCGATACTTGTCGGCCCACTCCATCATGGTAGCGAAATCACCCGACAAGCTGGCGGGCTGTGTGATGACCTCGCCTGCCGCAACTTCACCCGAAGTACCATTGATACTGAGCGTGTCATCTTCGCCGTACGTCTTGCCGTCAATCGTGGCCTTCTTGGCTTTGGCATCGATGACGACGCCGGCCGCACCAGCCACGCAACAGCGCCCCCAGCCGCGAGCCACCACGGCAGCGTGACTGGTCATCCCACCGGTACTGGTCAGAATGCCTGCGGCGGCGTGCATGCCGTCGACATCTTCGGGACTGGTTTCTTTACGGATCAGGATAACCTTTTCACCAGCCGTGGCACGCGCTTTGGCGTCTTCAGCCGTGAAGGCGAGCTTGCCTACAGCCGCACCAGGCGAAGCTGGCAGACCTCGGGCGATCTTCTTTGCTTTTTCCCACGCAGCCGTCTGGAAGCTGGGGAGCAACAATTGAGTCAAATCGCCAGCCGGCACGCGCAGCACTGCTGTTTTTTCGTCGATCAAGCCTTCTTTGACCATTTCGCACGCCAAGCGAACCGCCGCCATGCCGGTACGCTTGCCATTGCGAGTCTGCAACATGAACAGAGTTCCCTTCTCGATGGTAAACTCGATGTCCTGCATGTCCTTGTAGTGCTTTTCGAGCTTGTTCTTGATGACCATCAGCTCGTCGTATACCTTCGCATTCCACTTGCTCATCTCTTCGGTTGGCTGCGGCGTGCGAATACCAGCGACCACGTCTTCACCCTGAGCGTTGATCAGGAACTCGCCGAAGAACTTGTCTTCGCCAGTGTTGGGATTTCGGGTGAAGGCGACGCCGGTTCCCGAATCATCGCCCATGTTGCCGTAGACCATCGACTGGCAATTGACAGCCGTGCCGAGCAGACCGCGAATGTTTTCGATCTCGCGGTACTTGACCGCTTTGTTCGTCATCCAGCTCTTGAAGACCGCTTCGACCGCTTTGGCCAGTTGCTGCAAGGGATCCTGGGGGAAGTCCTCGCCGGTGTGCTTCTTGTAGAGCGCTTGGTAGGCAGCGCACAGCTCCTTGAGCCCTTCGGCGGGAACTTGCGTGTCTTCTTGCGTGTTGTACTTCTTCTTGATCTTGTCAAAAGCCTCTTCGAAGTGCTCGTGATCGACGTTCATTACCACGTCACCGAACATATTAATCAGTCGGCGATAGGCGTCGTAGGCAAAGCGTTCGTTGTCCGTCGCCTTGGCCAGACCAGCGGTCGAGACGTCGTTGAGGCCCAAGTTCAAAATGGTATTCATCATCCCGGGCATCGACACGGCCGCCCCGGAGCGCACCGAAAGCAACAGCGGGTTCTTATCGTCGCCGAATTTCTTGCCCAATTCGGCCTCCAGGGTTGCCACGTTCTTTTTGACTTCGTCCATCAAGCCGGCGGGCATCTTTTGGCCAGACTTGTAGTAGTCGCCACAGACTTCCGTGGTAATGGTGAAACCAGGTGGGACAGGCAGACCAATCGAAGTCATGTCGGCCAAGTTGGCACCCTTGCCACCCAGGATTTGCTTGCTGACTCCGGTGCCATCGGTGCGAGTCTTGCCGAAGTAATAGATCATTTTAGTGGGACTGGACATTGCGACTAACGAGCCTCCGAGGGGTCAAAGAATTGAGTTGCCGAGTGTAATGCCATTAAAGAAAACCGTCAATCGGGAGGGCTAAAGCTCCCATCGAGGGTGCGGCCCAATGCTCTGTCATTGCACGATTGCGACCAGTTGACGAGTGGATGCCAGCCCAGCAGGCTAACTCGATTCGTTCGCTGCTCGACGCTCGGATCAAAAGCGTGATATACTGCAAGCAGGATCGGCCCAGGTGAAGGGACCCACCAGGGATGTTTCACCCTGGAAATCAGTGGCGAACATGACATGAATAATGCTGAACCAAACCGAGAAACCAATGGCCCGAGCAGTCCCGAGTCGGTTCCCAGCCATCGGACGCTGCAGAATCGGACGCTGCACGCGCCGGATACGGCGTCTTTAGAAGTTCGTGAGACAATCGATCGCACTCAGGATTGCGACCTGTTTGCTACGCTCAAGAGTGGTACTGCCACCGTCGAGACGCTCAAGTTGCTCATTCCCGGCTTCGAATTGCTCGAAGAGCTAGGACGCGGTGCGTTTGGGGTTGTCTATCGAGCTCGTGATGAAGCGCTGGACCGCCAAGTAGCGATCAAGGTCTCTTTGATCGACGATCCCAAGCGGCGCGAACAGTACATCAAAGAGGCGCGCAGCGCTGCAAAGATCGACACGCAAGGCATCGTGACCGTCTTTCAAGTGGGAACTCTGGCCGGCGGACAGCCTTTCGTCGTCCAACGACTCATCGAAGGCGGTACCTTGCGACAAGCCCTCGCGAAGTCCGGTTCGCTCGATGTTCGCCAGGTCTGTTGGCTGATGTCCGAAATTGCAGCGGTGGTGGCCAAGGCGCATGCGCTGGGAATGATTCACCGCGACATCAAGCCGGACAATATCCTAATCGACGCGGGTGGTCAGCCCTGGGTCGCAGACTTCGGTTTGGCCATCCATGAAGAAGATCAGAGTGAACAAGCCGGCGAACGCGCAGGCACTCCGTTGTATATGTCCCCAGAACAATTGTGTGGGCGTGTCGATTGGCTCGATGGGCGCACAGACATCTACGCCATGGGAGTTATGCTCTACGAAATGCTCGTTGGACGCACGCCGTTTGACGCGCGGAACTTGGCCGAGTTAGAGCAGCAGGTGCTGCACCGCGACCCCAAGCCGATCAGCCAACGAGCGCCACATGTCCCGCCGGAACTGGACGAGATCTTTGGCAAATGCTGCGCAAAGAGAGTGGAGGATCGCTACGCCAACGCCAACGCGCTGGTCGACGACTTGCAATCGCTGCTGGCTGAATTATCTGAGGGCGAGTCGATCGTTTCGCCGTTTGCAAGCGAGAGTCGCTACGTTCCCCTATCCGAGCGCAGAGGTGGTTCCAGTCGCGGTGCCAGCCACAGTGCGAGTCGAATTAGCGGTCGTCGCAAAACATTGCGGCAGTCCTCCGCTCTGGACGAAACACTGGAGCTCAAACGGCCTAAGCCGCTTTGGCAAAGACTGGCTGTACCATCCAGCATCTTGTTATTCGCGATCTGCCTGGGAGGGCTCATGCTGTGGCGCTCGCCCAAGCTCACGCCGCCGGAACAACCCTCTGCCGAGGCTACTCTGCCAGCGGTGATTCCGCCGACTTCGCCCTCCCCCGAACCAGAGGAAAGCCAGGCACCGAAAACGCCCGACCGCCCCTTTCGCGTTTCGAAAGCCAGCGATGCCACGCATCATACCATAGCGGCTGCCATCGCCGCCGCCGAAGTCGGTGAGACGATTACGATTCTCCCCGGCACCTACTTCGAATCCCTGCAGGTCGACCGAGCCGTGCGCTTGGTAGGAGAAGGTAGCCGCGAGGATATCGTCATCGTCGGTGAGAACCGCAGTGCGCTGGTCGTGGAATGCAAAGAACAATCCGAAGCGGTTGCCAGCGGTGAGCCGAGCACCGTGATCGAACTGGTCAACTTGACGCTGGAGGGCAATAAGACCGGCCAGGAAAACTTTAATACCATTGAAGTCAAACGTGGATCGTTGACGCTGTCCCAATGCAACGTCAACTCGCGGTCTTGGGATTGTGTCAAACTGCTGCCGCAGAGTAGTTTCAATGCAAAACTTTGTCGCTTTCGTTCAAGCACACATCCAGCGATCAGTGCTAAACAGACGAGCGGACTGTTCGTGGCCGATTGCAATTTCGATATCCGCCCGCTAACGCTAGATAGCCCAAGCATTCCGCTCGGCATTCAAGCATCCGACAGCGCAGGCTTGGTGCAACGCTGCACCTTCGTCGGCTCGGGAGCCGCCAATGGGATCCACTGGAAAGATACCAATCAGCATGTATCCATTGAAGATGCGGATTTCCAAAACTGCGAAATTGGTCTCCTCGCACAGGCCTGCAGTGACATTCATGTGAACAGCTCGACGGGTACTCACTTCAGCGGCTGCGGAAACGGTCTGTTGCTCGAAGGCTGCACTGCGGTGATTGACGGTGCCGATATCCAATGCGCAGAGGGAAAGATTGGTATCCGTATCGTGGACCAAGCGGAACTGCCTCAAACGGCAAAAGTGCAACTCAACCACTGCACCGTTAGCGGTTACGAAACCGGACTGAGCGTTGAACATGCTCACGTCTCGGCACTGAATCTAAAATGCGAAAGAAGTATACACGCGGGAGTGCAGTTGGTTCGGAAAGGGCAGCTGCGAATGGAAACCTCGATTATTTCAGCGAATGACAACTACGGGATCTATGTGCAGGACGCAATTGTCAATATTTTCGACTGCGATATTTTGAACAGCGGTTATGTCGGCGTCTACTTGGATGCAAGCAGTGCTGGCTCGAACTTCAAACAGTGTACTCTCGCTCAGAATCGAGTTGGAGTACTGATTGTTGCTGGCGCGGTCGAGCTGGAACAATGTGACTACACTTCGAATTCGGTCGGCGTGCTCGTGTCCACTTATGAGAAATTAGAACTTGACCCTCCGGCGGAGGCGGTACCCGTCTCGATCGCTATTGTGGGCGGCGAATTTCAGAAAAACTCGGAAGGTCATCTGCAAGTGTGGGGCCCTTGCCAAATTGCTTTAGATGGGTGGGATGGCGTCCCCCCAAGCGAAATGCCGACCCCCAATGTTATCGAGGGGTTGAATGTCAAGCTGGAAAAAAACGTCTACGAAATAAGAGACGATTCACGAAAGAACAATGCTCTGTAAGTGGGTTTGGGTATTTTGGCGAGATTTTAGGTTGACGCTGCCACTGAGACCTAATGGCATGATATTATGTGGGCATGGCAATGCCATTGGATCAATGTTCATGGCGGGAACGAAGCCGGCCTTTCGAGCGTCGTCCGTGATCATCTATCGGTCATTATTCCCCGGCCGCAAAGACTTGGCGCGGCCCACGTCGCAGTGTCGCACATCACACCATATCGAAAATTCAACTGAGAGAATATCATGCGGAATAGAACCTTGTGGATGCTGGCGTTGGCCTGGACAATGAATTGCGTTGTGAGCGGGTTGTCACCCACGCTGCTGGCACAGAGCAATTCTTCACGCATCGTACAAATCCCCGTGCTGCTGCAAGGTGAAGAGATCAAGCTTCCCGAAGACTTTGTTGCTCGACTCGATGGCAACAAATTAAAGGTTGCTCTCAAGACGATGGGACTCACGCAGAAGTATCCCGACCGGGAGCTGTTGGTGACACTCATTCAAGATAATGGTGGCAAGTCCGAACTGCGCCCCGATGCAAATGGCGAACTCGTCTTCAACAATGTCAAAGAGGGGCTGGCATCCATTGTGGTCGCCAGCGGTCAAACGGCATATGCGGCCATGGCTCTGTATGCGATCCCCTCGGTCGCCAACAACGACGCGAGAGCATTCGAAGTCCCAGTTGCCTCAGTAGCTGTCAATGAAATCCGCAATGGCGTCGAATCCGCTGGACATGGCCCGACAAATGGCGCGGCAATGAAGCAAGGCGACGCGATGAGTTTGTCCGACTATGTAACTGCTCCAGCGAATCGCTTTCAAGTTCAACTGCGGAGCGATGGTACGCTCAAAGGACAAGTCATCGTCCCGCAAATCGGCTACGAGCGTATGGTCGGCGCCGTCGACTTGACCTTCTTCCACGAGGGTCGCCTAGTCGGCAAAACAAGAAGCTCCGAGGACGGTGCGTTCTCAGTAGCTGGGCTTCAACCCGCAGTCCACTCCGTATTTGCGGTCGGTGCTGCTGGGCATACCGCATTCGCATTTGAAGTCCTTCCCGCTCCCGACAACGAACTACCACTTGCGCAACACCTCAGCGGGAAAACACATTTCGTCGCGGCGAACATGGCGCTCGCTGGCCCGTCCGACTCGTTGTTCGTGTTCATCATTCCTCCACGGTTGATGGATCAAGTTCGAGACGCAGTGCGCCCTAGCTATCCGGCAATGCAGAGTTCAGCTAGCGGTTTGGCTGGAGGTCCGCTCGGTGCACCCATTGGAGGTTTGCCTGGGGCATCAGCAGGGGCAGGGACACCGGGTAGCCCAAGTGCAACAAGTTCCTTTGGTGGAGGAATGGGCGGTGGAGGAATGGGCGGCGGAGGAATGGGCGGTGGAGGAATGGGCGGTGGAATCGGTGGTATAGGTGGACTCGGCGGGCTGTTGGGCATCGCAGGCTTGGCGGTAGGCGTTTCGTCCATTTCCAATAATGACGATGGCTTCACAACCCCTCCGGTCACACCTGTTTCGCCGCCGATCGCGTCAAACTAGCACGGTGTCCGCGCGTTGTTTTATAGGTCGTAATCTATGCGTTTGCTGGTCGCGATCTTCGACGCGTTGCTTAAACACGGGGCTTAACCGTCCAAGCCGATGCCTTGCGCGGAATGCACCCCGAACATCCCTGCCCTCACGACACTCAACGTAGAACCCTGTTGGCCACGTCCATTCGCCGGCCAGGAGACACCCTAAGGGAGTGCGAAATTGAAGTCGCTCCCTAGTCAATTAAGCCGACCAATGCTCGCGACGGTCACGTACAATGCGGCTTGACATGTTGACCCTGTGTGAATGAAATGGCGATACTAGAATGGCGATGCAGTTCGGCGACCATGTAAGCAATTCGCCATGAGAGTCTTCTTGTGACGACCAATGGAATTCTTTATGCATGACGTTCTGCTTCAATTGCTCGCGACAATGGTGCTTGCCGCAACGTTTCTTGGGCTGTCTGCTTGCGCCAACGACTTGGACCTCCATGGCGTTGAGCGGCAAGTTACTTCGGATGCATATAACCACATTCTAACGAACGTAAATGTTTGGTCGCATGATGGAAAGTGGATCTACTATGACGTGCGAAGCGACACCGCAGGATCGCTATTTGACGGAACGCGAATCGAGCGCATCGCGGTAGCGTCTGGGAATGTAGAGACTATTTACGAATCACAACGCGCTGCCTGTGTGGGGGTCGTAACGGCATCACCCGTAGCAGACAGGATCGTGTTCATTCATGGGCCCGAAGACCCCTCGATGGACTGGAGTTACAGCGCGTGCCATCGACGCGGCGTCATTATGGATGATGGTGCTTCCAATACCCTAGTCAACATGGACGCGCGCGATATTACGCCGCCTTTCACGCCAGGTGCCCTGCGCGGCGGAAGCCACGTACATACCTTTTCAGGGGATGGAAAGTGGATTGCTTTTACCTACGAAGATCACGTGCTTGCCGTACTCGACGCACTCAATGTACAAGAGCAGCCTACCCATGAGCACAATTCCCGCCAGATAGGCGTCAGCGTGCCGGCGGTATCTCGCCCCAACAACCGCGTCATCGTCGGTAACTCGAATCCACGCAACCATGACGGCAGCCATTTTTCGGTGGTGGTTAGCAGCACCGTGGATGATCCAAGCCCTGGGTCGGACCAAATCTGCCGAGCTTGCGAGGATGCATGGATTGGATCTGCGGGCTATCTCCGCGCCGATGGCGAACGACAACGGCGCGCGATCGCATTTCAAGGTGAAGTGGTCGGTCCGGACGGCCGACACTTCAACGAAGTTTACCTACTCGACCTACCCGACGATCTCACGCGTGTTGGTGACGGACCACTCGAAGGCACCTCGACGACTCGCCCACGTCCTCCCCTCGGTGTCGTTCAGCGGCGATTGACTTTCACAGCCGATCACAAATACCCAGGCATTCAGGGCCCTCGACACTGGCTAAGAAGCTCCCCAGATGGCGCGAGAATTGCCTTTCTTATGCGGGATGACGTGGGAGTTGTTCAACTGTGGACCGTTAGCCCCAGCTCGGGACAATTAACCCAGATGACGCGAAATTCACAAGATATTGCCTCAGCTTTTACATGGAGTCCCAACGGTAAGTGGATCGCGCATGTCATGGATGGCAGCGTTTGTGTTACCAACACGTCGACTGGGGAAACAATTCGGTTGACGAAAGCCTTTGCGGATGCCGAAGCTCCAAGACCTGAAGCGTGTGTATTCTCCCCAGACGGAAGCCATGTCGCCTATGTGCGTCCCGTGGCCATCGGCGGAATAACGGTTGATCATGCCGCAACCAGTGACCAACCAACTCGCAATCAAATCTTCATTTGTACATTGAACGCGCGTTAGGCGAGGCCCATCGCATCGATTTGCTTAGGACAATGCCACGCGGGGATGTGTGTGTACACCACCTTCACTATCTTGGGCGACTGAGACTTTCAAAACCTCGGGTCGCGATGGTATCATGGTGTTGCCGCTGCACTGGACATTGCTGGAGTCACTGAAATGCCCAAAAGTCCCTTTCCTGGAATGGACCCCTACCTTGAATCACTGTGGCCAGAGGTTCATGCGAGTTTGATTGTCTATGCGCGAAACCAGCTCAACGCGCAGCTACCGGGCGACTTGCAAGCGAACATTGAAGAGAATCTTACCGTTTACCAAGACGATAGCCGTTCAGCCATTCGTCCCGATATTCATGTTTCACAGGATTTACAATTCCCTTCGTCGGCAGAATCTGCCAGCAGTGCCGTTTTAGCCCAGCCGCTGGTGTTGCGACGTGCACCGCACCCGACACGGCATGTCGAAATTGTCGATAAAGATGGACGAGTCATTACGGCGATTGAATTCCTGAGCCCCTGGAATAAAGTCGGCACCAGTGCGCGAGAAAAGTATATCCGTAAACAGATGGACATCATCGACGCCGGTGTGAACCTCGTCGAAATTGATCTGATTAGTCAAGGCTCCTACGTGCTCGCCGCTCCGCTCGAAGAGTTGCAGCTTTTTGAGCCGGCACCGTATTTAATCTGTGTCTATCGAGACGCAAAGCCAGATCAGTTCGAAGTCTACCGAGCGCCTTTGGAACAGCCCCTGCCGAATGTCCCCGTTCCGCTGCGTTATGGCGAGCGCGACGCTGTGCTGCAGTTGCAACCGCTGCTCGATCAGTGCTATCAGGACGGGCGCTATTTCCGTCTCGACTACAGCGGCCAGCCACGCGGCAAGTTCAACGAAGCACTCATGCAGTGGATCAACGAGCGTCTGCAAAGCGAAGGACGTCGGCCAGCGTAGCATGCTTCATCGCCGGTGCGGGTCTACTCCCTTTCAATAGTGGTTGTGTAACCAATAACCATAATACAACTCGAAACACGCAGACCTTTGACATCACGCAATTCCTTTCATTCTCTGACGCCATTTCCGGATGACTGTGTTAGCTAGAATCTACAGGAGTGTAGCGTTGGAACGAGTCGCCACTATTTGACACTGGATCATATTATCGTCATGATAAATGGACTCGCTAGCGGGCCGGACCAAGTTCGACGTTTGCGTAACGGCGTTTTCGCAGTTGCCAAATGTTCTGCGCGAGGTTACCTCGCGCAATTTACTTAGCCAGGCACTGATTGCACGAGCAACCTTGCGTCTACCGACGCAATATGGCTCGTGCCCACACTCGGACCGGTTGGGAACGCCCGCTAGCATTTTGTTAATTTGCAATTACTCAGGGCCATGTTCACAGCCCTGAGGTCACAGTCGAGAGGTCACAGTGGATGGCTGAGAAGACTCTCGACCCTGCCCTGGTCAGCCGCCGCCAATTCTGCCGGCAGTTGGCTGGGTGCATGAGCCGCTGCTGGCTGGGCAATGATGCGCATGTACGAGAACGACTGGAGCAAGTCCTCGATTGCCAAGCGACTTGGGTCGCCGAACTTGCCAAGTCACTATCAGCCAGCTTTTCTGAGATCGGCTATGCCAATCGATTCGCGCTTGAGTCCTGGTTGAGAAAGCAACCGACGATCAAGCTGTTCTTTAAGGGAAAGAAGTCGCGGCGGCTTACAGACGAAGTGCAACGCGCATTGGCGAGTCGCAATCATCGCTGGCCAGTCCCACCATTGGACAGTGATGACGACTTGTGCCGGCTGTTAGAGATCGCATCGCTGCGAGAACTGCAATGGTTGGTACTCCCGCATGTGCGGCGCAATACGGCCGTCGATCACTACAAACGCACATGCCTAAAGAAGAAATTAGGCGGTTATCGGTGGATTGAAGAACCACGTCCAAAACTTAAAGCTGTCCAGCGGCGCATGTTGGAATCTGTCTTGCCAGGCATCCCGCTTCATTCAGCAGCTCACGCCTATCGCACCGGCTGTTCGGTTCAATCTTGTGCCGAACCGCATGTTGGTCAGCGCGTCGTCTTGAAACTGGACCTGCGCGACTACTTTGGGACCATCTCGATATTCCGAGTGAAGGCCTTGTTTGCCAATGCCGGCTACTCTTGGCCGATTGCTCTGCGTCTTGCGCAACTATGCACTGCGCCGGCTCGAATGGACGATCTGCGCGACGAGGCGCGAAGCTTAACTCGCACGCGATTGCCACAAGGTGCTCCGACATCGCCAAGCATCGCCAATGCGGTTGCCTATCGCATGGACCGTCGTCTGGCCGGGTTGGCGGCTTCGGTCGGTGCAAGCTACACTCGCTACGCTGACGATCTCATTTTCAGCGGCGACGACAACTTCGCAGCTCGCGTCGATCGATTCGCCACTTCGGCTGCAGCCATTGTGATCGAGGAAGGTTTTGCAATACAGTTCCGCAAAACTCGTAAACTATTCCACGGGGCTGAACAACGCATTCTGGGAGTGACGGTCAACGAAAAACTAAACTTAAATCGTCGAGCTTTCGAGGGACTAAAGGCCGAATTGCACAATTGTGCGCGCCGCGGCTGGCGAACCCAAAACCGCACCGAGCACGCAGACTACCGAGCGCATTTGCGTGGCCGCATCGCTTATGCGCAATCTCTCAACCCGACACGCGGAGCGAAGCTATTACAATTATTCGAGCAGGTGAAATGGAATGAATGACTGTTGGCTATGACCAAGATATTAAAAGAAGTCTAGTGTTCTGTCGGTCTATGAACCTCGCCACTCATCAAAACTGGCCTCCGGATGCAAGCCACGATTCTCGCAACTCGAGTCGTCGAGCTGCATTCATCTGCAATAGCTGAACCGTTGCTCTGCCTTTTGGCGTAGTGCCTATTACTACCGATCCCTGGAACAAATAGTGATTGTCCCAAACGTCGCGTCGCGGGCTGAACAAGTTTACGATTTCCAAAGTGACCGGATCTACGCTGGATAGGTTAGGGCCTTTGAACGCGTTGCACCGGTCACATGCCAAAGCAAGGTTATCGATCGAATCATCGATCAGGTGCTGTTTGGCGATGATGTGCTCGACATGAAATGGCGTAAATGGTGTAGCGGCTTCGGGCAAAAGGCAATACTCACAGCGAAATCGAGCACGCTGCCTAATGTGTTCACGAAGGGCAACTTCCATTCTCAACTTGCCTGACGAATGAGAACCTGCCTTGCCTTTGATTGAAGTATCGAGATTACATCTAGGGCTTCGATGAAATCTTTATACTCAGCGTCCTCTTCATCTGAGAGAGTCCCCTGATTGGCCTTGCCGCGCAAATACTCTATGCGAGTCTGCAATCCTTGGTCCGCTTTAAGGGCGACCAAAAGCTCCGCGAGTTCGCGAGACATTGAACCGGTTACGGGTTCAAGCATTCGATCTAGAAAGCTGGTTGTATTCATTCCTATAGATTATACCTTGCAAAGCCCTATGGACGCTAGCAGTATTGAAAGACAATCTGAAACGAGGCCTCCAGTCCAACTACAAAAGCGATTTGATGGATGATTCCATATGCTCGTTGGGTTCAGTGATTCTCAATATAATTCCGTTGGCATCGATCAAATAGGTCTGTGGATACCAGTGGACGTCCCAACTCATGCGAATCGTTTGGCTGTCGATGGCTTGAATTTGTTCAGCGACCAGATTGCGGAGAGTTTATTTCCGAAGTCCCACCTTCAACGTTCGGTGCCCATCTTTTCTTCCACTAGTCGATCCACGGCATCCCAGAGTCGCACGCGGTGCGGTTGCGCGACGCGAAGAACTCCCTGGCGATCGAATAGAAAGATACTGGGATAAAGAGTTACCTTGAACGCCTGCGCCAGGTGATTCGCTTCGTCGCGCAAATTTATCCAAGGGACCGAGTGTTGTGCTAAATATGCATCCATTGCATCCGAGCCACGAGTCGAGTGGATGGCAACGACCACGAAATCATTCTCGCTATTTTCACGGTGTAGTTCTTTCAACACAGGGTGCATGGCGAGACACGGGCCACACCAGCTCCCCCAAAATTCGACGAGCACTACCTTGCCTGTAATCTGGGCCGCTAATTGTTGGTAGACATCAGCCGGGAAGATCTCACTGGCGAGCTTCCCTTCGAGTGCATCGAGCGTTTGGCGATCGCCATCGGCGAGCCGCCATATTCCATCCTGGCCGACGACATACTTACCACTGGACGGAAGGAATTCTCGGAAGTCCGTATGCGTTAACTGTTTCAACTCGGTCTTGAGCGATTCCCGATCGTCGTCCGACATCGAATCGCTCCACAATGTCAACCAAGTCAAACGCGGAAGGTCTTTCAGCTTCATCGCCGCTTGTTTGGAAATCAAGCCACTAATGTCTAGGCTCTCCAGGTTCTTGTTATGGCATAGAAGGTCGATAGCAGCATCCGTCATATAGCAATCTTGCAGCAAACTCACGCGCTGTAGTGTCGCGCTCTCTCCGACTATCTTTGCTGTGGAATCGTCTGAAAAACCGCTTGTGACCTCCAGCGACTGCAACGCCGGACAATCTGCGATGAAGTCCAGGTCACGAGGCATTAGCGAATAGCAATTGAGATCCAAATCCTCTAGTCCCGCAAGCTCGCACAGGACGCGCAAGTTCGACGCTTCCCCACCAATCGTTAGACTTACGTGATCAAGTTGCGATAGCTGGTCAAACCCCTCAAACATCGACCGTGCCATGTTCTTGGTCCGGCGGGAATTCGAGCAGCCAGTCCTTGGTCCAACCTCGCGATGCTGAAAGGGTGCCTATTAGACAGAAAGCAAAAAGCAGAAATGAAGTTTGCGATCGCATGCTGTTGCCTTTGCATGTCGGGCGACGAAAGACGCGCTAGCATCGTGCGGGAAATGAGTGGGAGGGGCTTACAGCCTATCGGGCCGAAAATCACAGGCTGGAAGCCTATGCCACTTTCCACATCCGACAGTCATTTTCCGCACTACGCTTACATGGAAATCGAGCAACAACTTTACCACATGGTCTCTTGAAACTCATCAAGCGGCGCGTCGAAATCAATCAAGCTCGCCAAAGTTTATTTCATTCTTCAGCGAGCTTGACCAAGATGGCATCGCCGTCAACGCGTACAGCGTGGCTGCTGGTGGGTTCGGTGGCGGGCATGGTTAGAGCACGTCCATCACGAACGTCAAACTGGGCTCCGTGGCGGGGGCAAGCGATGCAGAAGCCATCGAGCTCGCCATCGCCCAGCGTTCCGCCGTCGTGGGTGCAGACGTCATCCAAACAGTAGATCTGCCCATCCACACGGACGATCACTAGAAAGCGATCTCCGACTTCGATGGACAGTTTTCCGGAAGCAGGTATGTCGGCCAGTTTGGCCACTTCGATGAAATCGGACATAGGTCTAGCGGTACTCTCGAACTTGACGAGCGATGGACTGTCCGAGTGCTTCGCGCACGCTTTCAATCGAAATACGGTCGAAGATCTGTTGGAAAAAGCCAGTGACGATCATTCGCACGGCTTCCTTGCGAGTAAATCCGCGACTCTGGGCGTAGAAGATCAGCTCTTCGTCGACCTTGCCCGATGTGCTGCCGTGGGTGCACCGCACGTCGTCGGCTAAAATCTCCAAACCAGGAATCGAATCGGCTCGCACGTGATCGCTGAGCAACAGGTTGTCGTTGCGTTGATAGCCGTCGGTCTTTTGTGCAATCGCATCGACTTCAATCATGCCGCGCCAGACGGTTCGCGAGTGGTCTTGCAGAGCCGCTTTGTAGAGGAAGTCGCTGCGACAGGATGGAGCTTGGTGGTGCTGCAACGTGTTGTAGGTGAACTGTTGTTTGTCGCGTGTGAACAACACCCCATTGACTTGGCAGTTCGCACCCTTACCGATCAGCGACACGTTCTGGCTGACTTGCGAAAAGCGCGAGCCCAAGGCGGCGATGGTCCATTGAATCGAAGCGTCGCGTCCGATCGTGGCGCGCTGATGCGCAAAGTGCCACACGCCGCGCCCCCAATCTTGCAAGCTGACGAAACGCAGGTGGCCGCCGGGCTTGACCACGATCTCGACACTGCCGATATGCAGCCCACCAGCTTCTTCATGTGCACTATTGGCTTCGTAGAGTACCGTCGCCTCGGCACCTTCTTCGATCACGACCAGGGTATGCCCCGTATCACTACCACCATCGCTCATCCCAGCGGAAATGTACAATGGCTGCGACACGCAAACACCGCGCGGGACGTACAGTAGTTGTCCTCCGCTCCAGGCGGCCGCATGGAGTTTGGCGAAGCGATCTTGCTCGGGATCAACAACGGAAAACAGGTGTTGTTGTACAAGCTCACTGTGTTCGGCAGCGAGTCGACTCAGGTCGCCGAAGACAACCCCTTTGTCTGCCCATTGCGATTGCAGCGATTCGTGGTCGATCCGTCCATCGAGGCTGTGTAGCGCGCCCGCTGGAGTGATTCCCTCTTCCAAGCGGCGTGGAATGCTAACGGTCTCGGCTGAATTAGGGCGGTCCACCACAGGCAGTCGATAGCGATCGAGCTTGAAGCCACGCAAGTCGCTGCGCATCCACTCCTCTTGTTTGCGATCGGGCCATGCGGATTGTTCGAATTGCTGCCAAGATTGCTTGCGCAGATCGAGCAGCCAATCGGGCTCTTGTCGCGCGCTGATAAAGGACTCGAAGCCTGCGGTGTCGAAGTGAGGTGCCAAGTGTTCGGACTGGATGGTGGACATGTCGCTCAAAGCAATTAAGTTCTAGGGAGGAATATGGTAGCTACCGTCGGCGGACGGTAGTCTTTTGCGGTCTGGCGACCGTTGTGCGTCTGCCGACGCAAAGTGCAATGCAATGCATCCGACGCGGATAGGCTGTGAAGTTTTTGCATTGACGGAGTTTGTTGGTATTGCAATCGCAAAAATTTTTTGATTTGGCCGTTGAAAGCCTTACATAGTCCGATTGTTGACTGGCAAGTTAGCCTGTGT
>JADYZV010000152.1 GCA_020852965.1 Pirellulaceae bacterium | reverse complement strand
TGACTCTAGTATCGCGTATCGCCAAGCCGCACAGGCTAATGATCATGCCGGCACCTAGGACATAGAGGCTGTTAAAACGCCCGGTGGCAAATTCGTTTGGGGGTAGCGATGGAATAATCCAAAATGCGATCGCACCGTACGCAAGAGTCCCTAGTCCGATGACTAAAACCCCTGTTCCAACCTTGCGGCGCAATTTGAAGCGCGACGGGGGGTGAATAGAGTCGGTTCTTGGTGAGTCGTAGGGATTCTCGTTCATTGCGATCGATCCATTGGTCATATTTTCTTTCAAGTCGCCCAAAACTTAGGGAATAGTTTAGATGGTCGCGAGGTCTTCAATATATGACGCTCAATTCCCTACTTGCCGATTTCGTTGTAGTCTTTCACCTAGGCTACGTTGCATTCGTCGTGTTGGGACTCGTGCTGATCTTGGCCGGCAGTTTATTCAAGTGGAGCTGGGTTCGCAATAGTTGGTTTCGCCTGATTCACCTGTGCATGATAGGAGTTGTCGTAGTTGAGTCCCTGCTCTCCATCACGTGTCCGCTGACAACTCTCGAGTCCTATTTGCGTTCTAAATCCGGTCAAACATCGCAACCGGGCAGTTTCATGGGCAGGCTGGCCCACGACCTGTTGTTTTTCGATTTGACACCTAACTTCTTTACGATCGCCTACTGTCTATTCGGTGCCATCGTTCTAGCAACATTTCTACTGGTTCCACCAAATTGCATGAAAGCACGCTTCGTGCGGCGGCCAAGCGATTGATCAGCATTTGGATTCCGACTGGACAAAGCGCTCAAACGACAACGCCACCCTCACGCACGAAGTACAACCGCGAATTGCATTCGGTCGCATTGTGCGCGGCTGGCTCGACCTCACGAGCATACCAGTCCTTCGTGCTGCAAAACAGATTCGGGTGTTAATTTCGAGTTGGGTGAATCGGTTGGGCCGAGGTCTTCTCGGATGCGGCTCAGACTTTCACACTTTCTATCGGCGAAAGATGACATCCGTTAAACTACGAAGATCTTCGTTGACATGTACGAAGACTTTCGTACAATGCGGGTAGATTTGAACGGCTTGGGAATATGTGGAGCAAACGAACATGCGAAACAAACAGCAGCGACCGACCGATGCCGAACTGGAAATCCTTGAAGTTCTCTGGGCGAGCGGTCCGTCAACCGTGCGCGAAGTTCACAGTGCCATTAGTGTTAGGCGGGAAACGCACTACACGACGATCCTGAAGCTGATGCAGATCATGCTAGTGAAAGAACTGGTGGATCGAGAGACCAAACAACGGTCGCATGTCTATCGAGCCAAACGCAAAGCTGAACTGACTCAACGACAATTGGTGAAGGATTTGGTGAGCCGGGCATTTGGAGGTTCGGCGAACCGTTTGGTAATGCAAGCTTTGCAAGTACAAAAGATTTCAGCGGACGAAATCGAAGCGATCCGTGAACTCCTGGATGATCTGGAGAAGGCAGAATGACCATCACGTTGTTGGCACGAACGACATTTCTGGACATAGGCTGGATTCTGGTCCATTCCGTGTGGGTCGGTGGATCGATTGCCATGCTGGCCGCATTCACAATCACATTGATGCAGGGGGCGTCATCGCATGCGAAATACTGTGTTTTGGTTGCTGCACTGTTCTCAATTCCCACAATTTCGGTCCTGTGGCCAGTCATTTGGCTCGATACGCCGGTTCGAGTTGCCCTATCAAGCGGACAGACGAAGTTCCCGTATGCTCCGAAGCCAAGTTCGGGCGTACCTATAGACACCTACGCTGTTAACTTTGAAGCCGCACCGGCGATTGCTCAGGCGGACCAATCGAGACGACTCGAAACGAATAGAATAGCGTTGGAAACCGCAGTGCAACCAACGTGGATACAGTTTCTTCCGATCGTTGCTGTTTGTTGGCTGATCGGAGTTTGCGTGATGTCCTTGAGACTGATTCTCGAATGGAGCTTGGTACGAAGCAAGTTACTTTCCGGCAGTAGCGCGGTCTCCGATTTAACTCAACGAGCTGTCGAATTAGCCAAGCGGAAACTCGCGCTGCGTCGATGGGTCGCTGTACGCGAAAGCACGGCGGCGATCGTGCCGATGACATTTGGTTTGTTGCGTCCGATGGTGCTATTGCCAGTCGGCATCACAACGAACTTAACGGCCCAGGAACTTGAAGCGATTCTGCTGCACGAGTTGGCACACATCCGCCGACACGACTTTTTCTTTAATTGCCTGCAAGTGGTTGTCGAAACGCTGATGTTCTATCACCCCGCAGTTTGGTGGCTATCAAGTAGAATTCGTAACGAACGAGAGAACGCATGCGACGACGCCGTATTGCAAATCGTCGATAGTCGCGCAACTTACGCTCGAGCGTTAACTGCGGTCGCGGCGAATTCGAAGAACGGAGCTTCGGCATTGAATCTGGCTGCAGATGGCGGCTTTTTCCGTCAGCGTATTCGCCGCATCGTCGGTCTGCCAGCAGAACGCGCATCGTTCGGCATGTCAACATTTGGCGCTGGCTGGCTGCTTGTCGCCACCGTATTGACGTTTCTGTTCGTAATGTCATCCTCCCAGGCTCCGGCCGAGCCGAGCGGCCCATCGTCGGTGGATAAGTCGAAAACAGCTCAAGGTTCGGCGGAGCCCACTGATCAGATTAGTGGTACGATTCTTGGCGATGACGGAAAACCGCTCGTTGGTGCGACCGTCTACCTGCGACGCCGACCATTCGGCTACCGCTCCGAACCCGTTGAGTTTGGGACGGTCACCACTGCCAGCGACGGACACTTTGTGTTTGAAAATATCGCAAGCCCATCGCGCGAGAACGCGTTCTCGCTGGATGTAGTGGCGATGAAGCTGGGGCATAGCATTCGCTGGCGGAAGCTTACGAATGCTACGTCCGACGTCGTTCTTCGACTTAGACGCGAATCGGCGTTCCACGGAACCGTGGTGGACAGCGACGGCCGACCTATTTCCGGCGCGAGGGTCCGAGTCCGCAATATCATGTCACTGAACACTATCAGCAAGATTAACCTAGCGAAGGGGCAATCACCGTCGCCAAGCGGGGAGAGTTTTCTCGATATCTCTGATTCAAACGCGCAGATTTCCGCGATAACCAATGCGAGGGGCGAATTCGTTTTGCGCGAACTACCAGATCGAGTCGGGTTGGTGCTCGAGATCGACGATCCTCGCTTGGAAAAAACTCGCTTTTACGCTGCTACAACCGACACGCCGTTGCCGTCGATCCGTTTGGCGGCAAATGAAGTGGCAGCGACTCCTCGCAGCGCTACTGAAATCATGCGAAACGAAAGAGGCAGAGTTCGAACGCAGGAGATTCTCAGAAGTGGCGAAGTACTTAAAGCCGTACGCGGTCGACAGGTCAAGCTGCGTGTGCTGGACTCCCATGGTGCGCCGGTTGGTGGGGCGACGATCCGAACGCATTTTGCCGATGCAGATGCGGCAAAAACTGACGAATCAGGAATTGGTCGCATTGTTCAGTTGCCACAGATTGACCAGTTGCTATGCACTATCGTGCCCCCTTACGAAAGTAAACTACTTGACGCAACGAAACTTGTCTCACTTTCAGAATTTGATTCAGCCACTTTCGAAGAGATTCGCTTGATTGAGGCGGCGATCATTACTGGGCGAGTCGTTGACTCAAGTTCTGACGAAGGCATTGCCGACGTTCGAGTGAATTTCGGGACGTGGTGGAGAGTGACAGATGAAACCGGCCGTTTTAGGTTTCGCGTTCCCGACGGAACTGAAGGTCAACTTTATGTCGAGAACGATCGCGCTGGATTCGATGCAACACGTGCGAATCCTTCAGAAGGCACATTTGTTGTGGCTTCGATCCAAAATCCTGTGGATGACTTTCTGTTTCCGCTCGATCAAATCCCGCCTAAGCTGATCCAATTTGTAAATGATGGCGGGCAACCCCTAGCAACATCCATTGTCTTGCGGATTTACTACGATTCGAATTCATGGATGGAACGCAAATTGAATTCGGATTCGATGGGCATTGTCAACGTTGCCGACTATATGACGGTGGGACGATCGATCTATGCCGTACAGTTGATGGCTCGGGAGGCGAAGTCCGAGCGGGCGGCATTCTTTCGCACGGAAGACATCGCGTCACTTTCGGGGAGCGCAACCAAAGTAACTCTGCAACCGACGGCATCGTTGGTGGGAAAAATCATTGATTCGGAAACACGAAAACCTATTGCGAATGCCGTGGTTCAACTTGGCGTGGACTACACCTCCGAGATGGGCCAAGGTGTCGCCGCCTTCACAGCCGATAGGAACGGTCGCTTTCATTTCGAAGATTTGGTACCGACGATGACTTACTCAATAGGTGCCTCCGCAGAGAACCACGCCGACCTGAATTCAATTCATACAAAGTTTCAGGCCGAACCGAGTGGAAAGCATGAAATCGGTCTCACGCTAGAGCCCACGATTCCGGCAAGCACGCAATCGATCTCCCGCGTGACTGTTCCGCAGACGGAAGGGCTTACGGCAGAAGAGCGATTCGAGTTCCTGCTCAAGTCATTCGACGCAGCAAAGGCCGAGTGCCGTAAGCAGATCGATGACGCAAAGTCGCGAGCCGCTATTCGTCAGATTGTGGCCCTGCGTGAGCCAACTCCGGTATACGCCGACGCCATGGCCGAATTGGCTGACGACAATCGCGATACGGATCTCGAACTGAAGGCTTTGCTGTGGTTAGTAAGAATGTCAGAAATCGTTGGTTCGTCACGTTCGATTCGTCCCGACCAAACGAAAGCCGCGGTTCGGATTATGGCAGCCTATTCGAACCGGCCGGAGGTTGCGAGGGGTGCGTCGAGTGTGATTTTTGCTTCTCCAGATCCATATGCGACCGCTCTGGAATTGATGGAGAGTCCTCATCGCGAAGCTCGTGGGCGCGCCTGCCTGACAGCCGCCGATCTTGTAGTGAACAAGCTTCAGAATTCATTTTGGGGCGACAACGATGTGCTCCGTGAACAGGCCGTTGAGCTGTACCAACAGGTCATCGATAAGTATGCTGACATTGATGATTGGCGGCACGAGACAATCGGAAAACATGCCGAAAAGGAACTATCTCGGCTGCAGCAAATTCAAGTCGGCAAGAAGTCTCCGGAAATCGATGGCAATGATCTCCATGGCCGTCAGATGAAACTCTCCGACTACCGAGGCAAAGTGGTCGTGGTCCATCATTGGCATGCAGGGTTCGATTCGTTTCGTGAGCTCAAAGAAATCTCAGAACGTTTCGCAACGACCGATGTCGTCATCCTGGGCGTCAACACTAACGACGCCGCAAACGATGCGATCGCAGCGTTAGAAACGAGAGGATTGACACTACGAAGCTGGCATGATCCTGACGAAGTCGTCCACTCAAAATGGAGCTCCAGTATTCCAGTTACTTTCGTTGTCGATCGCGATGGAATGCTCGTCTACGCCGGTCAACGACAATCGAAGCAATTGTTGTTGGATGCAGTACGAGAAGCAGTGGAAAAAGCGCCGAGCCGTTAGAACTCGGGATCGCAATGTTTCTATTCTGCGACGGTTAGGGTTTCAGTAACCACGCGCTGTGGGCTCCCAGCGCGCCGTCAATGGAACGTTTGACGGCTCGGACCGTAAAAGAGGACGTTGCCAGCACCGACTATGCGAGACTTCGGCAGCCGATCCGCCGGGCGTCCGTCTCTGTCATGCACCATCACCAATAGGCGGACGTTCAGTTCGCCTTGCTCAGCTGCGGATCGGTCCTGATCTTTGCCATGGGTGCTTCAACTGCAATTGCATATTTCGCCTGGGCGTCGTGGCCTGTTGCGATATATTTTACCTATGATGGACGCAGTGGCGCACGGTCGAGTTTGAATCGTGTGAGAAATGACCGCGAGGATTTCCTGCGAGCACAACGACAGACCTTGATGGCGATTATGGAAATGGGGCAGTTTTTTCCCGGCAGATGCTTACCGACTTTCGAAGGACTTGCTCGCATGCGAGTCCTATATCGCAAATCGCTGTGGCTATGGATGTTTGGCTTCGCGACTTGCCTACTGTTGATCCAGTTATGCGTGCACTGCCATTGGTTGCTAGTCGCGGTGCTGAAACCTTGATCGCGACGAAGCGATTGAGCGACGCCTCGAAGGCGTAAAGCGAATAGCGAGGCGCCACTTTGCTCGCCATGCGTTTGAAGAGCTTGATTTTCACTTCTACGCGCAGTTCGGCGGGTCGTTTGGCGCGGACGACGCCTTTCTCCAGTTTTGGTTGGAGAAAGTGTCTTGATGAAACTGGCGACCTCGCTTTCGCTCGGTTCTTTGCCTTCGGCCTTCAACTTCGCTTTTCCCATCGGGGATTGCACACGGTCGAAGACACAGTTTTAAGCAGTGCTGGAGCTAGTTGCGAGCGTTCTGGGCGCTTTAACATCAATGCTCCGCAGCGGTTTCGCTAGCGGCTGAAGCACCCACCGACTAGCCTCTACACATCGCAGCACGCTTCATGCGACCAGCAGTAGACATGGAGCCATTTTCAGTCCGGCAAAAAGCGACGGCCAGCAGGCAGATTTCGAAATTACGCATTTTGCCCCTAAACTGCCCCCCAACTCTTGCTAGGCCAGCGAGGGACAATTAAGCTTCAACCGGCCCGTCGCAGTTCAAAAAATGGGGTTGTTCTACCGGTCTATCATCGGGACGCACACATGACCACGCTCCGCCGCATGCTTCGCAACAAGTCGCCCAAAACTACCCGCCGATCTCGTACCCGCGCCAGACTGTTTGAGTCCTTAGAGCCGCGCATGATGCTGAATTCCGATTGGAGCAATCCGTCACGGCCTTTGGACGTAAATAATGATCTCTTGATCACGCCGATGGACGCTTTGCTGATCATCAATCGCCTGAATAGTCGCAGTTCCGGCGTCTTGCCAACTCGCACCAATTGTTTGGATTACTACTACGACGTCAACGGCGACCAGCTATCGAC
Organism: Pirellulaceae bacterium; assembly: GCA_020852965.1. GTDB lineage: Bacteria > Planctomycetota > Planctomycetia > Pirellulales > Pirellulaceae > Aureliella. Next base: position 72,694 of record JADYZV010000152.1, on the reverse strand, counting down.
GCCGATGGATGTCTTACAGGTGGTCAATGAACTGAACCTGCGTTCGCGGGCAAACGGTTCTGTTAATGCCCGAGTTGAGGGAGAAGCTGAAGTTGGTCCGGCTGGATTTATTAGTGTACCCTTTACTACGTTGCCTGGTTCGAGCGGTCAAATTGTAACGGTCGATACAAAGTTGAACATTGGACGCGAAGAGTTCAATGAGATGGGACTGTTCGTAGTGGACGGACCCAATGGTGCGGTCAATGGAGTACTTCCAACTTCGCCCGACTATGCAGCGGCCGTTTTTCAATCTAGCCAGCGACAAGTTCTCTACTCCAAGGTATCAAATTTTCGCATTGCAAGCTCCGCAGTATTGCCGGCTGGAAAGCAGGTTAGTGTCAATGTACTCCAACCCGCCTCCGCCAATGGCGACGCTGCCGCTCACCTTCGAGCGCGCGAGATTAGCACCGGCATAATGCGCATCGGCTGGGAAGAACAACCCTCCGTCGTCCCAGGTTGGCCCACCGTTGGAGACCGAGGTTATGACGATGCGATCGTTGATGTACACATAGGTCAGCCGGTGAATAGTCACGCGTTGCCGGTGATTGCTGCCATCCCGAATCAGACGATCAACGAGCAGACGTTGCTGTCGATTCAGGCAATAACCATGGATGCCGATTTGCCCAACGATAGTTTGTTTTACTCGTTGTACGTCGCGCCCGCTGGAGCCACCATCGATCCCAACACAGGTCTAATCCGCTGGACTCCCACGGAAGCCCAAGGTCCTGGTAATTTCGAAGTTGTCGTGCGTGCGACTGACTCGTTTGGAGCATTCGATACTGAGTCCTTCTTTGTGGCGGTGCTCGAAGTCAACTCACCGCCAGCTTTAGCTCCCATCCCTAATCAGCAAACTCAGCCTGGATCGACCGTCTCGTTTTTGGCGACTGCAGCGGATGCCGACCTGCCAGCCAATCGCCTGACCTTCAGTCTTGGTGCTGGTGCTCCAGCCGGTGCCACCATCGATGCGGCCACTGGCAGATTCAGTTGGACCGTCCCCGCAGGTACCGTTGCCAGTAGCTTTCCAATTACCATACGAGTCACGGACGATGGGAAGCCGGTACTTTCGGATAGCAAGCCGTTTTCCGTCAACGTCATCCATGTCAATACCGCTCCGGTGATGAACACTATAGCGGATCAAACCGTGAACGAAGAGATCCTTCTCAGTGTGCAGTTAGTCGCTACCGACACAGACTTGCCCAATGACTTGCTGACGTACTCATTGGTAAACGGCCCGCAGGGAGCAACGCTCGATCCCCAGACGGGTTTGTTTCGCTGGACGCCAAATGAAGCACAAGGACCCGGTAGATTCGAAGTGGTTACCCGAGTGACCGACCGCGGCGGTTTGAACGCTACCAAATCTTTCTTCGTCAATGTACTGGAGGTTAACCGAGCGCCAACATTAGCGGCGCTCGTCAATGCCAATGCCAAACCCGGCGACATGGTCACGTTGACGGCCAGTGCAACCGATCCCGATTTGCCAGCTAATACAATGCGCTTTAGTTTAGGCAGTTCTGCGCCTGCGGGTTCCTCGATCGATCCGGTAACGGGAGCCTTCATTTGGAACATTCCACAGACCATTTCCAGCGGCAATTATTCCATTCCCATCACGGTGACCGACAACGGAGTCCCCGCGCTATTCGACACAAAGTCAGTAGTTATCAATGTCAGTTCCGCTTGTGCATTCGACGCGAATCTTTCGGGCTGGACGGTTTTTGAAAGCGGCGGGACATCCACCGGCCGCGGTACTGTGATTGTGCAGGATTGCACTGCGGTGATTCGAGAGGGAGATTCGTTTATTGTCGGGATGGAACGCACTATCACCATCCCAATCGAACCATCAGCAATCACGCTAGCAATCAAGAATTTGACTTTTGATGAATCATCCCAAGGATTTATTAGGGACGCGTTTGAAGTCGCACTGGTAGATGAATCTGGAAACACGCTCGTCCGCTCACATTCAACGGGTCGCGACGCTCTCTTTAACGCAACAGAGGGACTCAGTACGAGCGTTGCTCAAGGAATCCAATTCTCCAATGACACCATAACCGTGGGACTTGGGGGAATTCCTGCCGGTACGACCGGGAAACTGATTCTCCGATTGATGAACGATGATGATGACAAAAACTCACAGGTAGCGATCTCGTCCGTGCAAATTATCCCCAGCACGTTAGTTGCGACATTACCGGGTGGTGCCTCCTCCAAAGCGTTTGAAAACAGCAATCATTCAGCAACGCCCCAGAATTCGACATTCACGGGGATTGGCAAACTCGGTGAAAACTTGTTTTCGAATACTTCCACTTCTCAAGTCACTAGTACAACCGAAGGCACGGGCAACTCAGGCAAACAAAACTCAACGCCGAGTGCAATCAAATTCCTTACAATTTCCACGCCATTCAATAGTCCAATTGGAATTGACCACCATGCTTCAACTGATTCCGTCGTAGTATCGGTCAACTACTCTTCAGGAACGCCCGTTACATTCGAGCGAATCGATAGTCAAGGCAATCATACTCCGTTCTCAGACGTAAGTGGAGTTGGCGACGAAGTAAAGATTGCAACTGTACGGCTTGGCAATGTTGGTGGCTTTACAGCGGGCGATCTATTCTCTGGAAATGGTGTCGACGGCGAAATACTACGGATTTCAGCCGACGGTTCCCAAGTCGACAACCCCTGGATATCACTGCCGGGCAGCGGAAATGGACTGATGCGAGGTTCGCTCTACATCGATCGAACTGGCGTCTGGGGAGGCGACCTAATAGCCGTTACAACGGCCGGCGAAGTATGGCGCATTCGTTCCGACGCGGAGCCCACCAAAATAGCCAGCGTGGGAACTCACCTCGAAGGTTTGGTCACAGTTCCAGATGATCCACAGCGCTACGGTCCTTTGGCTGGAAAAATAATCGCGGGTGCCGAAAACCAAGGCCTGCTCTACGTCATAGATCAAGCGGGCAATGTGTCGACGTTTTCGCCAGGAGTCAATATTGAAGACATTGACATAGTTCCTGCGGGCGAGAACTTCTTTGGTGTGAACTTTGGCACGGGACGAGTTCTAGGTGCCCCCGCGTCGGCCTTCCGAGAAATGGTAGGTGACATCTTGTTGACCCAGGAGAATGTTGCTGGTTCAGGATTGTATCGATTGTTTTGGGATGGAACGGCTTTGAGAACGGAGCAATTGGGACTTGCGTCCGATTCCGCCCCAGTCGGACAGTGGGAGCACGTGACATTTTCCCCTGCGGGCATAGCAGAATTGCCTGCAGTCCCGCAGCCTCCACTATTGGTAGCCTCTGCACCGCCTCACTCCGCGACGATTGGGAAACAGGTCGTGTTGTCCGGCATGGCCGAAGCGTTTGGAGAAGCTTCACTCGGTCGTCCCAATTTCATTACAGAAATTTCCGTCAATGGACAGAACGCAGAGGTCATAGATGTTGGCGGAAACTTCTTCCACTCCGAAACCATACAGGCCGGTAGAAATGTATTTCGAGTTCAGGCGAACGACGCGATCGGTCAGCAAGTATTCACGGAGCTTACTATCGTCGGCGTATCCTCAACGCTCGGACCAATTGACTTCGGCAGTTTCGTCGACAATACGGCTGATTTCAGCAGTGTTTACAGTCGTACATCCTTTAATGAGGAACCCAAACTACTGTACGTGGAACTCGCGACGCGAAACGATGGCACCTTTGACAGCGATGTGCCACTGCTGATCGGTGTCAAGAATATCAGCGATCCGAGTGTCTCTGTTATTGGCTTTGATGGCTACATGCCTGACGGCGTCCCATACTTTGATTACTCCCTGCAGGTCGAAGATGGAACGCTTTCGCCGGGCGAACAGTCGCTTTCACCCTCGATCGTCTTCCACAATCCCAACCGGGGCCAGTTCGATTATGAATTGGTCTTCTACGGCAAACAGAACTCAGCACCTGGAATCACCAGCATTCCCGATATCGAAGCATTGGCGGGCAAGGACTACCGTTATGATGTCGATGCCATCGATGAAGACGGCGACGCGTTAACCTATTCACTGACTCAGGCTCCGACTGGAATGTCGATTGTTCCAAGCTCCGGTGTTATCACTTGGGCGACATCGACGAGTAGTATCGGTAATGTGCCGATCACCGTCGAAGTCAGCGACGGGCGCGGCGGAGTTGCTCGCCAAGACTACACGCTCTCTGTCATTGCCGCGCCTCCTAACCGCCCGCCCGTAATAACAAGTGCGCCGGTTACACAAAGTGTGGTACTCGCCGAATAGGGTGGAAAAGTTGTAGTAGCGAATGACGAGTGGACGTTAAGCAACGCTGGATTTGCTGCATCGGCTGACACTGCTGTGTTCGCACAAAACATCGCGTCTTACTTCGCCGGTACAGCCGGTCGATTCTTAGTATATTCCGATGTCTTCGGGCTTACCGAATCTCGCCTCATGGAGACGATGCAGAACGCAGGTCACGAATGGGTCGTTTCGACGACGGTAGCGTTTACGAGGGAAGTCGTGTCGCAGTTTGATGGCGTTTTTGTCGGTGGGTTTGCCGCAGACAATCTCGTCTTGCTCGATTACGTGCGACAGGGAGGCAATGTGTATTTGCTCGGAGGTAGCGGGGGTCGTGGCTCCATCGGTCCTGCCGAAATTGAATCCGCGACGTGGGAACTGTTCTTGAGCGAGTTCGGGCTGAGCTTGTTACCAACCTACCGCAACAGTGGCGCAATCCCAATTGACCCCAAGCCTCATCCTATCTTCTCCGGCGTCAATCGACTGTTTCAGGATGTTGGACAACCCATCGTAGATTTAGATCCAAATGACAGCCTCGGTTTCATCACGTCGTTTTCGGGAGGCGACGGACTATATGCAATCTACGACACTTCATTCGCCGCGCATAGCAGCTATCGCTACGATATTGCGGCGTTCGATCCTGACAATGATAGGCTTACATATTCGCTAATCGAGTCGCCTGACGGCATGTGGATCGATCCTCGTTCAGGCTTGATCCGCTGGTCTTCGACCGCTGATCAAGTCGGCAATCACGACATTAAGATCCTTGTCGATGACGGCCACGGAGGCATGGCCGAACAGGAATTTATTGTCTGTGTGCATGGCGATCCGGAGAATCACGCACCTGTGATCATCAGCAATCCAATCGCCGTGGCGTACGCCGACGCTTCTTACCAATACGATGTTGATGCTCTCGACCCCGATAATGAAAGTTTGACCTACACGTTGGTTAAGTCGCCATCGGGGATGACCATCGATCGGTCCTCGGGATCAATTACGTGGGACGCGGCAAGCGTTGGGCTGAGCGTTGCCAACGTCGATGTCACCGTCCGTGTCGCGGATGGTCGCGGTGGTGTCGATGAGCAGAGCTTTGCAATTGACGTTACCTTGCAGGGAACCGGTGAAATCCGTGGTAAAGTATACGTGGACGAAGTTGGAAGCGATAGTCGCAATGTGGTTGCTGATTCCGTTGACGACTTCTCGAATGTTCAAGGACAGGAGGTGTGGGCATACTCGCTCAGTGGATCGCAACCGATAGGTGGCGGCATTGAATATGCGCTGACCTTGCGTCTCAACGAAGGTGATATTGTTGACTTCGTGCTAAATGCGGGGGCTAATGGCAACGAGCAATACGATTCGACGGTCTACTCTGCTCACCTCGAAGCGAGGCCAATGCCATTACAGGGCTGGACCATCTATCTCGACCAAAACCAAAACGGCATTCGCGATGTTGGCGAGCAAACTGAAGTGTCAGACGCAAATGGCGACTATGCATTTACGGGACTACCGGAAGGTATCTACTACGTTCGAGAAGAACTTCGGTCAGGCTGGACACAGCTTGTGCCAGGGCGTCGCCAGGATGCAAAGTTCTTCGGCCCATTACCTTACCTCGGACGAAACGACAGCCCCTTCGCGTCGGTAGCTTTCGATCAGTTCTACCTTGAAGATTTCGAAGATGGCCAATTCAACGTGCCAGGTGTTACCGCGACCTTCGCACGAGATTTTGGTGTGAGTGCTGGATTAAGGGTAACTACGGGGCGTGCTATTGACAATGTTGACGAAGACGATGGAACCATTGATGGATCAGGTAATGTCGGGTTCACGTTTGGCCCAATCGGTAATCCGACCGGAGGTTCATCGCAAGGAGTTAGATTCACCTTCGATGACGTATTGCTGGGGGCGTTTCCGACGCACGCTGGGATCGTTTGGACAGACGGCACGCCAAACGACACAATCATCTTCGAGGCGTTTGATAGAAACGGGCAGCGTGTAATTTCGACCTCATCACCGGGAGTCGGAGACGGCGGATTTTTTGGAACAACCGGCGAAGACCGGTTTTTCGGGGTGTCATTTCCCGATGGCATAAGTTCGTTCCAGGTTTACGGCGAGCGACTCAACGCAAACTCATTTGAGGTCGACCATTTGCAGTACGGAATTGGGACGTTCGATAGCTTCTTCAAGATCGACCTTGATGATGGCGAAGTGGTCAGTGATGTCGATTTTGTTAACGCTATGGTTAGCAATACATCAAACCAGACACCGATCATTGTTTCTCACAGCATTGATCATGCAACTACGAATATGCTGTATCGGTATGAAGTAAAGTCGTTGGATCCTGAGAACGACCGGCTTACCTATCAATTGACAAGTTCCCCCGCCGGCATGACCGTCCATCCGACGCGCGGTGTCGTGGTTTGGGCGCCTTCGGAAGAACAAGTCGGACAACATCAGGTGTCTCTGCGTGTTTCCGATGGACGTGGTGGGAGCGCGACGCAGTCATTTGTGATCACGGTGGATGAAACAAACAGCGCTCCCGTCATCACGTCGCGACCGATTACGACCGCGACGGCCGGACTGCCATACGAGTACCGGTTGCTTGCCCAAGATGCCGATGGCGATGAATTATCCTTCCGAGTTGACGCAGCTCCCGCTGGGATGACAATCGAACGGGTTGAACTCAGGAACGCCGCAGCGCAAGTGGTCGAGCGCTTTTTTCAACTGCGATGGGCCGTCCCGGTCGGCGCGGCAGGAACCAACCCGACCGTTACCGTGGTCGCCGCGGATGGTCGCGGTGGCGAGGCGATGCAGACTTGGACACTCAACGTGGCCGCGGCGAATGCAGTTAACGGCGCGCCGACAATTGCGTCCCTGCCTCCGACCACCGCGCGACTCGGACTGGAATGGATCTATCGCGTCGAAGCCAAGGATCCGAATGGCGATCCACTCGGCTATGCGCTATTGCAAAAGCCAGCTGGAATGCAGGTCAACGCGTCCGGTGTGTTGAGTTGGCCGGTCCCGGTGGACGCTCCGGCTACGGTTCCCGTGGAATTGCAAGTTTCGGATGGACGTGGCGGACAAGCCACTCAAAAATTCGACCTGCGCATTACCGCGATCGAACGCAACAACACACCGACCATTACGTCCGTACCTCGACAGCAAAGCGTCACTGGGCAAACCTATGCGTACGACCCGGTCGGCCGTGATCCCGACGGTGACCCGCTCCGCTGGAGTCTGACTTCCGCTCCGCGTGGAATGTCAATCGATCCCGCCACCGGCAACATTCGCTGGACACCGGATGACCTGCAACTTGGGGCACACCTCGTTGCCATCACAGCGACCGATCCTTTCCTGGCTCAGTTCACGCAACGATTTGAATTGTACGTAGGTTGCAACAATATCGCTCCGGCTATCGTATCCATACCGCCCACCACGGCACTTACCGGACGCACTTACCTTTATCCCGTCCGCGCCGAAGATCTCGAAGGGGACACGCTGGCTTGGCAATTGACCACTGCTCCGGCCGGGATGGCGATCGATGCTAAAACCGGCGTAATTCGGTGGACGCCGACTGCGGCGCAAATTGCCAACCACGACGTCGTTATCGCGGTCACCGACGGAATTAACACAGCGACTCAGCGATATTCAATCGTTGTCAGCAATAGCGACGAACTGGTTGACGCAAACGACCCAGCCAAGGGTACTAAAGGCAACCGACCTCCGCTCATCACCTCGACGCCAAAGTTCGTGGGTGAAGTGGGTTCGCTCTACACCTATCAAGTCACCGCGCTCGATCCCGATGGCGATAACGTGACGATCAGTCTCGGCGGTACACTGCCCACCGGCATGACCGTCAACTCAACCGGGCTAATCGCGTGGATTCCAGCCGCATCCAGCGTCGGCGACTTTGTCATCAACGTCGTCGCGACAGATACTCACGGGGCCATTTCGACGCAAGGCTACCTATTGAGTATCACCGTTAACGCAGCGCCGCAGATCAATTCGACTCCGGTCACGAATGCGACGAGTGGGTCCGTCTATCGCTACACTGTCCGCGCCACCGATCCGGACGGAGATCCGCTTACGTATCGGCTAGCCACCGCCCCGACAGGCATGACGATCGACCGCTTTGGCCGCATCCTTTGGCCGTCGTCGTTCGGCGACACCCAACCACAGAACGTGGCGGTCACCGTGTCCGACGGCCGAGGCAAGTCGAGCACCCAATCGTGGCAGATCACAATGCAGCCCGATAGCGAATCTCCTAAAGTGTCGCTGAGCGTGGTTGCGGGCAACCAACGTTTCTTCGGCGATGTAAGTCTAGATGTTGGAACGCAATACACAATCCAGTTTGACCCCACTGACAATGTAGAAGTAATGTCCATCGCACTGTTCAAAGATGGTGTCAGCACTGGTTTGAGTAATCCGATATTTCCGCGATCGGTCACATTCACAGGTGGCGTTGAAGGGATTTTCCACTTCCGGGCTACGGCGACGGACGCTGCCGGGTTGACCGGAGAGAATACGTTGACCGTCACCATTGGCGATCCAGCCGCAACTAACTTGCCGGAACCGACCAATCCGACTCTACCGCCGCATCCTGGATTTGTTCCTGGAGACACCGGGGTGCCGATCGTCATTATCACGAGTCCGGAACCTGCCTCGACCGTTAGCAACCTTGTGCCGATCATCGGCACGGTCGATGATCCGGAAGACAATCTGTGGTACTACCGAGTCTACTACGCGCGAGCCGATAAGGTTTCGCTTACTAATCTCGACGAGAAAGATCCGGATTGGGTCATTCTCAAAGAAAGCACCCAGGAAGTCATTGACGGTGAACTGGCGGTCTTCGACCCTTCGATCCTCAGCAACGATCCATATGCACTGATTGTCGCTGCTTATGATGTCAACGGTCGTGGCTTCATTCAGCCCACTATTTTGTATGTCGAAGGCAACGTACAAATCGGCAATTTCCGGCTTGAATTCACAGACCTAAGTATTCCGCTGGCCGGCATACCGATCCAAGTAAACCGAGTTTATGACACCGTCACTGCGGGCGATGAAGGGGACTTTGGCTACGGTTGGTCGTTGGGTGTCCAGGACGCCCGGCTTTTGGAAGTCGCTGCCGTCGGCCCTGGCGGTGCGTTGAACGGTGGCAACGACAAGTTCATTCCGGACAAGACCAAGGTCTACCTCACCAATCCATCCGGTCAGCGAGTGGGATTCACCTACAAAGAGCAACTGATCTCCGCCAGCTTCTTCGGCGGCATCTGGCGACCGTATTTCCAAGCCGATCCCGGTGTCTACGATACGCTTACGATCGATGAGACGCAGGTGGCGCGAGGCGGAATCGTTGGTGCATTGGCCCAGGGCATCAATCCCAACGCCTATTCGTTGACGACCAAAGACGGATTGAAGTACCGCTACAGCAAGACCAATGGGCTGCAAACGATCACGGACCTGAACGGCAACGTGGTGACGTTCAGCGACACTGGCATCCAGCACTCCTCCGGCGCGTCGATTGGTTTCGTTCGCGATCACCGCGGTCGCATCACGGCCATCGTCGACCCGGCGGGCAATGTCATTCGCTATACGTACAACGCGGCTGGCGACCTGGTGAAGCTAACCAACCAAGTGGGCCTGGAAACTCGTTACGAATACTTGGCCAACCCAGCCCACTATCTGGATCAAGCGTTTGATTCGCTTGGCAAGCGAGCCTTGAAGGCCGTCTACGAACAGAACGCCAGTACGAAGCAATTCGACTTCAAAGGCATCATCGATGCCGCTGGCAACCGTGTTGGCGTCGGGAGCTACGAACTTGGCAACAAGTCGTACCGGAGGCAGACACCTTCGGGGATCAGGCTAAACACCTGACCGTGAAAAGCTCAACGATGAGAGGCCCAAGCAAATAAGTACGCAAGGGCTTGCCAGTAAGTCTACTGGGAGACGGAGCCACACAGAGACAACACCACCAGGCAGCCACCGACATGGAGTCGGTGCCGGGTACCCCTAGCTTCTGCTTTCGTAGGGGGAAATCAGTTTTGGATCACGGCGTTATTAACGCGCGACCCAAACTGGAAACTATGGCTGGCCGGAAGGCCACACATACCTTGGTTGGTGCGAGGGATAACACCCTCTATCGACGTGAACCAGTAGACAGAGTCTGAGAACTAACGCCGGAACCACTGCGGTAGCCGAGAGTAGCGTCTCGGTGCGTGAGTCATGTCACTTACGTGCTTCAAACACCGTAGTGGGGGAGCGGGGTCCAAGTAGAGAGCCGACGGGAGTCGGGCGGTGGTCTGGTCGAAGGATCAGACACGTGTCGCAGTCGAGTTGACTAGCGCCGTGTGCATGGCTTGGCAGTCATGACCCGTTCGCGATGACCATGGGGGTGATGCCCCAGGTAGCGATGACGAAAGGACCGAGGGGCTTGAGAAAGCCCGATCGTGAACGTGTGCCCATTAAGTTGGGCAGTCGTGTGTCGTGCGTCTCCTGAGCTGGATCCGTGAGGGTTCAGCCAGGAGCGTACGTAACATGCGAATCCCGTAAGGGACCTTGGTTGGCAGCAATTGCGATTTCAGGTGGTAGCTTCGGGAGAAGCAGCCACTTGAAACAGCGTTTTGACGGCGGACACCCGAGTTGCGTCTTGCAATAGCCGTGGTGGTCTGCCGAAGGTTTTTAGCGCGGGTGCTATGAATTGCACGAGTGCACTGAAGAAAGCAGTGCCTTGAGCGATTGGCATTCGCCAATTTGCCGGAAGTGAGCGGAAAGCACCGAAGTGTCTTTGAGGCCTATGTCTGGCCTTGGACTGCTGAAGTGCTGCCTAGCCACTGATCAAAAAGGTTCTACCAATCAGGGTTCCAGAGTCGGCTTTGGGGAGTTGAGCCCGTAATCAACTCCCATTTTTTAGGGCCCTACACAAGGAGAAAACAGAGGAGCATCAAAACAATGAAGTACCGTTATGAAGCCGCCAGCGCCGAGTCCGTGGTCCAGTTAATTGCCGCAAGTTACCTTAGGCACGGCTATTACTGGTACGTGACCGGCACCATTCCAACGAGCAAGGACCCCAGCCACATCGACCGGAAGCTCATCGAAAAATACGGGATCGACGTCAGCGAGTGGGAACGCACCCGCCGCAAAAAGAATGGTCTCGCCAACGCTCAGTACATTCGCTTTGGCCATTGGTTCATCATCATGGTGACCGAAGGGCACCACCCCTTAAAAGCGCCAACCCGACAGGGTGGTGAGAAGGAACAACTTCGCGATGCCCGCCGGGTTCCCATTCGCTTTGATGGCTACTCGATTTCTTATCGCTGCTCCGGCATCACCCCCAAGGGAGCCGATCCCAAGGACGACTCCGTTCGCAAATGGCACGCCCACGTACGAATCGACGAGCCCACCTACCGCAAACTGAAAGTCCACTTTGTCGACCTTGCTTGCCACCGATCACAGGAGAATCTGACGAGAGAACTGACTGCGATTCCGTTCGCCAAATACGCGCCGATCCGCCGCCAGCTCCTCACCATTCTTCGCATGATCAACGACGCCAGAAAGCCCATGGACTTCGAGCAGTTGCCATATACTGCCCTCAATCTGCGCCGTGCCCCGGTGAAGGTATATGCCAGCAGCGACCAAGTCGACACGCCCCCTCAGTCCGTTGCGGCCACTACGGAGGAATCCTGAATGACCCCGCCCGTCTTCCTATTTGTTGCCCTGCTAGCCTACCTCATTCCGGAGATCGGCCAGATACTGCTTGGTCTGTGGGGGGCATTAATCCTGAGAAGGCTTGCCAGATAGCCCCTCTAACTTGGCTAACGTAGTCGATCACAGAGCTGATCGAAGTGCAAGAAACGGAAGGCAGCCCAGTCGTAGAGCGTTTTGTCGAGGTCGGCAAAAAGGATAGTGTATGGCATGGCGGTCGTCACGGATTTCGTCGGTCTGAGTTCGACTAGCGGCTGATGGTCTAGCCATGCTCCTATGGAATTCGGCTCTGAAGTACATCGGTACCGTCGGCCACCGTTGGGAATTTTGCGAATCGGTATTTCCGCCGATGGCACGGGACCTTCGGACGAATGCGTCAACCGATTCTACTCGACGGCTACCGAAACTGCAATTCGTCGCGGAATCCGTATACCGTGTTGCGGATTCACTCAGCAAGTTCTGAATGCAACGAGCTTGCGTCGGTCCGACACACCGATGAGATCTTGCGAACGTCAACCATTCCTTCGAACGTTGGAACCCGCAAAACTGGCGACTGGATTTGAACTCCTGACGCTTGCTCTCACAAACGGCTTACGATGGTTGCCCCACGGCATTGGCAAACAACGAGAAAAGCCGACCGCCACGGAGGACGATGGGCTACTTGTGTCACCAAGTCGGGGCGACAGGACGGCAATAGAACTTTTTGCTGAAGGTGTCCGGTCGATGCCTTCGCACTTAATCCTTTCGCAATAAACACCTGCGGCGATGATCAGATCCGGCTCAGGTTCTGCTTCGCCGGACTCAGAGCGTCATTGACCAGGGTCATTCCCGAAGAATCTCAGTCATAAACGGCGGGTCCGTTTCGTTTACTTGGCTTACTCACGATCATTGAGAGTAAGGCTTGCTAGGGCGGATTTTCTCCGGGAAACCTGACGGACACGTACATCCGTAGCCGCTCAAGACCGAACTCTCCTACTGCGCACAGCAGGAGAGCTTCGCCGGGTCCTTGTATCTGGAAATGGCGGCAATCTTCAGGGCCTCCGCCATCGTCGGGTAGACGTGCAGCAGATCGATGAAGTCTCGCAGCTTGGCGTGGAACCGCAGGGCCATCGCCGCTTCGTGGATGACTTCACCGGCATTCGGGCCGACCATTGACACGCCCAGCACTTCGTCTGTCTCGGCATCGGCCACCATCTTGATGATGCCTCTTGTGTCTCGGATGGCCCCGGCACGGGGCACGAGCGACATGGGAATCGTGTTGCACCAGCACCGATGGCCTGCGGCAATCGCCTGTTCCTCGGTCATGCCGACTACGGCAACCTGCGGATCGGTGAAGATACATCGGGGGATCACACGATGGTTCACGGGCCGCATCTCGCCGCTTGCGAAGGCGTTTCTCGCCGCAATCCCTCCGTCTTGACTTCCCACGGGAGTCGCCATCTGACTCCCGGCTTGCCGACCGATGACATCGCCGCCAGCGAAGATGTGCGGAACGCTCGTCCTCAGGTACTCGTCCACTTCGATCTCGCCTCGTTCGTTGACGGACACGCCCGACCGCTCGATGGCGATGTGGTCGGTATTGAGGTTTCGGCCCGTCGCCACCAACAGCCCCTCGGCTCGATACTCTTGCTGCGCACCACCGACGGAGGCCGTCGCAATGATCTCATTTCCCTCGTGCCGGACAGCGTTTACCGACGCCTCGGTAATGACCTGAATGCCTTCGTCCGAGAACACCCGACCGATGGCCTGCCCAACCTCTGGCTCATAGCCGTGGGCGAGCAACTGCGGGTTTCGTTCCAGAATCGTTACGTCCGTCCCGAAACGGCGAAACATCTGGCCGAGTTCCAGAGCGATGTAGCCACCGCCGACGATCAGCAGGGACTTCGGCAGTTCGGTCAGTTCGGCCTCTTCATCCACGGTCAACAGATCGCTGGTCAGGTAGGACACCTGATCCAAGCCGTCAATGTTGGGAATGACCGGACGGGAGCCGGTGGCGATCAGCATCTTTTCTCCGCTGAGACGCTTGCCGTTGATCTCAACGGTGTGCGGGTCGATGAACTCGGCATGGCCCCGTTCAATGGAAATACGGCCATCGATCAGGCTTTCATATTTCTTCTCTCGATAGCCGTGGACGACTTCGCCTTTTTGAGCGATCAGGGCTGGGAAGTCCAACTCCATCGGGCAGGATTTGAGACCGGGATAGCGGGGATGGCGAGCATCGTGCAGGAGCTTCGCCGCTTCGATCAGGTTCTTCGACGGTAGACAGCCCCGATTGACGCAAGTGCCGCCGATGATCCGCTCCTCAGTCATAACCACTGACTTCCCCAACTCCTGTGCCGCCAATGCCGCAGCAAAGGCCGTGGAGCCGGAACCGAGAATTACGAGATCGAATTGTTCAGCCATGTTTCTGTCCTTCCGGGTTGTGGTGATGGTGGTCGTGCCCGCTGAAACGGGTTCAATGACGCACCGAATACCTTCCAGTCAGTAGCCCGACCCCGCCATCGGCACCATGACGGGCATCATCTGTTTTGGCCCAGCTGCACACATGTCGCAGCAATAGACGTTGCCTTCCCGTTCCACATCGGGGCCGGGGAAATGACTGCCGCAGTGTGTGCACATTTGCATGGTCTCTTACCTCCACTATCGGTTTCTGCGATCGGCGGGAGTTTGCTGGGTGTCATGGTTTTCGGCCATGCAGCGGCCTTCGTTCCGTGGACAGGTGGCACAGCCCCGCTTCAAGTACCAGACGAAGCCGGCCACGCCGACGACGGCCAGCGCGACGCCGATCACCGGCCAGCGTGGAAACACCAACCCCAGCGACACACCCGACAAGATGAGGAGCGGGATGCCGCAACAGAGTAGGTGCAGCACGGCGAACAGCGCCACCAGTCCCCAATGATTTGAGTTTTTCGCCGCTCTGGAGTTTTTCTTTTGTTGTTCCATCAGATGGTAACTCCTGCTTCGCCATTGCCGCTGCGCCGTTTCAAGAGAAACGGAATAAGCCAATCCCGATCCTCGTCTGTCTGGAAGTGCTGAATCAGCAGACCCAAGGGTTCGCCGAAAAAGACATGAGCGACAAAGGTGATCAGGAAAAGTTGCGGCCATGCGAAGTTGACACCGAACAGCCCTACCATTGGTGCCATTGGAGGCCCGGTCATCATCAACATTTCGATAATCAGCGCCCAGCCGGTCGCCAATAATGCCGCCCGAAAGGACGATGTACGTTTGCCCCAGACAAAGGCGTAGAACAGGCTGAAGTTCGCTCCGTTGAGGTAATGCACGGCGAGGCCCGCAGGCCAATAGATCGCCAGCGTAGAACTGCCAGTTGCCATCTTACCGAACATCACCGGCGTATCCCCCGGTAGCCAACCCCGCAATACGCCTGCCTGACGCACGCCATCGAGACAGAGCGTACAGAAGAGTCCTGCGGAGAACCCGACGACGATCCGCCGAAACAAGCTCGGATACCTCCGCTGTAGACTACAATCCCAAGCAGAATCACGAGTGCCGGGATGTAAATGAATGGGATGTACCATTGAGCAAATTCGTGGGCCACTCGGATTACCTGTGGCTGCTTGGTGATGCCCCGAACGTATTCGGCATAACCAAACGAGAGGGTGACAAGCTGGATCGGCACCGCCCCACCCGCTACGAAAGCGATGGTGGCCAAAGCCGTGCGCTTCCAATTCACGATTGTCACACCTCCATTCTGGAATTCAGGAAAAGTAAGTTTCTCAGTTCTCATTTTTCTTCACGCTGCTCTCAAACCCGACATTGGTCACGGCCCTGGCCAGGCCTTCGGGCTGCACCTGCTCGGCGTCGAATTGCACGAGGGCTTCACCGGTTTTTGCATCGACACGGGCCGACTTGACGCCGGGAAGCTTCGTCAGGGCCGACTGCACCGAGACGGCACAGGCCGGGCACGTCATCCCCGACACGCTCAATGCGACCGTCGAGAGCGAGGTCTGCCCCCCGGTCGATTTGCCCAAACCAAGGGGCGCCTCTACGAAGCGGCCCTGGTAGCTGACTTTCTCAAGAGCGGCCAGAATCGCATCACGCGGGATGTCGCGCGACCTATCGACACCGACGACCGCCTGTCGCTTCTCGTAGCTCACTTCGACGGCGAGCACGCCGGGCACGGTGCGAATTGCTTTTTCGGCCACCGCCTCGCAGCCCTGGCAGGTCATCCCCTCAATCTGCAGGACGGCACGGTTCATGTCCGGCGTCACGACTGCGGTGTGGCCGCCTGCAGTCCCGAGGAGCGCTCCGACGTAGTGCGGGAAGAGCAGAAAGGCGACGGCCAGAACCGTCACGCCCCAGAGCATGATTTTGTTCATGGCCACCATGCTGAAGCGGCCCTTTTGAGCGGGGGCGCAGCAATCGGCTTCCGCGTTCCCTCCGACGGCCGGTTCCGGGGCACAACAGCCATGTCCCGGGTCGGAAGCCACCTTCTTCGGCCGATACGTGAAGTAGAACGCCGCCGCCAGGAAGCCGAACGTCACGACGATGAACAGCGGCCGATACGTTTCGAGTGTGGCGGCGATCCCGACGCCGGAAACACCGACCGCCAGCAACGCCAGCGGCAACCAGCAGCAGGCCGATGCCATGATCGCCGAGACGACCGTGCCGATCTTGGCGACCTTCTCGCCGCGACCCGTGGACGACCGGGAAGAGGCCGCACTCGACGGAATGTCTTCTGCGGTCTGCACGGGTTCTGTTTCTGCTGGAGCGGTTGTCATTCCCAATTCCTCCTGGGCGATCTGAATGCCTTTTGTGACACTTCCGAGGCAACACGCCCCGAAAGGATTTTCGGTTTCGCAGCGACAGCCGGGGTCTTTCATCTTGGCCCGGATGTCGTCGAGAGCGTCGGAGCGGCCTTTCGTGCGCAGTTCCTCTTTGATGCTGGCCACAGAGTGGCCGAAGCAGTAGCAGAGCGGCCGGTCGCCTGTGTTCTCCTTGACGCCGACAACTACCCGCAAATGAGACTTTCGGAAGGTGCGGTTGCTGGTCTCGGAAACGTAGACGACATCGCATGCCTGCGAGTTGCAGAACCGCCAGCCCGTGTCGCCTTCAGTTGGCGAACAACCAAAAGCGCTGTTGCTCTTTGCTTCACCGGATGCCTGCTCGCCGCCGACCACTTCGTGTGCGAACTCTTCCTTTAGCAAAGCCCGCAAGGTGGCCAAGCCGACACGTTTTCCTTTGGTTCCGCACGAGGGACAGATCAAGCTTGTTTTGGATATCGCTCCAGCTGACACGGTGCCTTTTCTCCTAGCTTCGATTGTCTATTGGCTTTCTTCACTGTATTATCGACCTTGCACTTGGGTGCAAGGTCAAGGCCAATTGACTGGATTTTTGATTAATCCCGCGAAAGGGCCGCAACGCCTGTAATTTCAGCGAGTTAAGCAGAGAGAATGCGCAAGCAGTACACCATCAGCCAACTGGCGCACGCAGCCGATATTCCCGCCACGACGGTCCGGTACTATGAGCGGGTCGGGCTGGTCGAGCCGGAAGACCGCAGTGCGGGCAACTACCGGCTCTACAGCGAGCAGTCACTCCGCAAGTTAAAATTCATCCGGGCAGCGCAGGCCATCGGTTTCACGCTGGATGACGTGAAAGCACTTATTTCCACACCGAGTAACTCCGCTGCATCTTGTCGAGAAGTGCAGTCGCTTATGGAAAAGCGGCTAGCTGAGGTGGATCAACGGCTAAAGGATTTGCGCCATGTTCAACGAGTGCTGAAGACCTCACTGGAGAAATGCAGAGAAACGGAGCAGGTCGATTGCTGCCACGTCATGGAGACATTGCGAGAAATGTCGGGCGCCAAATGACGGCGTTCAACAAGCCGAGCCGAGCCTGTGCGGATGCCGACACTTCCGCGCCTAGAAGCTACGGAACCCGTTTCCCGTACAGCACTTACGTGCGCAGAAAGCGCATCCATGATGACCCGGGTAGTTTGTTGGCTGCTCGCTCTGCCGGTGACACAGTCCCCGCCAACTCCGGGTCGTCAGCTCACCCACCGCAGTCGGCTCGGGAGCCCCACCTTGGCCAATACTTGGCGGGCACAACTACCGCGTCTGGTTCGCGAGATCGGTGAGATCACCAGACTTCGATCCAGTCGCCTGCGAAGTTCCCAAAGGACGGCATCATTGCGAGCAGCTGGGGTTGAGCCGAGCGAACGTCACAACGTCACTCCTTGCGGCCCGCCGCACCCGCTGGGTGGTCGTCCGTGTGTCACGGCGATGCCGACGACAGCCAAGCCCATCATTCCGGGGCTGTACACCTCCTCGGGGGAGAACACCCGCGGGATCGCCTTCCAAAGGATGAAGGCGATCCCCAGCATGAGGACGACGCCCGTGATCAGCGCGCCGAAGATGTCAAATCGCTGGTAGCCGTCGGTGAAGCGCGCATTGCTTTCACGCCGCGAAACCCGCTGTAGGTACCAGGCGATGCCTAGCGACAGACAATCTCCCGAGTCGTGAACCGCGTCCGCGAGAATCGCGATGCTGTTCGTCCATAGGCCACCGGCGATCTCCAGCAGCGTGAAGCCCAGGTTGAGAAGGAACGCTGCCCTCAAGCCGTCCTGACGGTCGCCATGCGAGTGCGAGTGTCCGTGAGAATGCGTCACCGTCTCTGCATCCCGCTAAGTGCTTCAAATGATGATGAGTAAGCGAACTCTGCGGCCTTCGTGGAGATGGCCGACTCGCGCTTCGCCAAGGAGATATTTTTGCTCACTGCCGTCCGCACGGAACAGGTCACGATGATTGCGCAGTTCTTTCGCCGCGATAGCGACAGTCTGTCGCTCCACCGACGTGTTTTCAGTGCAGAAAGGTCTATCAACAATGGTGGACTATCCACCTATTTGCTGCACGCCATTGAATCGCTTGCGTGATTTGCGTCGTGAATTTCGGACTTCAAATGGTTAATTATTCCGCACACGGACACGCCCACCGCTTTCTCGATTGCACTGACCGAGGTTAGATAAGTATTGAGACGCGAAAGGTATTCAATCCGCGCCTGTAAGAGTTGGCGTTGCGATTCAAGCACGAAGAGCAAATTGGTCTTCCCTTCAGAAAACGCTTCCCGAGCCAGCGCCAGACTTTCAGTTCGAAGCGGTAGTAGCTTCTTCTCAAAGCGGTCAACTGATCGACGGGCGGCTCGGTGTTGCGTCATCGCAAATCGGACGTCGTTTCGCATCGCCAGTCTTTGTGCATCGAGCTTGGCTAGCGCTTGAGACAGCCGATATTCCGCCGTCGCGATCTGCGCCTGGTTTTGATCAAACAGTGGTAGTTCTACATAGAATGCCGGACCCAGCTCCGTTCCCTCGCCCCTCGATTCAACCGAGGCCCCGATGCTTCCTTCACGAAGCACTTTTCGTTTCTCAAGCCTCAACTTCTGCTTTTCAATGTCAACTTGAATCTTCCTTGCACGATAGTCCAAACGATTCTTCTCGGCCAACGCGAGAAGGTGTTCCAATTGGTGAGGAACCTCGGGTTGTCCTACGGTGGTTAGAGCAGCCGAGAACAACCCGCGCACCTCTTCAACTCCCATCACTCCTGACAACGCGAGCATCGCGAGATCAGCATTTAGCTCCGCCTGTTCCCGCAACAAGTCCTGTTCAACTGCTTCTGCTTCCGCCGTGTTGATGTCCAATTGCGTGCCTATGCCCACGCTCAGACGTTCTTGGACGATAAACAACAGCTCTCTAGCGGTCTTAGCATTTTCTATTGCAACCGTCTTAGCTCTGTTGGCAATCAGGGCATTGATGTAGGCCGTACTCGCCTCAGCCGCCACACTGGCGGCTGCAAACGCCACTTCCATAGTCTTTTTGCCAAGCCTAGCCTTCGCCATGCGCTGTTGCGCCGGGCGCCGGAAAACTGCAAACAGGCTTTGCAAGAGACTCGCCTCAAATGTACTGGCTCCATCACCGGTCGGGAAACGCAGAACGCCATTCAGGGATGGATTGCTAAGTAGACCTACTTGAACCGCATCAGCATGGCTCATGCCGATCTCATACATCAACGACTGAATGTCTTTGTTGTTCATCAAAGCAGCTTTCACCGCGTCTGCTCGAGTAAGCTCACCCACCAGCGGAGTCTTAACGACTTCTTCGCGGTCGGAGGAATGATTCGGAATGTATAAGTCAAAAGATCCGGTCGCATTGGCTACGAGTGCCCGAGCGTGTTCATAGTCGAGCAACGGATTCACAGTCGCACATCCGTTCAAAAGCACGACACTTGCAGTGACTAAGATGCGCCAATGGGGAAGAGTAAGCAGGTAAGAGATTCTCCTCACGCGTTTTGCTCCTCCACCGAAGCAGTCTCCGCCGTGAATAGATACAGCAAAGGCAATACAAGCAGCGTGAGTAGCGTCGATGTCGTCACACCGGCGATAACTACGGTAGCCAGTGGCCGCTGGACTTCTGCTCCGACACCGGTTGAGAGTGCCATTGGAATGAACCCGACTGCATCGGTGATCGCGGTTGCCAACACGGGCCGCAAGCGGTCTGACGCAGCCATCTTCACCGCTTGGTCTGGCACCATTCCTTGCGCAATACGGGAACGAATCGCAGTGACCAGAATTTGACCATTGAGGACTGCAATCCCACTCAACGCAATAAACCCAATTGCAGCGCTTACGCTAAACGGAATTCCACGCAACCAAAGCCCAAAAACACCGCCTACGGCGGCAAACGGAATGCCCGAGTAAACCAGCAGCACATCGCGTAGGTTTCGGAGGCTAAAGAAAAGCAACACAAACACGAGCAGCAACGTAATCGGCACGACGAGCATGAATCTGCGTTTCGCCTGCACAAGATTTTCAAACTGCCCCCCCCATTCAATGAGATAGCCGTCGGGGAGCGTGACTTTTTCTGCAATTGCGGCCTGCGCCTCCGTCACGAATGATGAAACATCGCGACCGGCAACGTTCGCTTGGACACGGATTAGCCGTTTCCCCCACTCGCGCGCAATCGTGGAAATTCCCTCTGTCTCAACGATCTTAGCGACACTGCCCAATGGCACTCGAAGTCCTGATTCTGTTGGAATAAGAGTCTCGCGAAGGACGTCAATATTTTCACGATGTTGGTCAGACAGTCGAATGACAAGCGGGAATTTGCGTTGCCCTACGTATACGCTCCCAACTGAACGGCCGCCCACGGACTCGACGAAATTAAGCACGTCTCGCGACGATAATCCGAATCTTGCCACCGCCTCGGTATCGATCTTGATCTGTACCGTCGGTTGTCCCGTGAGTTGATCGCCAGCGACATCAGATCGACCCTCAATGCCAGTAAGCACTTCCTGCACCGCATCGCTGAGAGCGACTAACTGCTCAAAGTCGTCACCATAAATCTTTATTCCGAGATCAGAACGGATACCTGATGCCATCTCGTTTAGCCGCAGCTCGATTGGCTGCGTCGCAACGATGTTTACTCCAGGCAGGTCGTCGAGAGCATCCTGCATTTCGACGACCAATTCGGATTGAGATGCAGCCTTGGTCCACATTTCGCGTGGATTCAAAGAAATGAAGACGTCCGTCAGTTCAATTCCCATGGGATCGGTCGCTACTTCCGCGGTACCAAGACGACTCCAGATATGTCGAATCTCATTCGGAAACCGCTCCAAAAGCAACTTTTCAATCTCGGTGTTGTAGCGTGTAGCCTCATCCACCGAGACACCTGCCAAGCGAATCGTGTTGAGCACAATTGCACCCTCGCTAAGACGCGGCAGGAATTCGCCGCCCAACGTGCTTGCTCCCCACGCAGCAAGTAACATCATCACAATGGCTCCGGAGACGACGTAACGACGAAACCGAATAGCAAGTGCTAAACAACGCTCGTAGTTGCCGTTAAGCCACCGGATGAGTCTACTTTCCTCCCCAACGATGCTTTTTGGGAGAAAAAAATAATTCAGGACAGGCGTGAGTGTGAGCGCGATGAGTAGAGCACCGGCCAAGGCAAAAATAAACGTCAACGCCATTGGGCGGAACATCTTCCCTTCGATTCCCTCTAGTGCCAGCACTGGAAAGAACACGACAGTGATGATGATCATCCCGTAGACAATCGGTGTGGCAACCTCTGATGCAGACTGCAAAAGCGTTTCAAGACGTTCGCTCCTAGACAGAGTGCGTTTAAGCTGTCTAGTCTTCTCTGAGATGGCTCGCAAATTCGCTTCTGTCATGACGACAGAACCATCCACGATGATGCCGAAGTCAATTGCTCCTAAACTTAGCAAACTGGCTGCGATGGCAAAATGATACATCCCGACGGCGGCAAACAGCATTGCCAAGGGAATCGTGACGGCAACCAATAACCCGGCTCTGAGATTTCCGAGCAAAACGAACAGAACGACAACCACTAGCAGTCCACCTGCGGCAAGGTTATGTGTGACCGTATTAATGACTTCGGTCGTCAGTTCCGTGCGATCGTAGACAACGTCAACAGCCACGTCCTCTGGCAATGCCTGCTGAACACGCGTTAGTGATTCTTTGAGTCGCTCCGTTACGACCTTGCTATTTTCACCCATTAGCATGAAGGCCAGGCCGAGTACGACTTCGCCCCGACCATTTGCGGTGACCGCTCCCCGACGGAGTTCATGGTCAACCTTTACGTCGGCGGCAATGTCTCGGATATGAACAGGAACGCCATCAAAGGATGAAATGACAATGGCTCCAATCTCTCTGCTCGAAGAGACTCGGCCAAGCCCGTGAACCAATCTCGACTGCCCACCCGAGGTAATCATCCCGCCCCCAACGTTCTCGTTGTTTCGTTCAAGTGCCGAAAACACATCGTTGAGCGTCAGGTCGTACTTGAGAAGCAACTCGGGGGCCACAACGACATGAAACTCTTTCTTGAATCCGCCCCACGAATTAACTTCCGCAACGCCGCTCACTTTCCGCAGTTCTGGCCTTACGACCCAATCGTGCAATGTTCGAAGGTCGGTCAGAGACTTCGTCCCTTTGGGCGAGTAAAGAATGTAGTGGAACACCTCTCCAAGTCCGGTTGCGATCGGTCCTAGTTCTGGACGCGCAAAGTCGTCAGCGAGTTCGACCGTATAAAGACGCTCGGAAACGTATTGTCTTGCGTCAACGATGGGAGTCTCATCGCTGAACGTCGCGACAACCTGCGACAGGCCAAACTTGGAAATCGAGCGAACATTTGTCAGTCCCGGCAGTCCACCCAGCGCGAGCTCAATCGGAAGTGTGATCTGTTGTTCGATTTCTTCCGGGTTGAGAGAAGGAGCTGATGTGTTGATCTGTACCTGTACCGGCGTCGTATCAGGAAACGCATCAATCGGCGTGCGTAGCAATGCATAGGACCCAGCCGCAATCCCCGCCACCGTAGTCGAAGCCAAATAAGACCATGCTCTATGCTCACCAAGTGGGCGTGTTTCGGGAAGACGCGGGCTTAACTTGTTGATGGCGCGTGCTCCCTTCTAGCGATCGCCAGACGAGCCAAGGAAAGGCATTCTCTAAAGGCATGCCTTTCCAGCAACTTTCTTCAAAATTAAAGCCAACTACTCCCCCACTGCCTTTTTCGCCTGTGCCAGCATGTGCAGGGGGCTATGACTCAAATGCTGGTACACCTTGGCAAGCATGGACGGGTCTTGGTGCCCCATCAGAATTGCCACGGTCAACGCGTCGACTCCAGCCGTCAATGCGTTAGTTGCCCAGCTGTGCCGTAAGGCATAAAGGGAGTAACTGGGAACAAGTTCCTTGCACTTAGCCCGGACCAATTTCGCCTTGGCGTGGGTACGAAGTTCGGTCTTGGTACGTTTCACTTCCCTACCCTTCACGAAGTGAGTTGGAGTGATAGTGGCTTCAATCCGCTTGATCTCTTCTTCAGTGAAGGTAATCTTCTGCTCCTTGATGAGCTTTCTTCCCAACGCCTGTCGCACTCGTTTGAAGATCGAGTTCGTTGCCGCTGGCGTCCAGGCCCTGTTTTTCGAATCACGAAAAACAGGGCCACTCGTTCGCCCAGCAATTAACTCACTGACAATCTGAAAGGCTTTGTCGGTGAGATAGATAACTCGCGGTGCCTTCTTCCCTTTGGCTTCTGTGCGTGGGAGTACGAACCTGCGATTATGTAGCTCGACGTGCCTGATCTCCAGCCGAAGAGATTCTTGGGGCCTACAGCCCGTTTCGTAAGTTACGACCATGAGCTTCTTGAGCTCTTCGTCCGGGGTGTTCGCGAGCAGCCGATCAAATTCCTGCTGCGAGATGTAAACGTCCTTGGCCTGACCCGTGGGGGCCGAGATGTACTCGATCGGATTCCGGTCGATATGGCCAAGCATCTTGGCCCAGTGGAGCGACCGCTTTACCGATCGGATGTAATTTCGCTTGGTGGTAACAGCCAGGGCCGGATATGAGTCCACCCATTCCTGAACGTGGTAGGGCTTAAGCTCTGCCAGAGTCAGCTCGGGGTAGAAATCTACGAACCGCTGTAGGCGATAGCGATACCACTCATAGGTATCTGGGGAGCGGTTGCTCTTCAACCACTCCAGGTAGCGGTCAAATAAGTCGGCAAGCTTCTGGCCGTCGGCGGGTTGCGTCAAGGCGGACGAACGTACGTCGGACGCATCAAGCCCGGCTGCCATTATCTCGTGATAACGCTTGAAGGCGGCGTCTTTGTCCTTACCAAGGTTGATCTGTTTACCGTGGAGCTGGACGAACCACGTTTTACGAGCTGGCCGAAAGAACGGCTTGGGGATGTGATACAACATTTTTGTGAGTCTCCGGAACGAAGTAACCGGAGCGGACCGAACGACCCACAAATGGGGCAAACCCCAAGTTTGCCCCCTTCAATCTCTGACAACAATCTCTGACACGCGATTCCAAATCGTCGTAAGTCTAGTACGCCCGACAGGATTCGAACCTGTAACCCTCGGTTCCGAAGACCGATGCGCTATCCAGTTGCGCCACGGGCGCGTGTTTGTTATTGCTACGAATGCATTGTAGGATGACTCGCTGAGAAGTTCAAGCGGGGAAAATTACTCTCCTCGGCGCGGTTAAGGCGCGATCGCAAGGTCCCGAATCGAAGCTGGCGGGGTTCGTGAAAATGCATGGAACAACCTGGAAAAAAGTGCGGGTCGTACCATTTCTAAGGGCGATCATGTGGCGAGTTTGGTGACTTCTCAGCGAATTGCTGAAGTCAGAGGTTGAGCCTGTGCGGCAACTGGATAAAGTCGAACGTGTCGGCGCGATTTGACGCGTCCAGCATCGGAACCCGGATGGTCCGGCTGGCGTCCAGCCTGGAGTGCTTCTTCAGACCTAGTACACACTTGCTGACCGCGACGCGATTGACCGCTTGCAACTGCTCAAAGCAATGCCCGCTTGAAGCGGTTGCGGCAAGGCACTCACCCCCCATATTTCCAGATATTCCCATGCCAAACGTTTCCGAAGAAGTTGAATTGCTGCTACGCAACGCACATCTCCGCGATGAGCTCGAACCGTACATCGACGAATCCGTGTCGCTGGTCCACTTCCGGCAGATGAGTCTCAGCGAAGAGAATTGTTTCCTCGAGTCGATGTTGGCTTGGGAGCGCGCACCGGCTTTGCCAATCAGTTGCTGGGCACTCCCTGAATTGACGCTGCCGCGTCCGTCCACACTCGACGACGACATGTTGCGCGAGTTGTTGGAGGATGCTGTCGATCGGCTATTCTGCGTGCGCGTGGTGCTCGAAATGACCGAGCATTTGTCCGACCGCGAGTTGTATACGCTGATCTATCGCGATATCCTCCCCGCATGTGAGAAAAAAGTCGACTTGCCGGGCAACTATCTTTGCTGGCGATGCTTGGATGAAAGCGATATCGAAACGTGGTTGGCCTACTATGCCACCGAAGCAGAGCGGCTGCAGTGGCTCGAGCACAATGAAGGGCCGCTGCCTGAACCTATGGAGCTGCCCTATCCGCGAAAACTGCCGCGTGCGTCGGAGCTTTAACCATCGCAGCCTTCACATCAGTCGCCGATCTGTGCCAGTGGCTCGAACGACTCGCGCCGCTGGACTTGAGCGAAAGCTGGGATAACACCGGCTTGTTGCTGGGTGATCCCGCCGCAAGTGTCGAACGCCTGATGACTTGTCTAACTCTAACTCCGTCGAGTGTGGCGGAAGCGATCGAGTCGCGAGCCCAAATGGTCGTGGCTCATCATCCGCTGCCGTTCAAGCCCATCTCCAAGCTGACCACAGACTCTCAGACCGGACGTATGTTGTGGGATCTGGCGCGGGCGGGCATTTCGGTCTACTCACCACACACCGCCTGGGATTCGGCTGGGCGAGGCATCAATGCCAGGTTGGCAGAACTGCTCGAATTGCAAGATTGTCAACCCATTGTGCCACAGCGGGGCATGTCGCAACCAGGCGGCAGGGTTTTCGGAACGTGGGTTTCTGAAACGATGGTTTCCGGTGCGTTGGCTTCCCATCCCAGCTCTAATCAGACCCAGTCGGCAGCCACACACCTTGACCAGGGCGAAGCATTCGCGACGCCATCGGGCGCGGTCGGGTCAGGGAGAATTGGAACATTGCCAGAGCCGGCAAGCCTACATGATCTGACAAGCAAGCTAAGCCAGCGAGTGGCCGATTGTAGACCGCGTGGAGTGAATAGCGGTCAGCTCATCCGGCATGTGGCAATCGCCTGCGGTAGTGGT
Source organism: Pirellulaceae bacterium (assembly GCA_020852965.1). Lineage (GTDB taxonomy): Bacteria > Planctomycetota > Planctomycetia > Pirellulales > Pirellulaceae > Aureliella. The sequence continues at coordinate 46,055 of JADYZV010000152.1, read as the reverse complement.
GGAAGCCTACTCGAAGCCGCATTGGCGACGGGCAAGTGCGATTTGTTTTTGACTGGTGAAGGGACGTTTCATACATGCCTGGAGGCCCAAGCAGCCGGTATTTCGCTGTTAATGATTGGGCATTTTGCCAGCGAGCGATTCGCCATGGTTCAAATGGCAGCGGAACTGCAACAAACCTATCCCCAACTTAGCGTCTGGGCCAGCCGGCAAGAACGGGACCCCGTCGAAAATCTGGCGTAGAGCTCTCATGAGATCGTTCGCTTGTTTGCCACGAAAGACACAAAGAACCCAAAAAGCTGGTTCTGTACTTCTTCAATTATTGAGTGCATCCAGCGATTTCATCCTCAAAACCCTTTAACTCGGATCATTCATGAGTTTGTGTGAAAACGAAGTAAACGATGTTGCCGCATAGGTTTACGTCAGAGGGACAAAAAACAGTGTGTAGTGGCATCGTAACCCGCAGCGTCAGCAAGGACGTTTGACTCGACTGCAAAATGGCCAATCAAGACCAAGTTAATTCACGCTTCTGATATTCGATTCAAGCTCAAACGTCCTTGCTGACGCTGCGGGTTATGAATAATCCGGGTTTAATGGGCGATTCATTCAAACTGCTCTTGGTAAACCGCAATCAACGGTTACTGGTCTTTTCACCTTGCCCGCCTGGACAGTCCACCTACAATTCACCAAACACTCGAACACGGGCTGCGGCCTACGGAGCGAAAAGATGACCAAGTGGATTGCCGCTCTGCCGGTATATAACGAAGCCAGTTACGTTGACGAAGTCCTGACCGAAGTGACACAATACGCGGACAACGTATTGGTGGTCAACGATGGCTCGAACGATGCCACGGCCCAGCGGTTGCAGCGATGGGAAAGCAGCGTGCATGTGTTGCATCACCAACAAAATCGTGGCTATGGGGCGGCGTTGAAGAGCGCATTTCAATTCGCCATCGACAACCAGTACGAGTTTTTGGTCACGCTCGACTGCGATGGGCAGCATCAGCCCAAACGTTTGCCTCGTTTTGTCTCGGCTTGCCAAGACGCTGATATCGTATCGGGGAGTCGTTACTTGGAGAAGTTCGCAGGGGACAGCGAGCCGCCGACGCAACGCCTGTTGATCAACCAGAAAATCACTCGTCAATTGAACGAGCTGTTATGCTTGGATTTAACCGATGCTTTCTGCGGCTTCAAAGCCTACCGAGTCGAGTCGCTGAAGCTGCTTGATATTGAAGACAATGGTTACGCGATGCCCTTGGAGTTGTGGGTACAAGCGGCCATGCGTGGCCTGCGCGTGATCGAGATACCCGTCCCGCTCATCTACCTCGATCTGGCTCGTTCGTTCGGTGGTGCACTAGATGAAGCGGACAAGCGCTTGCAGTATTATAATGACGTCATCGACCGTAGCGTTATGGCGATGAAGTCACGTGGCTTGAAGCTTCCCGAACCATCCGCATGTCGAGGCTTGCCTCAATGAGTTTAGTAAGTTCCAACGAATACAAGCAATACCGCGCGCCGCGCACCGATGGGTCGTATTTGGTCCAGCCGAGTCGCGAGGAGTTGCTGGCGGGATTGTCCGGAGTAGGCTATGGCAATGTCAACCTCGGCCCCGGCGAACTTAGCAATGGCGGCCAAGGGGTCGAATTCTGCGGCAAGCCACTCGTTGTGGTACGTGAGCAGGCGCGGGCTGAAGTGCTGCGCAAGGCAATCGATTACACTCGAGCTTATCGTGACGTTCGAGACATTCCCGAGCTCGACAGCGCAAGTGCCCTACCGCCGCTGATTTTCTCTGGCCATCAACCCGAATTGTTTCACTCGGGCGTGTGGTTTAAGAATTTTCTGTTGTCGGACCTAGCGGCTCAATCCGGTGCTATCGGCATCAACTTCTTGGTCGACAATGACCTCTGCCGCACTCCTTCGATTCGCGTCCCCTCGTCGAGTACACCGTTCAATGGCGCACCGTCGAATGGTACTCCGCAGTCGGCCGCAAACCGCAGCAGCAACACTCGCCAGGCATCGATTCAAACCGATGTGATCGCGAAGAGTGTCCTATACGATTTGCCTAGCGATGCCGTTCCGTGGGAGGTTCGCCCATTGGGCTCGCTCGATGTCTGGCGTGAGTTTCCACGAGCCATTCAGCAAGCGCTACTGCCTGGGCTGGGCGAGCCGCTACTCCTAGCGGCTTGGCCCGACGCGATCGATGCGGTTATGCGCACCGATCGCCCCGGCTTGGCACTGGCCGAAATGCGTCACAAGCTCGAGCAGCGCATTGGGCTCGAGACGCTTGAGGTTCCGCTCAGCCAGCTCGTCAGTACGCGCGCATTCGCACGTTTCAGTATCCAACTGCTATCGGAATTACCTCGCTTTCAAGACACCTATAACGGACAGCTAGCCCACTATCGAGCGGCACATCATATTCGTAGCCACGCGCATCCGGTCCCAGCCTTAGCTCAAGAGCACGGTTGGCTCGAAGCTCCGTGGTGGGTCTACAGTCAATCGTCGCCGCATCGACAACCGCTGTGGGTTCGCGTGCACGATGATCAATTGATTCTTAGCGATCGGGCGGGATGGCAAGCGACCATTGAAGGACGGCTCGATTGCGACAATGCTTCGACGCAGTGGTTGGAGCTACTGGCCGATGGCATATGTTTACGCCCTCGCGCGTTACTGACCACCATGTATTTGCGATTGATTGTCAGCGATCTGTTCTTGCATGGAATCGGTGGAGGAAAGTACGACCAGTTGACTGACGCCATTGTACGAGAGTTCTTCGGTATCGAGCCCTCTCGTATGGCGGTGGCCAGCGCTACACTGCATCTGCCGTTGGGAAGTCGCTTTCCCCCCGAGACCGGTCACGAAATTGCAGACCTCGAAAACTTGCGTAGCGACGAGCGCCAGCGCTTGTGGCAGCTCAAGTACCACGCTGAGCAACTGCTCCCAGCGGAATCGAAGACTCAGGCGAGCCAGTCAAACGCTGAGGGAGGCAGTACTCCTAGCGGCGAACAACAGCAGTTGACTGCGCGCAAACGCGAGCTGTTGGCGAATATCCCGCCGCGCGGTGAAAAGTGGCGATGGCATCGCGAGATGACGAGTATCAACCGTCGATTGAGCGAACTGACAAGCGGGCTTGCCGAACAATCGCGAGAACGCTTGCAGAAGATCGCAACGCAAGAACGCCAACAGCGTATTCTCCAATCGCGTGAAACCAGCTTTTGTCTATTTCCGCTCGACGCCATCGCGCCACGATTGCAAGCCATGGCTGAAAAGTAAGTCAAAGTAGCTCGGTGGTCCCCCACCGAGAGTCACGTTGGGACCAACGTTCTACAATCATCGAGGCAATCGTTTGGAGCGAACGGTCTCCAATCACGCACAACCGCCGGCGGCGGCAAAACATAACAGAGCGTGGCGGGTGGCGGCTACTTCATGCACTCGAAGTATGTGGATGCGTTTGGCGGCTAATGCCAGGCTGAAGCCCAAGGTTCCCGCATCGCGCGAGGCCCGTTTGTCCCCAATCACCTCGCCGACAAAACCTTTACGCGAATGGCCGACCAGAATAGGACAACCTAGGTCGAGAAACGCATCGCAGGCTCGTAGCAATCCGAGGTTGTGTGCGTGGGTTTTGCCGAAACCGATGCCTGGGTCCAAACAGATCCTGGCCAGTTCGACGCCGCCCGCTAGCAACCCCATTTTTCGCTGGTGCAAGTACTGATGGATTTCGGCGACCACATCGACGTAGTGCGGAGCGTCTTGCATCGTCTGCGGTGTTCCCTGCATGTGCATTGCGCACACGCCCACGCCAGATTCAACGGCTAGAGGCAGCATTTGCGAATCGCCTTCCAAGCCGGTTACGTCGTTGACGATCTCAGCCCCCCGTTCGATCGCTGCCCGTGCTACCGAGCTCTTGGAAGTATCGATCGACAAGGGGCACTGCACTCGCCCCGCCAGTCCCTCGAAGACCGGTAGGACACGGCGCAACTCTTCGTCACTGGATACACTGTGGCTGTAGGGACGGGTGCTTTCACCACCGATATCGAGCAGATCTGCGCCCGCGTCTTCGAGCCGCAGGGCATGGTCAATGGCCGCTTGATTGTTGAGATAATTGCCGCCGTCGGAAAAGCTATCGGGAGTCACGTTGACTATTCCCATCAGCAATGGCACGCGACCAAACTCCATCGCTCGAGTACGCAATTTCCAAGTGGGGCGTTGGAGGGACTCTACGCTAGAATGCGTTAGACTGTTTTTCGAGTTGGATTCGTCTGAACTGGACTCGTTCAATTTGCCTTTGCTCACGTCACCATCAATTAAAATAAACCTTGTCGTTCAGCGAAACTTGTCGTTCTTGCATTTAAAAGTGTTATTCCTTCTTTCCGGGCGACGGCCACAGGGGGAGCGTAGGGGCGCTACGAAACGGAGTGTCGGCAATGAACAATCCGCCGGCATTGGACGATTGCTGTTGTCGCTCTGCAGGCATATGCTCGACGGCCGTGGTGATGATCAACTTGACCGATCCATCGGGCATGGGCAACAGCACAGGACATGTCGCTTGCGGGCTGTGCCGTGTACGCCACGTGGTTTGGAGTTGCCCGGTACTCAGTTCGTACTGTCGTGTTTCGCCGAATTCGGCGGGGTTCGGATTGTAGAAACTAATGATCACGCTCTTGAAGTCGGCGGTGGCCGTCATTCCATCGGGAACTCCATCGAGCGAGGTTAGATCGATGAGTGTTTCAGCAGCGGAGAGTTTTCCGGCTTCGATATCCAATTGGTAGCGAACGACTTTGCGAGTCGGAGAGTCGATATCGATCAGATGTAGTTGACCTGCGCCGGCATCGAAGACAAATTTACCATTGCTGCATATTTGATCGCTGCGAAGTTGCACCAATTTCTGATCGCGTCCTCGATACAAATACAAGCCTGCCTTTTTCGTCTTGAATTCCAAGTCCTTAGTACCGAATACGATATTGTCGCCGTACAGCGTGCCGTCGTTGATGATCGTCCCCTCCACAGCCGCATCGATACCTTTGGCAAAAGGTTGCCAAGATCCATTGCGAGTGTCAAAGATACCCAATTCACGCTCGCAACCGACCACAAACACTCCTTCGGTAGTTGTCGGTTTGGCGAAGCCAGGGCGCCCAGGCAGCTCGAACGAGCGGTTGGTCTTGCTTGAAATATCAAATAGATTCAGGGAGCCACGAGTAGCCTGAGGACCATGTTGAATGGCAACCCAACTAAACTTTCCTGGCGCGGTGGCGGTTGGCCCCTCTGGGAGGAAACGCAGTTCTGCGCTATCGGGTAGAAATAGCAGTTCGGCATCCGATGGATTGCTTTCGGCGGTAGGCATATTAAATCTTTTGCTAGACTAGAGTAGGAGTTGCGAGGGCACGAGCCATCAAAAAGCGTAGCAGCCCAGCGACGATTGGTACAGACTAGTGATCCAACAAGAAGCCAATCACAGTTTTCAATTTCTTCCACTGGTTTTTCGATATGCCTATTAGCCAAAGATATTTTAGCGGTGCGAACGCAAACCCTTTGATGGCTCTGGTGCTAAGTTGTTGCCTCGTCGGAGTGTCGAGGGGCCAACAACCGGCGACTGCGGGGGAGTCGGGTGGCTCACCCGGTCGACCCAATTTCGTATTTTTTCTCGTCGATGACATGGGGAAATACGATTTGGGTTGCGAGGGGAGCACGTTCTACGAAACCCCCAATATCGATCGCTTGGCGTCGCGCTCATGTCGCTTCGACAATGCCTATTCCGCTTGCCAAGTATGCAGTCCGTCGCGCGTGGCCATCCAAACCGGTCGATATCCAACGCGCGTCCCCATCACCGACTATATCAATTTCACTGGTGCCAACCAACCTGAACGATGGCGAAAAAACACTCGCTTGGTACCGCCCAGTTTTGAAATGCAAATGCCACTGGGTGAGCGGACCATTGCCGAGGCACTCAAGCCATTGGGCTACCACAACTTCTTCGCCGGCAAATGGCACTTGGGAGGCGAGGGCTTTTCGCCCACCGATCAAGGATACGACATCAACGTGGGTGGTGGTAAATATGGTCATCCACCGAATGGATATTTTTCCCCGTACAAGATCGAGCCTTTGCCCGATGGTCCTCATGGGGAACACTTGCCGCTGAGGTTGGCTCGTGAGACCGCTGACTATATCCGCAGCCGAGCTGGCCAGTCGGCACCCTTTTTTGCGATGCTTTCGTTCTACTCCGTCCATGGACCTATACAGACGACGCAGACTCTGTGGAGCAAGTACCGGCACAAGGCTGACCAGTTGGGACTGGCCACTGCCGGCCCGCGATTTATCTTTGATCGCATTCAAGAGGTGCGACAAACGCAAGACAGTCCGCTGTACGCCGGTATGATGGAAAGTTTGGACGACGCAGTTGGTATGGTGCTCGATAGCCTCGAGCAATCGGGGCAAGCAGAAAACACCGTCATCCTGTTTACCTCCGATAATGGTGGAGTCAGTTCAGGAGACGGCTACGCCACCGCCGTGTTGCCACTTCGCGGTGGCAAGGGGCGGCAGTGGGAAGGTGGAATTCGACAACCTTTGTATATTCACTTGCCCGGCCAGATCAGCCAGACTCACTCCGATGTCCCCACCATCGGAACGGATCTATTCCCCACGCTCGTCGATTTAGCCGTCGGAAAGGAAACAGCTCCCCTCGCCAATGTGGCTCGACGCTCCGCCGCCGGTAGTCAACGGGATTTAGCCGTTGAATCGCAAACTTCTCCGCCTTCGGAGAAAAGCGATCCGCAAGCTATCACACTAGATGGTCGCAGTTTGCTCCCTGCGCTCAACGGACAAGTGATGGAGTCACGTCCTTTGTTTTGGCACTATCCGCATTATGGCGAACAAGGGGGAGAGCCCTGTTCGATCATCCGCGATGGTACTTGGAAGCTGATCCATTACTACGAAGATGGACGAGACGAGCTCTACAATTTGGACGAAGACCTTGGCGAGCAGACCGACTTAGCGGCTGCGCACGTGGAGCAGGCCTCGCGATTATCGACGCTGTTGACGGCGTGGTTGGATGAAACCGACGCTCGCTTTCCAACCCCCAATCCACGCTACAATGCGGCGACTGCGGCCAAGTCACTTGAGCATGCCCGCATGGTGCGCATGCCTCAACGCGAGGCCGAGCACGCTGCGCTATACGATCCGAATTTCACTCCCGATGGGGGCTGGTGGCAAGATCGCGGCAGGAAATGATCCACCTTTTCCACAGTGCTTGAGTAAACAGAATTCTTAACGACGAGCAAAGGTTTACTTGGCAGCGACTCTGTCGTATACACTATCATGCCTGAATAACTCTTCGCGGGGTCTGGTGTTATTCCGCTGTTGAATTGCAGCAGCCGATTCGCTTTTGCGCGACTTGGGTTAAGGCCTGGGCAGCGCGGCGTCATGGCTCGGTTCAACTCGATTAAACACCGCGCTCACCGGACGGTGGTCACCACCGAGGTCCGGCCCCACTTTGGCCGATTCGACGGTCCAGCGCGCGTCTGCCAACAGGTGGTCGATGCGTACGCCGTGCCACCGCGTGTATTTGGTATAGCATAGCCCGATCCCCTGGAGCGACAGCGCGTTTTGATAGTTGCTCCAATAGTCGTGGTAGAAGGCGCTCTCTGCTGGGACATTGAAGTCTCCTCCGACCAAGGTCGGCTTGTCGGCAGGTCGCAGTGCTCCGCTAGCTTCTTGGACCAGTCGTCGATACTCGTCGGCTAACGCTCTATACTCGTCATCAGCCGAGGCTTCGAAGCTGCGGGCTTTCTCGAAGGCAGGACGAAAAGTTGGGAAATGAACGCTTGCGACGCGCACCAAGTTCGGCTTTGCCATCGGTTCGGTCGCGAGCTCCGACCCCGAAGGTGATTCGTCGTGATGCGCCGTAGTCATGCCATCCGGCAGGGACACATCGGCGGCGATCGTAATTGCGACGTTGTACTGGTCTAAGACACGCTGTTGGATAACAGTCACATTACTTAGTGGCAGCGAACTGGCGATCACCAGCCTGCCATCATGCCTGAAGTTCCAAGCCAGTTTCTGTTTGAGTTCTTCAAGTAGTTGCGAATTACACTCCTGTAGCAACAACACTTCGCTCTGCTCCTGGCTTAGCAACGCCAAAAGCCGAGCCACGCGAATCGGACCTTCCCCCACATTACAGGTCGTAACACGCAATTGCTGGGCACCGTCGTTTGCGCTCCCTGCGGAGCTCAACTTGGGGATGCAGAAGCCCAGCAGGGGAATGACTATGATTAGCAAATGGATTGTGTACCAACGCGCCGTCCGATAGTCGATCAGTAGCGTCAGAGGAAACAGCAACAACCAAGGAAGCCCAAGCACCCAGCGGGGTGAAAAGAGAAAGAGTGTAATCCACCAAGAATTGCCTGAGTCAAAGTATATGCAACCCCACAAAGTCAGTAGGACCAGCAAATAGAGCCACATCAAACTACGCAGGACAAATTTTATCATGGAACTCCAAGTTCCTGCCGGAATGCCAAGCGATGTATCTCGGACGTGTCTCGCTGGTTAAATATTATCATCATTTGAGTGTAGTGAGCCCACTCGGTTTGACAACTAGGGGCAGTGCCGTCTGTCTCGACGTCGAAGTGACTGCTAAGCTAGGTCTAGCTTGTGGCATTCGACGTTGGGGCGGTGGAGATCCACAAGCGGTATCACACAGCGACAACACTTTTGATGAGGAATGAAGCCGGTGGAACAATCCTTCGTAGCCTGGGCCAAGATGCGAGCGAGACGTTTGCCGCAAGTCAAGCTGGGTATCGGCGACGACGCAGCTGTATTGGCCTGCAACGGAAGTGACATGGTGATCACCACCGACAGCATGATGGAAGGAGTCCACTTCGAGAGCGCTCAAGTGGACGCACGCCGCATTGGTCGTAAATTGGTTGCCGTCAATCTCAGCGATCTCGCAGCCATGGCTGCTGAGCCGACCGCGATATTCTTGTCATTCTGCCTGCCGCTTGGCGACGAAATGGATACAGAATCGCTGGCTGCTGAGATCTACGAAGGGGTTTGCGAAATGGCGGAACGATTCGGTGTCGCCATAGCCGGTGGCGACACAAATTGCTGGCGCGGACCACTGGTCGTAAACATGACTGCCGTCGGACGTACGGTCGATGATATCGTTTGGACCCGCAGCGGTGCGCAGCCGGACGACTTGATTGTGGTTACTGGCAAGTTGGGTGGTAGTCTGCTGGGCAAGCACCTCGACTTCTTACCCCGCGTAGAGCTTGCGCGGCAAATCCGAGGCGCGATCGAGATCCATGCGGCCATGGACATCAGCGATGGGCTGAGCGTCGACTTGCTACGGATGTGCGATGCATCAAGCTGCGGAGCCATTCTAGAACTCGAACGCGTCCCGATCGCAGAGGCAGCTCAACAGCTCGCCAGCACCAGTGGCAAGTTGCCGGTCGAGCATGCACTAGGAGATGGTGAGGACTTTGAGTTGCTGCTAGCCGTCCCAACCGCCGAACTGTCCGCCTTGCAGCAGTTGGTCGGTGCCGAACAAGCTATTGCCTGCGGCACCTTCACCAGCCGGACTGGTCTTTGGTCCAAAGAGGGAGGCAAGATACGACAACTTACGTCGAGCGGTTATGTACACGGTCGCTGAATGAGCGTTTGGCACCGCAGTCTTGCTGCAAAAATTTACTCTAGCAAGCGCGTGTTTTCGGTTTAAAAGTAAACGCGACGCATTAGCATATTCAAACGTATTGGGGCGCAGCAATTCGGTGATTGAATCGCTTGCTTCGGTCTGCCGTAAACTCCTCAGAGACTAGTTGCGACGCTCTCGATAGAATACTGGTTATGAATACTACATCATTAAGTTTGCTCGAGTGCGCGGCACGAGGAGAGGATTCGTCTTCGTGGAACCGATTCGTGGATGTCTATGTACCGTTGTTGCGACATTGGCTAAAACGGTTTCAAGTCCCTGATACGGACGCAGACGATTTGATCCAAGAGGTGTTGGCCGTCGTTGTTCGCGAACTACCGGAATTTCAACACAACCTCCGAAGAGGCGCGTTTCGCAACTGGCTACGGAGGGTGTTAACCAATCGGCTGCGAGATTATTGGCGAAGCCTTAAATACCGCCCTGATGCTGGCGGTGGGACCAGTCTGCAACTGCGATTCGACGAGTTGGCTGACGACGCCAGTGAATTAAGCCAGTTGTGGGATCGGGAACACGACGAGTTCGTGATGAAGCGATTGATGGCTCAGATCCAATCGAGATTTGACGATCAATCGTGGGAAGCCTTTCGACTACAGGCAATCTCGGGACGTTCAGCAAGCGAAGTTGCCGAAGAACTCGATATGTCGATCAACAGCGTATACTTAGCTAAGTCGCGAATCTTGAACGCCTTGCGCCGCGAAGCCGATGGACTAATCGAGTAGCGACCAACTGCGCTTGGCAAGTCCCGCTAGTGGGGCCCAGGAAAAGGCTGTTTGGGCTGGGGGCTTGAGTCGCAACGAGCAATTCTCGGGAAATGCTTGATTATTTGCGACCCTTGCGGACAGAACGTTAGCAACCATGCACTTCCTAACTAACAGGACTATTTAGTAAACCAAAACTACGCTAACTGACGGAAGTGCATCTACCATGAGGGCTTCGCAATATCATCCGACGAATGAGGAATTGACGGCCTTTGGGCTGGGTAAGCTTGACGATTCCGCTGCCGAGCCGATTAGCAGACATCTGCAGGCGTGCGATCCATGTTTGGCCACATTGGCCGGACTCGAAGGTGATACCTTCATCGATCTAGTTGAGCGAGCGGATAGAGTTGAACTGCCTACTGCAGATCCCAATCTAATTCCGCGTGAGCTCGCCAATCATCCCCGCTACTTGACGGTCGAATTGATCGGGCGCGGTGGGATGGGAGACGTCTACCGCGCCGAACATCGGCTAATGAATCGCACCGTCGCTTTAAAGGTAGTCAATCGAAAACTAGTTGCCAACAAAGTTGCCGTTGAACGGTTTCGCCGCGAAGTGCGAGCCGCCGCTATGCTTTCGCATCCGAACATTGTGACGTCGCACGACGCAGAACAGATCGGTGATCTGCACTTCCTAGTTATGGAATTCGTTGTCGGAACGGACCTCGCGAAGGTTGTTCAGAAGCTTGGGGCGCTACCGCTCGAACTCGCTTGCGACTGGGTTTCGCAAGTCGCCCATGGATTGCAGCACGCTCACGATTGTGGCATGGTTCATCGCGATATCAAGCCACACAACTTGATGGTGACTCCCGATGGAGTAGTCAAGATTCTCGATTTCGGCTTGGCTACGATCGCCTCGGTCGCGGACAAGATCTCGTCATGTGAGCTTGAGAGAGTAGAAGGCGGAGATGACTTGTCAGCTTGTCAGATAACCCGATCGGGAATGTTGATGGGTACACCGGACTTTGTTTCTCCCGAACAGGTGATCGCTCCGAACTGTGCCGACGCGAGGTCAGACATCTACTCGCTCGGGTGCACTCTCTACTATTTGCTGACCGGTGTGCCGCCATTTAGCGAAGAGACAACAATCGAAAAGCTAGAAGCTCATAAGAAACGTGAGCCAGAATCAGCACATTCGGTGCGAGATACCGTTCCCGTTAGACTCAGCGCGATCGTCAGCCGAATGATAGCGAAGGATCCGGACGTAAGATTTCAGTCGGCCAAGGAAGTCATCGAGGCTCTCGAACCTTGGTGTGATCTAAAGCAACCGCGACGCATCATGCAATTTCCAAACGGGATTATTGTTGCTCTCGTCGGTTGCATGGCGGTGCTTTTTTCAGCCGCTTTAGTGGTACTTCCATCGGATGACGATTCCAAATTGACTCAACAGTCTCAATCAAGTGTAGACAAACCAACTCGCGAAGAACCGGGGGTTAAGGACACCAAACGACGGTCTGCGGGCCCCCCGACGTTTCAAGTAAATGAATCCACAGCCTACAAGCTCTCAGATGGCCGCAGCCTTCAGTGGATTCCACCAACACAAAGCACCGAGCGACCTTATGGTCCCGAGGTTGTTTCCAGCGGGCAAATCTATGAGCAAGACGGAGACACTATTGGACTGCGCATCAATAGTCTCGGTCAACCATCAATGCTGTTCAACCTCGCTTTTTCTCTATTGCGTATCTTTCCGTGCGAAATGACAGGTGAGGCTTCGATCTGGACAACGGAGATTCCTGGTGACTTCATTTTGCGGAAGGATGCAACGAAAGAGCAAATCGTCAGCGATCTCAGCCGCATCCTTCAGGACGAGGTCAAGGTCGATGCGTCGCTAAGTTGGATTGAGGAAGAAACCGAGGTGTGGCTCGTGGAGGGAGACTTTATACCCGCTCCGATTGGCATATCATGGCGACGGCCCGAGGACCTAGCCTACGTTCTGTTTGGAAAATCAAAAACTGGAAATGCCCTCTTCAACGCAGGCTCATTCAATGAACTTTTGAAGGAATTCGGTTCGCGAACAGGTCGGCCGGTAATCAATAAGCTGGATCCGTCGCCAACTGGATCATTCGGCTGGCAGACATTTTATGACGAACCGGAACGAATGCTGTGGTCTAAATTTCCGCAACATTTCGCGAAGAATATCGACCTCGTCGCAGCCAACTTCGCCAAGCAAACCGGACTGAAGATTACTGAAGGCCGACAAACGGTCAGGTTGTTGAAGGCCGCGTCGAAATAATCGTTGCTGATCAACTAGGTCGGCTTTTGGGGAAGTCCACTGAGTTCTCGGAGTTTTGGGTTTAAGTGCGGCACCGAACCACCTGCGATCGGTTGGTCGACAACCAAGTTGGCAGTACTCAAAAAACTGCCGAGATGAATTGCACTTATGCTCGGTGGACTAAGAATCTGAGACTCGTTCCACTGTGGGCGCAAGGTTTCCAGTTGGTGTGGACTTTGGGGAGGGCCAAAGCGGGGATGAATCCCCGCACTCCAAGGAAAACCTGCTCCAAAATCGGTTGGCTAGCGACTGACCCAAACCCAATGCGCTACTGTGGGGCCGTTGTCGTCGGTCGAGACGGTGGCGGCTGCAACGCCGGCTGCTGAAAATGTGTCCCAGATTTGAAGCAGGTCATTGCCAGAAGGAACCGGACCTTCGCTGGGAGCCAACGGCTGGTTGAGTGGCATGCCACTCACAGAAAAACCGTACATAATCCAGGGGCGCATTGCCGCCAACATGCCTCCATAGTCGGCATAGCCTACGGCAGCGACGGGGGTTTCATCGGTCAACCAAGCGGGGCGCGTCGTTAGCGCTTTACGCTCGAGCATATCGCGCACTTGGCGATCGCTGTAGCCAAAAATGACTACGTCATCGGCGATCACCAACTGTGGTTTGAAACCGGCCATGCCAACTGCGCTGGTCAACTCTTCATAATGGTAGCTGCTCGCCTCACCCATAGCTTCCTCGACGGGGCGCGGTATCTCATAGTCGGCGGGTATTGCATCTTGATCGACTTCGCGCACTAGCTCAACCACTTTATCGAATACACCGTACAGCTCTTGGCAGCCATCCAAAAACAGCTCGCGATCGCGCAGCTTGCAGGCAATTGCCAGTTCGGGAAGCGTCAAAGGCTCCTCGGCCCTGGGTAAGTCATTTCCGAGCTCGCGTGTCGTCCAAGCTGCGGAGAGCGATAGCAGCGATTCGTTCTCATCCAATGACGGCGCGATTTTGTCACGCAGGATCTCGGCCGCCTCTTCGGCCAGCGGCCAAGCCTGCTTGAACACGCGCAAAGCCAGCTCACGATCCTCTTCATCCTGCTCTGCCGCAGCGATAAAACGCACGGCGTGTTCAGGGATACGCTCCATGGCATAGTCGCACAGGTCATTGAGTGCGGGTAGGGGGCGGTGTTTGAAGGCTAATAAATACAGGGAATTGGCCCCCGCATGTTCGAGTATCTGCATGGGGCTCACGCTCTCGAACAGTGGATTGCTACTCCAATCGTAGCTCCAGCCTTCGCTACCACTGGTGATGGCGTGGCTCCAAGCCAGCATGTCCCCAAAATCGGGTGCGAATTGGGCAATGATTTCGTCGAGGCGTTCCGCGTCTTGGCGCAGCTCCTCTTTCCACTTTTCGGCATCGGAAATTCCGCCGTCTTCGTCAGCTTCGGAGTCTATTGCTACAGAGAACTGAACGAACAGATTGCGGAAGTAGTGCTCAAAACTGGCATTCCATTGGCTTTGGCGCCAACGCTTGGAAGCGAATAAAATCGTCCTGACGTCGCTGGTTGCCGCTTCTTTCAAAACACTCATCCGTTCATGATCGATCAGCTTGGAGCTGGCTTCACCGACTTTTTCGAGCAAGTCGGCGCCTTCACCGACACCGATCAACAACAATTTGGATTTAACCGCCAGCGATAGCGAGACACTTCGTCCCTCGAGCAGTTCCAGTACTTTGTCGACCACTTCGCGCTGGTCCTCGTCGATTTTATCCAGCGGAATCAGCGATGTGTCGAGGGTCATTGTTAGTGTTTGTCCGTCTGCTAAGTCTTTGCGACGGAGCTTCTCCAAGAACGGCCGTACTTCTTTCTGCTGTCCTCCAACAACTCGAATGATTCCTTCCAGCGCGTCGAGCTGCTGCCGAGCCACCGCATCGTCAGACAGACGAAAACCGAAGATAGTGGTGGGAACGCGTAAGCCGTCGACAGTCCCTCGATCGAGCTGATTGAAGAACTCCTCCAACTGACTGGGGTCTTGCTGAATCTGAGCCATGATCTCATTTTGGAAAGCGATCAGATTCTCGATCGTGTCGCACCAGTCATCTTCACCATAAATGAAGAACTCGTGGCTGGCCATGTCCGCAGCCAGTCGCAACAGATCACGGATGTTGGGATTGCGCAGCGCCGATTTGAAATCGGCTATCTGGCCAGCGGGGTGCTCCCATTGGCTGAGCAGCTCTTGTTCTAGCGAGCGCACATAGTCCAGGCGGCGCAGGCTCTTGACAAAGTTGCCCTGGGCGAAAGTCTCCCAAGATTTGCGCATGTCGATTGCGGTAAGCAGGAATGCAGCGTCTTGCGGCGCGATTGTGAGCGCTGTCGCGGCCAAATCGGTTGGAGCTTGAGCGCGCGCCTCACGCGGAATCGATCCGCAGCAGGCCCAGCCTAGGGCTAGCCCAACAATCAAATGGTGGCGTAGAGTGAGCATATCCGTAGCTCCTTTGCAGTTTTTTCTTGAGAGAATTAGAAGGGGGCCAACGTCAAATGTTTGGACGGTGCCTGTCGACGTCAAAACTAGGCAAACCACGCTTTCGAGGTTTGATCAAAAGTCAAACTTGCTCGCTCACCTTGCGGGTTGCGAGCAATCCGCGTTCAACAGCTTAGACTCTAACAAATCTAAGCACTCGTTGCCAGCCAGACAATTGCCCCATGCCGCATGCCGCTTGGCTCATTGAGCGTGGGTATGAGCGTACATGGGCAGTAGTACTTTCTTAAAAAATCCGCCGCCGATCACTGCGCCCAAGGTGGGTGCTAGGATATAGACGGTCAACCAGCTCCAGTCGCTCCCCAGGGGCAAGGCGATTGGTCCCCAGCCGGCTAGTGCGGCGAACAACCGAGGGCCGAAATCGCGGGCCGGATTGAAGCAAGCTTGAGTCAATGGTGCAATAACCGATATCAATATGGCCACCGTCAATCCGACAAAAATTCCGGAAGTGTTGTGCAGAGGTGCCAGTCGATTGCGTTGCTCGCCGAGCGCAAATACCATCAGCGTCAAGATGGCGGTCCCGACAACTTCGGCGAAAAAGGCGATGCCATGCGTGACCGTTCTATTTAGTTCCGCATGTTGCTCGGCCGAGTAGGGCTCATCGCCACTTGCCAAACCTCCAGGGGCTGGATAGTACTCGCCATAGCAAGTAGCCGTGATTTCACTCCCCGGTTGGCCGCGCACGACCCCTTTGCGCTGTTCCACTTCGCGCAAGCTGGGCGAAAACATTGTGAATAGACATGCGGCCGCCAAGAAGGCCCCCAGCACCTGCGCCGCGATGTATGGCAGCACCCGATCGCGACGGAATCCATCCCAACAGAACATAGCCACGGTAATGGCTGGATTGATGTGCGCGCCACTGATGGCCCCTACGGCATGGATCGCCAACATGATGGCCACTCCCCACACAATGGCAATTTGCCATAAGCCCGCCTGAGCACCATGCAATACCGCGGTATGAACAGCTCCGCAGCCAAAGAAAATTAAAATAAATGTCCCAATCACTTCGCCAATGAAACAATGACGCAGGGGTGGCAGTTCTGCGGTGCTGGCAACTTCGCTACTCATAACTTTGGTACTCAGAGTGGGTTTATTCAATCGATGACGTTTGGATAGTCTAATCCAAAAATATTAATCTGTGGAAGCGGGATGCGCTTGCGCTTCTCACTATGATTTCGATTGCCGGATGGCTTCCAGATAGCGTGTCAGCTCGCGACGCACCCTGGGGGCCAACAGCATCAGACCGATCATGTTTGGAAAGACCAAAGCCAAGATCATGGCATCAGAGAAACGAATGACCGAATTCAATGACGAAGCCGAACCAATCACGACAAAAAGGCAGAACAGCACTTTGTAGACCAGGTCCGACGTCGCTCCTCTACCAAACAGGAACTTCCACGCTTGTAGGCCGTAGTACGACCAGGAAATCATGGTCGAAAATGCAAACAAGATGATAGCCACCGTCAGTGCGTAGCGAAAACCGGGCAAAACGCTATCGAAAGCCAAAGAAGTCAAATCCACTCCGCCGACATGTTGGCCCGACTCGAGCAACAGCACATATCCATTGCGTCCATTCTCGATACTGTACTCAAATGCCCCATGGATGTTGAAAAGCACAATTACCAGCGCGGTCATGGTGCAGATGACAACCGTATCGATAAACGGCTCGAGCAGCGCAACGACCCCTTCGGAGGCAGGGAAACGCGTGCGGACCGCCGAGTGGGCAATTGCAGCCGAGCCGGCTCCTGCTTCATTCGAAAAGGCCGCGCGTTGAAAGCCCACGATGATTACCCCCACGAGTCCACCCACGCCGGCTTGCGGATTGAATGCACCGTTGTAAATCTCCATAATCGCTTGTGGCAAGAATCGCACGTTGACCAGGATAATCACTGCCGCAGCGGCAACATACAATATTGCCATAAGTGGGACGATCTTCTCCGTTACGGTGGCGATGCGTTTTATCCCGCCAATAATGACAACAGCGACTAAGGCTGCCATCAGCAAGCCAATCAATGCACCTGAGGACTGCTGCATCCAGCCGGCAGACTCTACCGCAGGATTGCTGGCTGCGCTAGCCGAACTCAATCCAAACAGTGATTGGATTTGTGCGGTCGCCTGATTGGCTTGAAACATATTGCCGCCGCCAAAGGAAGCTCCGATGCACAATACGGCAAACAACAGCCCTAGTATTTTGCCCAATGGACCGAACCCCATCTGCCCCAAGCCTTTGCTCAGATAGTACATCGGGCCACCATGGACCGTACCGTCTGGTGCCAGATCGCGATAAGCGACCCCCAACGTACACTCGACGAACTTGGTCGACATTCCCAGCAATCCACAGACGATCATCCAAAAAGTCGCCCCGGGCCCACCCGTGGCCACCGCTACGGCTACCCCCGCGATATTGCCAAGCCCCACGGTACCCGAAACCGCGGTGGCCAGAGCTTGAAAGTGAGACACTTCGCCCGTCTGATGTTCGTCGCGAATCGTATCGACCAAGTCACCATCGACGACATTCAAGTCGGCTGGTATCACCGGCTCGGCACCGGACTTCTCCAGCGCGTCGTAGCGACCGCTGACAACTCGAAGTGCCAGTGGGAACAGTCGGATATTGGCAAAGCCGAAAACGATCGTAAAGAACAACGCACCAACGACTAACAGCATCAACACCCACGGCATCGATGGGGCAGGCGAGAGAACAATCCCTTCCCAGCCTTCGGCGTACGGCTTGAATGCTTGGTCAATCTGCTGATCCAAACCCAGCGATTGCTTTGGCTCTTGCGCTGCGACCGAGCCGGTCGCCAACAAGCCGAAGCCCGCTCCGAGCAGGATACTCAACCAACAGTTCAGCCGAAGGGTCGAAAACGCGGCACGCCTTGCCCAGCGGCTTGGAGTTGCGTCAGCGGTGAGCGGATTGGTTTTCATCGATAAGAGTTCCCGGCACGGTTCAGGGGGTGAACAGAGTGTTGCACGCAACAGCGCAAGCCGCAGTAACCTACCCCCTTTGAGCCTTAGAAACAAGACAGCTTACCGTCGTCCCGCTGACTTGTCCAACAACTTTGCCATTATTTCGAAGGCTCGCATCTCTGCCTAATTGATCACTAAAATACATAACCGTTCACGAGTTCGTTTGTTGACCACGAAGAACACGAAGAACACGAAAAGCTGACTCTGTTCTTCGTGTTTTTCGTGGTTTATACAATTCCCCTCATTCCGAGTTCGTGAACGGTTACAAAGAAACTACCGCTGCCACCCGCTTGCCTGCGAAGTGCGCCCGCCGTAAGGTCGTTGTCGTCACGGAACAAGCGGTCATCAATCAGATACGAATTTGGCCACTGTCGATGGTCTACTTACTCAAACAGAAAGAATTGTAATGGACCGACGCAAATTTGCCCTGTTGGCATCCGGCCTCACCGCGACCGCCTGGGGAGCTCCGCCGCAACGTGATACGCCTCCGCTGGACGTAGCGATTATCGGTAGTACGGGACGCGGAGACTACGGACATGGCTTGGACACCGTTTGGCAACGATTATCTGGCACCTCGATCGTCTCGGTCTCCGATGACGACGCGGACGGCAGGGCCAAGGAGCTGGCAAAGTTGAAACTACCGGCGGCGGCAGGTTACGCCGACTTTCGTGAGATGCTGCGAGTAGTTCGACCGGACATCGTCGCCGTTTGTCCGCGCCACTTGGATCAACACCGAGACATGATTTTGGCGGCCATCGAGTCCGGTGCGAAAGGGATCTACGTCGAAAAACCGTTTGTCCGAACTCCCGCCGAAGCCGATGAAGTGCTCGCTGCCTGCCAAAACCAGAATGCAAGAGTTGCCATCGCCCACCGCAATCGATATCACCCTACGATGAAGGTCGTTGCGGGACTGCTGCGCGACGGACGTATTGGTCGCTTGCTTGAAATTCGCGGACGTGGAAAAGGAGATCGACGCGGCGGCGGTGAAGATCTTTGGGTTCTCGGCTCACACGTCTTGAACATGATCACCATGCTCGCTGGTCGACCGCATTCGTGTTCGGCGGTGATACTTCAAGATGGCCGACCGGCGACCAGCAAGGATATTCGCCAAGGTGCCGAGGGCTTGGGGACTTTGATGGGAAACCAACTGCACGCCAGGTATTTGCTCGACAACGGAGTTGTTGCATATTTTGACTCGGTTGCCAACGATAGAACTCAAAATCAAGGATTCGGTTTGCGGCTGATCGGTAGTGAAGGCACGATCGCCCTCTACGCCGACCGCAATCCGCTAGCCTTTTTGTTGCCGGGCAATCCGTTTGCCGCGATCGATCCACCGGTCGGCTGGTTGCCGATAACCAGCGGCGGCGTGGGCGTCCAAGAGCCCGACCCCGATGGGATCCATCGAGTGGAACATCACGATGTCGCGGCTAAAGACTTGATCGACGCTGTCAGAAACAACCGCGAGCCATTGTGCAACGCCGCCGAAGCGTCACTGATTGTAGAGATGATTTGTGGTGTTTTCGAATCGCATCGCCAAGGCGGCAAGGAAGTTGCATTTCCTCTGGTGCGCCGCGAGCACCCTTTTCTGAATTGGTAAAGATGGAAACGAGCATGAACAACCGACTGGTTTTTTGGATACAAACGCTTGTTGCAATTGTGGCCGTTGTCAGCCCGCAAATTCGCGCTGCCGATCTGCCTGGCAAGCCTAACTTTATCGTAGTGTTTTGTGACAACTTGGGCTACGGCGACATTGAACCGTTTGGGTCGACCTTGCATCGCACACCCAACTTGAATCGCATGGCAGCCGAGGGTCGCAAGTTCACACACTTTTGCGTCACCGCTGGCGTTTGTACTCCGTCGCGGGCGAGTCTCATGACCGGTTGCTACGCGCAACGCGTCGGCATGCACTTCAATCCGCGTGACGGACACGTTCTTCGGCCGTTGTCTCCCTACGGATTGAACCCTGAAGAGGTCACGATCGCTGAATCGCTCAAAGCCCAAGGTTACGCCACGGCGATCATCGGCAAGTGGCACCTCGGCGACCAACCCGAATTCTTGCCGACACGCCAGGGGTTTGACATGTTTTTTGGAGTGCCCTACAGCGACGACATGACCCAGGCGGCTGGAAAACGCATTGGCGATCGGCTGGACGGGCAGCGTTGGCCGCCTTTACCGTTGATGGAAAATGAGGTTGTGGTCGAGGCGCCCTGTGATCGAAACGGACTGACCAAGCGTTATACCGAGCGGGCAATGGATTGGATTGCCGACCACAAAGATCAACCGTTCTTTCTGTATCTTCCTCAAGCCATGCCGGGCAGCACCAGCACGCCATTTTCCAGCGAGGCGTTTCGCGGCAAGAGTCAGAACGGTCCCTGGGGTGATTCCATCGAGGAATTGGATTGGTCAATTGGCGAGATGATGAACCAGTTGACGGACCTCGGGATCGCCGAAAACACGCTTGTCATTTGGACGTCGGACAATGGCGCTCCGATCCATCGCGACCCGCAAGATCTGAGCCGTGGTTCCAATCGTCCGCTGTATGGCAGCGGATACACCACCAGTGAAGGTGCCTTTCGCGTTCCCACCATCATGTGGCAACCGGGAGTGGTTCCAGCGGGGACCGTTTGCGATCAACTGTCGACCACCATGGATTTGTGGCCCACCTTCACCAAGCTTGCCGGCGGAAGCGTATCCACGACATGGAAGATTGACGGCCACGATATCGCGCCATTGATTTACGATCAGCCCGATGCGACAACGCCCTACGACGCGTTCTATTATTATCGCTTGGATGAACTACAAGCTGTCCGCTCGGGGCCGTGGAAGTTGTTCCTTGCAATCGATCCGTCGGGTGGGCATCCACACCTCGCCAAGACCGCCAAGCCGCAAGCGTTACTCTTTCATTTGATTGACGATGTCGGCTGCGAGCACAACGTGGCTGCAGAGCATCCCGACGTTGTCCAGCGATTGGAAGTCCTAGCTGACGCTGCGCGAGACGAATTAGGTGATAAGAATCGGTCTGGAAAAGGGCAGCGAACAATCGGCAGAATCGAAGGCGATCCATTTGCGCAGGTCTTGAAATAGTTCTTGATTCTTCATCACGTTGTACCCGTCAGTTCTGATTCTTTTGGTTGATCCGACTCGCTTTCGCTTAACTTTATTTGAGTGGAATGCCAACGTTTCACATTCTTCAATTTTTGGTAATGGTGGCTGAGAGAATCATGGCTTGTCGAGGAAGATTCGCAGCGCGGCAGCTAAGTCGGCGCCCAATGCGCGAGCGGAATCGGGATTCACCGCTTGACCGCTTACATTGGCATACGGGATCTCAATGGTTGAAGCGAAACGTATGTTGGGTAGCTGGCCCGCCCAATGGGAAAATGGCGTGCCCGACGTGTAGTTGCTGGCCGTATTCCACGCTTGGCCGAATGGCATATTATCGGCGGCTCGAAACGGCAGTGGTCCTTGACGGGTCGATTCCAATATACGAGCAAACCGTCGGACGTTCTCGGTGGTCGGGCCATCCCCTTCAACGAAATAAATAATCTCCGCCGAGCCACCGCGAATATAAGGATCGTGAAGATCGAGCGCGAATTCCAACCGTGAGTCGGACCACGTCTTTACAAGTTCGCGGAGGGCCTTTACTTCGGGATACAGGCTGGTGCCGGAGTAGTCTCGATTATGATCGTGGGGTTTGCGATTCTTTCCCTGATCGCCTTCGGCGACGCCATCGGCATCCATGATCGGCACGACCAGCAGTTCGACGTTCTCGGCCATCCAGCGTCCGTCGTCACTGTCCGCCAACGCGGCAGCCATCAGGCCTTCGAGGCTGTAACTGGCCATCATTTCGCAGCAGTGATGTCGACAAGTGATCAGGACGCGATGCTTGGGATCTCCGTCCAACCGACCAATATGCAGTCTAGAGACATCGCGTCCTTTTTGGGACTGACACAGTGGAGCGACATGGAGGTGGGGATGATCGCGATAGGCAAGTAGAAATGCGTCAAGGTTCTCTTGGACATACGGCATGGCGAAACAAAATCTTACTTCTTTTTCATCCGCGGCGCAGGTGTAGGTAAACGATTGATCGCGGACTGCGCCGGCCCCTAACCAGCGCCAATTCTTGCCACCGTCGTTGCTAACAGCCGGTCCGCGCACGCCGATCACGTTCGTATCGGTAAAATGAATAGTTAGAGAGCGGCCTGCTGCACCTTTGACTCGGAAATTCCAATAGAACCAGTTGCCGCTCGTGTCTCGTAGGTCTTGGTGAACGTAGACATGATCACCTTCCAGGCGATCGACAATGATGTTGCCTCCCGCGTAGTCGCAGTCGACCGTAAACCACGATGATTCCGCAGATTCGCTGGCGAACGCGGAACGGTCGGTGGAGTTGGTTGTTGTCGGTGTTTGCGACCAGGCGACGTGCAGTGTGAGCACAGCCATCGCAAATACTCCACTCGGTACACCGACGCGCGAACGTCTGGTGAAACCACCGCCAGCTATTATTCGTCCGAAGAACTGTCCAAGTAAATTCATCAACTGATCCGATTGCTTGACGGGCAATATGACGTTCGTAAGACTATTGGTGCATGGCTTGGCCGCTAGATACTTACTACCTCAACCAGTAGTGTAGTATGGTCGCATCCACTTTCCCTGCCTGATTCGAATATTGGATGACATCTGCGGAAATGCGATTGTAGCATCGATGTCAATTTGAAGCGATGTAGTAGGTCTGTTGTTGCCGCCAGCCCCCATATGGACAAACATCTGGCTAATGTAACACGCCCAGGCCGCTGCGATCAGGCCGGTGAGCGAGCTGCAAGATACCGCGAGTCCTGTTCTCGCCGATTACCGTGCCGCCATGGTATAAGCTGATTTGAGTAATCTTGGACCACCGATTGATCCTCACAAACGATACAGCGAAAAGTAGGCGATTTCATGTTGTCAACTCAATCTCGCGGGCAGTTCATGTCATTGCTACTGCTGGCGCTACTCTTCGTCGCTGCTGGAATCAATCACTTTGTGAATCCAGGTTTCTATCTGAAGATCACGCCAGACTCTGTCCCTTGGCCGCTAGCGATGATCTACCTATCGGGAGTCTTCGAAGTTTTGGGTGGTATCGGTGTGTTGGTGCCGAACTTGCGACGAGCGGCGGGGTGGGGACTGATTGCGCTGTTAATTGCGGTGTCGCCGGTGCATGTGGATATGCTCGTCCATGCCGATAGGTTTCCCGAAGTGCCAATGTGGGCGTTGGTAGCTCGATTGTTGTTGCAGCCAGTTCTGATCGCTTGGGTTTGGTGGACGGCGGTGAAGCCACATTAGTCTTGCCAATCGTGGTCTTTGCCGAGTGGTGCACCTCCGTCGGTTCAAATCTGTCACTCAGCGGCTATGGCCATTCGACGCAGGTTTGCCGAGAGCTTGCACACCTCAGGTAGAGTGCAGTGAGATTGCTGGGCGGACCGAGGACGAAGCGACCGCCTAAAAACCAAGCAAACCTGCAAGAGTTTGCAGTCTATGTGCAACCGGTTGCAGGCGACTGTAGAGCCGTGGTGGTATCTGCTTAGGAGGGTTACGGCTGAAAAGCCGTTCAGTGCCTTGAAACCGTGGAAAATAGCAACTCAAAACCTAGTTGGCACGGGGTGTGCTTCGCCAACCTAGGCCGTGGAAATTGTCGAGGTCTTATCGGTAGTGGTCCAACCTCGACTAACAGAACGGGTACCCCGTCGGTTGTGTTGCATCAAACTCGAAACAGCAACGAATTGGCCATGCCGTCATTTATCGACTTGGGGCAACTGGCCGTTGCCCAAGGACATACTGGTTGAATTCCTGGCATTCCGTTTACCGTTGGATCGGCTGGCTGCCAAGCAAGCGTTGGCGGAAAAGCTTGGCTTCACAGGCTCGCGCAATCAGTTGCCTGACTACGCCTGGGACTGCGTGGAGACGTCGTAAGACGTTCATCTGCAAAACTCTTGCTTGCCCTTCACGTTGCACGGGCCATGGATCGTCGAGTGTCAACAGTGCGAGTGAATCGGCGTACAACTGTGGTGCCTGTGTGGACAGTCGTGGAGGCCTCTACGCGCGCTCGTTCACACAGTTGACCCGCAGCCTTATTGGAAATGGTATTTGAAATGGCGAATCAATCCTGCGACGAAGCCTGACTTCGCTTCGTACACGAACTACGGTCGCCATGATGCCGTTTCGCCGAGATGGCAGTGGGTGCATTCATCGCTGTCGGCCGAGCCGCAATCCATATTACAAAACTCAAAAACATACTCGTTCTTACCTACAGGAAGACAAACCAGTGGCCAGCCTACCAACCGAACGCAATGAAACGCCTCGAGGCAATGCCAGTGGCTTTACTCGCTATCTCAAACATGACTTGCTCTCGGGACTACTGGTATTTCTAATTGCGTTGCCGCTTTGCTTAGGCATCTCACTTGCCTGCGGGTATCCGCCGATCGCGGGTATCTTTACCGCAATCATCGGTTCGATTCTCTGCACGTTTCTGAGTAATAGCGAGCTGACCATCAAAGGCCCAGCGGCAGGCTTGATCGTGATTGCGATCGGCTGCATCGAAGACTTTGGTGGTGATGGAATGACGGGCGGATGGCTGGAAGCCGACGTCACAGCCTACAAAGCCGCGCTCGCGATCGGCGTGGCTGCCGCCGTCCTTCAGATCTTTTTCGGTATCTTTCGTGCCGGTATTCTGGGAGAGTTTTTCCCGACGGCCGCAGTCCATGGAATGCTGGCTGCCATTGGGATCATCATCATGATCAAGCAATTTCCAGTTGCTTTGGGCGTGATCGGCGCCGGCGGTGAACCACTTGTGATGTTGAAAGAGATTCCGAACTACTTGGCGGCAGCCAATCCGGCAATCGCCGCGATCGGAATCATAAGCCTGGTGATCATGTTCGCTTGGCCCTCTATCCGTGAACGCGTTGCGTTCCTAAAAGTCATTCCGGCTCCTTTGGTGGTTTTGTTGGTTGCTGTTCCCATGGGCATGGGATTTGACCTGCTGCATACACATCTCTATGCCCTTTCCAATCACGAATACCAATTGGGTGAACAATACCTCGTCAAAATGCCTGAACGCGTCTTCGGCATGTTCGACGACGTTACCTTCCCAGAGTTCTCCGCGCTGAAACAGCTCAAAGCGTGGAAGTGGGTGATGATGTTCTTTATCATCGGAACGCTTGAGTCGCTGTTGAGTACCAAGGCGATTGACCTGCTGGACCCATGGAAACGAAAAACCAATATGAACCGCGACATGATTGCGGTTGGAGTAGCCAACTTCGTCGCGGCCAGCGTGGGAGGTCTGCCCATGATATCGGAAATTGTCCGTTCCAAAGCGAATATCGACAATGGTGCCAGAACACGATTTGCCGACATGTGGCATGGGATATTCCTGTTGCTATGCGTTGCATTGATTCCAACCATTCTGCACAAGATCCCCTTGGCCGCTTTGGCCGCCATGCTGGTTTACACCGGATTTCGTTTGGCCCACCCCAGCGAGTTTCTGCATGTTTGGCGTATCGGCAAAGAACAGTTGGCGATCTTCGTCACCACGACAGTTGTTGTACTGGCAACCGACCTGCTGATTGGCGTCGCTGCCGGCATCATTCTGAAAATGCTCATTCACACCTCCAATGGCATGCCGCTGAAAAGCATGTTCAAACCGTTTTTAGAAGTTCAAGTCGTCGACGACAACACCAGCATGATTGTCGCTAAAGAGTCAGCAGTGTTTAGCAACTGGATCCCCTTCCGCCGCCAGATCGAACAGGTTGGCTTGGTGCAAAAACGCAATTTGATAGTGGACTTGTCCGGTGCGAAACTGGTAGACCACAGCGTGATGGAGAAATTGGCCGAGATGGAGCGAGACTTCGATCAAGAGGGCCTCACGTTCGAGGTGCACGGACTTGACTCGCTCACGCCGTTGGCCAACGATCCGCATGCGGCGCGAAAGCGAACATTGACACTGATGCGACGTGTCACGGTGACAACGTCGGCGGCGCTCGAGTATGAGCTAGTTTGCAAGTTCGCAGCGTGCGGAGCCACTGGCTACACGTCGATTTCCTGTCGCGGCGCGGGGCTGCATGAATTGGATTCCGGGATACCGGCCAAGGATGGGCAAGTCCGAATTGAACTGGTGGTGCCATTCAAAGTATCCCACGATATGCTTGACGTGCTACGCCGTGAGTACATTGACCAGCATTCTGCCACCATCTGTGTCGAGAACGTCGACGTCATTCGGTCGAGCGACTTCACTCGCGAAGTCCGTTCGCCAGCAGAACTCACATCGCACGCGTAACACTCGCTGATTTAGCAGTAGTGCGCGACTGGCGACCTCCGAGGGCATTAGCAGGCATTGGAAGAGCGAATTCATACCCAGAGAACACGTCAGCGACTGGAGGGCAAGAGCCGGCGCGCATGGCTATCACCGTTTTGATGCCCAATGCCGCTCTTAACGGGCAATCTCGCATTGGACTTGAACAAGTCTGTTTCATGCACCCGCTCCAGGAATGCTTTCTTTGCGTGCCAGACCCGATTCAATCGCATTATGCGATACAGCGTCAGCCACCGCAGCACAGACACGCCGATCGAAAACACTGGGGATGACGTATTCGGCGTGTAACTCGTTATCTGAGATGATTTCTGCAATGGCTTTGGCGGCGGCCAATTTCATAGACTCGGTAATAATACGGGCCCGGACGTTCAACAGACCACGGAATAGCCCGGGAAAGCAAAGAACATTGTTGATTTGATTGGGGTAATCGCTCCGCCCGGTTGCCATGACCCGCACATACTCACCAGCATCCTCAGGCAGTATTTCAGGGTCTGGATTCGCTAAGGCGAATACAATAGCATCCTTGGCCATGCGCTTTACGTCGTGGACCTTCAACGTGTCTCGCGCCGAGACGCCTACAAAAACATCGGCATGGTCGATCACCGTGGATAGTTCGCCGCGCAGGGATTGTGGATTGGTGTGCTCAGCGAGCCACATTTTCTCGGAGTTCAAGTCGTCGCGGTCTGGGTGAATCGCGCCAATTCGGTCACAGACAACGACGTCGGTGGCTCCGGAAGCCATCAGCAGTCTGGCGATAGCTGCACCGGCAGCTCCCGCACCATTGACAACGATGCGAATGGAAGCAATGGACTTACCGACCAGTTTCAACGAATTCGTCAATGCTGCCAACACAACAATCGCGGTGCCATGTTGGTCATCATGAAAAACTGGGATGTCCAATTCCTCGACAAGACGACGCTCGATTTCAGTACAACGTGGGGCCGAGATATCTTCCAAGTTGATGCCACCAAACGTCGGCGCGAGTGCCTTCACGATATTGACGATTTCGTCAACATCCTGGGTGTCTAAGCAAATCGGAAATGCATCGACACCTCCAAATTCTTTAAATAGCGCAGCCTTGCCCTCCATCACTGGCAAGGCCGCACTGGGGCCAATGTTTCCCAATCCCAGGACCGCCGACCCGTCGGTCACCACAGCGACAGTATTGCGACGAATGGTAAGTGCAAAGGCTGAATCGGGATCCTCAAAAATCGCAGTGCAAATTCGTGCAACACCCGGTGTGTAGGCCATCGAAAGGTCGTCCCGATTCTTGATAGGCACGCGCGAGTTGACTTCCAGCTTTCCTCCCAGGTGCATCAAGAAAACGCGATCGGACACGTGGATGATCTCAATTTCCTTGACCGCCCGAATCGCTTCCACGATCTGCTCACCATGCTCGATATTGGTCGCGCTAATGGTGATGTCCCGGACGATCGTTTTCTCGCTTGCATCGACAACGTCAACCGCACCTATCAACCCGTTGGCCTCGCCGATGATCGAAGTGATTCGACCGAGGAATCTCGGTGCATCGGGGTAACGCATTCGCACAACGATACTATATCCAGGGCTGTGATGACTCATCAGATATTGGATTCCATGAAAACGGATGGCGGCCGGATAAGAGCTGAAGCTCGATGTCGATTAGAAAACAATCAGGACCGAAAGGCAATGGCAATCGTCCTGCCAGGGCGACCCGCCCAACGCCCAACAACCGGGATTTGCTACGATAGAATTGAAGAAAGGCCAGTAGGATTCGCGTTCGCCCGACTCCGCCGCGGCTCATTTTCAGAACCAGCCCCTTGTCGCCGCCGAATGTTTTGGCGTTGATGGAGCATCCCAACATTGCTCGTGTCTTTGATGCTGGAACTACCGATGAGGGAACACCCTATTTCGTTATGGAGTTGATAAATGGGATTCCCCTAACCTCGTGAAAATCCTGGATTCAGGAGGAACCGGTAAAGAGGGAATGTTATCGGTAGCAAGCAGCGCAACCGCCGTTGAATTTTCACCTGACGGAAACTTCGTCATCGTGGGTGAGGCAAAAGATCGAGTCACAGTCTGGTCCTGGCCAGACCAAGAACCAATTCTTTCAAAAACGAATTTGAGTGGACGCGTCAATCGCCTCGCGTTCTCGCGTGACAATCGTCTACATAACTGGAGTGGAAGTCGTGAAAATCAGTGGTTTGGTGCGCGAGATTTTACATACCGGATTTTGGCTTTGTGGGGCTTTATTCTTGAGCGGGATTGTCGAAGCTGCGGACCATCCTGCATTTCAACCGGTTAAAGAACTGTTTGCCGCGATGTCCAAACACGATGGCAAGGCTATGCGCGAGACTTCAACAGAGGACTTCCAATTACTAGAGCATGGCGAAGACTGGACGATGCAGAAACTCGTGGATGCGGTCCAGCCCAATGGCAAACCGTATGAGCGGAAGAACTTCTTCAGGCAGATTCGAGCTCGACAGAAAGGCGACGTGGCCTGGGTGAGCTACTGGAACAAGGCTGAGATCCGTCGTGAGAGCGAACTGCGGACCGTCGTTTGGCTCGAAAGTGCAGTGATGGTCAGAGAGGACGACCGCTGGAAAGTCCAATTGTTGCATTCCACTCGTTTGGAATCAGACAAAACCCCGGAAAATATTGAATGGGTTCAGTTTGAAACGACTCCATAACCTCCCTTGAAATGTCGACGACTATCGGGCACCACCAATAACGAACAATCCTTACAGCAGTCTTCCTCAGCACAATCGCCGTGGGGCTGCGGCAATGGATTTCCCTCGCTCGGATTACCGGGTTAACATACAACGGATGTTTGTGGACAAAGACCCGATGTGGCGGACATTCATCAGTCAACCCGTCTTGCCGAAGCCAGCTAGCGAGGTGATCATTACCAGTCCAATTATTGCAGCTCTTGGATGCTGCGACTAACGTCTGCTTCCCACTCATTCCAGGCATCTATCAGCCGGTTTACCCGCTCGGGTTGTTGTGCGGCCAGATCGTGCTGTTCGCCGGGATCATGATCGAGATCGTATAGCTCTGTCTTGTCGCCGTCGCGATGTAGTTTCCAGGAACCGCTCCGTACGGCAGACCGGGAGTGAGCTCGCCAGAACAGCATTCGCTCTGGCAAGCTCGCTTCGCCGGTCAATAGCGGTACAAGGTTGTGTCCGTCCGTTCGAACCCCCTCTGTTTCGATTCCTGCCAATGCGGCGATTGTCGGGAACAGGTCGATGCTGTGGGTCGTCGCTGTCGAGACGGAGGGTTGGATCTTCCCAGGCCAGGTGAAGATCGCCGGGACGCGGTGGCCACCCTCGTAGAGTTGTGTCTTCTGGCCGCGATAAGGTCCGTTGCTGGAGATGTTTCTAAAGTTCGGCCCGTAAGTCAGGTACCCACCGTTGTCCGAAGTGAAGATGACGAGTGTGTTGTTCTGCAGGTCATGCTTGCGAAGCGCGGCAACGATTTTTCCGACACTTTCGTCAAGCGACTCGATCATTGCCTTAACGTGCGGCGCGACGTTGCCTGGATTCGGAATTACTCCCCACTTGTCGGTCTCGTAGCTCATTCCCTTTCGCCGGTGCGGAGGATCCTCAGGTCCCTGCCATGGGAAATGAATCGCCAGATGAGGCACGTATAAAAAGAACGGCTGACTACGGTGCTGCTCGATGAAGTCGATACTGTACTGCGTCAGCAGATCGGTGGTGTACCCCTCAGTCATCTCGATTTGATCGTTGTGCCACCAGTCTTCGCTGCCTGAGCGATCGATGTGAGTATGGAAGTCGCCGTCGCCGGAAGCGAGCCCGCGAAACTGATCGAATCCCTGACTGGTGGGTAACCACGGCGGCAGGTATCCGAGATGCCATTTGCCGAAACAGGCGCTCGAGTAACCCAGCGGCTTCAACACTTCAGCGATTGTCACCGCTTCATGAGGGAGCCCCAAGTCACGATCGTCAACTCCGGAAAGGGCCGTGTCGAACTGGCTGCCGAATCGTTGTTGATACAAACCGGTCAGCGCGGCCGCCCGCGTCGGAGTACACATGGGTCCGGAGGAATGAAAGTCGGTGAATCGCATCCCGGCAGCTGCCAGCGCGTCGAGGTGTGGCGTATGGTGAACCGCGCTCCCGTAGCAGGCTAGATCGCCGTAACCGAGATCGTCGGCCATGATGAAAACGATGTTTGGCTGGCTCGCGCATGCGCTGTGGTAGGCGAGACAACACACAAACACTACGAAGACAAAACCATTCTTCGCCATTACCATAATTGGGTGCCTTCAATGTTTCTTCGAGCAGAGCGGCAGGTCGCTGGAGGTCCTCAGCGTTCGCTGTCCTTCTTTCAGTATGAACACGCCGGTGTCTGCCGCGTTGATTTGTGGCTGCGGTGAGTGAGGCAGGCAGTTCGTTACCGAGCATCCATAAAAAAACTACGTTTCCCAAGCCCCGTGAGCGGGAGAGTATTTTACCGATTTTCGGAGTGGAGAGGAGCCGACTGGGCGAGAGTTTGGGAAGTCGCGCGACTTTTGAGAGAGTCGGAGAAATGTTCGAAAAGCCAGAAAACAAGGAAAGAATCCGACCTTATGAAAGTCAGCTCAGTACCATCTAGCCTGCAATGTAAGTCACGAAGAGGAGAGTCGATCTCCTACGCCTCAATGACACGACGTTCTGAGCTTCGCGTGTCTACCGGTTCCACCACATCGCGATTGAAGAGTGACTCGGACCGGAATCGAACCGGTGAGCGCCAGCTTGAGGGGCTGACTGCAAATACCAACATCGCACCGAGCCATGTTCAAATCAGTGTCCATGTCAGGAATCGAACCTACATCTGGGCGATTAACAGTCGCCTTCCCGTACCAACACAGGACCCACCGGAATTGACAGAATATGTTTCATAACAGTCAGGATGTCATGTCAGTGGACCTGCAGGGAGTTGAACCCTGAAGCCTTGAGTGCAAGTCAAAGCGCCGACCCGTCGGCAAGCCCATTTGTATTTATCAGTGACTCGTGTGAGTTTTTGCCAAGTGCGCATCCAGTGGACTGGGAGGTGCTCGAACCCTCCTCTGCGGTTCTTCAGACCGCCGCTATACCGTCTCAGCTACCAGTCCATCTGTATGTAAAACGTTGGAAATAGGCACGAAAAAACCCGGTGTCACTTTGGGGTAACACCGGGTTCGCCAACGTTTGCTTCGTTAGTACGGCCGAGTGTTACCTCCGATGTGGATGCAAGGCGAGCGCATTCGCGTTTTGCAACACGATACAACCCTCATATCCATTAAATCGTTCGGTCAGTGTTGACCTTAGGTAACTGGGCCGTATTGAAGTCATGATCTCGTATCCGGTGATTGATTGCTTTTCAGAATCCTTTTTCCGCGACCACATTCGTCGCGTGCTGCAGATATAGACGCTCTTCTCCTGCATTGGTTCGCGAATCTTTCTAGTTCACGGAAATAATCGCACGTGAATATCGTCAGTAGATTAAACGCATGTCAGCAGCAAAAGTATCCATGGGTTGAGGTTTTTCTTGCAACTTCCATTTGGCTCTATAAGAACGCAAGCATTACGGCGCGAGCACAGGATACGGTGGCATGCCTGGGTAATAGTGTCCTGGATGGCCTTCGGGCAGATTGTCGGGGTAGTGTTAACTTGGTGGCAGGTGATAGGGGTGATCCGGTGGGAGCTGCGGCCAGATGATGTTGGGCAACCGATGGGAAAGTTCGCAACTATGGACCTGTTAGTGAGGCAGAACAGGGGAAAAAAAGAATCCCGAGTGAGGCAGAATGTTCATAACCCAGAGTCGTTAATCCGGCGTTTTTCAAAACCCAGAGACTCTAAGAGTATTTGCCTCTGATTGGCCCCCAGAGAGGGATTGTTTTGGCGCGAGTCGCGGACGGAAATCGAGTCTCTGGAGAGTGGCTGGGACCCCAGAGATTGCAGGAAAATACGAAAAAAGCCGGTGTTGTGCGTTGCTGCAAGACACCGGCTTAATCGAATAACCTACCGCTGGTCAGTTTCCTAACAAAGCAGAGAAGTTGCGGGAGCCGGATTCGAACCGACGACCTCGAGGTTATGCTTACCACTTCGGCTTTCGCCGCCATCAATCAGCTTCGGCCAACTTGGCCAAATCAATGTTTGTGGTCTGGACTTTCTCTTCACCCTGCGATTGTGTTCATTCGAAGCTAAGCTTCTAATCAATTCAACCGCGAGGGGCCTGCCATTAAGTCTCTACACCTTCCTGAACTCCAGAGTCTTGCAACTCCAAACTTCAAGCTTGGCTCGGGATTGCCATCGCTAGAGGGTTCCCCGAATTTGACAAGTGTTCACACAGACGTTTCCATCTGTGCAGCCCATTTCTCTATAAGTTGCCAGCAGTTACGATTCGCTGCGGAGCGTGGTCTCCTTTGCCGTTTTTCATTCTCGACAAAAGAGATCGAACTGCCGTATTCAATAAATAACTCCACTGGAATTATGTAAAACACTTTGATTATTGGCAGATACACCACCGCAAAATCAAAGTCTCTAATTCCATAGTTGTCACGAACCATTTGGCGACGATTGGTTTTCGTACGCCGATTGTCCGTCACGAAATTGCCAGAAACCTCATCCAGCCACACCGACTTGACCTGAACTCTCACTAAAGTGGAATTAACGTCCAGGATCAAATCATAGGCTAAACCATTACCTATCGGTCAACAAACTCCCCAGCCAAATTCAAGGCTGCGGAGAATAACGGCCTGTTCGGCAATGTCTCCGACGTGATTCGTGTTCATTTTCAAATCACCTATAGAGCTTTTTCTTTAAGCCTCGCGAGCTACCGGGCTGCTCCATCCCGCGACATAAATAGACTCGAAGTTCACCCGTGCGCCAAGGGGCTTCCGGGATTTTCTGCGGGATCGCGGCTATTCGACAAGACCTGCCACGACGGGATGCGTTAACATGGAGTTGATGATACACACCCACGCATAGGTTTTCAGTCAACCCGAGCAACTGCGGCTAGTGCGAAAGACCTCAATTTCCGTCCGTTGCTGATCCCTAAACCGGAGGAAAATTTCGGTGATTGAAGGGCTAACGGAAACGCTTGACGAGTTCCGCTACCCCAGTTCTTAGTTGTAACGCAGCGCTAGTGCGTGCATGGGTGCCTTAAGTACAAATCTAAGTGGAGTGAAGCATGACGTTTAAGAAGTGTTTGGGGCTGGCGCTGGTGGTTTGCTTGGGAACGGGCACGTTCGTACAGGCTGAGCTGCGTGTGGGGGCGGCCAAAGTGGACGTGTCGCCAGACCAATGGCCCGTGCTGGTCAATGGAGGCATGACATCCCGTTCTGCCGATCAAATCAAGACCCGGGTCAACGCGCGGGCGATCGTGCTGGACGATGGCGGCGAACGTCTGGCGATTGTGGTGGTCGATAGTTGTATGATGCCGCGCACGCTATTGGACGAAGCAAAGCAACTGGCCTCGACACGTACCCAACTCAGGCCGGATCGGATCTTGATCTCGGCCACCCATAGCCACACGGCACCATCGAGCTTCGCGTGTTTGGGCACCGATGCCGACGCGAGCTACGTGCCACTGCTCAGACAACGCTTGGTGGAGGCGCTGGTTGCTGCGGAGAAGAATCTAACGCCGGCTCGAGTCGGTTGGGGAAGTGGACAGGCTCCGCAATTTACAGCGCTGCGGCGCTGGGTGCGGCGACCCGATCGCATCGCCCTAGATCCGTTTGGCAATCCGACCATCCGCGCCAATATGCACTCGGCCGCCAATCCCGATGATGCCACGGGCCCCACAGGCCCGGAAGATCCGGAGCTGTGCATCATTGCCTTCGAGACGTTGGATGGCCAGCCAATCGCCGCACTGGCGAACTTCTCGATGCACTACTTTTCCGATAGCCCCATCAGCGCGGATTATTTCGGCCTATTCTGCGATGGAATGGAACGCTTTATGGGCGGGACGGAGCATCAAGCGGACGCAAGTTCGGCCACTGGGGAAGATGTGGCAGATGAAGCTGGAGCGAATGCGACGAAGGAAGGAAAAACAGATGGCCGTCCAGTCCCAGTCGCCATCATGTCACATGGTTGTAGTGGCGACATTTGGAAGAAAGACTACTTGCGACTAGCACCCGAGGCCGAAGGGACGATCGAAGAGTACGCGCAAGGCCTGTTGGCAATTGCAACTGAGGTCTACGAGAGGATTGAACCCAAGGCAGATGCCGACTTGGCGATGCAGCAAGCTGTGTTGCCCATGCACTATCGCACTCCCGACGCGCAGCGCTTGCAGTGGTCGCAGCAGATCGTAGCCGAGACAGGAGATCGACTGCCGCAAACGTTGCCGGAAATCTACGCGCGCGAGCAGGTTTTTCTAAATCAATACCAATCTACTGAGATTATTGTTCAGGCGATTCGTATTGGGGATATAGCCATCGCGTCGACTCCAACCGAAACGTACGCGCTAAGCGGTCTGAAGCTCAAGTTGCAGAGCCCACTCCCCAAGACGATGGTGATCGAGTTGGCCAATGGTGCGGAGGGGTACATTCCACCACCTGAGCAGCATCTGCTAGGGGGCTACAACACTTGGGCGGCGCGATCAGCCGGCTTGGAGGTCACGGCTGAGCCACGGATTGTGGCTGCTGACTTGATATTGCTGGAGCAAGTGAGCGGACTGCCGCGACGCGAGTTCGAGCAGAGTCGTGGACCGGCAGCGAAGACGATCGCAGAGCTCAAGCCGCTGGCCTATTGGCGATTGGACGAGATGTCCGGCAGCACGGCGCTCGATCGCAGTGGTGCGGGACGCAATGCGGTCTACGAAGCGGGAGTACTCTTCTTCTTAGAGGGACCGACGACAGAGAACGAGCCCGCCGCGTTGGGCGCATGGACTCCATTCACAACTCAGGGAGAGACGAATCGTTGCGCCCATTTCGCCGGTGGACGTATGTTGGCCGAAATGCCTGAACTACAGGGCGATTACAGCGTCGTGTTGTCGTATTGGAATGGAATGCCATTGCAGGCGCGCGAGGTTGCGGGCTGGATGTTTTCGCGCGACTATGACTTTTCCAGCACCGATGGCGGTGTGCATCTGGGGCTGTCGGGTGGAACGGATCAACCGGGGCGTTTGGTGTTGCAAGCGGGCAATGCAGAACCACACTTGGGGCAGACCGCCACGCCACGTTGGCAGTGGGGCCGAGCAGTACTAGTTAAGCAGGGCAACAAAATTGAAGTCTATCAAGCTGATGCCCAGCGCGCCGAGATATCGATCGAGTTGAACGAGAAACAAGCGGCAGCACCTGCCATCACAGAAATGTTTTTTGGCGGGCGCAGTGATCGAGTTGACAATTGGGAAGGGAAACTCGATGAGATTGCAGTTTTTGATCGTGGCTTGAGTCAGGCCGAGGTGGAACAACTTTTGAAATGAGAGGTCGCCGTGGAGCGCTCCGTCGATCGCTCCGTGGAACGATGGCATTTGCAATTGACAAATCGGTAGCTTCCATTCTGTGGGTGACACGGAAGTGATCGAGCGACTAGAGAGTGATTGACCGACGGAGCGGTCAACGGCTACAGGGCGTTGGAGGGACAGTTGTGTGGGGGGCAACGAGCGTCTCACGTAAAATGCGGCGCATTTCGGCAAGCCTGGAAATGGTGTAAACTGAAGGCTGTGGTATCGTCCGGTCATTTGGATTGTTTGTAACAAAAGGCAACTCGTTTATGCGTCTACTACAATTCATCGGCCTGACAGTCTGTCTGCTATCGCCGGTCGCCTGTACGAAGCAGTCAGACAGTGGAGCTGGCATTGCGGATGGTACGGTCCAGGAGGATGCGCTGGCCGATGGAGGTTTGGGAGAAAAGTTGGAGGCCGATGACGCCTCGAATGCGGAAAAAAGCGAAGAGCCGGAGATCGACTATGGCGATTGGTTGCGTCTACCGGAAGGTTTGGATCGACGCTTTCGCGAGCCCTATCCGACGTTAGTCCAGTCGACCTTGGCAGGCGACGTGAGCAGTCAGATGAGCTTGGCTTTACTGTCACAGCAGATCGCTTCGACGTTAGCTCGCGCGGGCAAGATCGA
The DNA here is from genome assembly GCA_020852965.1 of Pirellulaceae bacterium. Lineage (GTDB taxonomy): Bacteria > Planctomycetota > Planctomycetia > Pirellulales > Pirellulaceae > Aureliella. The sequence goes on along the minus strand of JADYZV010000152.1, from coordinate 9,516 downwards.
CGAGGCCTATGCGTTTATCCTGCAGAGTGGCCGAGCGCTGCGGGCTGGGATGCCTGGGGGGGTGGAGTTCCTACCCGCTGCGGCGATTGCTAACATTTATTTCAATGAAGCCGGTGCGCTGGCCAGAAGTGGTCAATTGAATGAGGCCGTGTCGGCAATAGACGACGCTGTGGCCAATGGCTTTACGGAATTCTCTGCCATTGACGAAGATCCAGCGCTGGCTGAAGTGCGCGAATCGGAGGGATTTGCTCGACGGATGGAAGCCTGGCAACAAGCGGCCAAGGAGCGAATTTTGGCCCGCGCTCAGCGGGATTTGAACGAGGGCGAGACCTTTCCGTTCACATTTGCGGGTACCGATATCCATGGCGTGGAACAAAGCCTGGAGGCTCTGAAGGGCAAGGTCGTTATCGTCGATTTTTGGGGAACGTGGTGTCCGCCCTGCCGAGCGGAAATTCCATCGTTCGTGCGTTTGCAGGAAACCTATGGCGAACAGGGCTTTCAGGTGATCGGACTCAACTACGAAAGAAAAGAAACCGAAGAGGAGAATCTTCAAGGCGTGCTTGATTTCGCCGAGGAGTTTTCCATCAATTATCCGTGCCTGCTAAGTGACCAAGAGACGATGGCCCAGGTCCCGCGCTTCCAAGGGTTTCCAACGACACTGTTCATCGACCGAACGGGGAAAGTGCGTATGAAGGCAGTTGGGCTGCATGAATACGCCTATTTGGAAGGTGTGGTAACGCTGCTACTTGCAGAGACTGAGTAAACATGCCAGAACCGACGCCAGAACAACGTGAAGCCTGGGATTTGGCGCAGATTCACCAGCGCCGCAGCCGTTTAGTAGCCAAGCCGATCGGCAGTGTGGTGCGCCGCCTACTCGCGTCGTCGGGCTACGCCGAGACACAAGGTGCAGCACAGTTGCTCGAACAATGGCAGCAAGCGGTCGGGCCGGAGTTAGCGAAGCTGTCGCGTCCCGGCAATGTTGCGCGCGGCATACTGCAAATCCATGTGGCCAACAGCGCTGTCATGCAAGAGGTGCACTTTCGCAAGAAGCAGATCTTAACTAAGTTGCAAAAGGTTGCGACGACTGGCAATATCACTGAACTCAAGATCCGCGTTGATCCGTGGGAAGCGGATGAGAGAAAGGAGTGAGGAAAAGGGGGATAGCGGATGGTGATAGGATGCTTTTTGTCTTAGATTCCGACGGCGGAGCGTCGGGCCACATTGGAGGGAACTTCCGACGTCGGAGCGTCGGGCCACATTGGAGGGAACTTCCGACGGCGGAGCGTCGGGCTGCATTGATTATGACTGGCTTGGCGGTGAGTCGCTGCCGCTGAGCAATGGAGGCTTGCTGGTGCGGATTTTGGTGGACGGTGGCATGGGGCAGACGACACCGCAGCTTACAATGAACTGGATCGCCTGATCGATGGTTAGCTCCAACTCAACCGTCTCGCGCTTGCGAATATTGACAGTGAAGCCGGTCATGGGCATCGGCGAAGTGGGGATAAATACGGTGGCGATCTCTTCGTTGAGGGCCGCTTTGAGCTGAGGTAGGCTGTCGCTGGTGACGAAGCCTAGCGACCAGATGCCGACGCGCGGATACTCAATGGCCACCACGCGTGTAAACTCGATTTCTCGCTCGGTTAGCACAAAATCGGTGACTTGCTTGACGGAGGAGTACACGTTGCGAACGACGGGGAGTTGGTTGAGAATCCGTTCGAAACCGGTCACAAAGAAACGCCCGACACCGGCAGCCAAGAAGCGTCCTACGAAGTAGAGCACGCTCAGCAGAATCAACAGCAGCAGGGGAACCGTCAACCAACGCGACATATAGCGCAGCCGCACGTAGGCTTGATAGTAGTCGGTCGCTGAGAGTGGGTTCTGCATGTTTTGCGGGAGCAAGTCCAAATGGGCGTCGACCCAACCGACCACGTGCTCGGGCAAAAACTTTCCACCCAGCGGAGCGCGAACGTAGGACACGCCCTCGTAGGTAAAACCCTGGCTTTCATCGTCCTTGTTATTCAGCTCTGCGGCTGATGGTGGCGCGGCTTTGATGTCGGCAGTCGACCATACCAATGCGGTGCGGCCTGCTGTTTCCAAGGGAAAAAGAACGTATTGTTCGACTGCGCTGGCGATCCAAATCAGCAATAGCAGCGTCACCAGCGGCGGCGCAATAATACTCGACCCACGCCAAATGGCTCGTCGCAGCGGCGAGGAGCTCTTGATTTTCAAAGGGGGGGATTCGTGTTGAAAATCCATAAGACGATCTAGCGGAATAGAGTTTTGTAAAATATGGACGCTTGGGGGTATTCAGCATACGCGAAACGCTCGGCACAGCTAGTGGTAACAATGCGCTGGAGTTTATCGCAGATCCTGATTTCAAGTAAAACTACTGTTTGGCGACGTTAGCGCCCGACTCTCGCACTCCGGTGCCACGCGCAACCACGGCTACGTTGACTTGAGCGGCACCCGCTTTGAGCAACAGTCGGGCGAGTTCGGCGGCGGTCGCACCACTGGTCATTACATCGTCTACCAACCATACCTGGCGTCCCTGGATGCCATCGGGGGATTTGACGGAGAAAGCATGTCGCACGTTCGTTTTTCTTTCCGCCCAACTCAGCATCCCCTGTTTCGATGTCTTGCGAATGCGGCGCACGATACGTTGCGCGATGGGCCAACCGCTGGTAGTTGCGATACCCTGGGCGAGTAGCTCTGCCGTGTTGGTTGAGCTAGAGAAAGCATGGCTCCAGTGGTAGGGGACCGGTATCAATAGCGGCAATGCGTCGGTGTGTTGAGGTTCTAACAATAGTTGCTGTCCGAGTAGATCGGCCATGGCGCGGCGCAGAGGTTCGAAGCGATTGCGTTTCATCGAGATGATTGCCCGGCGCATGTCGCCTCGATAGGTTGCGAGCGTGACCACGCGTGTGAATCGCCACTTGGCTTGCCGACAGCGAGCACAGTCGTGATTGGGGAGAACTTGAGGCAGAGGCGCGGCGCACCGGTGACAACGGTAGTATCCACTGACGAATCTTGCGCGGCAACCAGCACATAGACGCTCGGTCAACTCACAGGGGGCTTGGCACCAAGCGCACTCGGGCGGATAGATTAGATCGAGAAAGTTACTCAGTCGAGTTGCTGCAGCAAAGCGTGTCATGACAACTAAGCACCCGAGCATGGGTTTTGCGCATGATAGGTCGTTTGGGGGTTCGCCACCGTTGCTGGAAGTAACCTAAAACACATGCGCGGCTTCTTACACTGAGTTGAGTTTCGCTTCGGCCATTTGACGGTAGTAGTCTATAGTGTGCCGCAGTCCGTCTTCCAAACTTATTTTTGGTTCGAAGCCGAGGATGCTTCGAGCCTGTGAAATGTCGGCCATACTTTCGCGTACGTCACCCGATCGAGCGGGCTCGAAGCTTGGTTTCACTGGTTTGCCGAGCAACTCTGAGAGCAGGCTCAATAGCTGCAAGAGGCTGGTCTGCCTCCCCTGCCCCATGTTGAAGATTTTTCCCGGGGCTTCGGCGGCTTCGGCTGCTAACAAGTTGCCTTGGACGACATTTTTTACGTAGATGAAGTCGCGCGATTGATGTCCGTCGCCAAAAATGGTTGGAGGTTGTCCGCTGAGAATGGCAGAGACAAAAATCGGTATCACCGCCGAATACGGACTGGCGGGGTCTTGGCGCGGGCCGAAGACATTGAAGTATCGCAGGCCGACTGTCTCGAGCCCGAAACTATGGTAGAAGGCTTCGCAATAGAGTTCACCCGCCAGCTTGGCGGCCGCGTAGGGGCTGAGCACTTGATGCAAGTCGCTTTCGCGCTTGGCGGCAAAGGGACGATCGCCATAGGCGCTGCTGCTGGCAGCGTATATTAAACGCGAAACGCCGGCTCGCGCCGCATGGTGCAAGACATTGAGCGTGCCGGTGGCGCAGCTTTGATGCGTGGCTAGTGGGTTCTCAATACTCAATTGGACCGAGGCCAGGGCGGCTTGGTGGAAGACCAATTCGACCCCCCGCATGGCTCGACCTACCGTTTGTTCGTCGGCTATGTCCCCTTCAATGAACTCAATGTCGTTAGCCACGTGTGCCAGATTGTGTTTAAATCCAGTACACAAATTGTCGAGCACTCGGACTTGGTCCCCACGTTCGACCAGTGCGGTGGTGATGTGCGAAGCGATGAAACCTGCTCCGCCGGTAACTAGGACGTTTTTCATCTGTAGTGGCAATTGTCTTGGTTATCAATAGTGGGCGCGTCGGGATATGTGGGCAGCGATCGCCCGCAAAGCGACATGTGCCTGCATTATGCAGTTTTCATGGACCGGTGGAAGACTAGTTGGGCAGCGCAGCTCGGTGGTTTCCAACTGGAACCGAGCAGCACGGTGGTCTGCAGCGAGAACCAGTGCGGAAGCCTACGGGCCTGCATGTGGGGTGGACAAGCGACTAGAATCGTTTGAGCTACTTCGTGTGGTTGAGAAGCCGTTCGAAGGAGAGTCGGCGCGGTGGGGCCGCAGCTATTAACAAAACTTTGGCTCCAGTGGCACAAGGCCAGTGGGGGCTGCAGCTATTGACAAAACTTTGGCTCCAGTGGCACAAGGCCACTGGGGGCTGCAGCTATTGACAAAACTTTGGCTCCAGTGGCACAAGGCCACTGGGGGCTGCAACTATTGACAAAACTTTGGCTCCAGTGGCACAAGGCCAGTGGGGGCTGCAGCTATTGACAAAACTTTGGCTCCAGTGGCACAAGGCCACTGGGGGGCCCTGATCGAAATCCCCGAATTAGTTACAGAATGTGCAGCGGAACATGCAGCAAACAAAGAAACTCAACGTCGCCGTCGTCGGCGGGGGACTCGCGGGGCTGTCTGCGGCGTGCGTGCTAGCGGCGCGCGGGCATCGCGTGACGCTTTTGGAAAAGAACGCCTGGGTAGGAGGAAAAGCGGCGGTGCTGCATGCAGACGGCTACCGCTTCGATATGGGGCCAACGATTCTGACGATCCCCTCGGTGCTTAAGCGTATTTTTGCCGAAGCGAACAGACGCCTGGAAGATTATGTCGAGCTACTACCGCTGGACCCACAGTGGCGCTGCTTTTTCCAAGATCGCTCGGTGCTCGATCTGGTGTCCGATACGAAAAAGATGCAAGACAACTTGATCAAGCTTTGTGGCGATGAGCGATCGGCTGAGGGCTACAGTCGCTTTATCGAATACTCTAAAAAGCTGCACGAAGTCTCCGAACGCTTTTTCTTTTGGCAAAGTGTGGGGGGGATCTCCGATACTTTCCGATCTTCGGGCATGTTCAATTTGGCCGTCCTCAAAGACGTGCTGTCGTTGCGGATGGGCAAGTCGGTCGCGAGTGTGGTCCGCGAGTACGTCCCCGACCAGCGCGCGGCGCAGATGATCGACCATTTCACGCAGTATGTCGGTTCCTCGCCCGACGCCTCGCCGGCAGTCTTGTGCGGGATCGCGCACATGCAGACTCAGGAAGGCGTTTGGTATCCCTTGGGAGGCACGCGGGCCGTCCCCGTCGCACTGGAAAAACTGGCTCTTGAATTGGGCGTCGTCATTCAAACCGACTGCGATGTGGATAGGATCGAAACGATCGGCAGTGCGGTGGTAGGGATCAAGCTGACGAGCGGCGAGTCGTTACCGTTTGAAGCTGTGGTCTCCAATTGCGATTCAGTGCGTACGCATCGTGAATTGCTACGCCAGCATGGGCAACCGTTGAGGCAATCGCGCAAGCGGGATATCGAACCGGCTTGTTCGGGAGTGGTGCTCTATCTGGGGCTTCGCGAAAAGTACGAGCATCTACTGCATCACAATTTTGTCTTCTCGCGTGATCCGCATGAGGAGTTTGACTGGATCTATCGTCGCGGGGAGCCCGCGCCCGATCCGACCTGTTATGTCTGCGCGCCGTCGATTAGCGAGCCAGGCGTAGCACCGCCGGGAGGTGAAGCCTTGTATGTGCTGGTACACACTCCCTACTTGCGTCCACACCACGATTGGTCGCAGCTATTGCCCGAGTATCGCGACGTGATCCTGGACAAGCTCGAGTCGACGGGAGGCATGCAGGGGATTCGCCAGCGGATTGCGACGGAGCAGACGTTGACTCCTGAGGGAATTCTCAAGCGTTACCGAGTCTTGCGCGGTGCTATCTATGGACTAGCCAGCCATGGTACCTACACGGGGGCGTTCAAACCGGCCAATCGAAGCCGAGAGATTCACGGCTTGTACTTGGCCGGCGGCGCGGCTCATCCTGGGCCTGGTATGCCGATGGTGATAATGAGCGGCTGGATCGCTGCCGACGCGCTCGATCAGCACGCCTAGTCGTTCAGTTGCACGACTTCTCCTCCGGAGCGACTGCCAAGGGCACGCCAGGAGGCGAGATCAACGGATTGACTGATAAAGCGAACCGAGCCATCGCACAGGGCGACTTCAACGCCGCCAGTATGATGGCTGCGCGAGGTGACCGAAGCATAGGTGACATTGTTGAAGGTCTTGCCCTCGCGCGATGAATTAAAATCGATGTCGTAGACATTGCCATCTGCTTCGTAAACCATTCGTGTGTTGGGGGCAAAGGTGGTGGTAACGCCACTTTGGTGGACGCGGGCGTCGACCCATTCGGTGTGCCCGGAATCGGACTTGGAGCTAGAACCGTAGGCAACGACATCGGCTGGAAGGCTAGGGGTCGGCACGCCGGAGCCCGATGGATTGAGCCCGTCGCGAATGTAGGTCGTATAGGCCTTGACTTCGGCGAAGGCGAGCGTGTTGCTGGTGCCATCGGTAATGCTTCCAAACTGCAGTTTGCTGTTGGGATAAAATACCCCGCTTCCCCCTTGGTTGTTTCTAGGGTCGAAAATGAACCACTCTCCCATGTTGGCACCGTAGTTGAGCGGGTAGTGGGCGAAGTTAGGATCATTCGCATTGGGATCGAGGCGGATTTCGTCGCGGGGCTCACTGGGGCACACGTAGACGGGCACGCGAGTCCGAGCCACTAGGCCTTGTACGCTGTAGGGCTGGGACCAATTGATGAGATTCTGCAAGTTGGCTTGTTCCAATTGCGGAAGGATTCTCGCTTGAACGGACCAGACGCCACCGGGGTAATTCGGGCTGACAAATCCCGCAGGAGGAAATTTGCTGTAGCTATCGTGGTAGTTGTGGAGGGCGAGTCCCATTTGTTTGAGATTATTGGAACAGCTCATGCGTCGGGCCGCTTCGCGGGCTGCTTGAACGGCGGGCAGGAGCAAACCGACAAGAATACCGATGATGGCGATGACGACGAGCAGTTCGACGAGGGTGAAAGCGCGTCGGGTGGCGGGGAGCTGGATGGTGTACGGCTGGGGTTTCATCATTCTTCCTACGGGTGATGTTTTTGCGGAGGAGCTAAGCGGGTTATCCAAAGCGGTAATGTAAGCGGTATTGAGACTCAATATCAATACAGAGCTGATTATTAGCAATGTTTGCTGTTGGATCAAGGGGCGTTTTTCAGATTACGCAAAAATTAGTGGCACCGATGGAAATGGTTTCTCAGAAAAAGGGTCGCTCTTCGTGAGTCTTAGTCGGTTGAAACTCAGCGGTTTCACACTCCAACGGACGGCGTACGGAATTGTGCCTGCTACTTTCGGGCGACATGCGGTATGCTTTGGTTTTCCCATCACTCGTTGTAGTTGCACACCGTGAATCCTGCTCCCACCCAAAAATCAACGCATTTGCCGACGCATGCGGCGCCGCGCGCCCGGCGCCTGGCCGACCCGCTTTTCTTTTTGATTATGGGAGGCCTATCGTCCTGTTTTGTCCTGCTGATCGTGCTCTTGATAGCCGCCGACTTGTTGTTTACCTCTTGGGGAGCTTTTAGCGAAGCGCTGCTCAAGCGTGAGATTCAAGAGGCAATTCGGTTGACCCTGTTGTCCTGTACGGCGGCAGCCTTGCTGTCGCTGTGGGTGGCTACACCGCTGGGCTATTTATTGTCGCGGTATCGCTTTCCAGGCCGATGGATCGTCGACACGTTGGTCGATATCCCAATCGTGCTACCGCCATTGGTGCTGGGGCTGAGTTTGTTGATACTGTTTCACTTGAATTGGGGCGATTGGCAGCTCGACAGATGGTTTCGAGACGAGTTGAAGTTTCCAGTCACCTTTCATTGGCCGGCCGTCGTGTTGGCACAGTTTACGGTTTCGTGTGCGTTTGCGATTCGCACCATGCGCGTGACTTTCGATCAGATCAATCCACGAGCCGAAGATGTAGCACGCACGTTGGGCTGCACGCGCGGCCAAGCGTTTGTGAAAATCGCTCTGCCGCAAGCGGTGCGTGGAATGGTTGCAGCCACGACCATCGCCTGGGCTCGCGCACTGGGCGAATTTGGACCGATCCTGGTCTTTGCCGGCTCGACGCGCGGAAGAACAGAGGTCCTTTCGACCACGGTGTTCCTCGAACTGAGCATCGGACGTCTGGATGCCGCCGTGGCCGTTTCGCTGTTGATGGTGGGACTGGCAATTGTCGTGCTGTTGATTTTGCGCGGCGTGGGAACCGGCTTAAGTGGAGTAGACCGATGATCGAGCTCTCTGAAATCGAAATGAAATTGGGCAGGTTTACACTGCGGGACATCTCGCTATCCGTCGCGGCGGGTCAGTATGCGGTACTGATGGGACGAACCGGATGCGGCAAGACATCGCTGCTCGAAGCCATCTGCGGCTTGCGGCGCGTCTCTGGGGGAGCCATTCGCATTGCAGGCGTCGATATGACGAGCTGGTCTCCGGCTGATCGCGGTATCGGCTACGTACCGCAAGACTTGGCATTGTTCCCAACGTTGACGGTAGCCGAGCATTTGCAGTTCGCCTTGCGACTTCGCCGTTGGACGCAGTCCGCGATCCAGTCACGTACTGCCGAGCTAGCTTCCGTGCTCGGGATCGAGCACTTATTGGGGCGGCGAGTACAAGCCCTCAGTGGTGGCGAGGCGCAGCGAACGGCCCTGGGGCGCGCGATATCGTTTCAGCCCCAAGTCCTCTTGTTAGACGAACCGCTCAGTGCGCTCGACGACCAGACGCGGCAGGAGATGTTTCATTTGTTGCGAACCGTCAAGCAAGCCACGGGAGTGAGCACGTTGCACGTCACCCACAATCAACAAGAGGCAGACGAACTGGCCGATGTGAGGTTGCAACTGGTCGACGGGAAGATAGTTCTTGGTTCTTAGTTCTTGGTTCTTGGTTCTTGGTTCTTGGTTCTTGGTTCTTGGTTCTTGGTTCTTGGTTCTTAGTTCTTAGTTCTTAGTTCTTAGTTCTTAGTTCTTAGTTCTTAGTTCTTGGTTCTTGGTTCTTAGTTCTTGGTTCTTAGTTCTTAGTTCTTGGTTCTTAGTTCTTGGTTCTTAGTTCTTGGTTCTTGGTGCTTAGTTGTTGGTTGTTGGATTCATTCGACGCGGATAGGCTGTGAAGTTTTTGCATTGACGGAGTTTGTTGGTATTGCAATCGCAAAAATTTTTTGATTTGGCCGTTGAAAGCCTTACATAGTCCGATTGTTGACTGGCAAGTTAGCCTGTGT
>JADYZV010000151.1 GCA_020852965.1 Pirellulaceae bacterium | reverse complement strand
TTTCGATGACCATGGGGCTTGGAATTCCGCTTCGTTTGGGGTGAAATAGAGATTGTCATCTGGGACTCCTTGTTAGTGGAAAATTTACTCAACTTCTCCTCTAACAATCCAGATGACACTTTTTTTCGTCCCAATGCAAATGTTTTTTGCTTTGCAGGACATCATACCAGTGCGGGGATTCATCACCGCTTTGGCCCTCCCCTCGGTCGACACCAACCGAAACTTTCAGGTCACCACAGCGGACCGACTCAAGGACATTCTGCACCGCACAGCAACTCGCCCCAACGGCAACCACCCCGAAGCGCTGCCAACTTGGCTTTCACCGATCGGTTGCCGTGCGCGGTGGGCCGCCCGCCAGACCAAAGCTCCGAGAACTCGAAGCACTCCAAAAAAGCATCACAACTCCGAGCGCGCTCTGACTTGGATCGCTCGTTATGTCGAGCACGCGCGCGAACAACTAGCCCACGATCCCAAGGAAACAACATTATTCCTGACCATCGACAGTACGCCTCTGAACCCCGATTCGGTGACCGAGTACGGACGCCGCTACATCAAAGCGGCGGACGAGTAGATAGCCCATTAGAAAACGGTGCTAAGCCGGGTCCGCAATACGCCGGCAACATTGGGCAACTCGCAATGGAGCAACCCAAGCAATCATCATTTCACATGTTGCATTTAGCTGCGGAACCTGAGGTTTGCATAGCCGGCATGTGGAGCGCAAGCACCACCAACGGAGGTCTTACTTCTTCTTCTCGACATGCACGGTGTGTTTGCGCAGCCGAGGGCAGAACTTGCTCAGCCGGAGCTTTTCGCCACCGGTCTTGCGGCGCAGCGTATAGTTGTAATCACCCGTCTCTTCACAGACTAAGTGGATCACTTCTTTCTTTTTCTTTCCCTTGGCCATGTTTGCTACTCGTTCTTATGTTCGGCTGAATGGATCGGTGTTCAACGCTTGAGGGCGTCGGCGTATGGTTGCGTTGACGGACTGAAGCGTGGGCTAGTTGCCGCTGTTCTCCGCTGTCGGGGGCTGCCCGGTAGCGTCATTGTTGCTGGAGTCGGCATTTGGGGAATCGCTGCCGCTGGCTGCTTCCTCGCCGCCGAAATCTGGCTTCTGGCTACGAACGACAACACGATCGTTGCGACCGACGAACTCAAGGATAGCGCGGGGACCGTTATCACCCAAGCGTGGCGTGGCCAAGCGCATGATGCGAGTGTATCCGCCGGGACGATCTTCAAAGCGCTCTGCCAATTCATCGAAGAGGATTTGCACGGCCTGCTTGTCGCACAGGATCTGGATGAGGCGACGGCGAGCAAAAACTGCGGGGGCCATGGCTTCCATCCACTTCGCGTGGTTAGGACCCTCACGCCATTGCTTCCAGGCGGCCGTATTGCGTTCGGCTTGCGTGCCGAACTCGGCTGCTAGCTTCTCGGCAGCGACACCTTTCTTAGCGATGGTAATACACTTCTCGACCATCGGTCGCACTTCCTTGGCTTTGGCCATGGTCGTGACGATGCGTCCTTTCACCTTAGGTGGATTAACATCCAACTGCGAATCCGGGCGCTCGGTGATGAATAGAGCGGAGGCCAAATTTCGCAGCAACGCGCGGCGGTGGCTGGGGGAGCGACCTAGGGTGCGGCCGTGTCTTCTGTGACGCATGATAAAATACCGTTAACAAAAAAAATTGTCTGCGTATCGCGCAGCCTATAGGAATCGTTCAATAATGCGAAAGGTCGTCTAGCGAAAGGAAACCGTCGAAGGCAGGCGCATGCCCAAGTGCAAGCCCAGTGTGGCCAGCTTGTCACGAACTTCGGTCAAAGTCGTTTCGCCAAAGTTGCGAATTTCGAGCAATTGATCTTCGTTGCGTTGAACCAACTCGCGAATGACGTTAATGCCTTCACTCTCTAAGCAATTACCCGCTCGGACGCTCAGACGCAAATCGGCTACCGACATGTTGAGCTTGGCTTCCAATTGAGCTTCGGCCGAGCCAGGTCCACCACGAGCCGTAGCGTGAACCTGCCGCCCAATCTCGTTGTACTGCACAAACGGATTGAGGTGTTTGCGAAAAATCTTAGCCGATTCAACCAGAGCCATCTCGGGGTTGATCGAGCCATCGGTCCAAATCTCAAGATTCAGTTTGTCGAAGTTCGTCTTTTGGCCAACTCGGGTCTCTTCGACTTCGTAGCGGACACGCACGACTGGGCTAAACACCGCATCGATGGGAATGATGCCGATTTCGTGATCGCGCGTGCTGTGCTCGGAAGCAGGCACGTAGCCGCGACCGTTCTCGACCACCATTTCCATAGTGAACTGCACGTCCTCGGTCAAGGTGGCCAACACCTGGTGCTTGTTGATAATCTCGACATCTGCGTCGGTTTCGACATCCGCGCCGGAGATAACTCCAGCCGTATTCCGCTCGACCGTAATGACTCGCGTTGAATCGCTGTGATTCTTGACGATCAGCGACTTGACGTTGAGCACGATGTCGGTAACGTCTTCCAAAATGCCGGGCAGCGTGGTGAATTCGTGCTGCGCTCCACGGATTTTGATCTGCGTAACCGCACTACCTTCGAGGCTAGACAGCAGCACGCGACGCAGGCTGTTGCCAACGGTTGTGCCGAAACCACGCTCGAACGGTTCTGCTACGAATTTACCGTAGGTTGGGGACAACGTATGGGTATCGGGATGCACCGCACTAGGAAGCTCCAGACCGCGCCATTTGACATGCGTACTCATAGTTTCTGATCACAATACTTAGGGAAGGAGTTGCTCGAAAGTGAACCCTGACCGACCGGGTTAGACGCGGCGACGCTTGCGCGGGCGGCAACCATTGTGAGGAATGGGAGTCACATCCTCGATCAATTTGACCGTCATGCCAGCGGTCTGCAGGGCGGTGATGGCACTTTCGCGACCGGAGCCAGGGCCCTTGACGCGAACTTCAATTTCTTTAACACCAAACTTAGCAGCCTTCTCAGCGGCTTGTTGTGCGGCGACTTGGCCGGCAAAAGGAGTGCTCTTGCGGCTCCCTTTAAAACCACAAGTCCCAGAACTGGCCCAGCACAATGTATCACCCTTCGTGTCGGTAATGGTTACCGTGGTGTTATTGAACGTGGAGCGGACGTGCGCCACAGCCACAGTAACATTGCGACGCACCTTACGACGTTTTACTTTCGCCACTTAAAAACCTTTTCAGCCAGAAAATTCGATGATTGTAAGCTTTGTTCGCAAGGTGTTCAGACATCTCACGCAACGCGGATGAATGGACTAGCGCAGATCCTTAACGCCCTTCTTGCCCGCCACGGTCTTGCGGGGCCCCTTGCGGGTTCGAGCGTTGGTGCGTGTGCGCTGTCCACGTACCGGTAAGCTCATGCGATGACGCATACCGCGATAGCACTTGATTTCGCGCAAGCGATTGATGTTTTGACTCATCAAACGACGCAAGGGGCCTTCCACCGTGTAATCTCGTTCGAGCAACGTCGACAGGCGACTCAGCTCGTCTTCGTCCAAATCGCGAGCTGGCTTTTCCGTGTCGATATTGTTCTTGACACACGCCTCACGAGCAACTCTGGGACCAACTCCGTAGAGATAGGTCAAGGCGATGGCCACCTTTTTGTCGTTAGGTATGTCCACACCGAGTAAACGCGGCACGGAAAACTCCTTAAAAAATGTTCGTAAATTGTTATCAGTAAACGACTTGCGAAAAACGACAGCAAGCCATCTGGTCTAGTTTTATATTTTGGAATCGAGCATTCTACAGTAACTTGCCCCAAATTGACAAGCCGTAACCCAGCGGTCTGCTGCTTTATTGTAGTGGACGGTCTGCTGCTTTTTTGTAGTGGACGAGGTTACGAGTCCCATTGTCCACTACGGACTCCTAACCTCGTCCACTACGCATTTTGATTAAGTTCTGGCGGCTACCGCCAGCCGGATCTGTTCAAACACCTCGTCGGGCGACTGCATACCGTCAATCGTGGTCAAGAGCCCCCGTTTGCGGTAGTAGTCCAACAGTGGGGCCGTCTGTGTCTCAAAGACTCGAAGTCGAGCCTTGATGGTGTCGTAGTCGTCATCCCCGCGATCTTCGAGCTCAGCTCGCTTGAGCAGCCGCAAGACCAACTGTTCCTGCACTACATGGAGGTCTAGCACGAGATCTAGCTTGCGCGAACTGCGGGAGAAATACTCGTCCAGCAGTTGTGCCTGCACGATAGTTCGGGGAAAACCGTCAAACAGGCAGCCTGCTTCACAGTCGGGTTGCGCCAAGCGCTGGGCGACAATCCGCATCACCAGGTGATCGGGGGCCAATTCGCCCGCATCTAAATGTCGTGCTACCCAACGTGCGAGCGCAGTGTCCTGGCGCTTCACTTCGCGAAGCATCTCTCCGGTCGATAATTGCGGAATACCCAGCAGCTCGACCAACCTCTTGCATTGGGTTCCTTTGCCAGCGCCGGGAGGTCCGATAAAGACTATGCGCATGGCAGCCCCTTCGAATCAACGATCTTTATGCTTGAATGAGGTTCAACTCGCGGAAATCCTAACTGAGTCAATTAGGACTCCAACAAGCCTTTGTAGTTTCTCATCAACAAGTGGTTGTCGATCTTCTGAATCAAGTCGAATGCTACGCTAACGGCAATCAGCAGCCCTGTCCCGCCGTAGAAAGACGCTACGGAAAAGGGAACGCCAAGCTGTATGTTGACAATGATCGGAACAATCGCTACGACAGCCAAAAAGGCAGCACCGACGTAGGTAATGCGAATCATTACTTTTTCCAAGTAGTCTGCGGTACGCCGACCAGGGCGGTAGCCCGGGACAAAAGTACCATGATCCTTCAAGTTCTCAGACATCTCCTTTGGATTGAACGTAATCGACGTCCAGAAGTAACAGAAGAAGAAGATCAAGGCCACGTACATCAAAATGTATGTCAGCGATTGGCCACTCATAAAAGTGCTACCCAGCGCCGAAAAGAAGCTGGCCGCGTGGTGGGTCCACGAGTCGGCGTTGGCCGACGGACTGGCAAACCAAGTCGCGATCACGCCGAACAAAACCCCGGGAAGCATCAACAAGCTGCTGGCGAAAATGATCGGCATCACACCGGCTTGGTTAATGCGCAGTGGCAAGTATTGCTTGGTACCGCCATAGACACGATTGCCGCGGACGTGCTTGGCACTCTGTGTCTGAATACGGCGTTGCCCGAGCGTGATAAACACCACTCCGAACACGACCGCAATGAATAGCGCCGCCAACACGATCAGCTTGTCAGGACCGATTTCCCCCGACGAACCGCTGAGCTGAGTGGTCATATTCTGACGCAATTCCAACAGGGCGCGCGGCATCTGCGCTAGAATACTAGCCATGATCAACAGGCTGATACCGTTGCCTATACCGTATTCATCGATCTGCTCGCCCAACCACATCAGGAACACCGTTCCACTGGTCATAATGGCGATTGCGGTAATCTGCCAACCAAAGGTCAATTCGCTCGTTCCAGGATAGCAAAACTGCGAGGCGACCATGTTCGGCTGGTTCATCACCACGTACTTCAAGTAGACGAAGCTTTGAATGATGCACAGCACGACAGTCAGATACCGCGTGTACTCATTGATCTTGCGCATGCCGGTTTGGCCCTCTTTGCGCAAGGCTTCGATCGGCTTATAGACGCTGCCGAGCAACTGGAAAACGATCGAAGCGGAGATATAGGGCATGATGCCCAGTCCAAAGATCGTCACTTCGCGCAGATCGGTAGCTGCGAACAGGGCGATTTTGTCGAGGAATTGATCGATTTGATTGCCGCTGCCTCCGCCCGATGGCGGATTGACCATGGGCAGGCGGATTTGGTAACCAATGCGATAGACGCCGAGTAGGCCCAGCGTCAGCAGTATTTTCTGGCGTAGTTCGGGGATCGTGAAAATGACCCGTATTTTTTCCCACATCGCAAAGGCTCCTCAGTGGCCAGACGCATCCGGTGTCTATTTCTTGCCAGCAGCCAGGTCGGCTACGCGCTGCTTGGGAGTCCGCTTGGCTCGCAAAACAGTTGCGCTCCCACCCGCAGCGGCAATCTTCTCAGTCGCCGAGGCGCTGAAACGGTGTGCGGAGATCTTCAAAGCCTTGTCCATCTCGCCGTCGCCAAGGATCTTGATCTCGTCGAAGCGCTTCTTGACGATGCCGCGCTCTTGCAAAATAGCTGGCGTAACCTCTTCGCCCGCAGCAAATACGGACGACAAATCCCCCACGTTCAATGCGATTACCGTCTGCGCGAACTTATTGAAAAAGCCACGCTTCGGAATGCGGCGAATCATTGGCAAGTCTTCGCCGATGCTGCCTGGGTGACGCGAGTAGCCGCTGCGCGACTTCGCACCGTCCTGTCCACGCCCCGATGTCTTGCCCTGCCCACTTCCATTGCCGCGGCCAAGCCGCTTCGTCTTGCGGTGCTTGGTAATGCCCTTGTTGACGTCATCAATTCTCATGATAGGTTGACCCCACGTAGCTGCTCGACAAATTCGCGTGTGCGGAGCTGCTTCAATGCGTTGAATGTTGCTTTGACCAAAACGGATGGGTTATTGGAACTGAAACTCTTGGTCAAAATGTCCTTCAATCCAACCGCTTCACAGACTGCTCGGACGGGTGGACCAGCGATGATACCTGTACCTGGGTTGGCGGGGAGCAAGATGACTTTGGCGGCACCATAGCGCCCGATAACAGCGTGGGGAATGGTCCCATTGACAATCGGCACGTCCATCACTTCACGATTGGCTTGCTTTTGCGCCTTTTGTACGCTGGGAGGTACTTCGTTGGCTTTGCCGTAGCCGTAGCCGACGCGCCCCTTGCCATCACCGACGACCACCAAGGCTGCAAAGCTGAACCGTCGCCCCCCCTTGACCACCGCCGCACAGCGTTTGATCTTGAGCACGCGCTCGATCGATCCGTCATTGGACTGTTGAGTTTGATTAGCCACTTATTTAGTCACCCTTCAGGAAAACCAATTGCTATTTTTGTTCTTAAAGTTCGAGGCCAGCCTCGCGGGCAGCTTCGGCAAAGGCGGCCACGCGGCCATGGTACTTGCAAGCTCCACGATCCAATCGCACCTGCTTGACACCCGCCGCTTGAGCCTTGTCCGCAATCGCCTTGCCAACTTTGGCTGCCGCTTCGGCATTGCCGCCACTACCGCCAGCCAGCGCAGGGTCGCGCGTCGAAGCGGAAGCCAGCGTGCGGCCCGCTTCGTCATCGATCAACTGGCAGGAGAAATGCCGTAGCGAACGTTGTACGCACAGTCGAGGGCGATCGGCCGTGCCACGCACCTTGGTGCGGACGCGAAATCGGCGACGCTCACGACGATTGTTAATAATCTTTTTAATCTTCACAGGTCACCGACACCTTCAAACAATTTTAGGGTAGTGGACGTGGTTACGTGTCCGTTTGATCCGCTATACGCCCAGGGGCTCGTAACCTCGCCCACTACCTCCAACCCTAATTCTTAACTATGACAATACACTAGCTAGCCGACTTACCAGCCTTGATCTTCACTTGCTCGCCTTGATAGCGAATCCCCTTGCCCTTGTACGGTTCAGGTTTGCGTAGCGAGCGAACCTCGGCGGCAAACTGGCCGACCTGCTGCTTGTCGCAACCACGCACAATGATATGGGTTTGATCGGGGCAGGTGACATCCAATCCGTCGGGAATCATCTTCTTCAGCTCGTTGGCAAAACCAACGCGAAGCTGCAACTGCTTCCCTTGAATAGCACAGATGTAACCAACTCCGACGACTTCGAGCTTCTTCTCATAGCCGTCTTTGACGCCGATGATCATGTTGTTGACCACCGCGCGGGTCAGTCCGTGTAATTCGCGGGCGGTTCGCTCCTCGGTGCCGCGGCTAACGACCACCGAGCGACCATCGTCAGCTACAGTCACGTCGACTTCGGGTCGATGCTCAAAGGTGAGCTTCCCCTTGGCGCCTTCCACCGTGACCAATCGATTGGCCACGCTGACTTTAACACCATCAGCAACAGTAACAGGTTTTTTTCCGATTCGGGACATGGCTAAGCCACTTGAAAAAATGTTCTCGATTGTAATCTACCAACGCGCTCGGGCGCGATGGATGGCAAGGTACACCGCTGGGGAAGCCTAAAGCGGTTTCAGCGGGCGGCACGGTGGCTAGCGAGCTAGCACACTTCGCACAACACTTCACCACCCAAATTCTGTTGCCGCGCTTCGCGGTCGCTGACCATCCCCTTGCTGGTACTGAGGATCGAAATCCCCAATCCATTCAGGACCGGTCGCAGATCGCGACTCTTGCTAAACACTCGTCGGCCCGGCTTGCTCACTCGGCGGATCGTCTGAATCACACGTTCCCCGTTGGGCCCGTACTTCAGCTCGATGCGCAAGTGTTTCACCGGTTCGGCGTCTACTTCCTTGTAGTCCCAAATATATCCTTCACGCTTGAGCACTTCTGCAACACCAAGCTTTAGTCGTGACAGTGGCATATCGACATGCGGACGTTCAACGCGAACGGCATTCCGAATACGAGTAAGCATATCAGCGATAGGATCAGTCATCATCGCGGGTTGCGTCCCTTTACATAACTCTCACGGGCAAATCCACACCGTGGGAAAAAACTACCAACTGGCCTTACGAACACCTGGAATCAAACCTTGGTCTGCTAACTTGCGAAAGCAAATCCGGCAGATCCCAAACTTTCGATAGACCGCACGCGGCCGACCACAGAGTTTACAACGATTCTCACGTCGTACTGCGAACTTAGGCGTGCGCTTCGCTTTTGCTATTTTGCTTTTGCTTGCCACGGGATATGCGTCTCTGCTAATCCAACTGGGTGAAATGAAAAAAACGCCGACAATCGTAACTAGGAAGCAGGCTGCTTGGCCGCCTTGAAAGGCATGCCCATCAGCTCCAACAGCAGAAGACCCTGCTCGTTGTTCACCGCCGTCGTTCCGATTGTTATATTCATGCCTTGCGGCTTGGTATATTTGTCTGGGTTCAGCTCGGGGAACACCAACTGCTCCGTCAAACTGAGACTGTAATTGCCCTGCCCGTCGAAGGCAGTGCGGCTGACACCACGAAAGTCACGAACTCGGGGGAGCACGACGCTCACCAGTCGATCGAGAAATTCGTACATCCGCTGGCGACGCAGAGTGACTTTGCAACCGATCGGCATACCTTCGCGGAGTTTGAAACCCGCGATCGATTTGCGTGCGATCGTTTGCACCGGACGCTGTCCAGCGATGTCCATCATGGCGTCAAAGGCGATTTCCAAATTCTTCTTGTCAGCCACAGCCGAGCCGACTCCCATGTTGATGACCACTTTGGTCACACGTGGAAGCGCCATGGGATTCTTAATCCCCAACTGTTCAGCCAAGGCTGGGCGGATTTCGCTGTCGTATCGTTCTTGCAACCGTGGGGCCATAGCCGCTGGTTCCTGTTCCAAACCTAGTTAATCTTAAATTAAAGCCAGCCGACTTGGGCTAGCAGTTCGTACTCAATGTCTATTGGTGGGCGTACTTGGGGTTCGCCGGAGCCAAGCCCCCCAAGGAAGCACCGCTGCGCTTGGCGAATCGTTCTTTGCTGCCATCCTTCAGGTAGCGCACACCGATGCGAGTCGGCTTGCCAGTCTTCGGGCACAGCAGGGCTACGTTGCTAATGTCGATAGCCATCTCTTTGCTCAGCCGGCCACCTTGCGGATTCTTGCTGCTTCGCTTGACGTGTTTGTAGGCTTGGTTGATGCCCTCGACGACCACGCGTCCCGATTGGCGGTCCGCGTCGGGCTCAGGTTTTAGGACCTTCAGTACCTTGCCGCGCTTGCCTTTATTGGCGCCGGAAATCACCAGCACTTCGTCTTGTTCGCGAATCAACATCACGCTAACCTTCAGTTTCAAATCTACCGGAGTTGGTTTACTTCTCTATACCACTTCGCTGGCCAAGCTGACGATCTTCATGAAGCGACGTTCGCGTAGTTCGCGAGCCACCGCACCGAAAATCCGCGTACCGCGAGGGTTAGCATCTTTGTCGATCAGTACGACTGCATTGCTATCGAAGCGAATGTAGCTGCCGTCGGGGCGACGAGTCGGCTGCTTGCAGCGGACCACCACGCAACGCACGATCGCCTTCTTCTTGACTTCACTACCTGCCTGGACCGCTTTGACCGAGCAAATGATCACATCGCCCAGACCTGCGTAGCGCCGCCGGCTACCACCGAGCACCTTGATGCACATTACTTCTTTGGCACCGCTATTGTCGGCTACGGCTAGTCGTGTTTCTTGTTGGATCATGTCCTAACACCAAATCTTCGCGATATCAATAATGGTTCGTTTATTACTCAGTTTCACCAGCCAAATTGTCGATCACAGCCGACTCTTCGGTCGCCGTGGCTCGCTTGGCCGCCTTGAGGGCCGCCAAGTCAACCGCCTTGTTCTTCTCAACGACTCGGAGCAGACTCCAGCGCTTGAGACGACTCAACGGACGACTCTCCTGAATCTCGACAGTATCACCAATGGCCGACTCGTTGTTCTCGTCATGGACATGGAACACCGAGCGACGCTTGACGAACTTGCCATACTTGGCGTGCTGGACGGTGCGGTTGAGCTCAACCCGCCGCGTCTTGGACGCTTTGTCACTTGTTACTACACCGACTACAACTCTGGCTGGCATGTTCGCTTACCCGGGGGCTCTACAAAGTTAGTTTTGGAGGCCATTTTGGAAAGGCCGTTAAGTTCTGATTGCTCAACGACGCGGAGCGTCGAGCCACATTAGTTTTAATTTGCATAACGACGCGGAGCGTCGAGCCACATTAAGTCCAATTGCATAACGACGCGGAGCGTCGAGCTACATTAGGACTGCTTGGCTACATTAGGCCTGCTTGGCCTTGAGACGCTCGGTCTGCAACGTGCGGACACGAGCAATCGTGCGGCGATTGCGGCGCATCTCCGAGGGGGCGTCGAGCTTTTCCGTTTGGGATTGCACACGCAGACGGAACATCTGCATGGCCGAATCCTTGGCGGTCAGCTCGAGCTGCTCGTCGCTCATCTCTCTCAATTCGTTAATCTTCATCGGCACACCTTAAATTAGGCAGGACGCCGCTGGACCAGTCGAACTGGTACCGGCATCTTAGCTGCCAAACGTGCGAAACAAATCTTCGCTTGCTGTTCAGTTACCCCGGCCAGCTCGTAAAGAACCGTACCAGGTTTGACGACCGCCACCCAGGCCTCGGGTTCCCCCTTACCTTTACCCATGCGGGTTTCCAGTGGTTTTGACGAGATCGGTTTATCAGGGAAAATGCGAATGAACAAGCGTCCTTCACCACGCACATATTGTTGCGCGGCGATACGACCAGCCTCAATCGTTCGCGCTTTGATCCAGCCACCCTGCATCGCTTGCAAGCCAAAGTCGCCAAAGACGACCTTGTTGCCGCGGGTAGCATTACCTTTTATACGACCTCTTTGGCTTTTTCGATGCTTGACCCGCTTGGGCATCAGCGCCATCGTTGGAGTCTCCCGCGTGAGAACCTTGGTTTACCCAGACTTGAATACCGAGATTTCCCTGAGGTGTCTGAGCCTCGGAGAAACCGTAGTCGATTTTGGCCATCAACGTGCTCAGCGGAAGCGATCCAGCGGACGCCTTTTCGCGTCGCGCCATTTCGGCTCCACCGAGTCGACCAGCCAATTGAACCTTGATGCCTTTGGCACCAGCGTCCATAGTGGTTTCCAAAGCACGTTTCATCGTGCGTCGGAAATTGGTCCGTTTCATTAACTGCTGTGCGATGTCGTCGGCGACCAACTGAGCCTGCAGCTCGGGTCGGCCAACTTCCTCAATCTTCAAATTGACACGGCGTCCGATCAGCGATTGCAGCTCTTCCTGCAACTTCTCGACGTCCTGCCCCTTCTTACCAATGATCAATCCCGGTCGCGCCACGAACAGCATCACGCGTACTTCGTCGCGAGTCCGCTCGATTTCGATGCGATCAATACCCGCATTGCGGTACTGCATCTTGAATCGCGCGTCTGGGTGATCCTTGATAAACTTGCGAATCTTTTGGTCTTCGACCAGTAGTTCCGCGAATTCCTTCTTGGAGGCGTACCAGCGACTCTTCCAACCGATTACCACGCCAGTCCGAAAGCCGACAGGGTTAACCTTTTGTCCCATAACTAAAACTCGCTTGAACTTACCTAGCTACCGCGTGCGTAGCGAAATTGAACCCTACATGTCGTCGATCGGCTCGAGCTCGATCGTAATGTGCGCCGTGCGCCGCAAAATGCCAAAGGCCATCCCACGCGCTCGAGGCCGAATACGCTTGAACATCGGTCCACCATCGACGCGAGCGTCGATAACCACCAGACGCTCTGGGTTGACAGTCTGCCCTTTGTTTTGATCGGGGTCCTGCGCGTTGCCGACTGCACTACGCAAAACTTTCTCAAGCATCCGGGCACCGCGATGCGGCTGGTACTTGAGCAAGTCGAGCGCTTCGTCGGCGAACTTGCCTCTCACCAAATCGGCCAGAGGTCGCACTTTGCGAGCACTGATCCGAGCGTACTTGTGAATGGCTTTGAATGCCATGGTGCCAACCCTAACTCTTAGTATTTCTGCGACGAAAAGCCGTCAAACCAACTCTGTATTCGTTATGTTCCATAGACTCACAGGACGCTGCTGCGGTAGTGAGTCAAGCATCTGATGCCGACATCTTTTCCGACGCGGAGCGTCGGGCTACGTTCACCAACTATCACACACCGACGCGGAGCGTCGGGCCACATTATTTCTTGCCACGACCGGAGTGCCCGCGGAAGGTCCGCGTCGGAGCGAATTCACCCAACTTGTGACCGACCATGTCCTCGGAAACCGTAACCTTCATGTGCTGCTTGCCGTTATGCACCATAAACGTGACACCGACGAACTCGGGCACAATCGTGCAGCGCCGAGCCCACGTCGTAATCGGCTCGTGCGATCCAGATTCCTGAACCTTGACCACTTTGCCGTACAGTCTGGGGTCGACAAACGGACCCTTTTTTGTGCTACGTCCCATAACTCAATTTAACTCTGGTTTCACTTGGACTGTCGAAAACGTGTACTACTGACCTGCCGTGATATTACTTCAACTTCAGTTGACCATAACGTCGCGACTTGCGGCGACGGATGATCGCCGAGTTCGATGGCTTGCGCCGCGCTCGTGTCGACCCACCCTTGGTCGGCTTGCCTTGCGGCGTCACCGGATGGCGACCACCCTTGGTTCGACCTTCACCACCACCGTGCGGGTGGTCGATTGGATTCATCGCCGTACCACGCACATGAGGACGACGCCCCATCCAACGCTTTCGGCCCGCCTTACCCAACACGACGGCACCATGGTCCGGATTGCTTGCCCTGCCAATCGTTGCGCGACATCCGCCTGGTATTCGCCGAATTTCACCACTGGGAAGCATCAACTGAGCCCAATCGGACTCCCGGGCCATCAGGGTGGCGAGCGTGCCGGCACTGCGGCACATCACCCCACCGCGACCAGGCTGCATCTCGATGCAGAACACTTCAGTCCCCGGGGGCATGTGCTTGAGCGGCATGCAATTGCCAACCTTCGGCGGCGCGCTGGCACCATTCTCAACCTTGTCACCCGCCTTGAGCCCATCGGGTGCAATCACATATCTTTTTTCGCCATCGGCATAGACCAGCAAGGCGATGCGGCTTGAACGATTGGGATCGTACTGAATCGAATCAACCTTGGCGGGAATGCCATCTTTATCACGCTTGAAGTCGATCAGACGGTATTGCTGCTTGTGTCCACCGCCACGGTGACGCGCGGTAATCTTCCCCTGGAAGTTGCGTCCACCCTTTTTAGGCTTGGGGCGCAACAACGACTTCTCCGGAACCGCACCTTTGGTTAGCTCGGCAAAATCGCTCACCGACGCATTCCTACGTCCGGCGGAGGTTGGTTTGTATTTGCGAATACCCATCTTACTTACCTAATGTTTGATCTGGACCGTTACCTACAACCGGCTTCCACTGACTAGAAGAAGTCGATACGGTGTTCGGCATTCAGCTTGACGACTGCCTTTTTCCAATTGCCGGTTAACCCGACACGCTGACGGTAGCGTCGCGATTTTCCATGGCGATTCTGAGTCATCACGCGCTCAACGACCACATTGAACAGTAGCTCAACGGCCTGACGCACGTCAGTCTTGGTCGCTTGCGGGTGCACTTCAAAAGCATAGTGGTTGTGGCGAGCAGCTTTGTGCACACCCTTTTCCGTAACCAAAGGACGGAGGATTACCTGATGCGGCTCCAGCTTCAAACCTTGGGTCGGTGTCTTCGCTTGACTCATGTCTTCCACTTCCACTACGATTCGTTTGGTTGTGCCCGCTTTGGCGAGCAGCGATATCTTCAACTGTTTCTTGACCTACTAACTAGCTAGCTACAACTTCAGGTGCTTTATAATGTGACTGAATCGCTTCCAAAGCCTCTTTCGTCACCAACATTCGCTTAGGACGCAGCACACTCAAAGCATTCAAGTCCGCCACACGCGTGACTTGCACACTGGGGATATTGCGACCACTCATGTATACTGCACTCGAGTAGTCACCCGTCGTCACCAGGGTGGTCACACCCTCCAAGCCGAGCGACTTGAGCGTCGAGGCCAGCACTTTAGTTTTGGGAGCTGCCATGTCGAGCTTGTCGATCACAACGACTTGCCCGTCGGCCAATTTCGATGCGATGGCCATACGCGTCGCCAATTGGATCGCCTTACGGGGCATGCGATAGTAATACTTGCGAGGACGAAGCTGCATGGCATGACCACCGCCGCGGCGCTGCGGAGCGCGTTTGGAGCCCGCCCGCGCATTGCCCGTACCCTTTTGACGATACATCTTCTTGGTCGAACCGGAGACTTCGCCACGCCCCTTGGTCTTTTTGGTTCCCTGGCGAAGATTGGACATATACATCACGACCGCATCGTGCAGCAACTGCTTGCTGACCCGCGGGGCAATCGCCGCCGGATCGACATCGATCTTGCCCACCTCGGCGCCGCTTTGATCGTAGATTGGTAATGTGACCATTTCAGACTTACACTCAAAAAAATTCGACCGTCTTTACTCACCGCAAATCGCTCACGAAGCCAAGCAGCCTAACCCACCTTGTTCGTTTCACGCACGACCACATAGCACCCAGTTGGACCCGGCACAGAGCCCTGCACCAACAACAGATTATTCTCGGCATCCACCTTGGCAATCTTCAGATTGCGAACCGTCGTCTTGGTCGCACCGTACTGCCCGGCCATCTTCTGACCCTTAAATACGCGACCCGGGTAAGTCGCCATGCTAGTACCACCAGCGTGACGGTGACACTTCTTAACACCGTGCGTAGCGCGCTGCCCGTGAAAATTATGCCGCTTCATCACACCCGAGAAACCACGCCCCTTACTATTGCCCGTGACATCGACCGCCTTGACACCGTCAAAGATGGCCGCCGTAACCTGAGCACCAACCTCATGGGCAGGCTTGCCGCGCAGCTCGCGAACAAAACGCTGCGGCTCACAAGACGGCTTAACAGCAACCTCAACCCCAGCAGCCGAAAGACGCTTGGAGCGCTTACTGCCAATCGCGGCGACATGCCCGCGCTCAGCACGACTCGACAAGCGGCGTGGCTTATCCAAGAAACCGAGCTGCACTGCTTCATAGCCATCACGCTCGACGGTGCGAACCTGAAGAACATGGCAAGGGCCAACTTCTAATACAGTCACAGGGACGGCCGTGCCATCTTCCTGGAAAATCTGCGTTGTACCGACCTTACGGCCGAGGATACCCTTGGTCATTTCTACTTTCCCGTCAAACGCTTGCCAAATGGGACCGAAGCTACTAAAGCCCCGAGTTACCCAACTGGCCTCCGTGGCATAGAGCTGGACTCGTTAAACTAAATAAATTCAATGTGACCACCAAACGGCGGTCGAGCAGAGATCACTCGCGAGCGGAACAAATCCGACACACGAACCAGCGAGACTACCGAGCCGTCGCCTTGATCTTGATATCAACACCCGCTGGCAGACTCAGCTTATTCAAGGCCTCGATGGTCTTGGCGGTCGCCTGGCGAATATCGATCAGTCGCTTGTGCGTCCGGATCTCAAACTGCTGCCGTGCCTTCTTGTCAATATGCGGACCCGACAGCACGGTATAGCGCTCGATACGCGTTGGGAGCGGAATCGGCCCATGCACCTCGGAGTGCGTTCGCTTGGCGGTATCTACGATCTCCTGAGCGCTCTGGTCGAGCACCGAGTGGTCGTATGCCTCCATCCGAATGCGAATGACTTCGTGTGAACCTGCCGACACAGTTTATCCTCTCAACCCATAGCCACGCTAAAACACAAACGAACTCATCCCCATTCAGGCTATTCGCTCAAGTCGGCACCGAGGAAACGGGTCCGCCGTTGAGTTACTCCGCTGAACGGGAAGCACGAAAGTTTAAGAACGCATACGGGAAGCGTCAACCGCAAATGCGAGATAGCCGGTGGAGAATTTTTTTCGAGCGGTCGGCCTAACCGCTGCGCTGCCACCAATTCCCTATGTTTCCCTAGCCCCCCGCCTGCTTGCTACGCTGGCGAATCAGTTTTCCATACCTAGAGTAGGCGCATCCCAACTCCCAACTCTTCACTCTTCACTCTTCGCTCGACTGCTTCGTCTTGCCATCCAGCAAGCAAGCCACATTCACATCTCCCAACACGTTGATGGTGGTGCGACAGCGGTCCAAGAACCAATCGACGGTCAGCAGAATCGGGATTTTGGTGACGTCCAAGCCGACTGCCGTGAAGACCAACGTCATCGTCACTATCCCGGCCTCGGGTATCCCCGCAGCCCCGACACTCGCCAGAATCGACGTAAAAACCACGGTTAATTGCTGAACCATCGTTAGGTCCATACCGATCATCTGGGCGACAAACAGAGCGGCCATCGCCTCATAGAGTGCGGTACCATCATTATTAAAATTGGCACCTACCAAGGCTCCCAAGCTGGCCGATTTTTCGCGCACACCAACCTTTTCCTTCAAGCAAGCGTAGGTCACCGGCATGGTGGCGGTGGAGCTGTCGGTAGAAAAAGCCATCAGCAACGCGTCTCGCATGCCGCGCAGCACCTGCACAGGCGAGGCCCACGAAAAGTAATGAATTCGCACGAGATACCATGCGGCTTGCAATCCCAGGGCGATCAGCACGGCCACCACGAAAGCCCCCAGGTTGACGAAAGCCCCGAACCCCTCCGTTCCAATCACCGCTGCGACAATACAGGCGACCCCAATCGGCACCAACTCGATAATCCAGTGCAGCACCACAATTAAGGTGCGATACGCTACTTCCACCAAGTCGGTAATGTTCGTGATCGGGGCGGCTTTCGCGTCGCGCAGCGCGACCCCAAAAGCGATGGCGATGATGATGACGCCGATTACATTTTGCCTATCCCCCAGCGGTCCCAGCAGACTGCGCGGCAGGCTGCCGAGCAATTGATCGAACGGATTTGCAGCCGGCTCGTCCACGACGTCCTGTCCTGCTGTTTGCTCAGCACTAGCCTCTGTGGCCGCGGGCACCGGTGCAGCGGGCGACCTCTTGCCGGGCTGCATGACATTGGCGACGGTCAGACCGATAAAGATGGCTACCGTGGTATTGAGCAGCAATAACCCAGCCAGCCGAGCCACTGAGCTGCGAGGTATGTCGGAAGTCATCAATACGTGTACTACGGCAATTAGAATCAGCGGTGGAGCCAATGCGCTGAGCAACTGCAAGATAATTTCGCTGGGAATTCTTAGCCACCCGGCGCGATCTCCGAGTAGTAGCCCGGTCGCGATGCCAATAAACATCCCGAGCAAAATGCGCCAGTACAGCGGAGTGGCGGCCCAACGCCCCCAAAACCCTGACTTGGCTACTTGTTTGGGGGGAGTGGTCATGGAGCAGACTTTTGGGGTTGGAGGAGTGCTGTGCGAACGAGACAATCGAATATAAGCGATTTGGCGCAGCAAACCGGCTTAGCTACGTTGACAAAATGCCGGTTGTAAGCGAGTTTTTTCACTTCGTCCAAGATAGTAGTTCTTCCCGGGGATTCGCGATGCCGCTGTTGATCGAAAAACAAACCTGTCTCACCAACCCAGAGGATTGGTCGAGTCTCGCCTTGACTGCGCCGGAGGTGATCAAACCATCGAGGTTTTGCAATGCCTGGGATGACGACAAGGACGAAGACGAAGACGAGGACGACTCTGCTGACAAGGACGATGACGACGAAGACGCTCCGATCGATGTCGATCCACTCGAGCCCGAGGAAGAGGATGATCCGTTTGACGACTTCGACGACGAAGATTTCGATGACGACTTCGACGACGACTTTGAAGAAGAGCTCGACGACGACTACGAGATCGAGCCCGACGACAGCGAAATGTTCCCACAAGGGGACGATGACGACAACGAAGATGACGACCTGCTCGACGAAGATGAATAACGTAGCTCGGTGGTCTCCACCGACAATCGCGTTGAGAGATCACGCCGGAGTCCAACGCGCTACCTTACCCCCAAGAGAATCAAGCCAATGAAAACGGTAGAACATGATGTGGTAGTCTTGGGAGGTGGTCCCGGTGGCTATGTCGCGGCCATTCGCGCTGCCCAGTTGGGGTTCAATGCCGCGTGCATCGATGAAAATCGCGTCTTCGGCGGGACTTGCCTGCGCGTGGGCTGTATCCCCAGCAAGGCCTTGCTCGAGTCGAGCCACTTGTATCACGAAGCCCAACATGGCATGGCCAGCCACGGTGTCCAGCTCGCAAGCGTCGGTCTCGATCTGGCGACCATGATGGAACGCAAGAACAAGATCGTCGCGCAGTTGACCTCCGGGATCTCGATGTTGCTCAAACGCAACAAGATCACCCCTTACAACGGGCGCGGGAAACTGGTCGGGGTTGATCAAGTCGTCGTGACGACGCCCGAGGGGGCCGTGACGATCAAAGCCAAGCACATCATCCTGGCCACCGGCAGTCAGCCCGCCACCATGCGCGGCATCGAGCTCGATGGCGACCGCATCGGCGATAGCACCACGGCACTGCAATACAGCCAAGTCCCCAAACGCTTGGTCGTCATCGGCGGAGGCTATATTGGGCTCGAGCTCGGGAGCGTGTGGCAGCGACTCGGGAGCCAGGTCATCGTGCTCGAAGCCATGGACCGCATCCTGCCTGGACTGGACCTTGAAATAGGGCAGCTCGCCCACCGCGCCTTTGAAAAGCAAGGGATCGAATTTCGCACCGGTAGTTGGGTTGAGAGTGCGAGTTTCGATGGCACGCTATGTCACGTGAAGTGCAAAGATGCCGAACCGATCGAATGTGACCGCGTGTTGCTGTGCACGGGCCGCGTTCCCTGCTCACACGACCTCGGGTTAGAATCCGTTGGCATCGAGACCGATAAGCGTGGCTTCCTACCGGTCGATGGTCAACTGCAAACTGCCGTGAAAGGCATCTATGCCATCGGCGATTTGATTGGCGGTGCGATGCTGGCTCACAAAGCCAGTGAAGAGGGGATCGTTTGCGCCGAACGCATCGCCGGCATGAAGAGCCACGTTAACTACGATGCGATCCCTGCCGTGGTCTACACCCACCCCGAAATCGCTTCGGTCGGCAAAACGGAAGAGCAGCTCCAAGAGGCCGGCGTCGAGTACCTCAAAGGGATTTGCCCCTTCGGTGCCAGCGGCCGCGCTATGGCGATGGGAGACACCCAGGGCCGTGTGAAAATCCTAGCTCACGCGAAGACCGATCGCGTCCTGGGAGTACACATCATCGGTCCCCGCGCCGGTGACCTCATTGCTGAAGCCACCGCCGCCATCGAGTTTGGGGCCAGCAGCGAAGACATCGCCCGCTGCTGCCACGCCCACCCCACACTATCGGAACTGCTGCACGAAGCGGCCATGGCCGTCAGCAAACGAGCCATCCACACAGCCTAACGAATTCAAGTGTAGTGGACGAGGTTACGAGTCCGTCTGAGCCGACGTAGTGGACGCGTCCGCCTACCAATACCAAGAACGCCCCATGCCGGTGGTGACGATCTGGCCTCGCGAGGGGACGTAGTAGTACGGTAAGCCGTTGGACAGATTGCTGGCGTTGACCGTCGGGCGAGCGGGCGAGTAGCCGATCCACTGATTCCACTCCTCGCGAAGCACTCGTTGCCGAGCTTCGAACTGCACGCGCTGGCGGATCTGTTGCTGAGCCTCTTCACGATAGGTGTCGTAACGCTGGTAAGCGGCTGCAGACGAGCCGGAAAGTGGCAGTCGCTTGCTCTCGGCATCGTCCCGGAACGCATGCTCTTGTGCAAAGCAGGTCACCGACGAAAAGCCAATGAGCAGGGCTGCTGCCGATAGCAGGCGAAACGAGGTTTTGGGTTGAAACATAAATCGCACTCCGAGATTGGGACAGTTGCTAGTTGAGCCATGGTTAAGTTGGTTCGATTGAACGTTTGGTAGCATGGGAGGCCACCGCGATTGCGTGGAGCGGGCAAACGACCCATCGCAGACGGCCTCAATCTGCCTCTATCGGGAGATTCGGCTTGAAATGCTAGCAAAAGCGGCTTTTTCAACGATTCCACTCACCCCGCGGGGAGCTCCAAATGTTTGCGGAAGGGAAACGGAATGCGCCAATTGTGACAATAACTTCCCGGGAGCGAGGCGATCGGCGCCTGCCATGCGTGCCCAGGCCTTCGCTCAGCGCTCGAACTTGCTGTCTTGGGGTAGCGAGGATGGCAAGGCCGGAGCACGGATAAATACAACCCCAGTTGCCCGGGGCTGCACCGTCGCGTCGGGTGGGGAACTTGTTTACAATCCGTGCTTTCTTTCACTACCAGCGGTTCGTCTGGGCAGGTGTCATTCAGCGGCAACATCACGATCGACGTCTATTGATGCGCAGTACCAAAGAGTTATTTGAAACGATATCCAGCGAGCTGAAGAAACTGTTCGTCGGCCAGGACGAATTGGTTCTATCGACGCAAGTGGCACTATTCTCTGGCGGGCATGTTTTGATCGAGAGCTTACCGGGCATGGGGAAGACCTTGTTCGTGCGGGCGCTGGGCAAAATACTTGGCTGCCAGTTCGGTCGGATTCAATTCACCGCCGACTTGATGCCCTCCGATATAACTGGCGCACCGTTGCTCGATGTGCGTACGCAAGACTTTCGCTTCCGACCTGGGCCGGTGTTTACCCAACTGCTATTGGCGGATGAAATCAATCGCTCCCCAGCCAAGACGCATGCCGCCCTGTTGGAGATCATGCAGGAGTATCGCGTCACGGTCGACGGCACGAGCCATGTGTTGACACGCCCGTTTCTCGTGTTGGCGACGCAAAATCCAATCGAAAGCGAGGGGACCTACAATCTCCCCGAAGCGCAGCTCGATCGCTTTATGTTCAAGGTAGTCGTCGAGTACCCCGACGAGCTGGAAGAAGAACGCATCCTGACTCTGCATAGCCAACAAGTCGATTTGAATCAGCGTTTGGAAACCGAGATCGCGAAGGTCACTTCCCCGGAAGAGATCATGCAACAGCTTATTACCAACGCGCAGATTCGCATCGAGCCAGCCTTGGTGCAATACATCAATCGCCTCGTGCGACAGACTCGGAATTGGCCCGCCTTTTATTTGGGGGCGTCACCCCGAGCCGGCTTGGCGCTGATGCAAGGCGCGCGCACCTTGGCCGCTTTCCGGGGACGCGATTTTGCGATTCCCGATGATGTGGTCGACATCGCCTTGCCGGCACTGCGTCACCGAGTGATTTTGACCGCCGAGGCGGAAGTCGAAGGGCTGCGGGTTGACGATCAATTGCGGCTGCTATTGCGCAGTATCGAAGTCCCGCGTGGCGCGTAACTTAACGATGAACTAGAATCTTGGGTTGGCAGTACACTGGTCTGTTTAACCGCGCAGCGCGGCCGCGCAGGTGATGTACCAACCGAAACGACCCGGCGGCACCCGAGCGGGGGACGAGCGCAAGGCCCACGGCCACTGTCGTGTTAACCTCACCCCAGCGCGCTGGCGCGGTTAAGCAGACCACATTTGTGGTGGCGATCCGCGAGCCGTGTTGAATCAATTGGAAAGCCCGAGCATGAATCCTACTGGAGTGCCAAATGAAGTACCAAGTGAAATGGCTATCGAGCCGTTTTCGGTGCTGCAATGGGGAATCACTCCCTGGGCGGTGCTGTTGTTATGCCTACTACCACTGGTGTTGCTCGTGTCGCTGGGGCGCACCTTTCCGAGTCGGCGGATGGTCTGGCTGGCCGCGTTGCCACTGATCGTATCGCTACCGATCCCATGGTTGCCCAGCGGCTGGGCGAGTTGGTGGGGGTGGACCGTGGCTGCGCTGGGGTTCGCCTTGGCGCTGATCGTAACCCTCGACCTGTTTTCGCTACCGTTGCCGCGATTGATTCATGTCGAGCGTACGATGCAACGCGTCGCCTCGCTGGGCAATCGCCACTCGATCGAGCTGTCGATCGACAATCACAACTCCCGACCGATTGAGCTGCTGTTGGCTGACGATGTCACTCAAGGGCTGGTGATCGAGCCGGCCTTGCATCGACTAACGCTACCGGCGGGCAAGCGTGTGAGCGTGCAACATGGTTTGACCGCTCATCGTCGTGGTGCATTCGAGCTCGAACATGTCTACGGCGAGCAGCTAAGTCGTTGGGGACTGTGGCGCAAGCAACACACGTTTGCCTGCCGCAGCCCGTTGCATGTCTATCCAGACATTAAGCAAATCGGTGAATACGCGCTGCTGGCTCGCACCAATCGACTTAGCCAAATCGGCGTCAGGCGTACTCGGCGCCCCGGGCAGGACAACAACTTCGAACGCTTGCGTGACTATCAACAAGACGACAACTACAAGCATATCGATTGGCGCGCATCGGCGCGTCGCCAAAAGCTGACGGTAAAACAGTTCCAAACCGACCAGAGCCAACGCGTCATCTTTCTGCTCGACTGCGGTCGGATGATGACCAACGAATACCAGCAACTCAGTTTGCTCGACTACGCGCTCAACAGTGTCTTGATGCTCAGCTACGTGGCGCTCGACCAAGGAGATTCGGTGGGCATGCTCTGTTTCTCAGACCATATTCACACTTACGTCCCACCGGCTGGCGGCAAGCGTCAGATGAACCGCTTGTTGCATGCTGGCTTCGATCAATTCCCGCGTTTAGTACAATCTCGATTTGACGAAGCGTTTCTCTACTTGTCGACGCACTGTCGCCGCCGTTCGTTGGTCGTATTGATCACCAACGTCATTGACCAAGTGAATGCCAGCCAAATAGAGAGCTACATGGGTAACCTAGTCGGCAGTCATGTGCCGCTGCTGGTATTGGCACGTGATCATCGCATGTTCGATGCGGCCGATCACCCCACGCCCGATCCGCTGGTACTGTACCGCAGCGCGGCGGCCAGCCAACTACTGCTATGGCGTGACCAAGTCATCCGAGGCATGAAGGCGCGTGGTGGCCTAGCTCTGGATGTTTTCCCT
Source organism: Pirellulaceae bacterium (assembly GCA_020852965.1). Taxonomy (GTDB): domain Bacteria; phylum Planctomycetota; class Planctomycetia; order Pirellulales; family Pirellulaceae; genus Aureliella. The sequence continues at coordinate 51,906 of JADYZV010000151.1, read as the reverse complement.
GAAGACATGACCACGCCGTTGGTCAATCAGTACTTAGAGGTCAAGGCCCGGCACCTGCTATAGACTACCCTCTGGCGCCGATAGCTACGGGGTCGGCTGTTTTGCAACGAGGACGCTCAGCCGCTGATCGAGGTATTCCTTTTGTGCGGCTTCGAGCTGAAAGCCTTGGTCGCTGTGCGGCTGTTGCATGGACTGTCGCAGGACGTTGTGCATCAAGTAACGGCCTGCCTGAGTCGTCATGTGGATCTCATCGCGATATAGCTCAGGGAAAGACTGAAACGGAGCTTTTCCCTGCTCGATGTCATGCCATATATGGTCGAGCACGTCGAGTGCCGCAGTAATACGAATCGACCGATCTGGGTGCTTGGCCTGCAATTGCGTCTGCAAGGCTTGGAAGTAGCCTGGCGAGTGAACCATGAGGTTGACTTCAGCGGTTGCATGGTATTCCTTCTCCAAGTTATCCGCTCGATTCCAACCGGTGTGAATGACTAGGCCAGCGGTGGGCTGGAGCGCCATCCAAGCCGAGATGACTTGTAGGTCTTGTTCCAGGGTTGTACCGAAGAAAGGCTGTACACATAGCGTGTCATACTGCTTGGCCTTCAGGGCTTCGTTCCATGGAGTCGACGTTTTGACGCACGGGCTAGCCGGATTGTCGAAGATGTACTGCAAGTTCTTTCCGCAGTCGACATGCCATTGCACATCGCCGTCGAGCAAGCCGGGGAGCGCATCCCAGGTGAGCGAGTTGCCGATTAAGTAGATTTTGACCGGTGGTGCCACGGCGGCTTCCGACTCAACTTGCCCATATGCGCGTCCCGGCAAGGCAAGCCAACTTAGACACAAAACGCTCAAGCACCAAGGAATTGCCCAATCGCTCAGGCTCAAGCGGCCAGAGTCTAAGCGACTTCGGCCATCAATGATCGGGAACCAAGAAGCGGTCCAATAGCTGGGACTACGTGTAGAAAACATGGGTTTTACAGATACGGGAGAGTGGCGATGCGGGTAGGATCGTTTGCGGGGGAGTGCTGGTGCGCCACGAGGCAGCCGTGCGCAGCCATGAAACACTATCGTATTATACTTCGGAATGAATTCGAGCCAAATTGTCTATTTCGTCCGCACTTGCTAGACTTTAGGGCATGCGAAAAGGAATTGCTGTATCCCCCGGAGTGACAATTGGCACAGCCTACTGTATCCATGAGGTGTTTGTGGAGCCGGGTGGGGAGGTGTTGCAACCCCACCAAGCGGCTGGCGAGTTAGCGCGATTCGAGAACGCTCGCAAGCGTTCCGTCGAGGACTTGCGATTGTTGCAGAGCAAAGTTCAGCAGCAAGTCAGCAATGAAGCGGCGGCCATTTTTGCCGTACATGAGTCGATTTTGCACGATCCAAACTTGGTCGGAAAAGTTCGCGGCTGGATTCAGGATGAGCGGCTTTCGGCCCAAGCCGCCCTGGCCAAATTGATGGACTATTTTAAGGAGCTGCTCGATCGCTCCGAAGATCCCTATCTGCAAGAGCGATTTGCGGACATTCGCGACGTGGTCATTCGCTTGACAAGCTACCTTAGCGAGGCGCTACAGAAGGATTCGAAGGTCTTTGTGGGCCCCACGATCGTCGTTGCCGATGAACTGCTGCCCAGTCAAGTCGTCATGTTGGGTGACAAGCCCGTACATGGTATCGTCACACAAGCTGGTAGCCAGACAAGCCATGCGGCGATCATCGCGCGCAGTCGTGGCATCCCGGCCGTCTGCGGCGTAACAGGCATCATGCGTCACACGCAAACGGGTGACACCCTCGTTGTCGATGGGCGTGAGGGGCTGGTGATCGTCAATCCCGACCCCGAGGTGCTGGCGGCCTACCGCAAGCTCGAACGCGAGTTCTTCAACTTGCGCGATCAATTGGCGCACAATCGCGATAAACCTGCGCAAACCCGCGATGGCGTGTCTCTCGAATTGTTGGCGAACGTCAATGGCGTCGACGACGCCAAGGCGGCGGCCGCTATGGGCGCCTCAGGTATCGGTCTGTTTCGAACTGAGTACTTGTACTTGACCCATGCCAGCGTCCCCGGCGAAGAAGAGCAACTGGCCATCTATCGCGATGTGATCGCGGCCAGCCCCAATCACACCGCCACCATTCGTACGCTCGACATTGGTGGTGATAAGACGGTCCCGTTTCTTGGACGCGGGGATCGCGAAGCCAATCCGTTCATGGGCTGGCGCAGTATACGATTGTCGTTCGAGCATCCCAATTTCTTCTTGACGCAGATTCGCGCAATCCTGCGCGCGGCTGCCCCCGAGCCGCGCGCAGGCCAAGCGTCGAACTCTGGGGGCGTTGCAACCCCGGTCCAAATCATGTTTCCGATGGTGACCAACATCGAAGAGTTGCGACGCTTACGCGCTTTCGTGCGCCGCGCTGAACAGCAACTGCGCAAAGACAACAAGCGCTACGGCAAAGTTGCTTTTGGAATGATGCTCGAAGTCCCCGCCGCTGCGGTGATGATCGACCACATGCTTGGCTCGGTCGATTTTGTTTCAATTGGCTCCAACGACTTGGTGCAATACCTGATGGCCGCTGATCGCGACAATCCGAAGGTGAGCCACTTGTGTCAACCGCTCTCCCCAGCCGTGATTCGCGTGCTCACACGGGTGGTCGCGGCTTGTAACGCGGCCAACACTCCCGTCACCCTCTGTGGTGAAATGGCCGGCCAGCCACAAGCTTTCGTGCTGCTATTGGGTATGGGGCTGCGCCGCTTCAGCATGAGCTCCGCCTTCGTGCCCACGATCAAAGAGTTGGCTGCACACGTGACGATCTCACAAGCTGAAATGCTGCTCGAACAAGCTCAGCATCAAAAAACCGAGCGCAAAATCCACAAAATGTTGACCGCTGAATTGCTACGAATTGCACCCAACCTGGAACCTGTGCTGATACAGTAGATCCCTGTCATCCGTCAAGCAACTACTTCTCTTCTCACAAGGTACGCCGATGGATGTTTTGTGGGTAGCGGCCATCGGCGTAGCCTTCGTACTAATTACAGTACTGGTGTTACGTCTACATCCTGTGATTGGACTGTTGATCAGCAGCTTATTTGTGTTGTCTGCGACTCCACGCTCGGTATTGCTTACCAACGAGTTGAGCCCTCTAGCAATCGAAGTTATTGAAGTAGATAACCAACATGGAATCTCGCTTCCATCGGTGGATGCTCGGGCAGGGTCCTACTATCTGCTCGATGAACTGCAAACTAACCCCGCCGCTCGTTCATTTCAATTGTCGGTCGCCAGCGACCAAGCAGTCGCGAACAGCTCAGCAAGTGGAACTTGGTTCACTCCCGATGCTCAAGCCCCAATACTGCTCCCTGACGCAAAGCTCATTCCAGCCGAATCAGCGGAAGCCTTTGAACGCCAACGATGGAACAACATCGGCGAAAAACTCGCAAGTGGCTTTGCCAAGACGTTTCGCAAGCTAGGGATCCCCGTGACCATGGCTGCGATCGTTGGCGTGTGTCTGCTTGAAAGTGGCGCAGCAGCGCGAATCGTTTCGGCCATCATGTCGCTGTTGGGACCGCGCGGCACGGCGCCTGCCCTGACGATCAGCGGATTCCTACTGGGGATTCCTGTCTTCTTTGATAATGTGTTCTATTTGCTGCTCCCTCTGGCTAAAGCCGTCGGTCGACAACACCCAACTCGCTATTTGGCAGCCGTCATGTCGATCATTGTCGGTGCCACCATGGCCCATTCGCTCGTCCCCCCGACACCAGGTCCGCTGCTGGTCGCAGCGGCCATGAATATCAATTTGGGAATGATGATGCTCGGTGGGCTGGTGGTCGGTGGACTCGCCGCCAGCGTTGGCTTGAGCTACGGCCTGCTATGCAGTCGCTGGTGGCCGCTCGCCGTGGAGCCAGCGTCTGTTTCCATAACAGCAACTGCCGTCGCAGACTCAACCCCCGACACGCATGAAGGGGTAACGGCCGCGTCGGACGCAGGTGTTGAACCGGAACACCGCATTCCTTTAGGATTGGCCCTACTCCCCATCGCAGTACCGATATGCCTGCTGGGAGCCGCTGCGATCAGCAAGAGTTTGCCCGTGGAAATCGCAGACACGCCTACCGTTCAATTGGCCAAAGAGTGGTTGGCAAGCATCGACGACCCAGGCCTGATCTTCATCGCCTCCGCTCTGCTGGCCATCGTCCTGCTACGAGTTTACTCCAATGCCCGCGTTGTTCAGCAGTCGGTCGCGCGCGGGATTAGCGATGCCGGCACGATCGTCTTGCTCACTTGTTCTGGTGGTGCATTCGGTGCCGCCCTACAGCAACTCGATCTGGCCACCGCCATCGCTGGTCGATTTACTAATCTGACTACACCATGGGGGTTATTGCTGACCGCGTTTGTGTTGACAGCAGTAATCCGCGCCGCGCAGGGGAGCGCCACAGTGGCCATGATTACGTCGGTGGCGATTATCGCGCCATTGGCCGAATCGCTCCCATTTCCCTTTCATCCACTCTATTTGGCGCTGGCGATCGGCTGTGGGTCGAAGCCACTACCTTGGATGAACGACAGTGGGTTTTGGCAAGTAGCTACCATGACCGGCATGTCGACCACGCAAACGCTCAAGACCTTTTCTGTCGCCCTAACGCTGATGGGCTTGAGCGGTTTTGTATTTACGTTATTGGGTGCGTGGCTCGTGCCGCTGGTGTGATTCTGAGCATTGTAATGGACGAGCTTGCGAGTCCTGCACGCGAGTCTGTCCAGCCGCAAGCGAAAGCTAAGTCTTGCGAATAGAGCAAGACGAAATACCCCAGCCCTACCACTTTTCCACTCGCTCGCCACCTGAGGTGGCGAGCGGGCGAAAAAATGGGGACATAGGTGAGGACCTCGATCTATCTTCAAAACTCATTCACCTGCGAGACAAGCTCGCGGGGGTCCAAAACAAGTCATGTGGTACAACGAGAAATTGCCCTGAAGGGGCGACAGGCGTGCTTCGCGATTAGGGTCCTACTGGAGAATTCCTTGGCTGTGCATCCACTGCTCCGCGCGGTCGGGCCAGTGCGTGCAGATCGCCTCGGTACGGCGCAGGCCGTAGCCATGTCCTCCGCTGGGATACAAATGCAATTCAACCGGCACCTTGGCGTGCTTCAAGGTCAGCGAGAACTGCAAGACGTTGTCGGCGTCGACCGGATCGTCGGCCGCCATCGTCAAGAACATGGGAGGGGTTTGCGCATCGACGGGCAGCTCTTGTTCCGCATCTTCGTGAATCAAGTACGCGGGATAGACGAGCACGGCGAAGTCCGGTCGACAACTGACACGATCCGTTTCGTCGATCGCCTCATAAGCTCGCGTATCATAATTGGTACTCAACCGCGCAGACAAATGCCCTCCTGCAGAGAACCCCAACACTCCGATTCGCTTGTCGTCCACAGCTAAGTCAGCCGAGCGGCTTCGTAAGATAGCCATCGCTCGTTGCGCGTCCTGCAAGGCTTCGATGGGGCGCGGATCCTCGTCGGCCTTGGGAACTCGATACTTGAGCAACCCAGCCGTGATGCCGATCGAATTCAGCCATTGGCAAACCTCGGTCCCTTCCAAGTCGTAGGCTAGGATACGATAGGCACCGCCTGGGCAAATTAAAACTGCCGCACCGCTGTTCTTCTCTTCGGCCGGTTTGTAAATCGTCAGCGTAGGCTTCGACACATTGCCCAAGCGAATTAATGGCATTCCAGCGATCTTGTTACTTTGTTCGGTCGTGGTGTCTCCCTCCTCGCCGTTGGCAGCCAAACGTCCTGGAGGTGTGGCTGGCCAAATAGCAATCGGTGCCAACACTTCTTGAGCCAAAAGAGATTGAGCAGAAAGTAACACCACCAACACGGACCAGTTCATCACAGCAATATTCATTCAGCTTCTCCTTTAAAAGTTGGTAAACCTTCAACCCACTGGCGCAATTCCGTTGCCGAAGTCGCAAAAATCGCTAGCCGTGCATGAGGCTGGAAGGACTCGGTTTCTCTACTGGAGGCAAACTTGAATTGCTTACCTCGCAACTATGCTACCAGTATTATTTATCGGTGTTCTTTATTCGCGGTTCATTCCTGGGGGGCTGTCGCTCGCAAAATCCGCTATTTGTGCGTGGTGACTCAAAGGCAAGTATGGCAAAGGCTACGAGGAATATGTCAAAAGGACAAAAAATGCTGATCCCGTTCATTTATTGAGCGAAAAGAACCTGCTGTGGTGAAGCGAGCGTCTGGTCGCTCGATAGCTCGGGACGTTATAATGAGTAGCGGTGTTCGATACCGAAATCTAGAGGGGCCAAAGAATGTCAGTAGTCTTACCGCTCGAGCAAATGACGCTAGCTGAAAAGCTGGAAACAATGGAATGCCTTTGGGCAGATATTTCTCGTACGTCTCCAAGCGTCCCTTCTCCAGCATGGCACAAGGTAATTCTTGACGATCGTCGTCGCCTAGTCGCGGAGGGAAAGCTGAAGTTCCTCGATTGGGATACGGCTATCAATGATTTGAAGGAAGAATTGCGTGGAAATTCGGCTTCTTGAATCGGCAAAGGAAGATCTCCGCGATGGATGAGCGTTCTTTGAACGCCAGTCTGATGGCCTTGGAGACTATTTCCTGGACTGTATTCAGAGCGATGTAAGTTCGCTGCATGTATATGCGGGAGTTCATGAAACTGCTGACGGACTGCATCGAATGCTCTCAAAGAGATTTCCATTTGCGGTGTACTATGAAACGAGCGGGAATCGGATTGACGAGTATGCAATACTGGATTGCCGACGAGATCCGGAGTGGATCATAAAACGACTCGAGTCGTCGAGAACCAAGTAAATGAACGTGAGTTCCGTTGGCTAGACTACTACCTAAGCCAATCGCTGGCTCTCTCGGAGCTTACTCTTCCCCCTCGGCCGTGATAGCCATGACTATCGGGGCCGTGTCATCTTCGCCCTTCACGAGATCGATCGAAACAATGGGCTCGTCGCGCGCCGGTTCAATCGCCAGATAACGCACTTGCTGTCCGTTGAGGTCATAGGCAAAGGTCGACTCGGGGACGTCGACGCGACGAATGTAATCGGCAAAGTGAACTCCGTTGAGTAGCCGATGGTCCTCGGTTTGACCGTCCGCGTATTGAAAGCGAACAATCATGCTCGTCGATTTGTCGTCATCGAACGGGAAGCCCCAACCGCTGACGCCACTCAGCAGATGCAAGCGCTTGACCAGCATGTTACAGGGCAGGCTGACTTCGCGCGGCATGTGGGGGGGCAGGTTTCCCCGCGGTCCGTTGAGCAAGATGATGTTGTTGCGTTGCTTGCCCTGGGGATCGACCAACAAAAATGGAATCCCTTCAAACAACTTGGGTCCCCAGTCATCGAAGACCATGCGGTCAGGCCCGCTATCGCCGTCGGAGAACAAGCCTTTGGTACTGACGGCGGTAGCCACTCCGGCCAAAGACAAGGGGATAAAGCGATCCTTGTGCGTCAAGAATTCGAGCAGGTCGGTCATGTCGGCCACTGGCAATTGCTGCTCGAAGCCGGTGGGCATCAGCGATAATTGCGTCGAGGTCAGTTGCTCGATATCTTCGCGAGAAATCGACTGACGCTTTCCTTCGGCGTCTACCAATTCGATCGCCGATTGGGACTCGCCCGCCAGCATGCCGGTGAGCACTTGCCCTTCGGCCGTCAACAGTATGTAGCGGCGAAAGTTCCCCTCCACGCTGCGATTAGGGTCAAGTATATGGATCAACAATTCGTGTTTCGGGTGTACCGCCATGCCGGTTAAATCGGGACCGACCTCCTGCCCCTCGCCCGAGTGCTTGTGGCAGTTAGCGCAATTCTTGGTAAACAGCAGTTTGCCCTGCTCAAGGTTCCCACGGTTCTCAGTAGCTGGGGTATAGCCGTCGATGATGCGCTGTCGATCGGCATCGACCGCTACGCCCGCTTGGCTGGCCAGTTCTTGAGCCCTTTCGCGAATCTCCCTGTCGGGATGGTTTCCCAGCGAGCGACGTTGATCGAGCGACAATTCGGCAATCGAAATTTCCCCACTTGAAATTGCAGCTAGAAGAAGCAGTGTACGTTCCGGCCGATCCAGCATGACCGCCAGTGCGTCGCTACGCAGCGCGGGAGTCAGCGAGGGCCATGACGCGAGCAATTCGCTAGCGACATTGTCGGCAGTAGCATCGGTCAACGAACGAATCAGCCCGCTTGCAACCGCCGCTGGCATCTGCGGAGAGAGCCCTTTCAGCAGCGAGGCAATGGCTGTCGGCGAATGGCCAACGAGGCTCACCAGCTCTTGCGCCGCTTTGATGCGATCGAGATCGGATTCGTCCTGATCTACGATTTTGGCCATGAGCGATTCGGACAGTGCTCCAGCAAATTCTGCAGTGGTCGAGCTTCCCCAGACCGAACCTAATCGCAATAGCGCGGGGAGCTCTGCGGGTGTGGCGAGTCGACAGAGGTTTTGCAGAACTTCGTCTGCGCGAGGTGGCAATTCGGCTGTGGACTGACGCGGCCAGCCGGCTGCCAGGCCTTCGGCCAGCGGAGCGACTTGGGCAGGCGATGACTGGGCCATGCTATCGAGTAGGGCGGCTAGCGCGTCGTCGTCGATGCCGCTGCGCGCTGCGTGTTCGGCTACGACTCGGAGGACTTCTTTGGCTTCGGGGGAAGGGGGTAAGTCAGATCCGACGACGGAGCGTCGGGCCACATTGGAGGGAGAAGCGTCTGACGACGACAGGGGCGTTCCGACGGCGGAGCGTCGGGCCACATTGGAGGACGGAGTTTCTGGAGACGAAGGGGGCGTTCCGACGGCGGAGCGTCGGGCCACATTGGAGGTCAAGAAGTCGCGGGCGTGGCTGGCTGCGGCACAGATGACTGCGTCTTTTAGGAAGTGATCGTTGAGAAAGCCGGACTCTCGACACAGTTCGGACAATAGCTCGGCGGCTTGAGGATCGGCGGGGGCGTCAGCGAGCACTAACAGTGCGGCGAGCTGTACTTGGGCGTCCACGTCATGCACCACATCGAGGGCCACGATCCACTGGACCGCTTGAGCGTCAGCCGCCAGGGTCAGCAGCGCGTTGCGACGTACGCCCGCTGCGGGATGTTCGAGCAATTGCCGATGCAGTTCTGCGGGAACTCGACGGATCGCATTGGCTTGGCCCAACTTCAACCCGTGCAGGGTCCACAGCGCGTGCGTTACTCCGGCATTGTTTCCAGTTGCATCGACGCTGCGATCTTTCAGCAATTCTATCAATCCCGGCACGACATCGAATTCGCCACGCTCGACGAGCAAGCGTTGTGCGTGGCGTCGCCATAGTCGATTGGGATGTTTGAGCGCTTGGATCCATTTAGCTGGAGATGATGCGTCCAGCATTGGTGTTTGGTTGTTTTCCGTTTCTCCGTCGTCACCATCGTAAACCAGGCGGTAGACACGGCCATGCTTCTTATCGCGCAGGTCCGATTCGTAGGCGTTCCCTTTGCCAGTCTCAAAACCTTGCGGCGTTGGATTGTGCTGCACGATGTAGTTGTACCAATCGAGAATCCACACGTTCCCGTCGGGGCCGACTTCGGCCATGATGGGGGCTGCCCATTCGTCGTCGCTAGCCACTAAATTGAATTCGTTGGTAGCGCGAAAGGTTGCCCCCTGACGGTTGAGCACGTAGGTTCCTACCAAGTGCCCGGTGGGACCGCAAACAAAGGCGACTCGATTCCACCAGCTCTGCGGATATTTGCGAGCCGTATAGAGCGCATGTCCGGCCCCTGCCGTATAGCCGCCATGATGGTCGACTTGCCGGACTTTGTCAGTGATTGGGTGAAACAAGTGATCGGGGGCAATGGCATCGGCGACTAGAGACGGAGTCCAGCCGCGCACGCGTTCGTAATAGCGATTGGGGATGGGCACAAAAAAGCTCGGTGCACGATTGGCCGTCGAGGCAAAGATCAGTCCCTCTTCGCTGCTCCCCAAGCCCCAACTGTTATTGGTAGTCGAGCGAATGAATTCGAGGGATTGTACGTTTGGGGTGGGAGGGGTAGGTACATCTACGACGCGGAGCGTCGAGCCACATTGGAAGCGAAAGGGGCCTTGGCGGAAACCGGAGTGGTGCCCACCCGCATACTTGGGCTTCGAGTCGTTGTAGCCCTGCATGGCCCAGTAGTGATTATCCAACCCATATTGAAAGTTGCTCACCCCACCGTGGGTGTCTCCGAGCGCCCATCCGCTGATCAGCTCGACGCGCTCGTCGGCTCGGTCATCGCCGTCGTTGTCACGTAGAAATAGTGTCACTGTGCCATCTTGGACGATGGCTCCGCCGCGGCAGAATTCGATCGCGGTCGGAATACTGAGCTGCTCGGCAAACACCGTGAACTTGTCGGCGCGGCCATCTTGGTCGGTGTCTTCGCAAATACGAATACGATCACGACCTTGTCCTATCGGTTTTAGTTCGTTGGGGTAGTCGAGCGTTTCGCAGACCCACAATCGGCCACGTTCATCCCAATTCATCGCGATCGGCTTGCCTTGGAAGTCGGGTTCGGCAGCGAACAGTTCGAGATGAAATCCTTGTGGCACGACGTAGTGCTTGAGCGATTCCTCTGGAGAAAGAGGTTTTTGCATTTGCGTTTTGACTTCGCCTTGAGTTCCCCACTTTTCTCCCGTTAGGTAGTTGGGGATCTTGGGCCCGACGTCTTCATACTCGAACCGTGCCACATCCGTGCGCATCGCCGTCATCGCCGGTGGTGTAAAGCTGGCCATATCGTGAAATGCAGCAACGACACTGGGATCAAATGCGCAAGCCCAGCGTATTCCACGCAAGAGCAAGTTTTGAAAACCGGGGTTATTCCAAGTTCGCTGGTCGTGTCCCCAAGCGGTGTAGAACACGCGCCCCTGCCCCTGCGTGCGCACCCAGGTCCACGGTTCCTGGCTTAGTCCGTCGGCCTGGTTGCCAAGCTTTCGTACTTCGAGCACGATGCGGTTGCGTGGGTTGTGACGCGTGTGAATGTACGTCTCGTCCCAACTGGTAAAGCCATCGAAACCCTGCATGATCGGATGCTTGGGCTGGACAATCTCAGTAGAAAAAACCTGGCCGCCATGGCGCTCGAATTGCGCACCGACTAGATCGACGAAAGCTGATGAATTGCGAAAACAGTAGGAAGCGCAGTGCAGCGGAATGAAGCCACCTCCTTCAGCCACATACTGCAACAGATCTCGCTCCTGGTCCGGGGGGATCGTATCGATGTTGGCATACAGCAACAAACCGGAATAGTTTTGCAGATTCTTCAAGTTGAGTTGTGGCAGATCCTCGGTATAGGTGACGTCGATCCCGTTGTCCTTGAGGAAAGGTGTGATCGCGTCCGCCAGAGCTCGTGGCTGGTGAGGGCCTTGGTCTCCCAGGAACAACAGCGACAACCGCTCTTCGCCCTGCGCACCACTAGCGAAGTGGCTCGTAGATATTAGAAGAATTAGACTTAGCAAAGCTCTTAATGGGCGCATGGGGTTAGTCGGTTTTCAAGCGGAATTGTTTTGCTTCTATGGTGGCGACGGAGTCCAACAGCATATCACAGACGCCTAGGGGCTTGCTCGCACGGACGTTGCCGATACGCAATGATACCGGCTACCAGCATACGGTTTTGATAGGCTGAATTTCGACCAAGCAGTCCGCTGACAAGGACTGTGGCCCCATCCCCTTCCGTTCGAAGCCGACCTATGCTCAGATGCTCATTCTTTTTTGCAAAAGCGCAATTCTACCTTCTGGCGGCGGTAGCTACAAAGTATTGTTTCTGGCAATATTCTTCGTCAACAGTTAATCGATCATTATGAATTTAGATGCCTGGATCACCCTCGGGGTGGTCGTCGCCTTGCTTTTCGGACTAGTGACTAACTGGGCACCGCCCGATCTGCTATTCGTCGGCGCGACTGCGTTTCTGTCCGTGATGGGGATCATCACGCCAGATCAGGCCTTCGCGGGTTTTGCCAACGCAGGCATGCTGACCGTCGCATTCTTGTTCGTGGTGGTAGCCGCATTGCGCGAGACGGGCGTGTTGGATTACGTCGGTCATCATGTGCTTGGCAAGGTTCAAACGGAGCGCAGAGCGTTGCTACGACTTTCGCTGTTTGTCGTTCCGATGTCGGCCATGCTCAACAACACACCCATTGTGGCAATGTTTATCCCCATCGTGATCGATTGGTGCCGGCGCTGGCGCATCGCCCCGTCTAAGCTCCTTATCCCACTTTCGTTCCTGACCATTCTGGGTGGGACCTGTACGTTGATTGGCACGTCGACCACGCTGGTGGTCAACGGGCTGATGATCGACCATCACATGCCGGGCATGGGATTGTTTGAAATTGGCAAAGTCGGCTTGCCCTACGCGATCGTCGGTAGTCTGTTCCTGATGCTGTTTGGGCGTCACCTGTTGCCAGAGCGTAAAGAGTTGATGGAGCAACTGGAGGAGACTCGGCGCGACTATCTAGCGGAGATGCTCATTGGTGCGAACTGCCGCCTGAGTGGTCAGAGCGTCGAGGCAGCAGGACTGCGGCAACTGCCGGGGCTATTCTTGATCGAAATCGAGCGTGAGGGACAACTCATCGCACCGGTCCGTCCCGACGATGTGTTGCAGTCCCACGACCGTCTCGTGTTCACCGGTATCGTTAGCAGCATTCTGGAGCTCGAGAGAATACCAGGCCTGGTAGTCATCGACGACTCAAACGCGGAGTCGGCCACGATGTCGCCAAGCGCTAGAAGCCACGAACGGAGACTGGTGGAAGCGGTGGTCTCCGAGAGTTCGTCACTCAATGGCAAGCGCATTCGCGACGCCGACTTTCGCGCCGTGTATGGTGCAGCCGTCGTCGCCGTACATCGTTTCGGTGAGCGCATCAAGCAAAAGATTGGCGATATCGAATTGCGCACCGGTGATACACTGCTTCTGCAAATCCCTCCACATTTCCTGCGAACTCACCGCCACGATCCCGACTTCTACTTGGTCAGTCAAGTCGACCAATGGAGACCGGTTCGTCGAAATCGTAGTTGGCTGGCCGTAGGCCTGTTCGTGCTGTTGATGGTACTGATGACCAGCGGTGCAGTGCCGATCGTGGTCTCGGCTGCGCTGGTCGCGACGCTGATGATCGTACTAGGCTGCTTGTCCACCAATGATGCGCGGCAGAGTATCGAATGGCAGGTTCTTATTACCATCGCTGCTTCGTTTGGAGTGGGCACCGCCCTGCAGAATTCCGGTGCGGCCACATATCTGGCTCAGGCCGTCGTCGACTCGACCGCTACTTGGGGACCGATCGCTGGCCTAATCATCATTTACGCTTTTGGATCGATCATCACCGAGTTGATCACCAACAACGCCGCGGCCGTGTTGATGTTTCCCATTTGTATAGAAACGGCCAAACTCTATTCGGCCGACGCACGCCCATTTATCATAGCCTTAGCGCTGTCCGCATCGGCGAGCTTCATGACACCCATCGGCTACCAGACCAACATGATGGTCTATGGCCCCGGAGGCTATCGCTTCATGGACTTTTTTCGTATTGGGGCTCCTCTGAATTTCATCCTGGGTGCAATTGCAATCGTCTTGATTCCCATCTTCTGGCCATTCTAAGTTGCGAGTTGGTGAGCACGTCGAGCGCTGCCGCGGCTAGACAGTTTTGTGTTTCGGCCACGCGAAAAAGCTGCCGAAGTAGATCTATGTTTAACCGCGCAGCGCTGGCTTTCAACCGGAGGATAACCTCTGCAGTAATCGCGTAGCTCGAGGGCCGCTTGCAGACAATGTAGCGGTCCGTCCACCGTGGGATGTTTCGATGAACTCAATGGTCAAACAATCATCTGGCAAACACTCGGGAAATTTGTCCGCCCACTCGATGATCACGAGACAACGCTGTTCGTACAGTTCGTCGATCCCCAGGTCCCAGACTTGCGCGACAGATTCGAGCCGATAGAAATCGAAGTGGTGAATGGGCCACGGGCCAAGGTAGGTATGCTGCAGTACGTAGGTGGGACTGGTGACCTGTTCTTTGGCGATTCCCAACTTGGCCAACAAGAACCGCGTCCACTGTGTTTTCCCCGAACCGAGCGTTCCGACCAGTGCCATGGCAAGTGGCGCGGTGAGATGCTCGGCTACTCGCTGAGCCATGCTCTCTGTATCTGCTAAGGTGGATAGCTCGTATGTGATCGGCTGATGGTTCATGATAGCTTGCCGGAAACATCCAAAGTAGCATGTGACATGTGAGCAATGCCTAGATTAGCATGGCTTGGAAACGAAGCTAGGCTCGCCGAGGAGCTTTCGGAACATGGAAAAAGCCTAGCTAATCGGGCGACTAGCTAGGCTTGGGAGTTTGCTTGCTAAGCAGAGCTCTGAAGTTCGGTGAATCGGCTTACGGGTTTACGCCGTATTTGATTTCTTCTTCTTCCTGGATGATGATACGTGGAGTGACGGTCATCATCAAGGTACTGGTCTCACGACCGATGGCGGTGTTCTTGAACAACCGATTGACGTAAGGGATCTTGCTGAGGATCGGTACGCCGCGTTCGACTCGACCTTCACGCATCCGCTTGATACCGCCCAGCAGGATCGTACCACCATCGGGCACGTTGACCGTGGTCGAGATGTTGGTCGAAGCCAAGCTTGGCTGTTGAACCGTAGTACCTGTAACTACGACTTCGTCTTCATCGTTGCTGTCGTTGACCGTTCCCTGCGGGTTGAGGATGTTGGTCCCCGTGCGTCGGCTGTTGGAACGCGTGGTTCGCGTGCCTTCAAAGGTGAAGGTGTCGACGCGATCGATTTGTGTAAACGAAGGATTTAGCGTCAGACGTACGAAGCGTTTGTCGGGAGAACAGGTGGCTTGTACATTGAGCGTGGTACCTTCGTTGAGCACCACGATCACCGGCTGCTGGGCGACGGCAAAGTCGGCAACCACCGGGATCAAGCTGGTAACGAACGGTCGCGAAACGTTGTCGGTAATCGAAGCCTGTTGACCATCGAACATCGTCACACGCGGAGCTTGCAGAATGTTCGAACGTTGATCCCCCTGAGCTGCGTTCATGAAGAAGAACATCTCCAAGTCGCTGAGAATGGCAAAACCGATACTACCTCCCGCGTCACTATTGAATACGCCACCGAAGGGAGGAATCGCATTGGCAAAACTATCTTGAGTGAAGGCCACATCGAAGTCAGCCGTGACAGGGAACGCGTTGGTAGCACTCACCCCACCGCTCAGACCGACCACAGCACTGTTGCCTTGATCATCTTGAGGCAGGCGGCCAACATTGTCGTCGATACGCAAGTCGAAGTCGACACCGATGCGTTCGAAGAAGTTATCGTTGAGCGTGATGAACTTGACCTCGATGGTGACTTGCACCAGTTGTTGGCGACGCAGCGTCTCAAGCAGTTCTTCGATCTTCTCATGAGTTGTCTGAGGTGCACTGACTACCAGCGACAGGGTTTGCTGGAACGGACTCATTGTGCTGTCACCACTTTGGAAATCGAGTGGATCGATGGTCTGCATGATGAGCATCATCAGTTGGCTAAAGTTGGCCTGCGAACCACCACCCTGAGCACCGCCACCCATATTCATGGGGCCACCGCCAAACGAGCCGCCAGGAGTGTTCAAGCCAAAACCGCCGTTGTTCATGCCAAAGCCGCCGGCGGCAGGCAGGTTGCCACCGAAGCCCATCATGCTCGGGTTCGCCAATTGGCCTAGTACGGGAGCGTTGGGATCGAGCGAGGAAGTCGCCGAGGCGAGCTGAATATCGTTGTTCAGCCCAGCCAGACCTCCAGAATTCCGCGCAACCAAACCGCGTCCCATCGTTTCGTAGGCTTGGCGAATGGCTCCAGCCATTCCACTGTTATAGTCGGTGACGAAGTTTGGAATCGGAATCACGAAGTCGCGAACGTTGTAGGTACGGGTTACGTTTGCCTTCGATCCATTGCGCATCGACGTGACCGTCAATACGTCGTTTTGGGGCTGGAAATCCAAGTTCAATGGATGCACGATCAAATTCAGTGCACTGCGAAGCGAAATCTGCGAGGACAAGCTCAGGGTAACGGGCGAGTCCGTGGTGACCCCCTCAGCGGCCAATCCATTCAGATCCATATGAATCGGAACGCCGGACATATCCGAGAGCGTGCGAAGCACTTCACCCAAAGGGCGATCCTTGAAGTCGACCAACACAGGTTGTTTGAGTTGCCCCCAAATCTTTTGTGTGGCTGGGCTCATGCCCTGTTGAGCTTCCGAGAGCTGGTTAGCGCGGCGCTTGGTCAGATCACTCCACTCCTTGGCGTTCGGGAAGAGCAGCGGTTCGCGATCGTCGAAAGGAATTGCCGCTTCATCCACGGTGAGCATGTTGTCGATGAATTTATCTTCTTTGATCGATTTAATCTGTTCGTATTCTCCAATTCGGCGAGCATTGCGAGAATTCGAGATAAGCAGGCTGGCAATGGTCGAATCGGGATCGAGCACACCAACTTGTTTGGCGACGACTTCAGCTTCGTAAAAGCTCTTCTTGTCCATCAAATCGTTGTAGGTCTCGACCAGTGAAGCGATCTGCTGATCGATCTTGAAACGCTCTTCTTGGTCGAGCGCCATCTGCTCGGTGACTTGACGATTGTGCATGTTCTGATCGATCATCGCGCGATTCTGCGTCATGTAAATCTGATGCGAAGCGATGGCACGATCAACTATGGTCAGCATTTGCTTGCGAGCGTTACCGTCCATGTTAGCTTGCGAAACACGCGTCCTCAACGTTTGCAACCGTTCGGCGACCACTTGAGGCTCCGCTTCGCGATTGGCTTCGGCAGCGGCTATTTCGCCGGTGACTTCGCTCATCATCTTTTGACGCACCGCCAGCTCTTCCTCGGTAGCTTGACGCAATGGAGAAGCCGAAGGCGAATTGGGGACGCTGCTGGAAGCATTGCTCAGCAAGCTGAGCTTGTCCTTGAGTTGATTGCGTAGAGCGGGATCCATCTCACGCTCGAATTGCCAAGCGCGACGGAAATGCTCGAGGGCCTGCTCACGCTGGCCTTGGCCAAGCAGTTCGACGCCGCGCCGGTAGAGTTCATCACCACTGGCATTGCCGCTCAATGGAGCTGGCACAGCCAGATCGATCTGCGTACTCGCAGGGCGTAGCGAACTGCTATCTTGACTCGGGTTGTATACACCGGGGGTTACCGCATTGGGTTGCATGCTAGCGTTGGAAGCCGTGTGAACCGCCGGCGTGCCAGCGGGGAGCGGCGGTTGTGAGCCAGCCGCGACGACGGGTGGCAAGCCGGGAAGCGCTGGGAGCTGACCGGGTTGCCCCATCGATGACTTAGCCAGGGGACTTTTCGGAGCCGCAGCCAACGCACCGAGCGATCCGATGGCGTCGACGATCTTGGATCGGGTCATCCCCTTGCTGACGACCAGCGCCTCGACCTCTTTCACCCGAGCTTCCAGTTTTTCGTCTTTGACTTTGAGCAGTTGACGGCCCCGCAGCGCCTCGGCAAATGACTTTGCTGAACCGCTCAGGTCGCCTGCTTCCGCCTGCTTGGCAGCGTACTCGAGCCAGCCCGTGACGAACTCGACGTTCACCGTGGGAGTGGCCACACTCGTCGCCTGCACAACATTGGGTGCTTGGGCATAGCCACTGGCGCTCGGAAGAACTGTCATCGACAGTGCGGGGGACAGCAGGGCGGGAGCTAACCACAACGCTGTGGTAGACCGCGCACCGAGAATACGTTTAAGCCAACGTCGCTTCTGTTTGCAATTTTCTTGACTCAACGCGACTCTCCTTCTTCGCGAAAGGTACCGGTGGTCCGGCCGTGATTGGTACATGTCGATCTTGTGCCGTAATCCTCACGGCCCTGCTACTTCAGTTCGACGCGATAAATCCCGCTAATGGTGCAGGATTTGGATCGCCAAGCTACCTAACTTTGACAGCGATCGATTGCCGTCAAAAGGGAAATACTTGATCCCGATCTCGTCGTCAATGTTTGTTTTCGGCATCCCGTGTTAAAATATTCCAATTATTCCGGCAAGATAGACATTTTCGGTTGTAGCGATTGTGCCAGCGTTTGCTAGCGTCGCGTTATCCTGCAGCTACAGACGGGAGATTGCGACTAAGGAAGACGGGAGCTACCGACGGCGGAGCGTCGGGCCACATTAGTTGAAATACTCCGACGGCGGAGCGTCGGGCCACATTAAACGGGCCACACTAACTATTCGTGGCGCAAGGCTTCGATGGGATTCATCTGCGCGGCGCGGATGGCCGGAAACAAACCGAATACCACTCCTACCACCAGCGATATACCGAAGGCAATAGGGATCGATTCGGGGACAATAGCCGGGGTCACATTGCGGACCACGTCGGGAAGAGCTGCCATGGTCTCGGGATAGGTTTGCGAGACGAATTCACGCGTCATCACGATCGCCGGCTTGCAGAATACTCCAGCCAGAATGCCGGTGATGCCCCCCACCACACTCAGTACGGCCGCTTCGACTAAGAATTGAGCGACGATATCTTTTTGTTTGGCTCCGAGCGCTCGGCGAATACCGATTTCACGAGTTCGCTCGGTGACGGTGGCTAGCATGATATTCATGATGCCGATGCCACCGACCAACAGCGAAATAGCGGCCACCAAGCCCATGAAGACCATGAACATCAAGCGTGTGGTGCGAGCCTGTTCAAGCAGTTCGAGCGGCACGGCCACCGAAATATCCTCCATGCTGTCATGGCTGCGCAGGGCATCTTCGACCAAGGCGGCGGTAGCCTTGACGTCATGGATGCTTTTGACCGCCAACGTGATCTGATTGAGTTCAATCATTTCGCCACTGAATGACGCACCCGCGCGCCTGACTACGGTATCTCCGATACGCAGTTGTAGTGTTTGAATCGGGATGTACAGATCGCTCTTGAAGCTTTGGGCCGCCATGGAGCCACCGATTGCGGCCGAATCATTGCGCGGCTTGAGCACGCCGATGACGCGATAGTAGTCTTTGTGATCGGGCAAATCGACTCGTTTACCGATCGGATCTTCGTAGGGAAAGAGCGAGGCGGCGACTTCGGCCGACAGCACGCAGACCGAATCGCGACGAAAATTCTCCGCATCGCTAATGAAGTGTCCACGATCGATGAACAGACGCGTCAGTTCGGCATATTCGGGGGTACAGCCGACTAGGCGTCCTTCGACGGTGCGATTTTTATGAGTGAATTTGCGTTTGATCTCGCGGATGGGAACTGCGGTTTTGAGCGTGGGTATGGTTTTCACCAACATGTCGTATTCTGACCGCTTCAAGCCGTAGGGGGTGACCCCTTGCGCATTGAGTTTGTCCGACGGCGGTTCGACAGAACGGATCATGATGGTGTCCGCCCCCAAACTTTCGATCTGGCGCTGGGCTTCGTTGCTAATCCCTTCGCTAATCGCCAGCAGCCAAATCACACTGGCTACGCCGATGAAAATCCCGAGCACGGTCAGCAAGGATCGAAGCGGGTGAAGCAATAGACTTTTGACGCCCAGAGAAAGCGTTCGCAACCATAACATAGGATTGACTAAGCCTCGACTGGTATGGGGGTGGGTGTTTGCTCTTCATCGTCCTGTGGATCGGGGATGAGGGCTAGGGCGCGTTCGGCGGCCGCCTGGCGGCTCTCGGGAGAGTTGAGGCGATCCGATTGCAATAGTCCGTCCCGCAAGCGAATGATTCGCTTGGCGCGTTCGGCGACTTCATCTTCGTGAGTAACCATGATAATGGTACGCCCCTCGGCGTTGAGCTCGTTGAACAGTGACAGGATCTCGGCCGTGGTCTTCGAATCGAGATTGCCCGTCGCCTCGTCAGCGAGAATAAAGTAGGGATCATTGACGAGACTACGAGCGATGGCCACCCGTTGTTGTTGCCCTCCGGAAAGCTGCGTGGGGCGGTGAGACAGTCGATCTTGCAATCCGACTCGCGCAGCCAGATCGACGCAACGCTTGCGCTCCTTGGCCCCCAGCTTGCCCTGGTAATAGAGAGGGACCTGAATATTCTCGACCACGGTCAGTTGTTGGATCAAATTGTACGATTGAAAGACGAAACCGATGCGGCGAGAGCGGATTTCGGCCAGTTGATCGTCGGTCATCGTGGCCACGTTGTCTTTGCCCAACAGCAGTTCACCGCCGGAAGGCTGGTCGAGGCAACCGAGCAAGTTGAGCAGCGTGCTCTTGCCCGAGCCCGAGGGCCCCATGATCGCCACGTAGTCTCCCTCAGGGACATCGAACGAAACGCCGCGCAGAGCGCGCACCGTTTCGCTCTTGAGCACATACTCCTTTTTCAAGTCGCGGATGGAACAGGCGTGCATTAGGACCCTCCTCCTGCCTCGCGCTGCTGCGCGCGCTTCTGGAACGCCTTGAGCACTTCGTCCTTTTCAAGCACACCGTCGGAGTTGGTGTCGTATTCGCCGACGCGATCTCGCATCCGCTCGTCGAGTCCGTTGATTTCGTCCCCCGACAGCTTGCCGTCGCCGTCGGTGTCGGCTTGGAAAATACGATCGACGATCATCTGTGGATTAAAGCCTCCAGCACCTGGCCCCCCGCCAGGGCCACCACCGCTACCGCCGCCGCCGCCCGCACCGCGACCTCCGCCTGGGCCGCCTGCGGGACTACGACCGCCTTGTCCGGCAACTTCTTGGCCATCGGCGGCGGGTGGCACTACGGGCTTTCCAGCATCGGCACCAATTTCGGCCAATTTATCTCGATCCGAGACCTCGTCTACGTCGGGAAGTTCGAGAAGATCGAGATGTTGCCGTGGATTGAGCGCCACCAAATCCCCTTCGGACAAGCCCTCTTCGATGGTGACCATTTTGTCATTGGTGGCACCAATCTTGATCGCCACCGTTTCCCAGCCGGTCCCTCTTTTGACGAGGGTAAAGTGATGCCCCTTGTATTCGTAGATGCCGTGGACGGGAATCTGTAGAGCATCCGGGATTTGCCGCACAAAGATGCGCACTTCAGCGGTCATACCGGTGCGGATCGCGGCGGCCGGAGAGAGGATTTCGACGTAGGTCGTGTATTTCTTAACCGACGAGCTGAACCAACTGCCAGGCTCAGGGTATTTATTGACCCGTTTGATGCGCGCCAACATATCCCCATCGACCGCGTTGACCTTGATCTTGGCCGCCATCCCCTCGGCGATGAGGGTGATGTTTTGTTCGTTGATCGAGGCCTTGACCTGCATTTTGGTGGGATCGGGAAGCTTGATAATCGTTTGGCGTTCGCGAACCATAGCCCCTTCTTCCACCACGAACTCGGCGCTGCCACCACGACTGCTGAATTGATTGTTGTGTACCACGACCCCTTCGACGGGGGACAACATGATACACTTGGTGATCTGATCTTGCAGTTCGCGCAGCTTATCTTCCTCTTCGGCCAGCACACTCGCGTCCGCTTTGAGCTTGGCTTTGGCCGCTTCGATATCGCTTTCAAACTGAACCTTGAATTTCTCTTTGGTCAAGCGTTCGAGGATCCCCAAGCGGCTTTGGGCTGATTCGAGCACGTTTTTGGCGTTGGAGACGGCAAAGCCCTCGGCTTGGACCTGCCGCTTGTTGAACATTCCTTTGGCCGCCATGCGTTCAGCGCTGGCCAGTTTGAGCTCGGCGGTGAGCAATTCCTGCTGGGCCACATCGATCTCGCTCAAGATCGCCTTGCGCTCAGACATAAATGTGCCTTCGAGGTATTCTTGGAGCGCGATCTCCGCCGTGCGGACTGCCGCATCGGAGCTGATCACCATGGCTTCCGCCCCGGAGACAGCAATTCGTTGGGTTTTAAGTTGGTTTTCCAACGCCGAGGCGTCAAGCTCAACCAGCTTGTCCCCCGCTTTGACATAAGTCCCCTCGTCGATGACCCACAGTATCGGCGTTCCGCTACTCCCTGATCCCTGCGATTTGACTTGACAAATCACGTCGACATTGCTGCTGCTTTCGATTTCCCCCTGCTCAATCACAATATGGTCGAACGGGCCGCGAATGGCCGCTTCCGTAATGACCTCGTCCACTAACGGACCGCCTGCAAAGCCGCCGTACTGGTAGGTCGCATAGGCTCCGCCGGCGAGTACCGCAAGCAGGCCAAGGACAATGAAGAGAATCCGACCTGAGCTGCGGTGGCGAGCAATTGGGTGTGCAGAATTGGGTGATGGCATCAATGATTTCCTAGCTGTTGACCAACAGATTTCTTGTCGCAGGAGGCATCGATCGATCTGGCCGATCAACAGAACACTCCGAGTGGGGGGAGGGATTCGAGGGGATTTGCCGGGAGGTGGGGAGGTGTGAGGCATGTCCTCCCCTTCATTCTAGTTCAGCCCAAGGCGTTCGTCTGCGCGATGGCATTCGATAACTCTCGATACGTCCGACCCGTCAATACGCAATCCGGCCTCAAGCTTGTCTAAACCCGCCAACTTCCACCAAGTTCCGCCCAAATCGATGACATAGGCGGAGTCGCAGGTGTCGGCGGGTGCTGCTCGTGGAAAAAAACAAAAAATTTCCGGCATGCGACCAGGAGTGACCCAAGGTGTCCGCCGCGCCGCGATATCTAGGGTATCAAGGCACTCGCCTGATGCGCGGAGGTTGGTCGGCGTGAGATTGACCCACCGCTGGCGCTCTCCCATTTCAGAAAACTCGGATGTTAAGCAGCAACCACATGGCAAAATACTATGTTCAAAGCGGCAACGTGCGCACCCTAATTTCGGCCGAAGACACTGAGAAAGCCGCCTTGTGGGCCATCCACTGTGCGATGCGTCAAGTCGTCCCGGTGTACGACGAC
Organism: Pirellulaceae bacterium; assembly: GCA_020852965.1. GTDB lineage: Bacteria > Planctomycetota > Planctomycetia > Pirellulales > Pirellulaceae > Aureliella. Next base: position 29,181 of record JADYZV010000151.1, on the reverse strand, counting down.
GAAGAGCTCACTCCCGAAGAAAAGAGTCAGTTGTCGGTCGTCGATGGGGTACGAGTCCTCGGGAATACCATCCGCATCAGCGAGCTGGGCTTTGATCGTGAGGATGCCGCTGAGCTCGATACCTTCGAGCTGTTGGTTCAATGGCACCAACTGATGATCGCCCTCTCACGATTAGAAGCCATGTCGCGCACGGCTGCATAGAAGATTTTGTAGTGGACGAGGCAACGAGTTTCGGAATCCAACCGACCCGTCGCCTCGTCCACCACCCTAGACAGCGAATTAACCCTGTTTGTTGCGCAGTAGGCCCGCGCTGGTTTGGAAATAGCGTTGCCGCCGAACCTGTGTGGTCTGAAGCTGTTCTGCATGCTTCTGTTGCAGGTCATCCAAGTTGGCGGCACATAGTCTGCAGCCGACCTGCTCCATATGGAATTGAACGTACTGGTGCTGCTCCGCATCGAGCGTGCCGAGCAGGAAACCTCCGAGCTGCGTGCGGGTTGGGCAGCTAAGTCGATGCCGTCGCCAGATCTCTCCCAGCCCATGCACGCCCGCCTCGCGTTGCCCAGCCAGTGCCAGCAGTCGTTCGCGCAGTTCGTCATCATCTCGCAGCCCTTGTTCGACTTTCGACATGCTCTCCGTGGGGAGCGCTTCGTCTAAGTAGGCCTGCAATTGCTGATCGCTAAAAAGTGGGGACATGCCGCCAGTATATCGAAAAAAGGGGTGCTGTTCACGTCGATTCCGCCTTAATCTCTTAATCTTGGGGTTGCCCCGTAGCTGACACGCATACGCGCCCTATACCGCAAGCCATTGGTGATCGTTGACTCAATGGGGAACGGTTACAAATAATGTCCACCTTTCATCCACTTGTCATTTTGGCAGCAGGCCGGCCCGCTTAACCCGGATTATTCACGTATTTCCCGCGCGCGGGAGGGTACCATACGGCTTGGTTTAGGAGTCCATGAATAATCCGAGTTAAAGGTAGGCAAGCGTGCTGGTGCTGGGATCTCTGGAGCCTGGTTGATGGGACCCCCGTTGGACGATGGAACGGAATATGGATGTCACCAATGAATCACGCGCTCGCCTCCTCCTGTCACTTTGGGGGGAGCGTTATGACGATGGGCATGGCAACCGGACTGGCACACGCTTTGCTTAGGGGTTGCTGACAAACTTTGTATGCCTTTTTGACCGACGAGCCGCGTGGCTTGTAGTTTCGGTTTTTGCGCAGACTCACCTGTTAAAACACCAGTCCTGCATCCCTATACCCCCCTTACCCCAACTTATTGGAGGAGTGCCGCAGATGGCGACGGCTACTAAGAAGAAAGAATCGACGAACATCAAGCTTCAACCGCTAGGAGACAAAATTGTTGTCAAGCGGGAAGAGTCCGAAGATCGCACCGAAGGAGGGATCTACCTGCCTGACAGTGCCAAGAACAAGCCGACGCGTGGCAAGGTGGTCAGCGTGGGTGACGGGCGTCTGCTCGATGACGGCAGCCGCGGCGCGATGCAAGTCAAAGCGGGCGATCGCGTGCTGTTCACCAGCTACGCTGGCGAAAACATCGAAATCGGCGATACCGAATATGTGCTGATGAGCGAAGGTGAAGTCCTCGCCATCCTCGAATAGACCCTCCACCACCTCACGCATAATTCATTCCACTTAGGAGTTCTCCACCCATGCCGAAGATCATTGCATTTGATCAGGAAGCACGCGAATCCATTCGCCGAGGCGTTTCCAAACTGGCGCGCGCCGTCAAAGTCACCCTAGGCCCCAAGGGGCGCAACGTCATTCTTCAAAAGAGCTTTGGTAGCCCCACCGTGACCAAAGACGGTGTGACGGTTGCCAAGGAAATCGACCTTGAAGACGTATTTGAAAACATGGGCGCTCGCATGGTCCGCGAAGTCGCCAGTAAGACCAGCGACGTGGCCGGTGACGGTACCACGACCGCGACGGTTATGGCCGAAGCCATTTTCAACGAAGGGCTCAAGTCGGTTGTCGCCGGCGTCAATCCCATTCAAATGAAAACCGGAATGGAAAAGGCGGTTGCCGACATCACTGCAAAACTGCACAAGATGTCGATCAAGATCCGTGAAAAATCGGAAATGGCCAACGTGGCTAGTATCGCCGCCAACAACGATCGCGAAATCGGTGAATTGCTAGCCGATGCGATGGAAAAGGTTGGCAAGGATGGCGTGGTCACCGTCGACGAAGGCAAGAGCCTCCACACGGAGCTCGAATTTGTCGAAGGCATGCAGTTCGACCGCGGCTACCTCTCGCCCTACTTCGTGAGCGATATGGCCAGCATGGAAGCCGTACTCGACGAGCCGTACATCTTGGTCTTCGAAAAGAAAATTTCGAATATCAAAGACTTGGTGCCTGTGCTCGAACAAGTCGTTCAGCAAAGCAAGCCGCTATTGATCGTGGCCGAAGACGTCGACGGTGAGGCCCTGGCCACCTTGGTCATCAACCGCTTGCGTGGCACACTCAATATCTGTGCCGTGAAGGCGCCCGGCTACGGCGATCGCCGCAAGGCGATGATGGAAGATATTGCCATTCTCACGGGCGGCACCGCTATTTTCGAAGCGTTGGGAACCAAACTCGAATCGGTGGGTATTGCCGAACTCGGTCGCGCCAAGAAGGTCATCATCGACAAAGACAACACCACCATCATCGAAGGGGGTGGCAAGAGCTCCGAGATCAAGGCGCGTATCGACCAGATCCGCCGTGAAATCGAGAACACCACCAGCGACTACGACCGTGAAAAGCTCGACGAACGCTTAGCCAAACTGGCTGGCGGTGTCGCCAAAGTCAATGTCGGTGCAGCCACCGAGAGCGAAATGAAGGAAAAGAAGGCTCGCGTCGAGGATGCTCTGCACGCCACGCGCGCCGCTGTCGAAGAAGGCATTCTTCCCGGTGGTGGTGTCGCTCTGCTTCGCGCAAGTTCATCGCTCAAGGCTGACGAAGCGTTGAGCCATGACGAGAAGGTGGGGTACAACATCATCCTTCGCGCTTGTCGCGCTCCACTGACGATGATCAGTGAAAACGCTGGCAAAGATGGTGGCATCGTCTGCGAAAAAGTCTCCGAGCTAAAGGGGAACATGGGCTACAACGCGCTGACCGACGTCTACGAAGACATGGTCAAAGCGGGCGTGATCGACCCCACCAAGGTGACTCGTACCGCTCTAGCCAACGCGTCTAGCGTTTCGACCCTGCTGCTCACCAGCGACGCCCTGATCGCTGAAAAACCGAAGAAGGAAAAAGGCGGTAAGGGGCACGGCGGCGACCACGATATGTACTAGGCCTCGCTAACGTGACCGAGCCCTGAGCTCGACACTTACGAATGCTTTAATCAAACGGCACGCTCCGCAGCGTGCCGTTTTTTTGTATCTTTTTTGGGCCCCATGCGAGCTTGCGCAACAGGCTTTACTTAAGCGCCACAAGCTAGGCTTTAGCCGAACCACCGTACCGTCCAAAATCGCCTAAAGGCACAAATCCGTTTTGCTATCTACGACAGCGGTTTGAGGTTGTTGCGAACGGCCTCGACCAGGCGTTGCCAAATCGTTTGTGCGGGGAGTGCAAACTGCGCCGTGGCTAGACTCCCGCGCAGCGGCAGCAAGTCCGATGAATTGAGCTCGACGTCGACAGTCACTTCATAGTGAGGCTTGCTGGGCAAGAAAACCCCTTGTGCGTTGCGTTCGGAGAGCAAGGTCGCATCGCCTACGAGTTCAGGTGGCGTCTCGAGGATCGGCTCAGGAGCAATGCGAACAACCTTCCCCCGCCCCAGGTGTGCGATGTTAGCGTCCCAGCCAATCGTGGCAGTCATGCCCACGACGAGCCGCTTGATCTCCTGCTCGGGAACGATCAGCGTCAGAATCCTATGCTCCCGACGAGAGAACCAGCCGACCAGCGTACCGCGATCGCAGGTGCTTCCGATTAGGTTGGGGTCGAGTGGATTATGGCGAAAGCGCGCATCGCGCGGCGCGGTCAGCGAAGGGCGTACGACGTGCGTACCGGCAAGCAAATACCCGTCGTGCGGTGCGGTGTGGGTGAGCGACGCGATCTCCCGCAGCAACACACGCTCGCGAGCGTGTAATTGTTGCAGTTCCTCCGTCTTGGTGGGTATCAAATAGGCGCTGCTGGGATCGAGCGTGCTACGCAAGCGAAGCTGTTGCAATGTTTGCTCTAGCGTGGCGATCTGCCCACGCAATTCGAGCAGTTCGTACTGGCTCTCAGGCGCAGCGAACTCAAGCAGCAACTCTCCAGCCGGCAAGCGGCGATTGACTGGGGCGGCATAGATCAACTCAGCAGTCTGGTTGACGAACAAGGGTTGCTTGTCTTGATAGTCGCTGACTCCGCGCACACGAACCACATGGGGCAGCGGTACGGTGAAAACGAGCGCGGCGGCAAGCAGGCATAGGGTAAAGAACACGATCCAGCGCCCGACGCGAATCGATTCGGCGAGCAACACCTCACGCCACAATCGTCGCATGGATCTTGCATATCCGAGCAGCAAACCGAAAAGCAAGCTGGCAGTTAATAGTACCGCTATCAGGCCCAGCCCGAGCGGCACCAGCACCTTCCAGCTAATCCACAGGATGGCCCCGAGTATGAAGGTGCGATAAACAGTTGCGACCAAAGCGTATGTCGCCAACAACGCAATGGGAGCATCCGTGTGCCAACGTTCGAGTGGTCGACCTGAGAGCGCGCTAGCTGCCAACGCGCGCAGCGCATCGCTCCCCTGTTCGGATAAATTCGGGACACCCCACAGGTCGGACAGCAAATAGTAGCCATCGTATTTCAAAAACGGATTCGAATTGACGAGCAGCGTCCCGACCGAGCAGACGACCATCATACTGGCTGCCACGCTATGCAGGCTACCGTCCTGTGTTATCAGCCAAACTCCCGCTGCCATGGTTGCCAAAATCCATTCGACAATCATACCGGCACCTGCAATCGTAGCACGCTGCCATTTCGACGGTAGCTTCCAGGAATCGCTGGTGTCGCAATACAAACAGGGAGCCAAGCAGAGAAACAGAATGCCCAGTTCGCGGCACTGCACACGATAGCGTACGCAAGCCAGCCCATGTCCCAATTCGTGCAATGACTTAGCCACCAAATAACTCACCAACAACAACCACCAGCCGTCGCCACGCAGTATGCTCCAGTTGATCGAAGCGGCCAGCCCGGTGGTCAACACCTCACGCAGAACGCACAGCCCGAGTACACAGCCGACCACCAACCAAGCGAGCAACAGTAGCGGCTGAAATAACACATGCGCCAGCGGACTGAGCACATTCAGTAGGGGAGTGGGATTGAACAGCGGAACACGGATGGCAATCGGACTGAGCAGTTGCTGGACCCACCCCGGCATCTGTCTTCGCGCCTGAGCTTGAGCGATGCGCAGCGTATCTGCGCGCGTGCGAGGCTGTAGCAGGTGGTGCATTTGCAGACGCGACAGGAGGCTAGACACCCAAGTCGCATCGATCGCCAAGGCAGGATAACTCTGCCGCAATTGCGCGACGATTTCGCTGAAGCTTAGCCGGCCCATCATCAAACGAGTAGCGCTACGTTCGAGTTCACTGAAGCTGAAGAACTGCATGGCGACAGGATCGTGAGCGATCCAGCGCGCTTGATCGCCGTGGTGACTCCACTCCAAATCGGCACGAAGCCGAGGGCTAAATTCGCGAGCGCTGGCTGAACTCATTTTTCGACGACTTGCGGCTCGTGATACTCTGTGTTTGGTGGGTTGCGATGTGCAACGCTATCTTCAGCGGAGCCGTCAACGGGCCCTTCAATTTGAGCTTGGACGCGAAGGCCGGGGCGCAACACCCCATGGGGATTATCGACCTCGATGAACACGCGCACCTGCGAATTGACCGGATTGACATCGGGGCTGACGAAGACGACTCTGCCCTGCCAACTTTGACTATCCGCTATCTTGCTGGCGTGCTTATCCACCATAGCGATACGGGCCGAGCGACCGACCAGTTGCGGAGATGCCTCTTCCGAGGAGATGAATCCTTCGACTCGCAATTGATCGATGCGCACGATGCGCAGCAGGTCGGTCCCCGGTTCGACCCACTCGCCAGCGCGCTTTTCGACGGAGACCACGACACCCGCAGCAGGAGCGGTAAGCTGATGCCGCAAAAAGCGTTCGTAGGTTTGGCGATAGCTTCCTTGGGCAAGAGTGACTTCGAAGGCAGCCAGTTCCTGCTCGTATTTTGCGCGTTCGACTTCCAATTGAGAACGATCAGCCAATAACTTGAGGCGATCGATTTCGTTGATGGGATAGGTACCTGGGACGCGTGCATTGGCGTTCATGGCGCGTTCATATTCGTTGTGGGCAACCTGTAAGCTTTTCTCGGCTAAGCGCTCGTCGATGTCGTTGGCTTGTTTTTTCTGTGCTACGGCAATTTGCGTTTTCAATTGTTCCAGTTCGAGCCGCAGAGCATCGTCGTTGATTCTCCCCAAAGCTTGGTTTGCCTTTACGATGTCTCCCTCTTTGACTAGCAGTTCCCGAAGTGGCCCAGCCACTTGGGCCGCCAGGCTGGTTGCGTCGATCGTTTTTAGAATGGCTCCCTCGAGTTCGATGGCTGGTGCCGCATTCATGTTTGGCTGCTCTATGGAATCTAATGGTGCTGCCTCCTGCTGCTCAATAGGTTCTGTGATTGTGTCGCTCGTTTGGGCTTGAAGCGGAGATAGCGCGTTCGAAGACCAGAAGCCGACGCAGGCGCACAACAGCAGAATATGCTGGGGGTACGTGGATGAGGGGCGCTGCCGCAGGTCGTGGGGAGCATGCCGCGGGTGAACGCCTGCTTCGAGAGGCGGATTCTGGACCGTTCGTTTACTCATCGGATCGACTCCTGAACCAAAATTTGCGCTGGATGGCTTCGACCAGCGGTCGGGACCACACGAACCACAACGGCTGCGAGCCGCAAGTAAAGTAAGCATGGACTCCAGCGCCAGCATGCGCCCCGATCTGCTCGGGAGACTCAACGTGTGCACGAACTTCGACAAAACAGCCCTGTCCCTGAATGTTTTCGACATGATCGGATATCCAACTAAGCTGCGCAGGCCAGCGCTCTACAGGACGACTGTCCAACCCAAAAGTAATGGCCGAATCGAGATCACTGACGATGGATCGCTGGCCACTTGGCTCGTTGTCTGGCTTCGTCTCTCCGACTAGTTGCGACTCTGCATTGTGCTGTCTTTCGGTCGCTCGTTTAGAGAACGTCGGAGTCGGCGCGACGTAGTGGGTGCGAAGATAGCCGGCATCGCGGTCGACCACCTGCACGCGCACTTGCCATGGTCCAGCTTGATCGACAATCGAGAAAAGCGGCTCGCCGCGGCGCACGGGACGACCCGCTAAGTGGCGTTGAAGATCCTTGGCCACAATCGTTCCATCAATGGGAGCGCGTAGCAGCAGACCCGCGCGCTGGGTTTGAAGCAATTCAAGCTGCTGTTCCAGACTGGTTTGTTTGGTTTTGAGTTCGGCAATTTTGCCTGCCAGACGACTTTGATTGTTCAATAAGTCGGGCGAATCGGGATCGAGTTGATTGATGGCGATGTGGATACCACTACTCTCTTCGGCGACGCCACGCAGCTCTCCGGTGACTTGTTCGATTCGCAGCTCCAAGGTTGGCGAGCGCAGTTGCACAAGCGGCTGGCGCGCCTGGACCGACTCTCCATCCTCGACCAGCAATTCTTCCACAAAGCCGTCGTCAGCGGCGTATATCGCGCGCGACGTAGCCGGTTCGTAAGCACCTTCGGCTTCGATCACCAGCGGGTAGGGTTGCCGCGCCGCCCATACGGCCAAGCCGAGCAACCCGATGAGAACGGGCCATTTGAGCAGTCGCAGGCTCGCGCGCAGCGCCGAAGCGGGACCTGACGCGAACATACGAGCCAGCTTGGGGATTCGTAGCCATCGCGATTGTTGCTCCCAGGCAACGGCTATCGTCGGCAGCACGTGGGGCAAGAGTGCTGCGCTGTGTATCAACTTGGCGTGACTTTCGTACTCGATCACCAACCACGTCGGAGGTAGTTGGGCGGCCCGTGTCGATCTCGACGAGTCGGCCACGACACCGGTTGTCGCGTCGGCTGCCAAGCGCAAGCCGAGCAGATTTGAAAAGCACCCGTCTTCGGAGAGTTCTGGTTGCGCTGGGCCGGCAGCAGATCGCCCGCTAGGCTGTTGCCGCAATAGCGGCTTGCCCGAACCTTGCAACTTACTGCCGATCGCTTGTAAGGCCTGGACGACGCTGGCAGACGGGCTGACTTTGGGGACACCACTGACGGCTTGCACGCTCGGCGGTGCCAATGCTCTGCCGCACAGAAGGGACACCCGGGCCGCGTCCAAGATGCGGGCCAAGCCTCCCACCAACAACGTGGCCGAATTATCTTGACTAGGGGCCGACGCGATTTGCAGACACAGGTCTGGAACTTGGTCCCAGCTTCTACCGAGGAATGCTTCCAGCTCTTCCTGCTGGCGGATGAGGATGACTTCCGCAAAGGCGGCTTGCAATTCAATCAAACCGTCTAGGGTGTGTTCTGGGACAATCGAATCGATGGTGACTAGCAAGTAGCCTTTGGAGAAATCGCCGGGGCGTAGCGGTACGGCGATCCAGGTCACTTCGCCCCAGGCGCCGGTCAGCCACGGGCGCTCTCGCGCGCCGACCGAACGCAGGTGGTTGGCGATCTCTTGTTCGATCTGCACTGCCTGCGGCGATTGGCCACTGCTAGCCAACGGCAAACACTGATCGGAGTCTGCGAACAGCATTATCCGCGCTGATTGAGCTGCCATGGTAAGACGCAGACGCTCGACCACATCAGCCAAGAACTGCCCCGTGGGCATGTCGGAGCGTGCCAGCACCTCGAACTGGTCAAGCAGTTGATCGAGATTGTCGGTCGATGCAGTGAACAAATGCGGCGTCCGTCAGCGTTGGGTTGGATAGTGGAGACGGGGGGAAAGACAGGCCCCGTGCCCCCTTTGCCCCGAATTCACCCGAGTTCGAAAAGAATCAAAACTTGAGTCCTATTGTACTCGCAGCTTGAAGATTCCGTGAAACTCTGCGCTCGACGTGTCTGCCTAGTTTTCCAAATCGCACTCTTCGTCGGAAATCGACGCACAATTGTTCTATGCAGCATGATTTGTTGAATTGTTAGGACCGATACATCCGAATTGTTGACTGTCTGATTATATCAACCGACGATAGTGGAGTTCGTCCAAACGCGAATTTCAGGAGGGGTAGGCATGCATCATCGACCACGAACTGCGGCAGGCAAACTGTGGCTGCTCGGGTTGTTGCTAGCAAGTGGCTGTGCGCTCAATGGCGACCGGTTCGACTTTTGCAAAGACAACTCATGCATGAAGCTGGTAACGCAGCCGACTCCCGGACCTGCACAACTGCAGTTTTCCGAGGTCTGTTCGGTGCCGTGCATCGGGCCGACGGTGGCCGAACAAGCCTCACCGCTCGATTTGAACGAGCGGACACTGTCGAGTGAGAATGTGCTGCCAATGACTCTGCAAGAGTGCATCCAATTGGCGCTATCGAACTCGAAGATCATGCGCGACTTGGGGGGGACCGTCGTGCGTTCACCACAATCCGTAGTCACCATGCTCGATCCGGGGCTGATGTTCAGCGATCCACGCTTGGGTGAAGAAGCCGCGTTGAGCGCCTTCGATGCCAACTTCTTCGCAAACAACTACTTCGAACGCAATGATCGCGGTTTGAACAACCAGTTCTTCGGTCGCAATGGACTATTCAAGCAAGACCTGAACACGACGCAGACTGGGATTAGCAAGCGATCTGCCACGGGTGGCTTTTATACTTTTCGCAATGTCACTGCCTACGACCGAAACAATCAACTGTCCAATCGTTTTCCCTTCGATTCATGGGATACCTACGTAGAAGCTGAAGCACGACAGCCTCTCCTGCAAGGCGCCGGTACACAGTTCAATCGCATAGCCGGTCCTGGCGCCACACCAGGCCAGCTCAATGGTGTCCTGCTCGCTCGCGTGCGCAGCGATGTCACCCTGATTGAATTCGAGCGTGGCGTGCGTGATTTGCTGGCCGAAGTTGAAAACACCTATTGGGATTTGTACTACTCCTATCGCGACCTCGAGGCGCGTATCGACGTGCGCGACATTGCGCAAGAGACGCTCAACCTACAAGACGAGAATGCCACTTCGCGCGGCAAGATCGCCCAAGCCGAAGAGCAGGTCTATCGTTTCCAAGCGGAGATAGTCGATTCGCTCAATGGTCGACCGATCGACGCTACACGTACGAACAACGGCAGCTCGGCAGGTACGTTTCGCAGCAACGGCGGCGTGCGAATTGCCGAACGCCGCTTGCGGCTGATGGTCGGTATGCCTATCAACGATGGTAGACTTATCAAACCGACCGATTCACCATTCTCGGCTCCCGTGGTCTACGACTGGTCGAGCAGCGTCAATGAAGCGCTGCGTTGTCGTGCAGAAATCCGCAAGCAGAAGTGGATTGTCAAGCAGCGTGAGCTCGAATTGGTGGCCAACCGCAATTTTCTCAAACCGCAACTGGATGTCATCAGCCGCTATCGCTTTCGTGGTTTCGGCGAAGACTTCTTAGGTTCCAATTCAGCCAGCGCCAGCTTGTACGACGGGCAATTCCAAGAGTGGCAATTGGGACTCGAATACAATTTACCTATCGGCTTTCGGCGCGCGCACGCGGCCGTGCAGAATTCGCGGTTGAGTCTAGCGAGAGAAGTGCAATTGCTCAAAGAGCAGGAACGCTTCATCCACTATTCGTTGAGCAACGCCATCAACGAAGGCAAACGCGCATATGAAAACATGCTGTTGCAACGCAAACGACTCGATGCCATCGTCGTTCAGCTCAATGCGATCGACGCCAAAGGCGATCAAGGGGAAAAGGCGGAACTCGACGTGCGTTTGGAAACTCACCGCCGCTTGCTCGATGCTCGACTGCGATACCACCAAGCCGAGGTCGAGTATGCGCTGGCGCTGCGCAATGTCAACTTTGAAAAGGGGACCTTGCTGGAATACTGCAATGTCAGCCTGGTCGAAGCGATGGCACCGAGTAAAGCCTACGTGGATGCAGCCGAACGGCGTGATCTGCTCGACTTCGATGCACAGCCCGCGACGCGCGACATCGTCATCGGCGCGCCAAGTTCGAAGAGCTAATGTGATGGGTGGGGTCGCCTGCACAAGCGAGCGACAATCGACCCGAAGAAATACTTTGAGAACGCGTTATCGAATAGTCAGGGGAACCGGACACAATGCGAGCCTACCTTATTGCTGGCCTGGTCAGTTTATCCATCGCTGCCGGTGGCGACACCACCGCGTTAGCGCAACAACCCCTATGGTTCACTCCGCAAGTCTCGAATTCGAGCTCCGCAGCAGGAGCGACCGACGCCAGCCGAAGAAGGTGGCCCGAAGCCCTGCCGTTAACTTCGCAGCCGTCGCAGCCAGCGGCAAACCAATCGAATACACCGTCCCTCGCGCAGCGCTATGGCGACTTGTTCAGCAAACCGGGGATGCGATTGGCAATCGCTATGGGGAATGACCATGCTGCTATTGTCACGGCCAGTGGTGCTGGCGATCCAACCTCGCCACAACCGCAGGGCATACCATGGGCATCGCCCGCTTCCAAGCGTTTTTCTTTTGCCGAGCTCGACTCAGCGGATGGGCAGGCGCGGGACGCAGGCGGAACGCGGGGCGCAGGCGGAATGCGAGGCGCACAGGTGAGCCCGATGACACCCCAAGTCGCGCCACATTTGCAAGCTCAAGTCAAAGTGGCGACCAGCGATAGCGATGCGCCCTCGCCAACTACCATTCCATGGAACGATAGCACCATGGCCACCGATACGCCAGCGGCGAACTGGCCGTTTTCGGAACATGCGCCTGGGGCGCGACCGTTGCAGCGTCCCAGCCAGTCTGAGCGATTGGAGCAACAGGAGCAACAGGATCGACAGCCCCTGCAAGCGCGACTCGCGTCATCTGCGAGGCCGCTTGGAAGTGGCAACGCAGAATCATCGTTGGTGCTTCCCGTCCCCGCTGACAAGCTAGAGATTCCGACTAAAGTTCAGCCGTCACGAGTGGCTATGGTGCAGCAGCGATCCTCACGCGAGCAACCGCCGGCTGCTAGCGATCCCGTCGTTGACACACCAGAAGCTCCAAGATCCGAGCCACCTGCGATAAGCCGCTTCACGGACAAAACTAACAACGTCGCGGACACGACGAACCAGCCTACCGAGCGGAATCACGCGTCCAACGCGAGAGGCATACCTATTCAACCGATCAAGAAGTTGATACCCGACGAAACCCCGTTATTGAATACCGATTCGATGATCGGGCCCTTGAAAGGTGCCGAACAACTGTTTAATCGCTTGGATTTAGCCGAAGACCTACGAACCTTTGGTGCACCAGCAGCCGTGGGTCCACGCGCAGATGCCAGCCAATTCGGCTGGATGCCAACCCCCTACACTTGGATCAGCCCAGCGTTTTATCACTATCCGCTGTACTTTGAACAGCCGAACCTGGAACGCTACGGGGTCGGTCGAGCCCGCGCGGTGCAGCCGCTGCTTTCGTCGGCACACTTCTTCTGGAGCATTCCGCTTATGCCGTACAAGACGCTGACCCATCACCCGCGTGAACGCGTTTATACGCTCGGGCAGGGGCGGCCCGGCAACTGCCTGCCGGTCCAGGGCGGTGTCATCTTGGGGCCATCGGCCGTGGGCGAAGTCTCCATGTTCTGGGAACAAGGCAGCGGCTACTAATCGCTATACGAGCGGTGTTTGGCCGGGGATAGCGAATGCCGGCTTGGGACGTTCGCCGTCGATTTTGAGATCCTTAGGGAATAGATCGAGCTTCGACTCGTTGGTCAAAAAGTCCCAGGTCACCTTCTTACCGGTATAGGCGGCCACGCGGCCTAGCACGGCGGTGAGAGAGCTATCGGCGGTCTGCTTGAGCTCCACAATGGGTTGACCTGCACGAATCGAATCGATGAGGTCCTTGTGCTCTTGCTGGTAGGCCGCCCCAATGCTCCCCTCCATCTTCCAAATCTCCTTGCCACTGCGGTCGGTAATGCGCGAGCCAGCACTGCCAGCACCGATGTAACACATCCCGTCGGTACCGTAGACCACGTTGCCGTTGTCCGTTTCGGTTCCAGGGATTTGCCGGCACATGAACGACACGATTCGATTGCCTGGATACTCGTAGTCGATGGACACGTTGTCCCACATCTCACTGTCGGCAGGGCGAGTGAAGCGTCCGCCGCCGCCGTAAGCAGAGACCGGAGCGGAGCCCATGACCCAATTCATGGCGTCAATATTATGCACGGCCTGTTCGCAGATTTGATCACCGCTAAGCCAGATAAAGTGCATCCAATTGTAAAGTTCGTACTCGGTATCGCTCATCCCCGGCTCGCGATTCTTGTACCAGATACCGTTGGAACAATAACGCGTCGTGGCGCTAACGATGTCGCCAATGGCACCCGCGCGAATTTGTTCGATAGCACCTATGTAGTTGACTTGTCGACGGTACTGAGTTCCAGTAACGATGGCGGTCTTATTAGCTTGCGCCTTTTCATCGGCCTGCAAACACATACGATATCCGACAGGATCGACGCAGGTTGGCTTTTCCGCAAACACATGCTTGCCGGCGGCGACGGCATCTGTGATATGAAAGGGACGAAAGCCGGGAGAGGTTGTCAGGATGACCAAGTCGACTTGTGGGTCATCCAAGATGCGTTTGTATGCGTCCAGGCCGCTGTACATCTTGTCGTCGGCAACGTCTACTTTTTCGGGGTGGCGTTTGGACATCGCCTTGCGCAGGTTTTCGCACTTGGACTGGTCCAAATCGGCGGTAGCGACGAACTTGATATTCTCGTTGATCGTCAGCGAATCGTTGATCGCACCGCTACCTCGCCCGCCGCAGCCGATCACTGCGATCCGCACTTCTTGCGTTTCGTCGGCGCGGGCGGTAGAGCTGTGAACCATCGAGCTGAGTGCTGCACTAGCCGCCGCCGATGCGCCAATAAAGGTCCGACGCGAAGTAGCCGCTTTTGCATTATCTGAACTGCTGTTGCTTGAAATCGCGTTCGTCAAATCCGAGGAGGAGGTTGGTTTTGCCATGGCATAGGTCTCGTTGAGGTGGGGGGATTGTCAAACCTCCAGTATAACTCAAACTCGACTGCAATGATGCAGCATTTGCGTGGCCCAGTGGTAGCTCTCGCTCAAAATCCTCACCCACAAATCATGCTGAGATTTTGCCCACGAATCACGCGAATGTACGCAAATATACAGGAACTGGCGGAGCGATCCCTGCTAGACATCTCTCTCGCGCAATTCCTACGTCTAGCCATGCACTGGAGCTGGGTGGTGGGAGCCGGGTGTGCTGGGCACCAAGCACCAAGCACCAAGAACTAAGAACTAAGAACTAAGAACTAAGAACTAAGAACCAACTAAGCACTCTCACGTTGTTGGGGCTGGAAGTAGGCGGGTGTGATTTCCTGAAGCGCCTCGGCGGCTTTCTCAACGGCGTACAGGATCTGCTCTTCGGTATGCGTGCAGTTGATAAAGAACCTCAGCCGAGCGGCAGTTTCTTCGACGGCCGGGTAGAGAATGGGCTGAACGTTGACCCCCACCTCGAAAAGTTTATGTGACAGCAGGAGCGCGTGTAGCGAATTGCCAGTGATGATTGGAATTACCGGCGTGTTGTGTGAATCCCCCGTATTGAGGCCCAAACGCTGGGCTTCATCGAGGAACAGTCGCGCGCGGTCATGCAGCGTTTGCACGCGTTCGGGATGCAACTTGAGCATATTGAGTGAAGCGATCGCCGCGGCCGTATTGGTAGGAGACAGGCCGACGCTAAACACGAAGCCTGGGGCGGTGTACTTCAGCAACTCGATCAGGGCTTCACTGCCGGCGATGTAGCCACCGCAACTGCCGAACGATTTGCTCAAGGTCCCCATCCAAATGTCGACGTCTTTGCCGTCGACCCCGAAATGCTCGCCGATGCCGCGTCCGGTCGCGCCCATGGTGCCGATCGAATGCGCTTCGTCGACCATCAACCAAGCCTTGTGACGATTTTTAATTTCAATAAATTTCGGGAGATCGGGATAGTCACCGTCCATGCTATAGACCCCTTCGATCACCACCAGGATGCGGCGGTAACTAGCGCGCGTTTCAGCGAGCACGGCTTCGAGTGCTTGCCAATCGTTGTGGGGAAAGGGGCGACGGCGTGCGCCGGACAGGATGGCACCTTGCACAATACTATTGTGCGACAGCGCGTCGTGCAGGATCAAATCGCCAGGACCGACCAAGTGCCCGACGGTGGTTTCATTGGTCGAGTGCCCACCGATCATCACGATGGCCGCTTCGGCCCCCACCCACTCGGCCAGACCTTGTTCGAGTTCACGGTGGATCGTCTTTTCACCACTCACCAAACGCGAGGCGCTGACGCTGGTACCGTACTCCTGGGCGGCTTTTACTGCGGCGGCGGTAACGACCGGATCGCCCGACATGCCCAGGTAATTGTAGGAGGCAAAACTGATCAGTTCTCGACCGTCGATGACGGTCGTATCGCGGACCGTACCCTCATGGACGGAAAAGTACGGGTTGGGCACGCCCGTCAATTCAAATTGTGCTTGCGTACGTTTCAATCTTCGATACTCGGGAAGTTGATCGAAGCGGTAGTCCTCCTCTTCGACCTTACGGCTATCGGCCGGCTTGAGTCCCGTTTCGGTTGGAACCAAGTCGCGACGGATGCGTTTCTTACCCAAGTAGCGTTCGATGGCAGCGGCAACTTCTCGCACCGTTTCAATCTCGGGCAGGACGTGCTCGGGAAAGCGACCGTCAAAAGTCTGCTCGAGCGAGTGGGCAATCTGCATTCGCTCGAGGCTATCGAGCCCCAGGTCGAGCACGATGTTGGTTTCTAAGTCGAGCTGCTTGGCGCGTTCTTGAGCGACGGCGCGAATCGCGTCCATGACGATGTCGACGATTTCATGGTCGGGTTGCGCGCCGCTGGCATGCGCGCCGGCGACTGCCTGTTGGCCGTTGCCACCGGGGCGATAGTTTGACGCGGCAATCATCGGCTCGCTCTCTGGCAGATCGATTTCCCACGCTTTCCATTGGGCGACAATTTTCAAGGAGCCACGTGCAAACTCGTCGCGGCAGGCGTGCCGTTGGATCTTGCCGCTGGAAGTTCTGGGAAGTGTGCCGAAGCGGACCAAGACCACCGCTTCTGGCGGAAGTTCGTGTTGCTGAGCGACCGCGCGGCGCACGGCCACGATCACTTCGTCCCAGTTCGTTTCCTCACGCCGCGTCGGTACTTCGGCCGCCACGATCAAGCGTTCGCGGTCCTCGGCCGTATCGGCAAAGGCAGCGATCAAACCACTTTGCATGATTTCATGCGACTGCTCGACCGTCTGCTCGATGTCTTGCGGATAGCGGTTCACGCCACGGACAATGATCATGTCCTTCAAGCGACCGGCAACGAACAATTGCCCCTCGTGCAGGAAGCCCAGGTCGCCCGTGCGCAGAAAGGGACCATGACCAGCGGCCGTATGTGCGCCGAACGTTTCTTGTGTGATCTCTTCGCGCTCCCAATAACCTTGGCCGACGCTGGAGCTTCTGATCCAGATTTCGCCAATTTGATCGTCGTCCAACGTGGCTAATGTTTCGGAATCCACGATCAACAGTTGTTCGCCAGGCAGAACCTGACCGCTGGCCACCATGGCGCGCGCATTGGTGTCGGACGCTTCACAGGCGACGACCTGCTGGAGGTCGAGGGCTTGAGAATCAAACGTGCGAATCACGGGCGGTTCGCGTTGGGGGCCCCCCGTAACGATCAGCGTCGTTTCCGCCATGCCATAACAGGGAAGAAAAGCGGAGTGATTGAAGCCCGCTTTGGCGAACCGCTCGGAGAACTGCTGCAAGGTGGCTGCGCGCACCGGTTCGGCACCATTGAAGGCGGTCTGCCAACTGCTCAAGTCAATGCCTTCGAGCTCTTCGTCGAGGATCTTGTCCACGCACAATTGATATGCAAAGTTCGGCCCTCCGCTGGTGGTTGCTTGGTAACGCGCAATGGTGCGGAACCAGCGAATCGGCTTCTGCAGAAAAGCCATCGGACTCATGAGTACCACTGGGCGCCCAATGAAAACCGACTCGAGTACCCCACCGACCAACCCCATATCGTGGTAGGTCGGCAGCCAACTGACGCCAATCGATTCCTTGGAAGTCTCGAAGGCCACCATGATCAACTCGGTATTGCGCACCAAATTGCCATGTGACAACATGACTCCTTTGGGCTGGCCCGTCGAGCCGGAGGTGTATTGCAATACTGCCAGGTCATCGGGTGAGAGCCCCGGGTTCTTCCACAGCGCCGAGTAATCTTGGGCTAACGAGTCGGTGGCGATGATCGACACCGATTCCCATTCAACCCAATTCGTGTCCCCTTCGATCTGCTGGCGAACGTATTCGTTGGTCAGTGCCAAGCTGGCTTGGCAGTCGCGCGCGATACCATGAATCCGCTGCCCTTTGCGATTCTTGCGCGGCGGAAAAGCAGGAACTGCGGTCGCTCCAGCATAGAGACAGCCAAAAAAGCCAATGACGAAATCGAGCACCGGAGGATAGAGCAACAATACACGCTGCCCTTTGCCTCCCAGCTTTTGCAAATAGCCGGCCACATTGCGAGCGGCCAAGTCGAGTTCGGCAAAGGTCATGCACAGATCGTCTTCGCCCCGCTCGCCGTCGGTAAAATAGAATGCCGGTTGATCACCACGCTCGGCCGCCCAGTGCTGGAGCACCGCCACCAAATCGGTGCGCGGGGGAACGCTCCCAATAATGCGTCGAAGATCTTCGTCACCAACTCCCATTTCGATGAGAGATGCGATCGCGGTTTGTTGATCCATTGATTTGTTTTGCCTGACCTTCGAGGTCGTCCAAGTAATAAGCGGTTGATAGCTGGCAAGCGATTTTACGTGACCCAACTACTTTCGCTGGTTTCTCCAATCCCCGCAAGGGACTTTTGCCGCCGAGTTACGGTCAAATGATCACTTTTGTACGTTCAGCTATCTTGTTATCGACACAAGCTGGGGCTGAGGGCACGAGGAATTGCCCGATGTCTGGCAGAAAAATTCTAAGTATGACCTGTCAGAAAATCAGAGCTTGTTGAGCTAACGACCGAGATAACACCGTCACTTGGCCCTAGCTCGCCTGACGGGCGTCCATTCTTACCTTAGCTGCACCCCACAGCATGGATCGACGTACATTTGTATCGCACACGTCCATCGCACCAAGCCATCCCCCCAGAACAACAAGGGCAAGGGTCGAGTGATATCTTGTTTATGCGAGATTCTTTTAGAAGCTTTCGCCTTCTGGCGGCTGCGGCCTAGGACCACTTCAAACTCGTTAACGTTCCGTACTAATTGAAAGCTGGATTCTCGGGCATTTTCGACGGATCGATGCCACCGGCCAGGATGTCACGGCCGATTTGATTAATAGCATTTTGCCATAGATCGTCTGGGTCCGCAAACAACTGCTCAGGCTCAATGCGCCACACCAACCAGCCGCCGCCGCGAAGCTCATCGTCCAACTGATCCGGCGCCCAACCTGCGTAACCATCAAAAACTCGATACTCGCCGCCACAGTGCTTGGGATGACTAGCCGGGATGCTTCGGGCTGGATCGCATATTTCTAGAATACGGGCTTGGTCCGAAGCGATGAAAATCGACGGCTCATCTTCCTGCGTGCATTCTTGCAACAACATCAATGGACCATCCACAGGACCACCGTAATAAACCGGGCGTCCATTTTCGACAGTCTCTCCGCTGAGTTGTTCGAGCAGTGCGCCAATGCTGGTGTGCGTTGGCCGATTGAGAAGCAGGCCAATTGCCCCCTCCTCGTCGTGGCGAAGCATATAAACGACCGAGCGCAAGAAATTCGGATCGGTCAAGTAAGGAGAGGCGACGAGTGCGAGGCCTTGTACGGATTCCATTGCGAACGAGCTTTCGGAGGATGCGTAGGGGGTAGCTTGGGGGGCGATTTGAGCGCTGAACTTTCAAGCTGGGCTCTTGGATTATTGCGCCCAAGTCTCTTTCCAGGCACAGCCGGCCCAAGACCAACCGACGCCAAAGCCGATCAACAGGCTCTGGGTACCCAATTCTATTCTACCCTGCCGACGCAAGTCCGAAATCAGGATGGGAAGCGTGCAGGAAACGGTGTTTCCATAGTTTTCCAGCATGATTGGAAGGCTAGCCTCATCCAGCCCCAACCTCGTTTGGAGTTGTTCGAGCATCTTCCGAGTAGCTTGATGCAGCAAATACAACTCGACCTGCGGCTCAGTCAATTCCGCCAGTTCAAGCACTTCTTCGATCAGTCTGGGAACCGCCACAATGGTAAAGCTAAGTAAGCTAGGGCCATCCATGTATAACCGGCTTTTCCAGCGTTTTCTGTGGCGCGGCTTGATCGCGTCTTGCTCGGAGCGAGCCCCCCCGTCGGCGACGAGCAGTGTATCTGCCCCACTCCCGTCGGTGCCAAACTGGAAGCCAGTGAGGCTTTGTTGATCGCTGGCCTGCACCAAAGTGGCTGCTGCCGCGTCGCCAAAGATTGTGCGTAAGCTTCGGTCCTGATCGTCGATGTACTTCGAGTACGTCTCGGCAGTTATCAACAAAATGCGGCGGGCAGCCCCCATGCGGATCAGCCCATCAGCCATAGCCAGGCCATAGACAAAGCCCGAACAGCCTAGATTGAAATCGAGCGCTCCACAATTCTCGCGTAGGCCCAGCCTATGTTGCAACAAACAGGCGGTTGTTGGCAGCGGGTAGTCGGGGGTCTGAGTACAGAACAATACAAAGTCGATCGACTCGCGCTGTACTCCAAACTCACGAAAGAGCTTCTCGCAAGCCGCCACAGCCAAATCGGAAGCGGTCTCGTTGGGCGCCGCGATGTAGCGGCTACCAATCCCCGTCTTTTCTGCAATGGCTGGCATATCCCATTCCGGAAACGCAGCTTGTAAGTCAGCGTTGGTCTCGGCCCGCTCAGGGAAATGGATTGCAATCGGCCCTATTTCGGCGAACGGCACAGAAACGTCCTTCGGAATTCAGCAATAGCGGCCACAGCAGAGAAGACATCGCATTAGCGGTGGACCGCAAAGCCTACTTTTATATCGAAATCCCTACCTAGCGCGAACGGGACTTGACCGATTGCCACACAATCGCCGTCCTGGACGAGGTTACGAGTCCGTAGTGGACGAGGTTACGAGTCCCGGGCGCATCCCGAATCGAACGGTCTCGTTGCCTCATCCACCACAATTTGAGCCTTGTCCAAACGCTAGGGGGTTTTCTTTCCAGTGCCGCGATAGGACTGTTGGACCGAATCGCCATACTGCTCTTCAACCATACGCTTGCGATTTCCAGCCCAATTGGGCTCGGACAGGCTCCCTGCCTGAGCAGCGTTCCGTTCGGCACGCAGTTGAAGGGCAGGTAGCTGCAGGCGAGTCGATTCGGCGCTCAGATAGCCAGCGTTGGATTCGAGCAATTCGCGAGCTTGATCGATCTTGCCTTCGTCGCGTAGCCGAGTCGCTTCACGATTGCGCTCGTTGGCGATTTGGATCACGCAGGCGGCCAATACCTCTTTGTTCACATCCTTGGCCGCTACATCTTCTGCCGTCGTGAACTTCACGGCCACACTGCTGGACAGTTTATCTTCGGTTTGCGTGAGCATGTTCAAGTAACCAACCGCCACCTCACCGACGGCCCGCGATCCGCCCGCTTCTCCGTAGGGAATTTCAATCTCAAGCACAAAGTAGCGTTCTTGGTTGGAATAAAGTTGCCCTAGATCGATATGCACACGTTGGCCCTCGATATCTGCAGGGTAGTTGAGAACTTTTACGGGACGGACGCCTTCAGCCAGCGTGACATCGATGGTCAGCCTTTGCGCCACCACACTGAGTACATCATCAAACTCATTCTGAAAGACTTGTACCAAGTTCTCCGCGTCTTCGATGAACACGTGGCTGCCACTACTGGCCAGCGCCAGACGGCTCATCAAATCCTCGTTGTAGCCCAGCCCCAATCCCATCGTAGACACGCTGATCCCTTGCTCGATCAACTTCTGCCCCAGTTCTTCAAGTTCCGTGGGCGACGAAGGGCCGACGTTGGCCAATCCATCAGACAACAATATTACGCGATTGACGCGTTTGTCATCCAAGAACTTCTTAATCTCTTCCGCCCCCTTCTTCACACCGGCGTAGAGTGCGGTGTTGCCCCCAGCCTGGATGGCGCGAATCTGCTCTTGGATACGCTGGCGATCCGAGGCCTTGGTGGCCGGCAAGACCACCTCAACCGCCGAGTCGTAGGTCACGATCGACACGATGTCGTTATCGCGCAGTCGGTCGATAGCCGCCGCGGCTGCCGCCTTTGCTTGTTTGATCTTCTCCCCCTGCATCGAGCCCGATTTGTCGATCACGATCGCCACATTGACGCTCATCCGCTCTTTTTCTGCTGGAAGATCGAAGCCCTTTAAGGCGATTCGCAAATGATTCTCCCCCTTACCATGCTCACCGATGTGCATGGTGGGGTGCGCCAGAGCCACGTCCAACTGAATCTGTTTCGCCTCGACAGCGGCGGCCTGGGTTACGATGCTCGCCAGCGTCAGCAGCCCTGCATGGAAATTGCCAAATTTCATCATCCGCTCCTAAAGGAAAAGGTTCTTATCGCCAATGTAGCCGCCACCGCCCTCCGAGCCGTCGGCCGCAGCGTGACGAGCCCGGTAACAGTGCGCCTGCAACTTTGAAAAATCCGTCGCTCTTACGTGTAAACGCCTGGTAGCGTCACTAAGTTTCCAATAATTGTGCCTTTTGGTGAAAAAGGCTTCGCAGTCTCGCTTGTACGTGTAGATGGTAGTGCCGCATATGCTAGATCAGGGTTTAAGTTCAAAACTCAGCATCAGTCCCGCTGTCGCGGCTACCAGAGCGATTGCGATCAGGGCGATCAGCCCCGCACAACCTGTTGTAGAACGAGCGGAAAACCGGTCAGGATACTTTTGTTTGAGTTCGTCCGTCAATTGCTCGACGAACTGTTTGGCATCCACCAGACTGGTCGATCGCTGATCTCGGTAACGCTTGACCGCTTCCAGTTTCTGGCCAGCGTAGATCAGCTCTGAGATTTCCTCCAATTCCGACGGGGCCGCGAGAATTCCTGGGGACTCCTGTTCGAGCCGATCCGTCAATTCTTCGATGAAATTCTTTGCCTCTAACAAACTGGTTCGGCGCAGGTTCTTATACCGTTTGACCGCTTCCAGTTTCTGGCCAGCGCCAATCAGCTTGATGATCTCATCCATAGATTCGGGCGGAATGTCATTAGTCACGGCCAATATCCTGTCTTAGAACATGCAGATAGTTGGTTTCATTCTAACCTATGCGATCCACCCGCAGCACGACCTCAACGGCTGCGATACGTGTATTACCTCTCTGTTATCGATCTCTACAGACCTGCCATAGGATCCGATAGAATACAAGCCCGCCAACTCGTCCTCACCAAATTGGCACTGTGCTACTTTTCATCTCATTTCCGCTGTAGGCTATGGCATTCCGATTCCTACAGAGCTCAATTATGCTCTGCTTAAATTATATTGATCCATGAAGTTCCCAAAGTAACTCTTTACAAGTTCGATTCCCATGCGTTTGCTGCCGATAGCCTCGCTCCTCGCCGTCGCACTCTGTTGGAACAACTCTGCCATTCTCTCTGGCGCACTCTCAGCCGCCGAGCCGCGTCATCGACTGCTCATCGCCGACTCGTCGCGCGAGCGGATTGCAATCATCGACGAAGCGGGCAAGACCGAGTGGGAGATGAAGATCGGTCCCTTGCATGACTTGCATCTACTCGACAATGGTCATGTACTGCTGCAAACCAATTGGACCACGATCGTCGAAGTCGATCCGAAAACGGGCCAGCGCGTGTGGGAATACGATTCGGCGAACTCGGGAGGCAACGCGGGCCGAGCCATTGAAGTACACGCCTTTCAGCGCTTAGCCAACGGCCACACCATGATCGCCGAGAGCGGAATTCCACGAATCATCGAAGTCGATCAAGCCGGTAAGATCGCGCATGAAGTCGCTCTGTCGGTTGCACATCCGCATCCCCACCGCGATACGCGCTTGGTACGCCAGCTCGATAACGACAACTTGTTGGTCTGCCACGAAGGGGATGGTGTCGTTCGCGAATACTCCCCTAACGGCAAGACCGTGTGGGAGTACGCCGTGCCACTGTTCGATCGCTTGCCGGCTGATGGACACGGCCCGGAAGCGTTTGGCAATCAATGCTTCGCAGCCCTTCGCCTAGCCAATGGCAATACGCTGATCACCACAGGCAACGGGCATGGTGTTATTGAAGTGACTCGCGAAAAGGAAATCGTGTGGCAGCTACAGCAATTCGACTTGCCCAACATCACCCTGGCTTGGGTCACCACCGTGCAGCAGCTCCCTAATGGCAACCTGGTGATTGGCAATTGCCACGCCGGTGAAAGCCAGCCTCAAGTCATCGAGCTCACTCGCGATAAACAAGTCGTGTGGACCTTCCAGGACTTCAAGCGTTTTGGCAACTCGCTGACCAATACCCAGGTGCTGTCCACCGACGGCGGTCCCGTTAAAGCACAGCTTGGACGTGACCGTTAGTAAAGAAGTGTATGGCCGCTGCCCGTGCCGTCGCCTGCGCAGGCAGCGACTAAGGTTGGTTAGCGCTGTGATACATCAAGGACTCACGTATCGACGCAAGCAACTCTTGCTTTACGGCCTGCTACGGCTCGGCGTTAAACGATTTCAGTTCAATGTTTTCAAAGTAGCAGGCACACTCCGTATGCCGTAGTCCGTTGAAGCCAAGGGTTTCACGATACTGCGGACGGCACAAGGAATTGTGCCTGCTACTTTTTGAACGGCATTGGAGCTAAACGATTTGTCATTCACTGCGCGGTATCAACCCAGCCACGGGGACGGTGCAGCGGTAGAGGCTGGTCCGGGCAGTGATGAACAGCGTCTTGCGATCCTCACCGCCAAAGGCGCAGTTGGCGGGCGTCTCGGGCACGGCGATGATACCGAGCAGCTTTCCGGCGGGTGAGAAGACTTGAATGCCGGCTGAGGAAGTAATGTATAGATTGCCTTGCACGTCGAGGGCCATGCCGTCACCGCCGCCGTTGGTAGCATCGCCAACTTGTTGCAATCGACAAAGGACGCGACCGGTGCCGAGCACGCCGGGCTGCTTGACTTCATAGGCCATCATCTCGCTGCCCATCGAAGGGATCACATAGAGTGTCTTTTCGTCGGGTGAGAGACCAATGCCATTGGGGGCGGTGAGATTGTCTCCCAAGCGGGCAACGTCGCCATCGGCCGAGCGATAGTAAAAGGCCTCTTTCTCCTGCGGCCACGGATCGGGGGCGTTGTAGCGCGGGTCGGTAAAGTAGATCCCACCGAGCTTGTCGATCACCAGATCGTTGCACGCATTGAAGCGATTCCCCTGATACTTGTCAGCCAAAGTGGTAATCTGCTTGCTCGTCAAATCGATGCTAACCAATTGTCCATCCATTTGACAAGCCAACAAGCGATCCTGCCCACCGTACATCAAACCATTCGCATGCGCCGAAGGCTCGATGAATACCTCGATCTTGCCGTCGAGAGTCAGGCGATGGATAATATTGGCAGGAATATCGGTGAAATAGATTGAGCCATCGGGCGTTTGGGCCGGCCCCTCCACGAACTGAAAGCCACCTTGGATCTTGGTCACAGCACCGTGTTCCCCCAAGCCGGCCAGTTGCTGCGCAGTTGCCGAAACGCTGCTGACGAGCCACACAGCAACGCTCAGCATGATCAAACAGTGCGACTTCATAACGATAATCCTTGTTGTTCAGGGGTTTTAGTGAGGCGACTGGCAGGCAGATCGATGAAGGCATTCTAATCGTTTTGCCCGTGGACCGCTCGGTCGGTCCATGGTTTCGCAACTCCCAATCTGGTAAGCACCCACGCATAAGTTACCTGGCATATCAATCAACCCTGGCTAACGCCAACGCGGCCAAATATGCGCATAAACTTATGCGTGGGTGCTTAGCATCGACTCGATACGACACAAAAGCGACTGACCGACAGAGCGATCAGCGACTATCGGGTGAAGGGCTACGCTTGTTCGGACCAGCTCGCACACGTACTATGGTAGCTGGCTGTTGAATTATCGTTGTCAGATTTGCTTTACTGAAGATAGCTCCCGATGACATTGCGAGTCCACTGGAAATTGATCTGCATCGTACTATTCTGCGGTGATGCGGGCTTAAAATACAGTCCAACATCGGCTCAGGAAATCCCCACTGCACCGCAGGGCGGCTACGTGCAAGCGATGGCACCCATTGCCATCGCCGGTGAGCCGTTTGGGGTTATGCGAGTGGAAGTGCCGCTGCCAACCACTCTGTCAAGCGGGCCACCACGTGTCTTGGTCGAAGAGAGCCAGGGACGCCTTTTTTATCCAGCCATCGTGGTGCGAACGGTCGAGGTAGTGGAACAGCAGCCGGCGCCCGGCATCGGACGGCGTGGCGGCTTGATCGATCGCTTGCGGAAAGTCGTGCGCGGTCAGTCACAGAAACGACAACTCCCGGTGGCCATTACCGTCTCGGCATTGTTCCGTGGAGACGGACCGATCGAACTGCAGCTCACCGGAGACATCGAGCAGCGAGTCCGCATCGTT
Organism: Pirellulaceae bacterium; assembly: GCA_020852965.1. GTDB lineage: Bacteria > Planctomycetota > Planctomycetia > Pirellulales > Pirellulaceae > Aureliella. The sequence goes on along the minus strand of JADYZV010000151.1, from coordinate 3,474 downwards.
CCGTCGTCGAGCGTCGCGTCGGGTGTGTTGGGTGTGGGGGCTACGAGCGTCAGCCACGCGGCGCTGCTTAGCCAATGGTGGACGGCCTATACGCAATCGGCGCGCCAGGCGCTGGCCGAAGATGACTTCCCTAAGCTGGTTCACAAAGTGTTGGTGAGCATGCTCGGAGCGAGACTCAACTTACCGGCGGTCGATCTCGATCCAGCCGACGAAGATGAAGAAGAACTGTCGCAACCGCTGAAGACTTTGGCCCTACTGTCTGCCATTGAACCGCTGCGTGAGGAGATCTTGGATGAGGTGCTCGCAGCGCCCGCGCCTGCTGCGGTGCCAAATTTGCCGCTGCCACCCGAACCATTATGGGAGCCAGCCGTGTTGCCGCCTGTCCCAGCCGATGTGGTCATCGAGTCGTTGGCCACGCGTGTTCCACCCGAGTGCTTCTACTTGCGGTTCGGTTCGTTCTCCAACTATGTTTGGTTCCAGGAATTGGCAGAGCGATACGGCGGCGATATCGCGCAGTCGGTACTGCTGCGCGGGTTTAACTACGATGCCTCGGCACGCATGGAACGCATGCTGGCAACGAAGCTTACTGCGATTGCCAAAATGTTTGGCGACAAGCTTGTCGGCGACATGGCCATCGTCGGCAGCGATATGTACATGAAGGAAGGTGCTAGCGTCGGAGTCATGTTGCTGGCGACTAACCCTCAATTGTTGACCGCCTCGATCGAGTCGGAGCGGAAGGGGGTGTTGGCCAAAAATCCCGATGCGAGTCTGACTGACGTGACCATTGCTGGACGGCAGGTTTCATTGTTAAGCACGCCAGACAATCGCATTCGTTCGTTCCTGGCCATCGATGGTCCCTATATTTTCACTTCGACGAGCCGCACCTTGGTGCGTCGCTTTCTGGAAGTAGGCCAAGGTGCTCCGGCACTGGCCGATTCGCCATCTTTCCGCTGGGCCCGCTCGTGGATGCCCGATGCAAACAACTACTCCATCTTCGCGTACTTTTCACCCGAGTTCTTTCATCGTCTCGTAAGCCCCCAATATCAAATCGAGCTGCGCCGGCGGCTGGCTGCTATTGCTCACCTGGAGATTGCCGAAGTCGCGACGGCGGTGGCTAAGAGCGAAGGTATCGAGCCGCTGGACCTGGACAGCATGAAAGCTGCTGGGCTATTATCGCCCTGGTTCGACGAGCGCGTCGACGGTGCGCGGACATTGCGGTCCGATGCGGGCTTCATCGATTCCATGCGCGGAGCGCGCGGAAGCTTCTTGCCGATAGCCGATGTCGAGCTGACGACGGTTAATCCAATCGAGGCTGAGGGTTACGCTAACATCGCGCAATTCTATCAAGAACAATGGCGTCACATGGATCCTTTGCTGCTCGGCCTGCGCCGCTTCCGCGCCGATGGTAGCCATACCGAACAAGTGGCCGTGGAAGCCTACATTGCGCCGTTCGAGCCAAAAAAATATGGCTGGATCGCGCGGCAGCTCGGCGCACCCACACCGGTCGAATTGAAGCTGCCCGCCGATGACGCTGCGTCGCTCCAAGTTCACGTGCGTGGAAGCACTACACTCGGAATTTCCTCCGCCGACTATCACTTGTTTGGCGGTGTCAAAGATATGATCCCGCCCGACGCCGAAGATACTCAAGGACTTATCAAAACATTTCAGGCTCTACGAGCCGCACCAGCCTATATCGGTGGCTGGCCGCGACCTGGCATCTTAGAGCAATTGCCGTTAGGGATCGGTTTGGCTCATCCCGATGCCGCCGGATTTTCGCGCTTGATTGGTGGTCTTTGGCGATGGCAAAATGAACAGTTCAGTTTGCTCTCGTTCGATCGCTCGATTCTCGAACAGGCCATACCGCAACTCGGAGTCAGCCAGACGCAAGACCTGGCTCAGGTGCGCGCCCGCGTCGCCAACTTGACCGGTTCACGACTAGCGACATGGATCAATCAACAGTGGTACATCCGCGCCTGGAAGGCATCGCACGGCAACTCGCGTTTGCTCGACACCATAAGTCAGCAGTTGAAAGTCCCCAGCGCCGACTGCTTGACCGCGGCCCAACGTCTGCTCGATGTGCGCTTGCAGTGCCCCCTAGGAGGCACGTACCAATTCCAGCCACAGAGCAGCCAATCGCAGGCCAGTGCGTCAGCGACTGCTAGCAAAGGGGGCTGGTGGACCAGTACGGCCTGGAGCGAAGCCACCTTCGACAACCGCGGCAAGCCCGTTCCTCCACCTAGCTACTCCGCACCATGGATCGATTGGTTTCGTGGCGGCAAAGTTCACGTCACGCAGGGGGCAGACAGTTTGGCGCTGGTAGGCAGTATCGAATTGGAGATGCAACCTTTGGCTGTGCAACACGATCCCCAACTGCCGAGCATGCTGCCGACGATGAATTTTGACTTATTCTCGCTACCGAGCCAGTTGTTCGGAAAGAAAGACAAGGCGGACGAAAAACCGACGACCCAGAGTTTTTAGTTATCACGAGGATGAAATCCCGCTGTCGTGACATCCCTGTTCCGGCCCTGTCATCGGTGCCGGAATCGATGCCGATGGGCTAGCATGGATGGCAGGCCGGAGCACCGATAGGAAAGCGACTGGACGAGCCCCAGACCTCTGTGATGCCCACTGTTTGCGGGGCTAGCGCTGAGTTGCCCGGCTGGTATAATGCTCTAACTGAATTGCCCGAATGCGAGCGATCGAACTGCCCGCGCAACGGCTACATACGTCTGTTCCCGTTCCGGATATTTACTGCAAAGGGTTTACTATGCAAAACGCACTTAGTTTTTGGGTTCGTCCCACTCGTCTAGGAATGATGTTGAGCGCATCCTGCCTGTTGGTCGCAGCCTCGCTGCAAACCACAGCCGAAGAGAAAGCCGCAGACAAGTCCGATAGCACTTCGGCGCTCACGGAGTCGATGAAGGGCCTCGATGGTAAAATGGTCGACCTATCGAAGTACAAGGGCAAGGTGGTGCTGATCGTCAACACGGCCAGCAAATGTGGCTTGACCCCACAGTACACCGAGCTGCAAGCCATGTATGAGAAGTACCGAGATCAAGGGCTGGTCGTATTGGGCTTCCCCTGCAACCAATTCCGTCAGCAAGAGCCGGGTACTGCCAAAGAGATTTCTGAGTTTTGCACGAAGAACTATGGTGTAACGTTCGACATGTTTGACAAGGTCGAAGTCAACGGCGACGATGCCTGCCCACTCTACAAACAGTTGACCGCACTCGAGCTACAACCGAAGGGCAAGGGGGACATCGATTGGAATTTCGAGAAGTTCGTCATCGACCGCAGTGGCCAGCCTGTAGCGCGCTTCGCACCCAAGACAAAGCCAGATGACAAGGCCGTGGTTGCAACCATTGAGAAGCTGTTGTCCAACGAGTAATCGCTAGTGATTTGTCAAACTTGACTTTTAGGGTAGTGGACGAGGTTACGAGTCCCTTTAAATCGTTAACCGTTTGGGACTCGTAA
>JADYZV010000150.1 GCA_020852965.1 Pirellulaceae bacterium | reverse complement strand
TCGCTTTCTTCGAGCGTTTCAGCCAAGGCGGCTCGTATCGGATTCAGATCGACATAGGCTGCACAAGCCAGCAGGCCCGACTCATCGAGAATTCGAATAGCTCTGAAACGCCCCTGCCAAAATCTGCCGGTTTGCTCGTCTTCCCTATTCGCGCGCACGGCAATCTTTTGACATAGCAAACGCATCCACCAGGAGATATCGCTTAGCCGTGAACGGATCTGTTTGAGCTTTACTGCGTCGTTGACAATCGAGTTGATCTCTGTCTCTTTAGGGTCGGCCGGTGAACCGTCGCGGAGCTTGCGCTTGGGGCAAAGCATCAACCACCGCTGGGCGACTTCGCGACTGGTCCACGTCCCTACGATCTCAGGTTGAGACTTGAGAACTAGGTGGAAATGGCTGGAAAGCAAACCAAAGCAAAGCAAATCGATCCCGAAGTACTTGGCTTGGTGCTGGAGCAGGTTCTCGATCCATTCCTTGCGGTAGTCGTAGTTCTTGCCCGTTACCGGATCGTCACCCAGCAGAAAGCAGCGCCGCACCACGCGGCTGATGACATGCACGATGCAGGATTCGTCGGGTGAAATGACTTCACTACGGTTGGGTCGAGCCATGATAGGGTCTCCAAGAGAGGGCGGAGTATTCCCACCCGGCAGTCGATCGCAATCACAACTCCAAGCGTGGGAGCGTCGAAGAAATTCCGACACTAGATAGACGGAAATGAGACCAACTTCTTACAAGTTTCTAGCCATTTTTCAGAAATAGCTCGCCAGACCGTCAATGTTACCGCGCCCACGCCGAACGATTCCAATTGCTAGCTACTCGACGATGGCAGTCCCCCATGACCCATGAACGTAGTGTGTCACCAGTGACCCATGACCCATGAACGTAGTGTGTCACCAGTGACCCTGAACGTAGTGTGTCACCAGTGACCCCAGTGACCTTCACCAGTGACCTGCTTGGCGTCGAGCAGCACCCACTTAGTGAAGTCGTTGGACCAGACTCCATCGACTCCGTGATGTGAGCTTCGCCCTAGATCCTCATGATTTCGATCTACCAAAACGTAGCGAGACACGTAACCCATCGATGACAATACCGCGTGCAGTACTTTCATTGAGTGACCGCAATGGAAACCCGCGCCGGTCTTGGCTTTCTCCAGAATCGCAAAGGCATCGCCAGAAAATCTCTGGTCATTGGCAATATGCCAACGGTTTTGGACCCAGTGCCGCAGTTTCAAGATCCGACGAAATTCGTTGGGTTCATTCGCAATAACTTCTTCTAGTGCGTACTCTTCACGGAGTCGCCTGAGCCGTGGATGGTAATAGTCTTCAAATCCCTGAAAGAGCTGCGGTGCATAAAACCTGGGCCCAGCCAGTGTAGGGCTTTCGATCCCATCTACGGCACCCTCAATATGCATCGGGTGGAAAACTCCCGTTTTCGAATCGCTGTCTGCGATGGATGTGACCCTAGAGCCCAAGGGGCTGGTCTGCGGAGTTTCATCGCTCACCTTACTTTCAACAGCCGAATCCTGGGCAACGACTACTCCCACTAGTCCAAGGATTAAGATGCAAAGTGATTTCATGGCGGACTTCCTTAGTTCATTCTCCAAAATGCATTACGAGCTGCAAGTGCTAAAAAAACAGACTATAGGCAATGATCATCCAGACATCACGAAAACTTAGTGACCCCTGGAATGGCCACCACTGCCTCTGTCGGTATGCCATCCCACGAGTAGCTAGATGGAGAGAGGTCCTGCTGCGACTGGATTCCCTGCTCCCACGTCAACGTCTGTCCAGTGTAGGAGCTCATTCGCGCCAAAATGGCCATCATGGTACTCTTGGCCATGTAGTCGGTGTTGTTGATGGTTCGTCCTTCTCTGAGTGCGGTGAAAAAAGCATCTTGCTCCAACTGGTGGCTGTCCCGTTCTCGCGTTCGAGGCGGCTGCCAGGCACTTTCGCCGATGATACGGGGATTCCGACCCAGGAAAGCCGTCCCCTTGGTTCCCATCACGAACGCGTCGATTACGTAGCCGCAACCTGGGAAATGCCGAGTCGTAGTGAAGGCACGCGCCCCGCTGGCGTACTCGAAAACCGTGCTGAAGTGGTCATAGATGTGACCGTACATCTCTCCCGTCCGCACTTGACGTCCGCCGGTACCGTAACATGAGATCGGGGGCTCGTCTTGCATGGCCCAGGCGAGCTCATCGTACTGATGAATGAACATCTCCACGTTGAAGTCGCCCGAGAGCCAAGTGAAGTAATACCAATTGCGCATCTGGTACTCCATCTCGGTCATACCCGGCTCGCGTGGGCGCACCCACACTCCATCTCCATTGCGGACGGCATGCAACGCTGTGATTTCACCAATCGCGCCGTCGTGGATTCGCTGCATCATTTCTTGGGACTGTGGGGAGAATCGTCCGTTGAGACCAGACACTACACAAAGGTTTTTTTTCCTGGCCATTTCTCCCGACTCAATCACCGATCGTATTCCGGGTCCGTCGACTGCGACCGGTTTTTCCACGAACACATGTTTGCCGGCTTCTACGGCCGCGCGAAGGTGAATTGGGCGGAAGTGAGGTGGGGTCGCCAATAGCACTACATCGACATCCGACTCGATCACGTGTCGATAGCCGTCGAAGCCGACAAATTGATGGTCGGCATCCACCGTCACTTGTTTGCTGATATCGTCCTTCGAGCTCAGGGCTGACAGGCTGGAAATCATACGGTCGGGGAAAGCATCGGCCACGGCAACTAGTCGAGTTTGAGGATCGGCAGTGAGCGCTTGGAACGCCGCACCCGCACCGCGACCGCCGCAGCCAACCAGACCGATCCTAATTTCGTCGCTGCCCGCAGCATGCACGTCCCGCGACGTCGCGAAGTCGGACGCCAACGAACTTCCTATCGCCGCTACCGAGGAAGACCTCAAAAACGTTCGCCGTGACTCCCGCGCGACGTGCCTGTTCTCATTGTTTGACTCGACCATGATTTTCCTCGGTGTGTTAGAACTCGGATTGCAATTTAGCCTGCGACAATTTTGGCTATCCCACTGATGCATAAGCTGTGTTTCATTCTTTTCGTCCAGTTTGATTGTGATAGAGCTTGAGTTCCCCGCGCCGCACCGAAAAATGGTCGTCACCCGAAAATACCAAATGGATCGTTGTGCCATCGTCGCTGATCCACTTGGTGGGGATGCTGGACGTTTCGCCAGGGCCGACATCCCAGGCCTCGGTGAAGAAGGCCGTGGTCCAGGGGCCCCACGGTTCTGGGGCGTCGTAGATCGCAAAGCCGCCCGCGAAACGCGGCCCGGGGCCAGGCAAGACTTGACACCACAAATATCGTTGGAGCCCCGCGTTGTAGCTGATCCCTGACCGGTAACATCGGCCGGGATGCGTGAAGACGGCAGCGCGCGCAGCGATATCGTGACTCCAAGTCGGCTGACTTGCGTCATCCAGGCCGACCAAAAACTCGTAGGCGTCGCGTTGCGAAAGACTATTCGACGGGACACGAGCCAGCACCATCCGATCAGCGGGTTTATAGGCACTGTCGTTGTCGTGAGAGTAAATATAGACAAACTCATCCCGTGCTCCAGCGTAGTTGCGACCGAAGTTCAGAAACGTAGGGCAACCGAAACTTTCGGTGAATTTCCAGTCGTTCCAATTCCATGAGCCGCCGTGATCGCGTGACCAAGCCAGTTGCGAATTGCCGGCGTTACGCGCCAGCAGATATAGCGTCCCCTCGACCATTAACATCCCGCTGGCTTTCTTGCCTGACGATCCGTCGCCGCGAGTTTCCATCGTCGGCGAGCGCAGATTGATCGCAGTGAAGTCGTCGGCCGAGCCGCTGATCCTCGCTAGGCCAAGGCTGAGTTTGAAGTCAACCAGCGGTTCAAATCCACGCCCGTCACCGTAAGCCGTGTAAAGGTTGTCGTCATCAGCCCATGTAATTGGCCAATTGTCGCTGCCACGCGCCCGGCGCACGATCGACTTCGCATCGGCCCATTGCACGCTGGATATCACGCGGCTGCGCGGGTAAGGTAGTGCGGCCTGTTTCGCGGCGTCATCTTTCGATGCGGGCTTGTCAGTCGGCTGGCGTTCCAGGATGTCGTCGTCGGACTCTTGCGCTGCTGCTACGATTGGTCCGAAAAACGGTGCGAGCACAGCGTAATGATCTTCGTCGCTTGTCCGCTTCCACGACTTGCCGGCGCGGGCCACGACGATGTCGAGGCTCGGAACGACGGCGATCAGACTGTCGTACAAGCCCCAGGTCCAGTACGCATCGCGCGGCACATTCTTGAGCGTGCCGTCGGCGTTGTTCCACCACAGCAGTCCGTAATGATCGGAGGCGTTGCCGTATTGCTTGGGATCAACCTCTTGCAGACCAACGACGCTGGGCTGCGTGGTCCCGACCTGCTTCACAAACGCGGCAGGCAGAAGCCTCTGCCCCTGCCACTGACCACCTCGCAGATACAGCAAACCGAACCGCGCCATTGCATCAACATTCGCGCTGATCCCAGAACCAAACTCGCGTCGCGCAATGCCGTCGATCTCTTTTGCCCGATAACTATTGTTCCGCCACACCAGATCGCTGCGAGTGATCCCGATCGGCGAGAAGACGCGGTCGAACATCAACTTGTCGACGTCCTGTCGATAGGCCAGCGTGATGCATTCCGCCAGCCAGTTCGGGCCGCCGTCGCTATATTTCCATTTCGCTCCCGGCTCGAAAATCAGTGGCCCAAAACCACCCGGCTTCTCGAATCCAGCGGTCTGCGTGGCCAAATGCAGAATGGTGATCTTGTCGAGCCACCCAGTTCCGCGATTCGACTCCGGCGGTAGGCCGAACTGCGGATGATGTTTGGTCACCAGATCGTTGAGTGCGACCTTGCCATCGAGGATTGCGATACCCAGTGCCGTCGCTCCGAACGACTTTGTCGTCGATTTCAGATCGTACTTTTGTTGCTCGTCGCCCCACTTTGCGACCAGAAATCCATGCCGAACAACGTAGCCCGACCCGCCACCGGTCAGCGCGTACTGGCTCGCCTGTTTTAACAGACCTGCATTCAAACCGACCTCGGCCGGCGTCTTCACCGACCAACGTTCACCGGGGACAACTTGCTCGGCAGACCAGAGACGGGGGACGAGTGCGATGTGGCTGATGATAGGCGCCGATGCGATCAGGCAGGTAATCACGGACAGACTATTGAAGTTCATTTCTAGATCTCCTCGGTATCGAAACGCTGCGGTACGACGAGCGTAGTCAATGGTTGGTCAGTTTTAGGATTAACTTCACTGCGGTTGATCTGGATGTGGCCACCCACTGGGCCCGATTTGTGAAACGTTACCCCAAGCTCTCGATCGTTCAACTTAACTCGCAAACCATATTGATCTGCTCGATCAATCAACGCGGCTTGCGGAGCCCGTTGTTGTTCGGCATCGGCGACATGAATGAAATGTAGAAAACAGTCTACGGTATTGGCTTCGGTGGGCTGAACTTCTATTCGCCAAGCTCCCGGTTCGAAGTGTCCACGCTGTTTTTCGATGGGATGGTTCTGACCATCGACGTAGAATTCCTTCCCTGGACCGCCAATCTTCGTCGTCTGCGAGTGGATGGGCAGCAGCGTCTGGCAAAAGAGGCTGCCTTGTTTATGGGATACCCGAGCGATGCGACCGTCGATTGTAGGCTCGTCGATGGTGTGCAGCAGCCAGCATTTTTCCATGGCTGGATCGGTGGACTTTACGCGATCAAAAATCACAATGTAGCCTGGCCGAATGTGCAGAAATTGTCGCGTGAAGAGTGAAACTTTATCACTACTGAATGCCTTGGTCGCATCGCCGGCAGCGTAGGTAAAGGCGTTGGTGTTGTTCCGAATCGCATCGAAACTTACTCGACGCTTGAAGTTGACGATGAAGTTTTCATAGATGCGCTTGGTCTCGGCATCACTTTCGATTCGTTGCCGCGTCTCAGCAACGCGCTGCGGTGTAAGAATCAAACGTGGATGGTCGGGCAGGATCATTTGTCTATGAATTGAGAATTGGCTTAACTTCGCGCCGTCGGACATTTCGCAGCGAATTTGTATCCACTGCCTATTTTGATGGTCTGACGGGATTCTTGCGGTGATCCCTTCAACGTTAAGTTTTTTCCACGAAGACCATGGACCGGAAGCATTGCGACCGAGCGGCGAACCATCGTTCGCCGTGCGAACAAAGAAGGCCAGATTGCCCTGTCCTTCAAATCGCAATTCGCTAAACACGGGCGCCTGGCAACACGTATTCCAGGGTGCCGCCACAAAGCTGCCTGGCCCGAAGCTGTTCCAGGATGAGTTGTCCACTGTTGATAGTGTCCCCAATCGAAGTGGACTCCGTTGGAATGTTCAATTTGATCGGGTGTGCAGAGGTCATAGACAGGCCGCGAATCGTATGCAAACTCATCGGCCCAAACCTGAGTCGCCAATGTGATCATCGCAAGTATCGGGATAAAGTACTGAATCATCATCTCTTCGAACCGTAATGCTCTGCGCTGCGGAACGATTCTTTGTATATCAAGAATCGGCTGAGTCAAGCGAATAACACTGCTATTACCATGTTATGGTAATACGGTAAACACATGCGTTTCGCACCCCACGCTGGCTTGTACCACGTCAGTCTCTTCTCGAACCCCCGGGCCGACGGTGATTTCGCAATTCGTCAGTCCGCTAGGGTCCGTGCGGAATCAAAGACTTTCTCTCCGCCTAGATAGGCCTGAAGCACCTTGACGCCGCGCACATCCTCCAAAGTTTGGTGGGGACATCACACGATGCTGGGTAGTTGCCAGCCACCGAACGATGTGCTGTGCCCCCTTCCGGCCCCCTTCCGGCCGTCGCGGTTTTATACGCCGAGGGGAAAGAGACAGATTCAAGTTACGAATATTTGCGGCCATGCACTTCACTTAATCCATAGCCCACGGCGCTGGCCAATAGACCAAGCAGCGCGGATGGGATCAGCCCAAAGCTCTGCCAGTTTGTAGCTTGGCTAGGATCAAAGCTAGACCCGATGCGAACGGATCCAGCAGAGTGCCCCGCACCCCTTCCTCGCGCGCCGCTTCGCTGGCCCCAATGATCGTCCCCGCACCGAACCACGTGGCCAGTAGCGTCCCCCAAGCCAACCACAACGGCAACTTGCGCCCCGCCACTAAGTAGTCTTCCTGCGACTCCACGCGGCGGCTAGAGTAGACTCCAAGGCCCGCCATGAACAAGCCATAGACGGCGATCGCAATCATTGACAAAGGGAGACTCCCACTAGGCCGGGCATCGCTGATTCACGAAGCAACGTAGCGAAATCGAGATACCGTGTTCGACATGTCCACGTTCCTCGTTCGAAACGAGTAGGCGACGATTGGCTGTTCACACTGGCCGCAACGCACTGAAAACGGAGCAAAATGGCCCGATTGCATATTGCGTCTGCTATGCGATAGATTACGCGTGGAAACTGTGCTTTTGACTGGCTCGATTTTGGGTGATTCAATGGTTTGGATCAACTATGGGTTTTCTATCTCTTTCGTGCCCAATCCCTCTCTGAGACTCAATCCGTCGCAGGAAATTTCATAGGAGCAGCCCCAGCCATCCGCAATTCGAGCGTCGTCCGTGTATTTTAGCATAATACCTGAAACGGTATTCACCACTCGCCAACTATAGTTCCCATAGGGGAATGCAAAGTGTCCCTTGCGAACTCCGCATTGGTACAGTCGTAACACGGGCGGGTAAGGCGGTTCGCCGTCGTCCCAAAGATGTCCAATGCGCTGTTGGACAAGTTCTCGAAAGCGGATTTCGATCCGTTCGAGTTGAATGCACAATTCATGATCGAGCGACTGGTGAACGACGGGCGCTGTCGCCAGCACTTTTGCTTCGTCGATAGAAATCGCAATTGGACTACGTGCAAACGTATACCTCCTAAACGAATCGACTATGCCCTCGTTGACAACAATTGCCATTCCCTTGCGGTTCTCAGTCAAGGTGAGCCATGCTTCTTCGAGCAATTCCCCGAAGGCTAAACCGGGGCTCTTTCGGAGAGACCTTAGATCGAGGACTACATTGCTTGGCTGTGACTTGATAATACTTCTCAGCCTGCCAAAGAAATTATCGACAGCATACTCGTGACTTACAGGTCCGAGGACCAGGACAATGGTTTGGCCGACTATGGACATATGGTTCACCTAGAATAGATCGATCCTCGGCCGGCTAAAGAGTGATACCTGGAAGCTGTGTCGGAAACCCAGCAGAAACCAGCAACGCAAGACCAATGCAACGCCCCAAGTGTAACTTGTCCATTGCAGAATACCCACAGGTGAGGAGTGTTGCGAGTGGACTTTTCGCTGTGCGATACTTCAGGAAAATCATGGCTGCATCTATGTTAGTGTCAGACCGCCCATAGATTCTGTATGAGAGCTTCCGTCTATGAGTACACTGGTATGACGTCCCGCAAAGAAAAAAACACAGCGAGTAACCAAGTGAACAAGTTTCACTCGGTTTTTGGATTGCCGACCAAGTGATAGGAGGGGAGACGGGGGAGACGGGGACATAGAGAGGAGACGGGGACATAGAACTATGAGGGAGGGGATAGCAAGGACGAATCGAGAGCCCCATGAACGTAGTGTGTCCCCAGTGTACCTTGACAATCAACTCGCAACATATGCGCAAGGGGGGCGCGCGTTGTTAAAATGGCGATCGTTCGAGCCGGAAACGGTTCCGGCTCGCCGCATATGGGAAATGCCGCTCCAAGAGATTCCGCGAACGTCTGCGCCAACCCAGGGTTGGCGGTGAACACTACTTGTCGAGAGAACATGAATACAAAAATACTGGTGATGGGGCTGTGCGTCGTAGCGGTTGCTCGGGCAGCTTCCGCCCAGCCGGTACGAGATTCTCACTCTGAAGCCAACAGCCCCGCGCGGGGATCGCAGGCGACGGCAGTCTCCTCTGAGGGCTTCGAAGATGATTGGAAGAGGCCGAATGGACCGCTCGGAAACGGCTGGAACTCCGCCCATGAGGACCATCCCAACTGGTGGGATCCCTTGGAGATTCGTAAGGCCGCACCCGTCAACACGAATCCCGACAAGGGCCCCATCGTCCAACCTGACAATGCGGCTGGCCGCACTGCTGCGTATCGTGATTTTGGCCCAGCCTATGCCGACAACTTTACAATCGGTACGTGGTGGAACGGCAAGCACCACGCTGTCGGATTCCCCATCGCCTGCATCAATCTCGATAATCCCGACTGGGGCCTCGCCTTTTGCTACGAGCCGCAGATCGCGGGCGGAGTCTTTGTGTTGTGGGCGATGGGCCGACAGCCCCATCAGATCCGAGTCGTGAAAGCCGCAAGTGGACCAAAGCACACGGACGGCACGCGCATGTTCCTGGAGATGCGTGTTAACGGCGGCTCGATGACATGCTTGGCGGATGGCCAAGAGGTTCTGGCCAGTCCGATCCCAGCGGAATTGGCCGGTTCAACCGTGCACGGTTTCGGTTTGGACGTCAATCCCGTACCCGGTCGCCCGCCGAATGTTGAGGTGATCAGTGGACCATTCGTCATCGCCCCACTGAAGCCGTGACCGTTGAGTGGCGAACCAGTTAGCAGAAAGAGAGAGCTGGCAAATGGCGCAGGTCACTTGTAAGATCGAGGAAAGGGACAAGTCAATAGTGTTCGGCTGCGCACTGCGTAGAGATCACGTGTCTCACGTTCGTATGGCGCTCAGTTGTACTCTACAGGGCCCGATCCCGCACACGACTGCCTCCTCACTCCTGCTCCGCTATGAACCCGTGCGCTCGCCCCATGTAATAGGCGAGTAGATAGTGAAAGCCAGGCCTGAGTTGTGTACCGTCACCGCCCGACGTGAGCTTCCAGGGATTCCAGTCCCAGTAGGTTTCTTGGCGCTCATCGATGGGGAAAGTAAAACCGTCGACTCGATGACCATTGGTTGCCGGATGCTCGGCTTGCTCCCCCATCGGAACAAGGTCAATTCGATGGGCGTTGGACATAGGCCATTCGATGAGGTCGAGAGGATATCGCTGCAACGTGTCCACGGCACCCTTAAAACACTCGTCTGGAGGAGTTAAATCAGTCTCTCCCCATTGGTCGCGACGTGTCTTCCCAAGAGAGCATGCGCCGTAGATAAAGTTTGTGAATGCATTTCGCTCAGGCATTTCGTATTTCCAGTGACAGCGAATCGCGTACTGGTACATGCTTAGAAGCCGAGGGTCTGTCTCATAGCGAATCAGATGGTAGTAATTCATGAAAGCCATATTGTCGTCCGGTTGGTGCCCGGGCGACCTCGGGCCTTCCTGCAGACGCGGCTGGGTCATGCCATTCATCCCATAGCCATGGTCGAGGGCAAGTTTCAGATAGACCTCGCGATACTTTGGATCGCCCGTAATATGCTCCGCAATCAGTAGATAGGTCAAGATGCTGTAGGAGTTCAACCCGCGTTCAGCGCACCAGGCTGGGTTCCGATTGAGGTCATCAGGAGAAAAATGTCCCCAGCGGGTCGGCAACCCATCGTGATCGACCAAGTTAAAACCGTGCGCCAGAATGTGGTCGATAATCCTGCGTACGGCTTCGCGAACGGAGTCTTTCTGCGTCTCAGTCTCGCATACATGGTCATAGTAGGTGGCAAACCCGAAGAAATGGCCGTCGAGCTCGTCGGAACTGGAATCGCTCTTCCAATACCACTGGCCCGACGCATCGATGGGCAGCCTTGGTTGCAGTATCTTCCACAGAGAGTCTCGTTTGCGGCGACCGAGGTCGTATTCCAAATCGTATCGCAGATTGGGGTCGGGGTCGGTGGTCGGAATAATGTTGCGTGCGATGGCTCCTTTGGGCGCTGCGTGGGATCCCCCTTGGGTGACTTCACTCAAGAACGCCAGAGCTCGCGCCGAGTTGTCGGCGAACCGTCGGTACTGGGCGTCGCCGGTCGTGGTGTAGGCCATGCTCATCGCGGCGAGATAGAGTCCCGTATTGAAACCGTCGTTATCGGAATAACGCGGAACCGCTGTACTCCTGTCCCCCGGGACTGACAATACGGCCGGATTGACGTAGCCGAAGCTCGTTCGACGGTGGTATTTCTCGATCTCGGCTTCGTAGAATCGCGCTTTGTCACTGAGCGTCATCGGGCGAAACTCGATGCACGATATTCCTGCGGATGTCGCCAACCAAGCGGTGCCGTCGTCGGTAACCACGATATCACGAACTTGGTTGTCGAGAAGCCAGCGTCGGCCCTGCCGAAATTCCCAGACGCCATCGGCATAGCGGATGGCGCCGTTGCTGGTTCCAAACCAAATTCCTTTGGGACCAGCGGCCATGCAGGAGAAATCGTTGTACGGCAGCCCGTCTGAACCCTCGAACAGCGACCATGAGCCGTCTGGGTTGCGACGCCCCACGCCCTGCGGTGAAGCGAACCACAGTCGGCCGTCGAGATCGTAGACAACCGCGCGTACGTCGATGGGTGCCCAACGTTTCCGTGAATCTCCCACCAGGGCCAGGCTCCATTGTTCTCCGTCGCCTATGTACAAGCCATTCTCAGCAGCGACGGCAATCTCACCGTCATGTTCGGCCACAGCCCGAACCATTTCGCGACGGCTAACATGTTGCGCTAGAGAGTCATACCAGGCTGGTTCTACTAAGAAATGCTCTGCTGCCTCCTGTTCACTCAGCGACACCCAACGAGGATCTTCGAAACGCGCGTAACCTGCGCTGGTCTTGGCTATGATTAATCCATGGTCATCGCGCGCGATCTGCAGTACGTCGCTGGATGGAAGTCCATCAGTAGCGGTATGGGAAACCTGGACCTGTTGTTCGAACTGCGGAATTGCCAACGGCAACTGCTCCGCACTTTCAACTCCTCTGGCAAACACGCTGAGCAATACGCCAACAATCGCGACAGACACGAAGCAAAGATTGAAGTCACCGAAGCGGCGAAGCGAATTGGCAAATATCATATTGTCCTCCATAGACCTATTGTAGTGGCCCAGCGATACATAGTTATCAGTGAAGCGAATCAGTTTGGTTCGAGAACGCAACGGCGATTTTTGCGTCCCGTATTTGAAAGTGGATTGGCTTGACGCCACGGTGTGCCGCTTCATCTACCCACAGCATACCTGAATCCGCGTGAAAAAGTGCTGACCCCCAAATCAAAATGACTTGCCTGATTTTGAGCAAGGCCAACTAATAAGGTCGTCCCATTTCTTTCTCCACTCTATAATAGCGAGAGGTCCGTGCCTACTTCCCTGCAACCGAATTAGTCGGTCCGGACACAGGCCATCCAAGCGTTTGCTCCTTTTGCTGCGTGAACTCGCCATTGGCAATTACCCAATCGGCATCATTATTTGGCGCCTGCCAGGTGTGCTTGCCAACTGACAATGCTATCGCTCCGATTGCAATCGCTGTACAAACTATTCATCGGGAGCAGCTTGAACAGCATGGAACACTCGCTATGAATCTTCGCCCGAAACTCTCGCTCTCTGCGTTCGGTCCAGGCATTTTAGTGGCGGCAACAGGCGTCGGAGCAGGTGATCTGGCGACAGCCGCACTTAGCGGAGCCGCTTTGGGTTGTGGCGTGCTGTGGGCAGTGATCGTCGGTGCGAGCCTGAAGTTCGTGCTCAATGAAGGATTGACGCGTTGGCAACTGGCTACCGGTTCGACACTAATCGAAGGCGTTGCCCGCCACGTGTGGCGGCCCGCGCAGTGGGCCTTCATGCTCTACTTGGTCGTGTGGAGCTACCTGGTCGCGATGGCCCTGATGAGCGCCTG
>JADYZV010000149.1 GCA_020852965.1 Pirellulaceae bacterium | reverse complement strand
GTCCGCGACCTCCTGTACCGATATGCCCCGTGTTGATGCGCTCATTGGCTCCGAAGGCCGAACGAGGGACAAAGTACGGCGCCGTGCCCAAACTGACTGCCAAACCGGTTGCTGACTTGAGAAAGTTACGCCGCGCAAGAGCTGGCTTTGGCTTGGCTACTGTGGGATTCTTGGTCATGTCGCGGAGCCTTTTGAAGAGGAAGTTTGAAGAGAGAAGTATGCCCAGTGGTTTTTCGCTGGACGTTTAGCCTAACGCTCTGCACGGTGCCGCGTCAATCGTTGAGCAGAGTGAAACCGTCGCAAATCGAGTTTTATCGGCAATCACCTACTAATCTTGTGTCCCATTGAGCAACCGTGGCTAGTCCCCAAGTGGATCTCTATGCGGAGAAACTGAACCTTGAAATCCTCCCTAGGGATCGGCCCGCTTGGGAGACACGTTGCGGGCCACTGCATAGATCAACCCCTCAGAGACTACCGATTGTGCGGTCCATTCCAAATGCAGTTCGTAACCATCGCGATGCAGATAACGATTGCGAAAGCGTTCCACCGGGAGCCCCTGAGTAAGGCGGTTCATCTCGACGATCGTGCGCTGTTTGTCGTCTACGTGTACAAAATTCAGAAATGGCTGCGACAGCAATTCGTGTTCGGTGTAACCGGTAGCCCGCAGGAAGTTGGCATTGACGCGTCGAAAGCATCCGTCAAAGTCTGCGATGCAAAACAGATCCGGGGAAAGCTCAAAAAATCGCACCATATCTTGATGCGCCAAGTTCGAAGTCGACTCCTGAAAGTCGACGAACTCGCGCGCGACTTCGCCAGCGTGAAGCGGGCGATCGTTAGGATCGGGCGCGAGACAACGCGTCACCAACCCGATCAACCACAGGGCCGTATCCCGTTTGGCCAGTTCGTCGATGGCGTTGGATGTCGCGCCGCGAATCGCATATCCCAAAACATCCCGAGGGTGATCAGCGCGATAAATCGGATTTCCGGTCAATATCTCGCAGAGCATGGCCCCTAAGGCAAATACATCGGTGCGAGCATCGAGCAGTTCTCCACGCGCCTGCTCTGGGGCCATATAGGCGGGCGTTCCTCGGACGCAACCCGATTGGGTATCACTCGCATCGGAGCTCAGCGCATACCCCATGCGAAACTCGTGTTCAGTGACTTCGAGCTCTGGGCTGCCGATTCGCCGCGCCAACCCCCAATCGATCACGCGCACGCGATCATAGTCGCCAACCATGATGTTGCTGGGCTTGAGGTCCAAATGCACGATCCCCTTCGAATGAACGTAGGCCATCGTGTAGCAAATGTGCGAGAAGATACTCAATAGCCCGAAATGGAGTGGCTTTCCTCGCGCGCTTAAGATGCGACTGAACGTTTGCCCTTCGATGAGCTTCATGGCATAAAATGGGCGTCCATCGGCACACATGCCTCGTGCGTAAACGGGTGCAATGCCAGGATGCTGCAATGAACTCTTGATTAGAGACTCACTTAGAAAGCGATCGACGATGCGCGGATTGTCTGCATACTCCCGACGTAATACCTTGATCGCCACCTCGCGTTCCAAATTCAAGTCGTAGCCGCGATAGATGACCCCCATGCCGCCGTGCCCCAGCATAGAAAGGATACGGTAGGCCACAGTGGCTGTAACGATATCAGGCAAGTCATTTGGGGATTGGGCAGGTTCGTTCATCCCTTCCACATAGGGGACGGTTTCGTTGCCCGGGACATCACCCGCCGAATCATAGGAACCATTCGCAGGCGACAGTGATTCCTCTTCATCATCCATGGAATAATTCGTTTCTGCAGTTCATTCCAATCGCCTTGTTGATGTGCTGGATCCTACTAGGCATGCCGAAGTTGCGGCTAACATCACGCAATTTACTACAAAATCATATCTACACAGCCGACTTGTGCTTGGCCAAAGTTAAGTTTTAAGGTTGAAGAAATTGGCATAAGCTTCCAGCTTGTGTTTCGCGATCGATTCCGTGTCGGCAAGTTGGCAGCCTACCCCAGCTTCTATCTATGATAAACCACTAGGCTCGCTGCTTGCCTTTGGATAGATGAAAACGGTCGCGATAATCGTTGGGGTTCATACCTGCGTACTTGCGGAATACCAAGTTGAAGTACTGCGTCGTCGAAAATCCACAGTCCAGCGCGATATCCGCTATGGGGCGATCCGATTCCAAGAGCGCGTGTTGCGCATGGTCGATGCGCAGACGCAGCCAATAGTCGTAGGGCGTCATGCCGGTCGAGTTCTTGAAAACGTCAAACAACTTGGCGCGACTGCACCCCAACGACTTGGCCACTTGCTCGATTGGACATGGGTTGGCCACGGACGCATGCATAAATTCTTTGGCGCGCTCCACCGTCTGATCCAAGACATCGGTACGTACCGTGGCCAGTTGTCTAGCCGCTTCCAATACGATGCCACACAATGCCCAACGTAGCTTGTTGACTTCGGAAATCGCAATAGGGACCGTATCACTCATATTGCGTGCAACGGTCTTGGCCAGACTCTTTAGCTCTCCATTCATGGGATAGGCATGACGACGCGCCGTACCGAACTGCTCGAACAACCACTGCAGATCAGCCTTGGAAAACGAACTACCTGCCGTTGCGCTGGGGGAATGTGGGTCGAGCATCAGCCCCACGATTGAAGTCGGACGACGAACGTCTTGCAAGCCACGGTGTGCCACGCCTGGTGAGACCACCATATAGTGTCCCCCCGTAAAATCGACCGTTTGGCCGTCTGAAAATTCATAGACGGTAGCGCCGTCAAGCGCCAAGAGTAGCTCAATGTGCTCATGCGTGTGCCAAGTTACGCGAGCCGCCTTCTGCTTGCGAGCAAAAGCGACGCGATTGAGCAAATTTAGCCCCAGACTCGTTCCACTTAAAGTGTCTTCGGGATAGTCCATCGTCGGCTGGCTCCAATTCCCAACGGCAAAAACTCAGTAGTACAGCACTTAGCTTAATTGACGGCAACAATATCGTCTACAAGACGAAATTGTCTACTTGGAGAATTAGAGCTCTCAAACCCATGAGGGGCCTCTGGAGTCACCCCTAATGGGTCGTCGATCATGCGGGGCCTGCTAAAATGGGCGAAAATGGGTCCGGAGGCGTTGGTGCAATGCACCCGAGGGACGCTGCCCGCAATTGCCTTCCCCCCTTTTCCCCAGCCCCAAAAGAACCGTCAAAACTAAGAATTCGGAGAGAATAATGAGCGACGCGACCTACCTACCACGCGACTCTAACCTACCAACGGTTACTTACCAAGCGAGCCTTACTGTTCAGAACTGGCGGCCGAGTTGGCTGGTGCTGGTGCTGGTGCTGGTTTGCCCTGCCGGCAGCAGCACGGCACATCCGCCCGAGAAAGGGAGCCGGTCAGGGCACTCCCACGCGAACGACTCGGCTGACCCCGATCACGGTCATGCGGGCGACCAGCAGACGACCGCTGCCGCACCTACCTTCGGCGAAGGTCTCCTGCTCCCCGATCTGGATGGTCCGAAACCGTGGACCGACAAGCCCGCCCTAACCGATCCGCAACGCTTCTCGATCGCCATCATGACCGACCGCACGGGCGGGCATCGCCCGGGAATATGGATGCAAGCCGTCGAGCGCGTCAATTGGCTTCGCCCCGACTTTGTCGTCTCCGTGGGGGACTTGATCGAGGGCTACACCGAAGACGAAGCCGAAATCGCCACGCAGTGGTCCGAGTTCTTGGGATTTATCGACAAGATGGAAATGAAGTTTTTCTTCGTCCCCGGCAATCACGACGTGACAAACCCCAAGCTACACGAAATCTGGCGCCAACATTTTGGTCGCGAATGGTATTCGTTCGACTATCGAGGTGTCCACTTTGTGTGCCTCAATAGCGAAGATCCCACTACGCATATCGGCGACGAGCAATTGACCTGGTTGGCTGACGATCTGGCTGCCAACCAAACCGCTCGCTGGACGCTACTCTTTTTACACAAGCCGCTGTGGGTCACCGCCGAACGCGATCAACAGGCAGGCAATCCCGATTCGTCGAACTGGAATCAAGTGGCTAAATTATTAGGGGATCGGCCCCATACGGTATTCTCTGGGCACGTTCACCATTATGTCCAATACGATCGCAATGGCCGCGACTACTATTCCTTGGCTACCACCGGAGGCAGCTCAGCCCTGCGCGGCGTTCCCTATGGCGAATTCGACCACATCGCCTGGATGACGATGGAACAGGATGGCCCGCGTGTGGCGAACCTTTTGCTCGATGGCATTCAACCCGCTAACGTGGTGACCGAATCGAGCATCGCTCGCTTTCGCAAGTTCTTACAAACGGTGCGTTTGGAGATCGAACCGATCCTGATCTCCGACGACGCCATCCAAAGCGGTGTGATTCGCATCCGTCTGAGCAACGACTTCGATCAACCGGTCACCATCCGCGGAACCATTGCTGGTTTACCTTTGGTAGGACTCAGCATGGAGTCGCAATCGCTCGAGCTGTCTGCAAAGCCGGGTGAAGCCGTTGCACAGACGATGCGTTTTGAAATGAAGCAACCTGTGCAGCTCGATCGCTTCCGTGCGACCACCATGACGGCCACGGTCGCCAGCCAGGGGACAGACCCGCTGCGCGCCGAATGGACGCTCCCCGTCGTGATCGACAAACAGTATCCCCTGCATCAACAAGAGGTCGAGATCGGCGGCGATCTGCAGGAGTGGACCGAACCATGGTGGTCGACCCCAGACAAGCCCGAATTGAGCGGTGCGATTCAAAATTGGACAACCACGACCGACTGTTCGCTCGAATTGTCGGCGTGTTATTCAGCCAACACCCTTAACTTCGCGGTACGAGTCACCGACGAACGCGTGCTGGCCGGTGACAGTGTTACCCTGGTCGTCGATCAACGTCCGGCGCTAGATCGACTCACTTCCACTGTGCTTAGCAACAAGACGCTGGTCATAACAGTCGACGCGCCGTTGACGACCGTGGGCAGTACTTGCGCAGTAACCAGGAAAGGTGGGCGAGATTTTGCCAAGGCATCTGCGATCGGACGGAAGACGGACCAGGGTTACGAATTTGAACTCTCGGTACCATTGAACAGTATCGTGGATGCCCAGGGGGCGGAGTGGTCGAGCATACAATTGGGAGCTCGAGTCAGCGATGTCGACGCTGCGAATGAAGACCCCGTCGAAGTGCTATGGCACGCCAGCCCCAATGCGCGCGACGGTCGCGCTCTGGCTCACCTGATACGTCAACAGTAAGCGCAGCATGACAACACGGTTGGGCCCCCAGTTCTTCAGCCAGACGACACGCCAAGTCGCTCGACAACTGCTCGGCAAGCGACTGGTGCGCATCACCGATGACGGCACGCGACTGAGCGGCCTCGTCGTCGAGGTTGAAGCCTATCTATCACGCGGTGATCTGGCCAGTCACAGCCATCGCGGCATGAGCAAGAAGAATGCCGCGATGTTCTCGCAACCCGGTCGCTTGTATGTCTACTCGATTCACGCCAAGCACTGTTTGAACGTGGTTACAGAGGCTGCGGGGCAGGGGGCGGCAGTCCTTATCCGCGCGCTCGAGCCGAGCGAAGGAATCCAGCCCATGCTCGCGCATCGTGGACTCTTCGCCGAACGTCCCCTGCCAACCCTACCAGCCGATACGGATCTCAAGACGGCAATCACCATCGCCTCGGGGCCCGCCCGCTTGTGCCAAGCCTTGGGCATTGATCGAAGCCACGATGGCTTGAACCTCGTATCCGACCAACGTGTGTGGCTAGAAAATGCGCCCGCCGTATCGATCCCTTCGCGCGTCATAACTCGCGGACCTCGAATTGGTATCTCACAATCGACGGAACTGCCATTGCGATGGTACCTCGACGGTCACCATTTCGTCAGTGGCCTCGCCCGTGCCCACTCGCGTGGTCGCCACTGGGCTTTCACGCCTTGGCTTTCGCGACTGGGGTAGGCTCGTAACGAGTACCGCGAGTTACGGCGCGCCGAAGCAAACGAGTTCGGCACCAAGCTCCTCGTTCCAACGAGGACGATTCGGCAGTTTTATTTATTGTCCTATACCCCATTTCTACGGCGCCGTTCACGCGTTAGTCGCTGATCGCGGTGCCCTTGCCGTAACAGCGCGGTGCTCGATACGAGCCGACTCATACTCCATTAGGGCGTAATTAGGGCGTAGGCAATGGAACCTGATCGCGACCGCGCAAGTAGGCAATCAACGATCGAATCTCGTGGGGACTGAACTGTTGCAATTGATTGTCGGGCATCATCGATTGCTCGCTCGTCCTGCGCTCGGCTATCTCATCGATAGGAATGACCACCAAGGCTTCGGCTGTTTGCACCCTGACAGCTTTTTCGGTTTCGCTGCGCAACAAGCCAGTGATGACTTGCCCATCTTCGGTCATGAAGATCGACTGACGATACTCGTGGGCCATGACGGCGCTTGGGTCGATGATATTCTCTAACAAATAGTCGAGATTGGCGCGATTGGAGCCGGTCAAATCGGGCCCAAGTTTCTCTCCTTCTCCAAACAGTATGTGACAGCGTTGGCAGGTTTTTGCATACATGGCACGCCCCAGACGCACGTCGGGCTTAGGCAAGTCGCGCTGGGCCAGCAATTGTTTCATCTCGTCCATGGCCGCCGTCTTGTCCGCGCCACTCTCACGAACTTGTCCCCAGTTCTCGAGCAGCAAGGCATTGACCTGGCTGTCTCCCATCACTTCCATCTGCCGAGCAAGATCGGCGGTCAAATCGGAAGCTGCGATGCGACCATCGCCAATGGCGGTCAGTAGAGCGGTGGCACCGGCGACACGAGCCGACAGGGTGGCGATTGCTGCTCGACGCTGGGAATCACTGAAGCTGGGGTATGCCGCAACCAAGGCCGGCCCGATGCGTGCATCGTCGTATTGCGCCAAACCACGCACCGCAGCTTCGCTGAGCGCGGCGGGCTGGTCGGGCTTAGCCAATAGACTCGTTAGTGTTTCTACCAGATCGTACTTAGCTGCCAGCAGCGCTGCCAGCGCTTCGATGCGTGAGGCGGTCGGGCGCGAAGAGTCCGCCAGCTCGATTTCCAAACGTTGCGCCGCTAGGGAATCGCCAAAGGTAACGCCCAAGCCAGCCGCTGCTATTTGAATGTCTATTTCCGAGCTGTTACTTAGCTTGGCGTAGACCGCATCCCAGGAAGCTGGTTTCGCCACCGTGCGTTGGCCGACCAACGACGTACGCAGGGCAGCCAAGAAGGCCATTTGCTGATCGATCGTGTCAACGCGGTCCAGCCCGGCGAGCAACCGCGCGACCGCCTCTGCATCGCCGTCGGCGCCAACGCGGCGCAACATGAACTCGCGCAGCACGGGTATCTGCTCGCCAGCGCGCATCCCCAGATCGAGCGCGCGGTCGGGATCTAACTCGGCCAACGGCTCCATGGCGTACCAGATTAGCAGCGGCAAATTGTGATCGTTCGCATCTTCGCTGTGACTGGCCAGCGCTTCGACAATCGACCAGCGAACGTCCAACGGCAGCCGAGCGACGACTGAACAAATCGCCCGGCGCACGATCGGAGAAGGATCCTTGGCAGCCAGCTCGGCCAATGCTCGAAGCTGTTCAGGCCGCGCAGTATCGCCCTGTTGTTCCAGGACCAAACGCAATAGCCAACCGCGAACATGGGGACTGTCGTCGGCGATGAGTTGGCTGATGAGCTGTTGATCGTAAACTCCTATGGCATGACGTGCCCACATGGCGCGCAGTCGGCGGCGATCGTCCGAATGGGTGAGCGCAATATCCAACAAACGCTCAATAGCAGGCAATCCGATTTTTCGCTGTGCAGCGCGTTCCTGCAGCAGGCGCCGCGAGGTGCGCACATACCAATCGTTCTCGTGCAGGCACAACTCGGCCAATTGTAGATCGTCGAGCTGCTGCAAATCGACACCCTCGCTTTTCGGCTTGCCATAGCTGACTTTGTAAATCCGTCCATTGCTGCGATCGTGAACTTCGACATCGGGCCGGTGGCAGGCCTGCATATCATACCAATCGATAAACAGTACTTGGCCGTCGGGGCCGTAGCGCATGTTCAAAATCTGCGAGGCTTGATCCCCAGTCAACAAAAAGTCGGGACCATGATGGCCGACATATCCGGAGCCAGACGGTTCCATGATATCGGTATTGAGTCGCTGACCGTGGATGTTGTTCATAAACAGTGCGTCGCGATATCGCTCGGGCCACGCACCACCCTGATAAAACATCGCCCCCGAGTGAGCGTGGCCACCGCCTGCTTCATCCGATTTCCCATTGCCCGAATGTGGAGTTGCACCAAGGTAGTGCAGGTGATCGGCGATCGTTTTGATGTCCGCATAGGTGTATGGATTGAAGTGCTCACCAGCCTGACGTTGATAGCGACCGCCGGGAATCATGTGATACAAGTGTGGAATAACACAGGCCGTCACGAAAGCGTCGCCGTGATCATTGAAGTCAACTCCCCAAGGGTTGCTCGTCCCTTCAGCAAAGACTTCGAATTCGTGCCGCAGCGGATGGTAGCGCCACACCCCGGCGTTGATGGGTGTGCGCTCGGTGTCGGGCGCTGCCGGCTTGCCCACTTTCGAATGCGTGAAGACACCATGGCAGCCATACAACCAGCCGTCTGGTCCCCAGTTAAAAGAATTCAGGGTTTCATGCGTGTCATGATAGCCCCAGCCATCGAGCAAGATTTGCGGCGGACCATCAGCCTTGTCATCACCATCGGCATCGGCAATAAACATGAAGTAGGGTGCCGCGCCAACCCACACACCCCCAAAGCCGACCTCCAAACCACTGACCAAATTGAGTCCCTCGGCGAATACCTTACGCGAATCGAAGTGGCCATCGCCGGTCGTATCTTCGAAGACCAGAATCCGATCGCGACCTTGATCTCCGGCGGCGCGCTGCGGGTATTCGTAGGCTTCAGCGATCCACGTGCGCCCGCGCTCGTCGAGCGCCATGGCAATCGGCTGTTTCACATCGGGCTCCGCTGCACACACGCTCACTTGAAAACCTTCGGGGACGCGCATGGCAGCCGCAGCCGCAGCGGCATCCAAGCCCTGATGCGGATACTCGTCGGCAGCCACAGGCTGAGGGCTCGCCTCGGCACTGTCCACCGAAGCGACCAGCTTGTCGCCGGCTTGTGCCCCGCTCGCCCCGTCGCGGCCACGCGCACCGCGAAAGCGAATAAAGTCGAGGCCGAACAGGTAGCTCTTAACCGCCTGCGGGTTGGCCCCCACAATCTCAAAGACCAACTTGTGCTTGCCCACCGTCAACTCGGGTGTTGCCAAGGTAAGCACGCCAGTCGTGACGACTTGCGTATCGTACAAATCGATGGGCGCTCCCAGCGGGCGCCCGTCGAGTTCGATTTGCACAATGGCATAATCGCGAGCACGCGTCAACGATAGCTCGATCGACTCGATCGTCCGGAAGACATTCAGCTCCAATGTCAATCGATCGCCCGGGCGAGCACCAAGCCACCACAGTTGGCTATCGCCACTCCATTGATCTTGAGTGAAGGCCGACATCGGCTGCGGCTGGGTCCCCCCGGCAGTCACATGTGGATGAAGCGACTCCCCTTCGATCACCGCTTGTGACACAGGCGAATCGGCTTGCTCTGGCTCGGTGATGACTTCGTCTGCATAGCTCGGTCGCACAGCGAACACAGTGAGCAAGCCCATAACGCATATCGTTCGAGGCCAAAGTTCTCGCCAGCCAGCCCGACACTCGATCTTGAAAGAAATCAGAGAATGCCGATAAGATAAGAATTCGCGGTGGAACATGTTCGTTTGGCCTGCGGGTGATGGGAGGGGATGGGCCGAGCATATTGAGCGCAGCGAAATTGGTCTCCCAATAGGCTGCCTCACCATTGTATTTCGTGCCGCAGTGTTTGCCAACCAACGCGTCACGGGGCGAGACAGCCGCACGAATTGTCGGTATAAATGGTAGCACGTTGGTCCCCCAACGTGATTTGAATTGAAATTTCAAGTTAGTCATATTAGTTAGCCGTTTGGCCCTAGCCTCGGTTCTTATCCGCCGATTGGGCGATAGCCTCAGTTACCGCGCACACAGAAAGTCAGTATGGACAAGTTGAATTTGAAGGACTTTGAATGGAAAATCTTAGTCCGGCCTCTGACGATCGATGACTACGATGAACTGCGTGCCATGGCCGAGATCTGCTTTCCCGGCATCCCTCCTCTGACGCGAGAACAGCTCGAGAGCCAACTGACCATTTTCCCCCAAGGGCAATTGGCGATCGAAATCGATGGCCGCTTGGCCGCCACCGCTTCGAGCTTGGTTTTGGAATACAGCGCTAACATGGAGTGGCACAATTGGAAGGTGATTGCAGACGGCGGGTACATTCGCAATCACAATCCCAAAGGAGACACGCTGTACGGAATCGAGATCATGGTGCATCCCGATTTTCGTGGCATGAAACTTTCGCGGCGGCTATACGACGCGCGTAAACAAATCTGCCGCGATAAAAACCTAGCTCGGTTCATTATTGCCGGACGCATCCCTGGTTACCACCAACATGCAGATAAATTGTCGGCCAGCCAGTATATCGACGGTGTGCTGGAAAAAGCGATCTTCGACCCCGTACTGACGGCACAGCTCTCCAACGGCTTTTCGGTGAAAGGGCTGATCGCCGACTATCTCCCGAGCGATACGCAGTCGTGTGGCTACGCTACCTACCTGGAGTGGATCAACCTGGATCATGTTCCGGGGGCCAAACGTCGATTCCATGCCGTGGTCGAACCGGTACGCATCTGTGTCGTGCAGTACCAAGTGCGCAAAGTCAAGAACTTCGAAGAGTTTGCTCAGCAGTGCGAATTCTTTATCGACACCGCCTCCGACTACAAGAGCGACTTTGTGCTCTTTCCCGAGTTGTTTACCACGCAATTGCTCTCGTGCGTCGAGGCAACTCGGCCCGGCCACGCCGCCCGACGGCTGGCCGAATTTACTCCGCAATACTTGGACATGTTCATCGACATGGCCGTCAAGTACAACGTCAATATCATCGGCGGGTCCCAGTTCGTAATCGAGAATGACACCCTGTATAATATTGGCTATCTTTTCCGCCGCGATGGCTCGATCGGAAAACAGTACAAAATCCACATTACCCCCAGCGAACGCAAGTGGTGGGGCGTCAATCCAGGCAGTCGCGTAGAAGTCTTCGATACCGACTGCGGACCGATCGCCATCCAGATTTGCTACGATATCGAATTCCCCGAGCTGACACGGATTGCCGCCAGCAAAGGGGCTCAGCTCGTTTTTGTTCCGTTCAACACCGACACACGGCACGGCTACTTGCGAGTGCGCCACTGCGCGCTAGCTCGCTGCGTCGAGAACCACATGTACGTAGCTATTGCTGGATGCACGGGCAATCTTCCCTCAGTCGAAAATTCCGATATCCACTATGCGCAGTCGGGAATCTTCACACCAGCCGATATCGAATTTGCTCGTGACGCCATCGCGGCCGAATGCAATCCCAACATCGAGACCGTGATCATTCACGACCTCGACTTCGAGCAGCTCAGGCGCCACCGAGAAGCTGGCTCGGTCCAGAACTGGAACGATCGCCGCCGAGACATCTACCGCGTGCTCTACGACGAAGACGGCACCGCGCATAACATCTAAGCAGTCAACGCTGGATTTCGACTTGTCTATTCGCGGGATTGTCGCTGATCGCTCCACCGATCAGTTGCTATTTCCCTTTGCCCACGAATCACGCCAATGAACGCGAACCCAGCCGAAAGCAGAGCACCAGCGACCGATACGACCACGCAGCTTCACTTCGCCGTACCCTCTTGCTAGAATGGTAGTTAGTGAAATTCTCGTCCCACATCGAAAGGGCGTACGTGTGACTCCCATTGAAGAACGAGTGGGTCGACTGGAGCAAACCACATGAGTACCGCCCCAAGACTTGAAACCATCTCCGTCGCCGACTATTTGGCCGGCGAGGAGACCTCCAAGACGAAGTACGAGTACGTCGCCGGTCGCGTCTATGCGATGGCAGGTGCTCGGAATGTCCACAACCGTATCGCATCCCGTGCGCTTGTTAGCTTCGGACGTCAACTGAGCAGTTCGGATTGCGAGGCTTACAATTCAGACACCAAGGTTCGTATTCGTCGCAACGAACACTCCTACTTCTATTACCCAGACACGATGGTTGTTTGCGAATCCAATCCCGACGAGGACACATTCCAGGACAAACCTGTACTGATCGTGGAAGTGGTTTCCGAAAGCACTCGGCGCATCGACGAAGGGGAGAAGCGAGAACACTATCTATCGATTGAAACACTCCACGCCTACGTGCTGCTCGAACAAGACCAAGTAGCTGCCCGCGTTTTCGCCCGAGACGAAAACAACCGGTTCGTAGAAACAATCTACCATGGGCATCAGGCCGTGATTGAGCTCGCTCCCCTGAACCTCTCTCTCGAGCTATCCGAACTCTACGCTGGCATGGAACTGCCCAATACCCCCTAGCCAATTTGGTAGCTCAAGATGCAGTTGCGCACTAGAACTAGTTGTCAAAAGGACTGTAATTCGACTATCATGGTAGGTTAGAGGTCGGTGAATCACCCCATAGACCGCTGCTGACCAATACCAGCCTCCCGTCGCTGGCCTCCGCTTAGATGCGGCTACTCCTACAACCCATTCCGCTACGACCGAGCAGGATACGGATTGAGCTGGATACGCGCCGTTCGGTTTGGTTTCTCGCCACGCAATCCCACCTATCAATCGGCTGCACCAACCCACCCTCCGGAGTCAGCGATGAGTTTTAATGCTTGGACTTTTGTGGTTCTTTGCACCGCCGCTACCGCTAGCCTTCTGGCCGATGAGCCGCTGAGCTATGAAGCCGATGTGCGCCCCATCTTCAAAACGCATTGCTTTCAATGCCATGGCGAAGGGGGCGAGTTGTCGGGTGGGCTTGATTTGCGGCTACGTCGCCTGATTGAGCAAGGGGGAGATTCCGGAGCGGCCGTTGTCGCCGGCCAACCTGAGCAGAGTGAGTTGCTGGCGCGCATGCTCGCTGGCGAAATGCCACCTGAGGAAGTTGCACTGCGCCCCACGACAAACGAGTTGGCCACCATCGAAGCTTGGATTGCCTCCGGCGCAATTGCCATCGGCCCCGAACCCGAAGATCTCGATCCCGACTTGGTAATCACTCCTCAAGAACGCGACTACTGGGCGTTTCGACCGATACACCGACCGGCATTACCCAGAGTGCAAACTACCGAGCTAGCCGACAATGCGATTGATCGTTTCCTGCTGCGGCGACTCGAAGAACACGAACTGACTCTTGCTCCCATCACCGATCGCGCCACGTTAATACGACGATTGACTTTTGACCTGCGCGGCCTGCCTCCAACACCGTTGGAAGTGAAGCGGTTTGTCGAAGACAGCCACCCCGCTGCCTACCAGCAGTTGGTGGATCGCCTGCTGGACGCACCCAGCTATGGCGAACGTTGGGGCCGTCATTGGCTCGATGTGGCTGGCTACGCCGATTCCGAAGGTTACACCGAAGAAGACCCACTGCGTCCCAATGCCTATCACTATCGCGACTATGTGATCCGGGCTTTCAACTCAGACAAACCCTTCGACCAATTCATCATCGAGCAATTGGCTGGGGACGAATTGCTCGAGCCTCCATTGAACAACTTGACTCCCGATCAGAGCGAAAAGCTGATTGCGACCGGCTTTCTGCGAATGGCCCCCGACGGAACAGGCAGTTCCTCAGTCGATCAAGCCCTGGCGCGCAACGATGTGTTAATCAAGACGATTGAGATCGTGTCAACATCATTGCTGGGTTTGACGGTAGGCTGCGCGCAATGTCACAATCATCGCTACGATCCCATCTTGCAGAAAGACTACTACGCCTTACGCGCAATTTTGGAGCCAGCTCTCAATTGCGATCAGTGGCTAGCACCGGCCAGTCGGCGGGTATCGTTGTATACCGATGCCGATCGGGCTGCTGCGGCCAAGATCGAAGTCGAAGCAAAAAAAATCATCGACGAGCACAAGATTCAACAAGCGGCCGCCGTCGAAGCGACTTTTCAAACCGAATTGTCCAAGCTCGACGCCAGCCTGCATGAACCCATTCGCATGGCTCGCACTACACCCGAGTCTGAGCGTAGCCCCGAGCAGAAGAAATTACTCAATGACAACCCCAGCGTAAATGTCAGCGCTGGCTCGTTGTATTTATACGACAAACCGGCCGCAGATCGATTGCAGAAGATGATCGACGAAGCCACCGCCCTGCGGGCTACAAAACCTCCCGAGGAATTTGTCCGCGCAGTGTGGGAACCCGCAGATCAAGCACTCCCTGAGACGCATTTATTTCACCGCGGTGATTATTTGCAACCCACACAGATAGTGGCCCCAGCCACTTTGACCGTGCTGACCTCAGCTAAGTTGCCAACCATTCCAAGTGACGATCCAGCCGTGCCCACCAGCGGCAGGCGTTTAGCCTTCGCACGCTGGCTTACAGCACCCGACAATCCACTGGTGTCGCGGGTCATCGTCAATCGCCTGTGGATGCACCACTTCGGCAGCGGTCTCGTTCCTACACCAGGAGATTTCGGTGCACTGGGGGAACCACCGACCCATCCAGAATTGCTCGATTGGCTGGCCGCCGAATTCGTTTCCAGCGGTTGGAGCGTGAAGCATATCCAGCGTTTGATCGTCGACTCGCGAGCCTATCGCCAGTCGTCCGTGCGTCACGCCGAAGGGAACGCTCACGATGCTGACAATCGGCTCTATTGGCGCATGAACCCTCGGCGACTCGAAGCCGAAGTGCTCCGCGATAGCGGGCTGGCCATCTCCGGTGAACTCAACGCCAAAGCCTATGGCCCTGCCGTTCCCGTCATGCCCGATGCAGTGGGACAGTTCGTAATTGGTATCGAAAACATGAGTGCTGGTCGTCCCGGCGCGATCATTGACATGCACGGTGAAGACTTGCGGCGCAGTATTTATGTTCAGGTCCGCCGCACCCGACCGCTGAGCGTCCTAGCCCCTTTCGATGCGCCGCTGTTGGAACCAAACTGCGTGGCGCGCAAATCATCTACAGTCTCTCCCCAGGCGCTGTTGTTGATGAACAGCGACTTTGTGCTGGCGCGATCCACGAATATGGCATCACGACTGCATCGCGACGCGCCCGATAGTCTGACGGAACAGATCAAGCTGGCTTGGCGATTGGTCTATGGCGTTACCCCTGAACCACATGAGCTCGACGCTGCCACCGCTTTTGTCGCCGAGCAGACCTCCATTTTTGGCAGTGATCCGCCACCGGAAGTTAAAGACGAAACCTCACCCACGCCCGAACAGGAAGCCCTCGCCAGTTTTTGTCATGCCCTACTCAGCTCCAACCGCTTCTTATACGTCGATTAACATCCGGTTTAAAATTACTTTCGCAAGTCGCAAGGTACCCTCCCAGCGCGAAGATATGTGATTAATCTGGTCTTAACAACTGATGAAAAACAGAATCATGCACTCATCCCAATCACGCCCAAACGCAACTCCTTTCGCTTCTGCCGACCGACGGCATTTTCTCGCATCGCAAGTCATGAGCGTTGGTAGCGTCGCGCTGGCATGGCTGCTCAAGCAGGATGGCCTACTGGCCCGGGACGAGCGTCCCGATCTATCTCAACCCAACATGGCTCCGCCTAGCTACACGTTGGATGCAAAAGCTCCGCCAAACCCAGCCAGGGCCGGCGCGCTGATCTCGTTGTGGATGCAGGGTGGTCCCAGCCATCACGATTTGTTCGATCCCAAGCCGGAGCTGCGCAAGCGCGATGGAGAAACGTTTCCCGGCGACATCAAATACGACAGCGTGGCCCGCGCCAGTTCCAAAATGTTAGCCCCCCCGTGGAAATTCAAACACTATGGCGAATGCGGCATGGAGCTCTCCGAATTGCTGCCACACACCGGACGCGTGGCCGACGATTTGTGCCTCATTCGTTCGATGCACACCGGTGTCAACAATCATGGACAGTCCATTCAAGCGCTCAATACAGGGCAGGTCCTCGCAGGGCGCCCCGTGCTCGGCAGTTGGCTAACCTACGCCTTGGGAAGCGAGACCCAAGAGTTACCCGCTTATGTGGCGCTGACCGACCCCGGACAATTGCCCGTGATGGGGGTCGAGAATTGGTCCAACGGCTATCTACCCGCAATGTTTCAGGGGACGGTGGTGCGGCCGATGGAACCGCGCGTGTTGAACCTCACCCCGCCCGCTCGATTGGCCGGTGCAGCCCAAGCCCGATATCTCGATTACTTGCAGACGCTCAATCATGAGCATTTGCAACAGCGCCCCGGTGAACTCGATTTGGAAGCGCGGATCGCCACCTACCAATTGGGTGCGAATATGCAAACCGCCGCCAAGGACGCACTTGACTTGAGTCAGGAAACCGAAGCGACCAAGCGGATGTACGGTTTCGACAACCCGGCCTGCCGTGAATTCGGGGAGAGATGCTTGATCGCTCGACGCTTAGTGGAACGCGGTGTGCGTTGTGTGCAAGTCTTTACAGAAAACCAACGCTGGGATCATCACTTGAACATCCGCAAGTTGCTTCCCACCGCCTGCCTAAAAGTCGATCAACCTTCGGCGGCGCTGGTGGCTGATCTAAAACAGCGCGGTCTACTCGATACGACGCTGGTCCAGTGGGGCGGCGAGATGGGGCGATTGCCAGTCATCGAAAGCAACGCGGGGGCGGAAACCGCAGGCCGTGACCACAATACCTATGGCTTCAGCATGTGGTTGGCGGGGGGAGGAGTTCGCGGTGGCATGACCTACGGCAACACCGATGAGTTCGGTCACAAAGCGGTGGAGAACGTAGTCAATCACTACGACTACCACGCCACATTGCTGCATTTGTTTGGTTTGGACCCCGAGCAGCTAACCTTCACGCAGAATAATCGCACTCGTTCCCTGCTTGATGGCCGCGGACGCGTCGTGCATGACATACTGGTTTAGTTCGCATAGTCATCAAATCTAATTGCTAGCTACTTATAGGTAGCAGTACCCCTATGAACGAAGTGTATCCCCAGTTGGCCTTCCCGCAGGAGGCATCAGCGACCCACCAAAATCGGTAAACGTACCGGCAGCGTTGATTACCGTCCTAGTGAGGGCAGAGTATTAACTTTTTTCTGCGCTAGCGTAGCACGAACTCGTGTGCCGAGTGGACAAGCTGCGTGTAAATAGCGAAAAACATTTACGAAAAATACCATAACGCAACGCAAGCCAGCCGAGCTAAACTAGTCCGGAAAAGCCGAATGGTGAATTGTTATTCGCGCGTACAGCTTATAACCCTTCACGCGATAGTCGCGTCCCTCCCGCACGCGGCTCGTTGTACCACACATGTTTTTTTGGACCCCTGTGAGCTTGTCTCACTGGTGAACGAGTTTTGAATAAAGATCGAGGTCCTCACCAGTGCCCCCACTTTTCCACTCGCTCGCCACCTGAGGTGGCGAGCGGGTGGGAATGTGGTAAGTCTGGAGTGTCTTCGTCGGACTCTATTCATAAAACTTGGCTCGCGCCAGACAAGCTGGCATGGGGCCGATGAAAAATCGAGATGTGTGGTACTACGAGCCGCACGCGGGAGGGTACCATGCGACTTGAATTAGGTGCTCCTGAATAATCCGGTTTAAACCCTCGAACGGATACTACAACCTTAGCCGTAACATCAACCAGATGGATTACGCTTATTCCACAACTAGATACGAGTTAGCTATGCAATCATTCTTCAAGTCACTGGTCGTCACCCTATGTCTGATGACGTCCACTACCATGGGCCAGCAGCCTGAGCGCGATCGTGCTAAAGGCCCGCTCCGGGTGCATCCGACCAATTCACGTTATTTCACGGATGGAACCCAGAACCCAGACGGTTCCCTGCGGGCGGTCTACCTGACTGGCGCACATACCTGGAACAATTTGGTAGATATCGGACCTGCCGACCCACCACAGGCCTTCGACTTCAACGCTTATCTCGACTTCCTGGTGCGGCACGATCACAACTTCATTCGGATGTGGGCGTGGGACTCTACGACATGGGATCCCAAGTCCAGTCAACAATGGACGGAGACGAAGCTCGTTCTCAAATCAAAACCGCAACCTTGGATGCGTAGCGGTAGCGAAATGGCCCTCGATGGCAAGCCGAAGTTTGATTTGGAAGAGTTCGACCCCGAATATTTCGAGCGACTGCGGGCGCGGGTCAAGGCTGCGGGGGAGCGTGGGATTTACGTCTCGGTGATGCTGTTTGAGGGTTGGGGCCTGATGCATGGGAATAAATCGCCGGCTGGCTGGGCGTGGCGGTCGCATCCCTTCCATCCAAGTAACAACGTGAATGGCGTCAATGCTGATATAGATAGCGAGGCAGTCATTGGACCCGTGCACCGTCTGGGCAATGAAGCGGCGAACGCATTTCAAGCCGCTTATATCCGAAAAGTCGTCGATACGGTGAACGAATTCGACAACGTGCTCTATGAAGTCATCAATGAAGGTGGAGAACAAGAATGGGATTGGTGGGTGGCGAAAACGATTCAAGACTACGAGCGCACCAAGCCGAAACAGCATCCCGTCGGCATCACCGGTCACGGCGCAGAACGGGTGGCAAGCATGTTAGCCAGTCCGGCTACGTGGGTTTCCCCAGGCCGACTCGATGGCTATGCAGAAGACCCGCCGGCCTGGAATGAGAACAAGGTCAGCCTGCTGGACACGGATCACGTGTGGGGTATCGGTGGGAGCGACACATGGGTCTGGAAAAGTTTCCTGCGCGGGCACAATCCGCTCTTCATGGACCCTTATGATAATCACGTACTGGGCAAAGGACGACCGGACCAGTGGGAGGGAGTGCGGAAGGCCCTAGGTGTGACGTACAATTTGGCCAAGCGAATTGACTTGGCACGCATGACTCCCGCCCCACAGCTCTCCTCAACCAAGTATTGCCTCGCCGCCCCTGGCCAGGAGTATGTCGTGTATCAATCAGAAACTGGGGAATTCTCCGTGGACTTGACGGCAGGGAATTACGCCTACCAGTGGTTAGTCCCGACAGACGGTTCCATCGCGTCCGCAGGTTCCATCCAAGCCGCCGGTGGGAACCAAACCTTCACCGCGCCTTTCGAAGGCCCAGCCGTACTGCATCTCAAAGTTGCCGGTGTGCTGCCTGGAGCGAACGCGGAAACAGCGGGCAAACGAGTCGAGACCTTAAAGATCGAACGAGGTGATCTGTCGGTGCTGTTTCGTGATAATTCACAATCGCCGAAGATTTTGAGCGGTGCTGATTCGTTGTTTCATTCGAGCACTGCGGATTTTGATGCGTTTGACCCCGATGACTTGGCCTCATCAGCAGGCTTGAACTTCGAGCACGTGATCAGTGGTCACCCGAGCCCTTTCAATTCATTTACCCCGCGCAAAGGCAGATATGACCTATTCAAGCTGGACGACGGTGCTTCGGCGAAACTCGTCCGCAAGGCCGAAGATGACCCGTGGGCGCTGGCATCAACTTTGACATACACCGTCAGCGCTCCCAACGCTATTGATTTCGAGTTTGAATGTCAGGCGCAGAACAAGGAACTCTTTGGCAAAGACCGCTACGCCGTCCTGTTCTTCGCGAACTACATGAACGATGTGGCCGACGTACCGATCCACTTCCAAGGTATCACCGCACCCGGCCAACCAGAGCAGTGGATTCGAGGTGATGCTCCATCAGGTCACGCCGATTACAACCAGGGAGGCACCTACCGCAGTGTGAATGCTAAGGACTTACCTTACGATGCCGACCATAACTTCAAGCTCAATCTGTGGAGCTATGATTATCCTCGGTTCACGAAACCGTTCTACTATGGTCGCGCCGACCACGGGATGGTGTTGATACTCATGTTCGACCGGATGGTCAGTCCTGAGGACGAAATACGGTTCAGTATATTTAAGTTCAAGGTGCCTCGCGCGCCGCGTCCGGCTTGGGATTTCCAATATGTGATCCATCAGGTTGAAGAAGATCGCTCCTACGGTTTCAGAGGGCGGCTCATCTGGAAGAAATTCGTCAGCCCAGAAGACTGCCAGGGCGAATTCGATCGCTGGCATGCCGCATTACCAGCCAACAAGTAATCATTGATCGCTATCGGTTTCCAATGCACGAAGCAACTCAAGGCGATCAAAAAGAGCTGGGCCACCCATGGCCGTTGGCCCAATTCCGGTCAAAGTGAAGTCGCCAAAATCCTTCCAAAGATCGCGTGTGACGACGGTCCATTCGTCTGGCTGCGATGAAGCAACCTCTACTGCCTGCCAGCCTGACAGATTCTTGCCGGCAAAGTAGCGACGAAGTGGCTTCTCTGCGGGTGGCCACTGACCGTCGTCGGCAAGTTCGATCAGCACGCCGGACGCATCCGGCGATTTCCAGGCGAAACGAATGTATCGATACTCGCCCGCGTCCGGCTTTTCACGAATACGAAACTCCCAACCTTCAATCTGAGCAGAATATCGTTGCGGCGGATTCACACGAAGACTTGCCTCACCGGAAAACTTGTCGCTGGTCGTAAATTCCGCTGTTCCGTCTCCTTGGTTGAGCGCCAGCGCGAGGTGCTCATTGTCATCCAACAAAACAATTTGATCCTGTGGTTGCCGCAGCCAGGCTATCACGTCGGCTACGTCCTGTGGCTGAAGTGTCGCGATCAAGTCAGCAGGCATCATCGACACGGGGGAAACTTTCAATTCGTCAATTTCATTTCTCAAGATCACTTGCTGTTTTCCTTCCTGCTGTTTCAAGGTGATGCTGGTTGGAGATTCCGAGGCGAGCAACCCGGTGAAGACGCGGCCAGAAATCGTGAGCACCGCGTACGTCATGTAACCTGCGGAAATAGTTTGACTGGGCGCAAGAATATCTTTGATGATGGTTTCTTCTGCACGCTGGAACTCCGAACTCAGGTCAGGTCCGACGGCAACCCCGATTCCATGTGCTTGGTGGCATACGCCACACGTCTTTTGAAATACCAGGAAACCGTGAGCCACATCGCGATTCTTTTCCAGTGCGGCCGAGTAGAGAGGGAAAGCTTCCAAAGTCGCAGCATCATCGGTCGTCAACAATTTCTCGGCTCGCGAACGAATTGCCGGCTCTTTATCCGCCAATAGCAACCCACGCTGCACGGCAGAAAGCGCAGTGCCCGGAAAAGTCTTTGCCTCAATCGCATCCAATAGAGCGGGAATGCAATCGTGGCGGGAGAGGATGGCGTCCAAAATCGATTGCCTGAGTACCGGCGTAGCCGAAGGCAAACCCTCCAGCAGATCTAGCGCCACGGATACGTCCTCCTCTGCAGCCAATTCATCCACGGCAGCCGAGCGAACGTCCGCATTTAAGGTAACGTCCTGCAATTGCTTTCGTGCCAATTCGAGTCGGCCCATACGCTCTGCGGGTGTCTCGAGCCGTAGCAGTCGAACAAGTGCTCGCCCGCGCGAACGCACTTCGGCATTGTGACTAGCCTCCAACGACTTGACTGATTGCCTGGCGGTGTCATCGAGCGCGACGTTTGCCGATTCTCGGAACGCAGACTGGATTCCGTTCAAACAAACCAATTGCAAACTCTCGTCTTGGGTGGCCGCGATCTGCACCAGGACTTGACTGAGTTCGCTTGGCTCGCGTCGAGCGGCGATGGCGGAGCACAACGGCTCGAGCATCGCCATCCCCTGTCCCAACTCTTTGGGCTCGCGCAATAGCTGAGTCAACATTTCGCCGCTGCGCTGAGCCAATGCACTGAGGATTGCTGTCGACATCCAAATGTCAGCGCCATCCTGCCGGCCTAGCTGAACTAGCACCGGCATGACTCGCTCATCCGAAGCCGCACCGAGTGAAAGCGCAAGTTGCAGGCGGACTATGGGCTCGTGATCGTCAGCCAATGACAAGGCGGCGTTCAGAACTTGGGACCTGTCGTTAAGATACTGTTCTGCAACTTGAAGCGTGCAACGCCGGACACCCGCGTCCTGGTGACTCAGCAGCGCAACCAGCAGGTCAGGACTAACCTTGCCAAGACCATCGAGTGTATGCAGGGCGGTGATGACGACTGCTGGTTCGTTCGATTCGCGAGCAAGTTCTTTCAGGCCGGCGGCAGCTTCTTTCATTCGGCCTTCGGTCAACAGCCGTTGCGCGGTCTGCCGACGCCAGAAGAGTCCCGAAGCAACCTCGGCGACAAGCTCCTTCGGGCTCAGTCGACTCATATCGAACGACGCAGCCGTTGTTTTCTGTTTCGCAACGAGACGCCAAATGCGGCCACGGTCCGCTCCATTGGTGAGACCATACTGCTGCTGCAAGTAGCGCGGAATGGCTGAATAGTCTTCAATGATCTCACGATAGAAGTCTGCTATCCAGACAGCACCGTCAGGCCCGTGTGACAACGCAATCGGATGAAACCATGCATCCGTAGTCGTAAGGAATTCTGACTTTTCCTCCCCCTTCGCGCGACGCAACTCCAAACGTAGATGGTTACGCCCAATCGTGGATCGATGGATCAGATTCTGTGCGGGCTCGCAGGCCAGCAGTTGCCCCTTCAATCCAGGCAGTACACTATCCTGGTACACCAGCGGTGCGCAGCACGACGTGAAGTAGCCACTCGGTGCAGATTCTGCAACACCGTATCGATCCGTATAGAACTTAGCAAACCCCGGATCTTCGGCCCGCCGCGTGCGCCAAGGGTGAGGCTTGCTGGTGGGATAAACGCGACGATCCGGAAAAACCTCAACCGTCATCGCCGGCGAAACCACGTACGGATTGCGCGCCAGCGCATGCCACGGAAGCGGAGTCACCAAGTGTGCCGGCCAGCCTACCGAGCTGACGAAGCGATCGCCTGACTCGGTAAAGGTGAACCCCAAGCCGCTAA
The DNA here is from genome assembly GCA_020852965.1 of Pirellulaceae bacterium. Lineage (GTDB taxonomy): Bacteria > Planctomycetota > Planctomycetia > Pirellulales > Pirellulaceae > Aureliella. Next base: position 8,110 of record JADYZV010000149.1, on the reverse strand, counting down.
CGGCGCCACTGATGGGCTCGATGGCTGATCCATCCGACTTGATGCGAAAGTCGCTGTTGGGGAGCTCGACAGCTTGCGCCAAATAGGGACCTGTGATCGTGGCGTCGCGATGGCAGCGACCGACATAGATCCAGTCGTCGAGTCCCCACTGCGGATTGCCCATGCGTCGGTCGAGCACGCCGGTTGCAAAGCCTGTGAACAACACCTCTTGCACTTCGGCTTTGCCATCACCATCCCGGTCAGCTAGAAACATGATGTCGGGCGCGCAGACGACAATAATCCCGTCTCGCGCGGGACAGATACCGAAACAGGCAGGAATATGATCCGCCCAAACACTCGCCTTGTCCATGCGCCCGTCACCGTCGGTGTCGACCAGTTGTTTGACCGTTCCATAGGTTCCCGCCTTGGCCGCTTCCTCGATGCGTTCGGGAACAAACAGACGTCGGACCTCTTTGTCCAGCTTTCCCGTTTTGTTCAGTTCGTCGATATCGATCTGGCCATCAAGATTGTAGCCGTGCAGTTCGCAGACGAACAACCGTCCTTGCTGATCCCAGCAAACTCCCGATGGTTCGTGAATTAACGGTTCGCTTGCCACTAGTTCCATCCGCAATCCCTCGGGCAGTTTGAACTGGCTGGCCGCCTGCTCCGCCGCTACCGGTTGCGGAGCATCCTGGGGCTTGGGAATTTGCCCCAAGGCGACGGTCTCCAGCAGAAGGGGACACAGCGCTAGTAGAAGGGGACACAGAAGCATCAGGCGGCACATCATCGTCGGCCTTTGAATTTGAACGAAGAGGAGACAGGAAATTCAAAATACTGCATTGGGAAGGCCGCGCCAATCGTTCAAAGTCGTAGGCAATGGACGAGTTTGGAAAAGCAAACCCAACCCTTGACATCTCAGCCATGCCGATCAGGCTAAAAGGGAAAGTTTGCGATCACTTTCCTAAGGAATGAGTTCTATGTCGAGAACGGTCAAACCATTCGTTTTTCTGGCCATGTCATTGGTCTTGGTGGGCCTAGTGCTGTCGGCCCCTGGCCCGCAACCATCCACTGAGTTGGCCGCGCGATATCATGCGCGCAATCGTACGAGTCAGTTCTTTAAGAGCCAGCCGCAAAATCGGCATTCTACGCACAAAACTCACACCAGCCGAAGGTAGCAGTTGAGCCTGAAAATCCAGCCGCTAACTTTTCTGTGGTCGCTCCGGTCCGTGCTGACCGAAGAGATTGGACACGTTTGCTGTCAAAACGTGGTTCGATTGGTCATGGCATGGATGCTTTGTTGGCAACTCATAATTCATCTACTACTAGCTTTATTCACCTGCCGACGTCGAGCGTCAAAGCGTTAACATGCGAAATGGTCCTACGCAGGCTCGCGCTGCTTTGCGTGTCGATGCTGGCGATCTGGGGACAGTTGACCAACGTAGCGTGGGCGCAGACTAGAGTCCAACGCGCGGAAACCGCTGTCGAGGCTGGACGTGATGCAAAAGATGAGACAGACCACAGGAACGCCAATGACGAAGTGGCCAATGTCGAGAGTGACAACAGCGACGAAGATGAGGACGACGAAGACGACGAGGAGGACGAGGAGGACGAGGACGCGCGAACGGAATTGTTGGGCGAGCGCTGGCATCGGATGGGTCCAGTCGTTGCAGAGTGCTTCTACTCTGGACAATTACACAACAATGCCCGAGGTGGTATCAGTACCCAAAATGCGACCCGCTATCGGGGAAACCTGGAGCTTGGCCTACGATTGAACACAGACCAAGCTCAGTGGTGGGAAGGGGGAGAGTTCTTCGTCTACGCGCAGAGCAGCCATGGCCAGACGTTGACTCAAGATTTCGTGGGTGACTCGCAGTTCTATAACAATTTTGACACCAGCCCCAGAGCGGCCGATTTAACTCAGTTAGGCGAGTATTGGTATCGGCATTCTTGGGGGGAAACTGGATCTGTCCAGTTGGGTAGGCAGGACGCAAACGAGCATTTTTGCTATGCCGATCTAGGTGGCGACTTTATCAATTCCTCCTTTCTTACCTTGCCGAATATTCCACTTCCGACCTGGCCCACACAGACACTCGGCGTATCCAGCCTTCTCAACGCTGGAGATCGACTAACTCTGGGGGGAGGTGCCTACGACCAGGGGCGCGACATTGGGCAATGGTGGGTGACTCACGCCAGCCGCGGAATGTTCTTCATCGCCCAAGCCGATGTGCGCCCCTTTGCCGACTACGAACGCTCATTGCCGACCACCGTCCGCTTGGGAAGTTGGTTCACCAGCGCCGATACGGAGGCGCTGGATGGTGGGAGTGTGTTTGACGGCAATTACGGTTTTTATACCACCGTGGATCGGTTACTATTCCGCGAGAACGCCGAGGAGGACCAGGGCTTGGGAGTCTTCTTTCAAGCCAGTTGGGCACCTCCAGACCGCAATGAACTCGATCAGAACTACGGTGCAGGACTCGTTTACCGCGGACTGCTCTCTGGTCGCGATGCCGATACTCTCGGTTTAGGTTTTTCGCTTGTCGAGTTCAGTCACGTAAAGCGTGGGCTAACTGGCCAAACGTCTGAAAACGCCATAGAGACGTTTTACAAGGCACAAGTCACGCCGTGGTTATCTGTACAACCGGACCTGCAGTACATTGTCCGCCCAAGCGGAATAGAGCGGGACGCATTGGTGGTCGGCTTGGCGTTCAGTGCAGCTTTCTAACCAGTGTACTAGATTTAACGCTTAGTCCAACTGGAGTCATCATAGTTGATTGTTTGGTCGGGCAAAATATGAGGCGACACTCCACGGCTATCTAATTGAGTGTTACATTTCCTCGAGTTCAATCGTCAAACCCGAGTAGCGTCCGCAAGCAGCTAGCATGCACCTTAGACTGAAGATTCTGATTGCACTGATTGGCGTATTTGCGCTATACGTAGTCACGGATACTGCCATTCAACGTTTGTTGGTCTTCCCGCGATTCTTACAGCTCGAACGACGCGAAGCACTGCGCGATCTAGAGCGTTGCCATCAAGCGATCCAACGCGACTTGGACCATCTCGATCGTTTTGTTCACGACTGGGGTGCCTGGGATGATGTTCATGCTTACGTGATCGACCACGATACCGAGTTCGAGCGGGAGAATTTCGTCTCGTCGATGCTCGAAGACACTCACCTCAATTTGATTGCCGTGGTGGATTTAGCGGGGAAGGTGGTTCATCAAGAGGCTCGCGACAGTAGCTTGGAAAACGAAATTGAGCTTCCGTTCTTTCCTAGAGATGCTTGGCCGGCCAGCCATCCGCTGCTGAGACACACGGTGTCCGACCAACCACTGGCCGAACGATCTATCCGAGGCCTAGTGATGACTGCAGGTGGTCCCATGGCGGTCGTCTCACGGCCGATTATCAAGAGTGGCAATTTGCCTCCCATCCACGGAACTCTGGTCATGGGACGGTTTTTGGATGACTCGGCTGTGACCGCCATTAGTGAACAAACGGCCGTTCGATTCTCGCTGACACCGTTCACCCAGGCGGGGGCGGGAACCTTGCCGACCAGCGATGCATTGGCATTGAGCGAACGCCTGACGCCAACTGATGGTCAATACGGGATGCGGGTGGAAGTGATTGACGACTCTCGTTTAAGAGTGCGATCTATCCTACACGACGTGCTTGGCCAGCCAATTTTAGTTACACAAGCCGACGTGGAGCGTGATATTTCCCAGGAAGGAAGGGTAGCCCTGCGATACGCATTGGCTTCGCTAGTGATCGCGGCATTCGTCGTACTCGCTATTCTGCTGCTGCTGCTGCAACGAATTGTCATTGCACCATTGACACTACTCACGCGGCACGCCAACAACATCAGCCTGACTGGCGATCTGACCTCCCGCTGCAATTTGGAGCGCCGCGACGAACTCGGGGTCCTAGCGAAACACTTTGACACGATGGTGGAGAACGTCGCTGACGCGCAGCGAAGACTACTCGTGTTATCGCGCGAGGCCGGGATGTCGGATGTTGCTTCAGGCGTACTGCACAACGTTGGCAATGTCATGACAAATGTCAATGTATTGGCCTCGTCCATGACTGGGTCGCTGCAGAGCTCGAAGCTCTCCGGATTAAAGAAATCAGTGCAGATGTTGCGCACTCATAAAGAACAACTTGGCAATTTCCTCGTCAATGACGCTCGCGGTCAGAAGCTACCCGACTATATTTGCCAAGTCTCAGACCATCTCGAGCTTGAGCAGCGAGCCATCCTGGATCAGCTACAAGAGATGTCCGCGAGTCTACGGCATGTCAATCAAATACTTGACTCGCAACGCAAACTAGCCAAGGGTATCGGTCTGGTGGAATCGATTCAAGCCGCCCAGCTAGCCAGCGACGCAATTGAAATGCTGCATGCTTCGTTGCAGCGACATGGGGTGACGATTGAAGTGGATTGTGGTTCACTTCCAGTACTGAGACTGGATCGTGGGAAAATGCTGCAAATACTGGTTAATCTCTTGACGAACGCCAAGGATGCGGTCAAGGAATTGGAAATATCCAGACGGCGCGTGAAACTGCAGATCGCGGCGGTGGATGAGCTGCGTTTCTCCATCCGAGTCTCCGATCAAGGGGTGGGAATTTCTCAAGAAAACCTGACCAAGATTTTCGGTCGTGGCTTTACGACCAAGCCAGATGGACATGGCCAGGGCCTCCACTTTTGCGCCACGACTGCGCAAGAAATGCGAGGCACGTTGACGGCTGAAAGCAATGGGGTGGGACAAGGGGCCGCCTTCGTACTAACACTACCACTCATGCGCGCCAGCGAGAATGTGAGTTCCACATGTTAGAAGCCAGTCGAGCACCAGCTAGAATTTTGCTCGTCGATGACGAGCAAGCCATCCACGCAGCCTATCGCACCATCCTGGTCAACAAACAGGTTGACACGGCGCTCGACGACCTGGAAGCGGCCCTGTTTGGCGACGACCTACCCCAGAGCAGTTCGGCTACCTCAGTCAACGACTGGCAATACGAATTGCTTCACGCGATGCAAGGTAAGGAAGCGATCGAGCTGGCTGCCCGAGAATGGGAGCTGGGCCAAGCCTGTGAAGTTGCCTTTGTCGACATGCGCATGCCACCGGGCATCGATGGACTGGAGACGATTGAGCGACTATGGCAGGTCGATCCTCAACTGCAAGTCGTTATGTGTACCGCCTTTTCGGACTACAGTTGGTCGGAGGTGATCCAACGACTGGGATTGCGTGACAACTTGCTGCTGCTCAAAAAGCCTTTCGCCAACGAGGAAGTACTGCAATTGGCCAATGCGCTGACTCACAAGCGTCGCGCAGAGATCGAAAACGGGCTGCAACTCGAAAGACTACAAGAAGCAAATCAGCGACTTCGCCAAGAAATCATCCAGCGCAAGTCGGCGGAGGATCGCTTGCAACATGCCGCCACTCACGATCAGCTAACGAAGCTACCCAATCGCAATTACTTGCGAAAAGTTCTGGTGGAACGCTTCGAAGCCACAGATAAATCGAAGCATGGTCACGATGCGATCATCTTTCTCGATCTAGATAACTTCAAAACCATCAACGACAACTTGGGGCACGTCGTCGGAGACGAACTACTCATCCAAGTTGCACACCGCCTACAATCGCTACTGTGTGGCATTCGAGAGGATGTCGTGGTTGAGCCGGGAACGCTTAAGGAGGCCCCGCACAGTCTCGTGGCGAGGTTGGGAGGCGACGAGTTTGTAGTTTTGCTGCTGGATAGCTCCAACCGTGACGAGGTGGTTGGTCTTTCGGAGTTGTTGCTATCCCACTTGAGTAGCGAGTATGTGATCGAGGGTCACGTTGTCAACGTCGGAGTCAGCCTGGGAATCGCTTATACCGAAAACGGAACTGTTCCCCCAGCGGAACTCATGCGAAATGCAGACTTGGCGATGTATCGAGCCAAGTACACCGGTAAGAACCGTATCGCTGTGTTCAATCGCGAAATGCATGTCACCGTCCTAAGGCGTCTTGAATTGGAATCCGCCCTCACCGGCGTCTTGAAGGAAGGTGGCTTGCGGTTGGTTTATCAGCCAATTTTCAATGTCAAGGATGGAAAGACCATCGGCCTCGAGTCACTATTGCGCTGGGATCACAGTACGCTCGGAAGCATCGCTCCGCTGGAGTTCATTCCCGTGGCTGAGGAGACGGGCCTCATCGTAGGCATTGGCCGCTGGGTTATCCAGGAGGCCTGTCGCACCATTGCGATGCTCAATCAAACGCTGTCGCAGGAAACCCGCTTGTCCGTCGCCGTAAATGTCTCCAAGCGGCAGATTGTTGATCCAGGGTTCGTTAAAGATCTTGAGCTTGCTCTATCGACCAACCGCATCGGCGGAGAGCAATTGACGCTGGAGATTACCGAATCACTGATCATGAACAATCCAGAAGACATTGTCGATCGGCTGCACGAAATCCGAGCGCTCGGCATCCGCTTGTACATGGACGATTTTGGCACCGGTCACTCTTCGCTTAGTTGTCTCCATCGATTTCCTATCGATGTTCTCAAAATCGATCGCTCATTCGTCTCGACCATGGAAAGCAACGACGACTATGAATCGATCATTCACGCCATTATCACGTTGGCTCACAACCTGAACACGACAGTTGTCGCGGAAGGGATTGAAACCCAATGGCAATTGTCTCGGCTACGTGATCTCGATTGCGATTTGGGACAAGGCTACTTCTTCTCCGAGCCCAAGCCGTTGACGGACATTCTGGAACTGTTGCAGAATTCCATTTCCGCTGACGCAGTGGGGATACCGCCAGCCACTTTATCGAGTATTTCGTTAATGAACACCGCGTGCAGTTGATCTCCATCCTTGGGAATCCGAAGAAGGCGACGGGTGGCGACGGGGGGGGTGGCGACGGGGTGGCGACGGGGTGGCGACGGGTGGCGACGGGGGAGATGGCGACGGGGGACATAGAACTTTGATGGGGTGGCGACGGGGGCGACGGGCGGGTGGCGACGGGGGGGCGACGGGGGACATAGAACTTTGATGGATGGTATACCGAAAGCAAATCGGTTCGCAGGGCAGCTACAGACTCGAGAACCGCAGGAAGCGAGGGGAAGTCGCGGCGTCATGCCACTTCTAGGGCAGTTCGAGCGCATTTTTCGCGACTGGTGCGCGAACACCTAGACAGTTCGATCGGCTGTTCGTCGAACAAGGCTTCAAAGAATGGCGATTCAATGCCTACCGGTGGCGGATGAGTGCCAGAGCTTAGACGCTCAGTAGCTCACGAGTTCTTGGCCGCGTGTGAAAGCGTGCTTGACGACCAAGTGTGCGAGCTTGGTCGATGGCTGCGGGGCGGCCAGCTACCAAGCTGAATAGCGAATCGAAGTCGCGGACTAATTCGCACCATACGTCGGGTTCAAGCCCCAGACGCTGGAGGATTGCGGGCGTGTTGGCTGGAGTCATACCCCGTTTACCAGCGACCGGTTGCCGAGCGGTCCAGTCGAGCAGCGCCAAATAGTCTTCGACAGACATACTCAAAAAACCGTTGTCGCTGCAACGATAGCCGCTGGTGCTGGGACGTGCTCCGAGTTCATCGCGCAGCTCGTCGATGGTCAACGGTGCTATGAAACGATCCGCACGGTGATCGGCATTTGCGTCGGTTGATTGCAACGACTCGATGCGCCGCTGGGCTGAAGTGTAGTCGCTTTCTTCGAGCGTTTCAGCCAAGGCGGCTCGTATCGGATTCAGATCGACATAGGCTGCACAAGCCAGCAGGCCCGACTCATCGAGAATTCGAATAGCTCTGAAGCGCCCCTGCCAGAATTTTCCAGTTTGCTCATCTTCCCTATTCGCGCGCACGGCAATCTTTTGACATAGCAAACGCATCCACCATGAGATATCGCTTAGCCGTGAACGGATCTGTTTGAGTTTTACTGCGTCGTTGACAATCGAGTTGATCTCGGACTCTTTGGGATCGGCCGGTGAACCGTCTCGGAGCTTGCGCTTGGGGCATAGCATCAACCACCGCCGGGCGACTTCGCGACTGGTGCGCGAACACCTAGACAGTTCGATCGGCTGTTCGTCGAACAAGGCTTCAAAGAATGGCGATTCAATGCCTACCGGTGGCGGATGAGTGCCAGAGCTTAGACGCTC
>JADYZV010000148.1 GCA_020852965.1 Pirellulaceae bacterium | reverse complement strand
GCTGGCATTACCGTGCATATCAAACAATCCCCAAGCGTTCGGCTGATACGCACCGGGAGCGACGGTCAGCAGAGCGCCGTCGTTGAATCTCGCCTCTTTCGGGATCCAATCGTCGTACTTGGGGGGGGTGGCGAGGGGCGTGTCGACGGTGTAAGGGTCGCTGGCAAACTCCGATAGTTTGGCGTCCGCCATATTGGCGAATTGGCTAAAGTCTGCGTCCACATCGCCGTAGTTCATCGCTGTATCGGTACCGGCTCGGCAGGCATATTCCCACTGGGCCTCCGAGGGTAGCGTGAACCTCTCGCCGGTCCTTTCCGAGAGCCAGTTGCAGAACGACATGGCCTCGGTCCAAGAGACCCGCACTACAGGCTGGCTCGGCTGGTTCATCGGGTAGCCATGAATGCCGAATTGATAAGTGTTCTTCGACTCGACGCGGCTATCGTGATCGGGTGCAAACCGATGGAACTGTTCGTTGGAGACCTCCATCGCGGCCATCCAGAACGATGTTTCGATTTGCACGCGCGCGGCCTGCTGTTCATCGATAGCGCCAGGCGAGTTTCCCGTCACGAACTGGCCTGCGGGAATCAATCGCAACTGCATGGTAACACCATCACCCAAGTCGACCGTTCGCGCCGTCGCGCACCCCGCGATGGCTTGACGACGTTGCGCCTCAGTGGCATCGAAAGGCCAGTTGGGGCAATCAACGCGCGCGGCTTCGACCGCTGGAAGGGGATCGGGAAGAATTGGTGCGATGGGCGACGTGACCGCCACTGGCACAGCTTCCGGATCGACTTCGATTCCACCGTACAGCTTTAGTAACTCGCGCCGCCGATCGCGCTGACGACCGGGTTCGTCCAACTCTTCACCCCAAGTGCCATGGTAAGGGCAGTTCAGATCGATCCAGGTAATCAGTCGGTCCCAGGCCTCGGCATCCAACTTCACATTGTGATGCCCCTGCTTCAGCATCTGGATTAACTCGGTTGTATCGGCGTGGTATTCCATCGGCTCAAGCATGTGGTAATCGCTTTCGATTCCCGGGCGTCGGACAAAGCGATGCAATTCAGCGTAGCCCACCGAAAACTTTCCCGCATGGACGCCGCCGTTGCCAGGCGTGACAGAACTCCAGTCCTCGATCATCGCAGTGCCCCGCAAATCTGGGATTTGTACACCACTGGCAGTCGCTTCACCGTTGTGACAAGTGACACAGTACTTGTCGATTACAGGCTGGACTTCGCGAGCGTAGCTGAACCCGCGCGTCGGTCCGTACCAGGGCTTGATCGTTGACGCTGGCCGCCACTGAGCCAAAGTCTCGCGTGCTTGTGGAGCGGCACTGCGCGAGGCATGGCAGCCGACGCACGACACCGCCTCGCCCGGCATGGCTGTTGTCCAACTGCGCATCAGTTGCACGGCCTTGCCCCCTTCGTCCAGCGGTTGGATCGAGATCGGCGTATTGGCGGGCACCAGAAACTTGGCGGAGCCGTCCTCATGCACGGGCACCGTGCCAATCACGCGTTTGATGTCCCAGGGCCCGTCCATGCCGATCACGCCCAGCAGGCCACCCATGTTCTGGTAGGCAAAGTGGTAGGTGAACACTCGCAGCGATTTGACCGTGCCGCGCGGGATGCCCTTGAGCCCCTCGCCCGCGTAGATGTCCGAGATGTAAATCGTCGCCTCCGTCTTCGCCAGATCCACCTTCTCGCCGATGATCGGCGGTGCCAGCGACTTTCGCAAAGGTATCGGCTCCAGCAAGGCGTGGTCGGGCAGTTCCTTGATCAACACCATGTTGTCAAACACGTCGACCAGATAGATGCCCCACAACGACTGAGGTGTCGGCTTGCTCGAGACGAGAAAGTGTTTTTCGCTAAGTGGATAGGGATGTAGAAATTTTGGCCAACTGTTGTTTGTCAGTCCGTCGCGAATGATCGACTCGACCCTCTGTCCGTATCCGGGAATCCGTTGCACGGCCCCATCCGCCTCGTGTCGACTCTTGGCTGGATCAAAGATGACCAGTTCACCCATCCGCGGATTGTCGTGATGCCCGCCGATGACCGAGACGACCTTGGTGGGATGTCCTGGAATGGGGCGCGTATAGAAGAAGGAGTTGGGCCAATACGAATTGCTGCCATAGAACTCTGCCTGCTCGGTGCCGTCCGGGTTCATCTGAAAGAGCAATCGCGTGTTCGAATGCGGCGTATCGGTGTACTCCCAGCGCGTATACATCACGCGGCCATCGTTCATCACGGTGGGGCACCAGTCGTGTTCTTGATCGAAGCAGAGCTGCCGGATGTGCTTGCCGTTGCCGTCCATCAGGAACAAGTTCGCCACGTGCGAATCGCCATACACGCAGGGGACGCCGACAAAGCAGGCGGTCGATGTGAAGATGATCTTGCCGCTGGGCAGATAGCACGCGTCGTAGCTATCGACATCTGGCTGTTCGCCGGTGAGCTGCCGCAGTCCCGAGCCATCCGCAGCGATCTCGAAGACTTGCCAGCGGCCTTGGTCAGCGGGCATCGAGAACAGCATGCGGTCGGCATCCGAGTGCAAGTCGAGATCGCCGACGAAGCGACCGTCGGCTGGCTTGAACAGCGTTGTTAATCCGTCATCCTCATCGTCGTTCTCATCGTTGTCGACAGCGGCGAGCGAGTAGAGCAAGATTTCGTCGTCATAGCCTGTGCGGGGCAAACTGGAATTGCTTTGCCAGTTGAGCGGCAGTCCGAGGCTAGGTGCGCCCGCAGCGCGTTTGATCAACAAGAGCTGATCGAAGTCGAGCAGCGGATTGTCGACCAACAGGGCCTGTCGCCGCAGCGCCACGAGCGATTCTGTTTGTGCCTTCGATATTTCCGTCGAATTGTATGCTGGTAATTCAGATTGGTCCTGCAGTCCATCGAGTTGTTGCAAGTATTCGGCGCCGCGAGGATACGCACTGCCAAACGTGTCGATCAGATCGACGATTCCTCGGCGCAACGCGGCGATTTCAACCCTGTCCGGCGCGTAGCGAACGTAGGCAGGCAACGGGGGCGGGCTGTCCACTTTCCGCGCATCGGGACGAACCAACTGCCAACCTTCGGGGAATGCAATCGGTGACTCGAACTTCAAGCTCACCACATGGGGAAACGCCTCTACACGCATGAGCTTCAACGTGTGCTTGCCCTGGGTGATCGTCAGCTCGATCGTCGACTCCGACTTGGCACCGCTTGTATTCCAAGTGCCGGTCGCCGTTCGACAACCCATCCCCGCACTCTTGCCGTCCAGGAACAACTGTACGGGCCGAGCGTCGGACGCCGCGTAACGGATGCTCAGCGCGTATTCAGCCGTCACGGGAAAGTCGATATCGTATTCGATCACGACCGGGCTTTCTCCGCTGCAAGCTACCATCGGCTCAGCATCCGCCCAACTGGTCGTGAATGTTTTGGCGTTGCCCCGGTCGAAGGCGAAAGCGGGAATCAGAAATGAGTTGGCGGAGATGGCTGACGTCTCCCCATCCGGCGTTTGTGCCCCGAGTTTACTTGCCGAGACGAGGCAGCTAAATGTCAACGCACAAAGTCCGTTGGCCAAAAACCACATGGCATTGGCTCGCTTAGCGACTACTGTGGTCATAGCGAATTTCCCCCACAATCGGATTCATGCTGTCCATACTGGATAACCTAAGTGTAGAATAACTAGAATGGTTCGTCTATTCCCACCAGGAAGATTGGATTAGATTGTGCTGGTTTTGAGGTGTAACGTTTCAGCCTTTCTTCGACCCAGGAGTTCGCGATGCCTGCTGATGGCAAGGTTTCTACGAACGAGGCAATCAAGGCGACCAGCAATGGACTGCGTGGCACGATTTCTCAAGAGCTGGAATTGCCGGCGAGCGGATTCTCGCGGACGAATGCTCAGCTGCTGAAGTTCCACGGTGTTTTTCAGCAGGAGGATCGCGATGTGCGTTTGCTGCGGCGACAGCGAGGAGAGGAGCCTGAGGTCGAGTTCACGGTTCGCGTGCGTGCGACCGGGGGGCGACTCACCGCCAGCCAGATGTTGGGACTACTGGAGCTGGTCGAGGACTTTCACTTGGGGCCGTTGCGAGCCACGTCTCGCCAGGGGCTGCAGCTTAGCCAGCTCCGTAAGTGCGATCTGAAAAAAGTTATCGCCAGAATCGCGAAGCTCGGGCTTACCACGTTTTCCAGCGGCGGTGATGTCAATTGCAATGTGATGTGCTGTCCGGCCGCAGGCGATGATGCTGGAACTCGGTCAGCGTTGTGCCGGCTGGCCGGTCAAATTGAAGCGCTGTTGATGCCTGACGCAGCGGCATATCGCTCGCTTTGGCTTGCCGATGATTCCCCTACTCAGTCAACCTGCTCGAATGAAGTGCGCGAGCAGAATGGAGTGTACGGGTCGACCTTTCTACCGCACAAGTTCAAGATCGGCCTGGCTTTGCCGGAGGACAATTGTGTCGACGTTTATGCTCAGGATATCGGTCTGCTGATGAGCCATCGGGAAGAGCGCGTTGACGGTTACCAAGTTCTGGTCGGCGGCGGGATGAGCATGATCCCTTCGGTACCTCGCAACTCGCCTCGGCTGGCTCAACCGTTGACCTTTGTTGCGCCTGGGCAGGTGTTGGATGTGATTCGCGCGATTGTCGAAGTCTATCGCCAGTTCGGTGATCGCGCACGGCAGACCCGAGCGCGCCTGAAGTACCTAGTCGAGGATCGAGGGCTTGAAGAATTCGGGCAACTTGTTCAAAATCGTCTCGACTGGAAACTGCCTTCTCCCCGCGAAATCGCGGTCACGGGGCGTGACGATCATCTCGGCTGGCAATCGCAAACAGACGGCTCGCTGCTGTTGGGACTGCCGGTCGAAAGCGGTCGCATGCAGGACCGAAGCGAGAGCCGCACGGCTTCGGCAGTGCGGTCGATCCTGCAGCGATTCAATACCGACATCCGCGTGACACCTCAGCAGAATCTGCTGTTGAGTGGTGTGGCGGCGAACAGCCGAGCCGACATCGACGCGATCCTGGCTGAACACGACGTACCGCCGGTTTCGTCTCTAACGGGCGTGCGTCGCAGCGCCATGTCGTGCCCCGCGATGCCGTCCTGTCGCAGCGCGATTACTGAGGCCGAGAGGATCGTGCCGGAGCTGCTGGCCGCCCTGGAAACCGAGTTGCTGAAACTCGGACTGGCGGACGAACCCTGCACGCTGTGCGTCACCGGTTGTTCCCACGGTTGTGCGCGATGCTACCTGGCCGACATCGCCTTGGTCGGCCGAACCATTAAGCTGGAACGCGACGGAGACGATTCAGCGGAGTCACACCATCCCAGGACGGCAGCCGAAGCCGAAAAGCGATTGCAAGGCGATTCGCCAGTCAGGCCAGCGGTTGCGTCCATTGAACCCATACTCCGCAAGGTCGACAAATTCGCCATCTATGTTGGTGGTGATCCTCTGGGGCGGCGACTGAATCGATTGTATCGAGATCTGGTGCCGCTGGATCAGCTTATTGACGTGCTGCGTCCGCTGCTGGTTCGTTTTCGACAACAACGCCGCTGCGAGGAAGCGTTGGGCGCATTCCTGTGGCGGGTGGCAGAAGCCTCCGAGGAAGAAACGACGCTCCCCTGATCATGGCTCTTCGCCAATGTGACTTGACAACAGCTCAATCGTTTTTGATACTGGACAAACTAGTGTTTCTTTGCGGTATTTAACTTGAGTTATTCATTAGCCTTGTTGGCGTCAGGCACACTTCTTGAATAATCTGGCTTTACGGCGTTGGGAGCCGGTGGAAATCTAACGGTTCCAATCGATGGAGAAAGTGACATGTTCAGGCAGATTATCGCAGTTGGCAGCCTAGGCTGGTTGATCGTGGTCGCAGGTCGTACAGCGCTCGCTGAAGTCGATCGCAGTCCTCTGCAAGTGGCTGTCAGTTCGGACGGACTGTGGGGATATACTGCGAATCGCACGGCGAATTCCATTTCCCGAATCGACCTTACGACTGGAACCGTTGCCGCTGAATTTCCGGTAGGCGCAGGTCCCACGGGAATCGCCGTCAGTGCGGATGGGCAAACGGTTTACGTAGCCAATCGCAAGGACGATTCGCTTTCGGTCGTGTCGGTCACGACGGAAGATGCTGTCAAGACTATCCCGTTAGCCAATCAGCCCTATGATGTAATTGTGGCAACTGACGGCAGCATCTACGTCTCCTGCGTGGGGAAAGACGAAGTGGTGCAGGTGATTGATAGCCAGTCACTCACCGTTACCGAAACAATCGTTGTCGATGCCAATCCGCGACATCTGGCATTCAGCGAGGATGGCCAGCGCTTGCTGGTGACCTGCGATGCGTACGATACGACTCGCTGGCTGAATGTTATCGATCGCGTGACTCATAAGGTTGTTCAACGAGTGCCGTTGGAAATGACCAGCAATCTCCGCGGAGTCGCACTGGCGCACGGCAATGTAGCGGTGATCGCGCACCTGAATCCAAATCCATTTTCCCCACTGACGCAGGTCCAGCAGGGTTGGGTCAACACCAATGCGTTGAGTTTCATTTATCTGAATGAAGATCCCGTGCGGCACGTGATGCTGCTGCTTGATGAGTTTACTCGCTATCACGCGAATCCGCACGATGTGGTGATCACGCCGGACGGCCGGTTCGCCTGGGTGTCCTGCGGTGGTGCTGACGAGGTGCTGCTGATCGATGTCGACCGGGCGCTGGAGCTGATTCAAGAGACCCCTCAGACAAAGCGTCCGCAGTTGCGTTCTCGACTGAGCCTGAGTCCGCAGTTTGTGACGAAACACATTCCCGTGGGACGCAATCCCTATGGGCTCGCCATGTCAGCAGATGGTAGTCGAGTATTGGTGGCAAACCACCTTGGTAACTCGGTATCGGTGATTGACACGGCGTCCGGCATCGTGTCCGCAACCATCGATGTCGGCAGTGCACCGCAGCCGACGCAGTTGCGTCGCGGTGAAATCCTGTTTCACTCGGCATCGATTTGTTTTCAGGGGCAATTCTCCTGCGCGTCCTGTCATCCCGATGGACACACGACGGGATTGAGCTGGGATCTTGAGGACGACGGTTTGGGAAACCCCAAGAACATCCGCAGCTTTCTGGGTGTCAAAGGAACCGAGCCATTTCGCTGGCAGGGCGAAGCTCCCACCATCGGCGCTCATGAGTGCGGCCCGACGGTCAGCGGAGCGATGCGCGGGCCGGAGCTAAGCGCGTCGGACCTGGCGGCGCTGACCGCTTTTGTGACGGAACTTCCATTGATGCCCAATCCCTATCAAGGGCTCCAGGGCGAGATTTCTGAGGCCGCTGAGCGCGGCCGGCAGATCTTTGAGGAAGATGAGCGTTGTACCGAATGCCATGCCACCGAACGATATTCCATCGGCCAGCGGCGGAACATCGGGCTGGGGGTCGGTCGGCCAGATGACATCACATCGCCCGACGGTGAAACCATTCACAAGGACGAATTTGACATACCCCATCTGCTGGGAGTCTGGGACAGCGCTCCCTATCTGCATGATGGGCGGGCGAAGACGCTACTGGAGATTTTTCAGCAGCATAATCCGCATGACGAACACAGCACGACTTCGGATTTGAATGAGGACCAGTTGCGGGATCTGGTTGAGTATCTCAAGACGCTATGAAATAAGCTGCTACTGGTTTGCAACATTAGTAAAAGGTCAGATTATGAAGAATTGCTTCATCGCGATCATGTCGCTCAGCAGCGTGCTGCCGTTCGCTCCGCAACTGATCGCCGCCGACGGGAGCGAGGTGGCGGATGCGCGGCCGGTCGCTGGCGCTCCGACTGCCGAAGCGGTCATCTTCGTGCGGATTCCCAACAAGCCCGATGCGACGCCGGGGATTTACTACGAACCGTTCATGGAGCACTTCGGCAACTCGGCACACGTACCCGGTGCGCAGATCGTCAAGCTGTCACCCCCCACTCCCGACGGCGAACTGACCGTTCTGACGGAGGATTTCTACAGTGTGGAAGAACCCGAAATCTCCTACGATGGTCGAAAGATTCTGTTCGCCGGACAGAAGACGGCGGGCGACGGATGCGAAGTCTGGGAAATGAATATCGATGGCGGCGATCTGCGGCAGATCACAACGGACATGGCCGATGTCTGTTCGCCGGTTTACCTGCCTGACGGACGTATCGTGTTCTCGTCCACGCGCCATGTGGCGATGACGCCCCAGCGACGTCGCGACGAATATGACCGCGACCACTCGCGATTGGCCCACCGCTGCAACGCCGATGGTTCGCATATCGAACAGATCAGCTTCAATATCAGTTCTGATTCCGAATTTATCGTCATGCGAGACGGGCGGCTGTTGTTCCAAAGCTGGCAGCACCACGGCATGCGCTATCATACGTCTGGCGCGTCTGCCTTCTTTACGATGAATCCGGATGGGACTGGGTTTATCGATTTCTGGGGTAATCAACGCGGCGGTTTTCGCTGGAAGCAGCGCGAAATGCCCGATGGCCGGATCGCATTTATCGACAGCACGTTTCATCATTGTTACGGCGGAGGTAAGTTGGGAATGATCTCGCCCGGTGACCCGAACGATCCGCAAACTCTGGAAGTGCTCACACCCACGGTTAACATTTATGGACCTGACAGCGAAGGTGGACGCTATCGCGATCCGTATCCCACTCAGGACAATCGTCTGCTGGTTGTCTGGTCACCCAAGCCGGCCTGGAGCAGCTACCTGAATCCGAGCGGTGCGATGGTCCAGTATGGAATTCACTGGTTCGACTTCGAGCACGAAACGGTCGGTTCGCCGGTCTACAATGATCCAAATTATCAAGCGCTGAATCCGATCTTCGTTGAGCCACAACCGGTACCTCGAATTATTCCGGACCACGGCATCGAATCGGAAAAAACGTCGGGTACGCTGCTATGCCTGAATGCGTACCTCGGGCAGCTCGACAAGGAAGCCATGATCGCGCCGGGACAGATCAAGAAGGTGCGTATTATCGAGGGGTTTGGAATTCACGATGAAGATCCATTCTTCCGCACCTTCCCGCCCGGCATTGGTTATTCGTCGTTTGGCTCCTCATCCAATTCGATCAGCAACTTTGAACAGAAACGCGTGGTGGGAGAAGCTCCGGTTGCTGAAGACGGTTCGTTCTACGCCGAAGTTCCGGCCGATACGGTGCTGCACTGGCAGACGGTCGACGAGCAGGGGATGGCGCTGCAGGATGCTCTGACCTGGGCTTGGGTCCGACCGGGCGAACATCGCGTGTGTCTGGGCTGTCACGAACAGCGCACCACGATTCCCGATTTGACTGCGGTCCCACTGGCTGCGAAATCTGCCCCCATAAACCTGAACATACCGGCCGAGCAGCGACAGACGATCGACTTCCGTCGCGACCTGACGCCCATCATCGAAGCTCGCTGCGCGAGTTGTCACAACGCGGATCAATTGGCCGCCGGGCTCGACCTTTCGGAAGGGGATCAACTCGTTTACCAACGCATGGCGCATCGCTCCGATGGTTCGTCCCGATTTCGTGCGGCGATGTTCAACAAGGCGTATCTGAACCTGAGCTCGAACGCGACCGGCCGACTGGGCAAGTTAATCCACCCCGGTTTTGCTCGAAAATCTGCGTTGATATGGCGTCTGTTTGGGCATAGCGCGCTGTACGATGCTGCGGTCAATCAGTGTCCGCCCGGCGCGCCGCTAAGTGACGAAGAACGCGCGAAGTTTGTCCTGTGGGTCGACCTGGGCGCTCAATGGGACAATCTGTCGGGGCCGGACGAATATCTGAGCTACGATGCCAAGCACAGCCATGAACTGGCCGTTGCCGACGAAAAAACGATCCTCGACATCCATACCGAACCGATGCTGGCTACCGAAACGCGATGCACGGAGTGCCATACGCTGACTAGAGCTCTTGCCCAGCGCAAGACACCCGAACAGTGGCAGGAGACTGTGGCCAAAATGCGTGACAAACGCAAAGACTGGATCAAAGCGGAGGAAGTCGATCTGATTGCCAACTATCTGGCTGAGATCACGGCAGACGCTGGGTTGTTGCGTCACTGGAAGATCTGCGGACCTTTCGAAAATGCGAGCGGCGAGGCGCTGCGCACCGTGCTCGGCCCCGAACAGTCGCTGGACTTCACGGCCGAATACCCCGGTCGAGACAAGCAGCCGGCCACATGGAAGGATGTCGAGTTGGCAGATGACACCGCGATCCTCGATTTCGAAGCGCATTTCGGGAATCTCGACCGCGCCGCCGCCTTTGCTTATACCAAGGTCACGTCGGACACGGAGCGAATGGTCTCGTTCCGCCTGAGCGGTGACGATATGTTCGAGCTGTTTGTGAACGGCGAGAAGGTTCTACAGCGACTGGTAGAACAACCGTTTGACTACGACCAGGACACGTTGCCGGTGCGGTTGGTGGCGGGCGAGAACCACATTCTCGTCAAGGTGTATGACATTCACGGTCCATGGCGTTTGCGAGCAAGGTTGACGGAAACCAGCCAGCCCGCTTCCCTGGCTGCTCATTTGACAACCACGGTCAGCGACGTCGCTGCCGCGAGTGTGTCCTCGGGCGAATCGACAACCGATCAATGAATGGTCGTGAACGAATCCAGGCGTTTCTAAACGGCGAACCGATCGATAAACTGCCGCTGATGCCGGTCTTGATGCTGTTTTGCGGCCTGTCTCTGGCAGCATCGATCCACGCCGATGAACCGTGTCGGGCACCGCTCGATGTCGTCACGCCCCAGGTGCCGGACAGACTCTGTCGCGTAACGCTCGACCAGCAGGAGCTCGGTGGAGAAATCGATCGCCGCATCCAGAATCTGGTTTCTCAGAACTACATGGCGATCGATCTAGACGGCAAGTGGCTCAATCATTTTTGCAGCCGCACGGACCGTGAAGGCCAGAGTCACGTCTACTACGGCATTGGCAAGGTGTTTGATGCCGGCAGCCTGTTCGCCGTCTACACGGGGGACCAAAAAGTCGCTGCTCGCACACAGTACATCATCGACCGCCTGGTAAAATCTCGCGACGCCGACGGGTATCTTGGGTTCTGGAACGTCGAACCGGAAAATCGCCAAGACCACATCAACTGGATTCTCCACGAGCAGGAATACATTAACTTGGCGTTCGTGCGAAACTATCGCTGCACGGGCAATCCCCAATCGCTGGCTCACGCGAAAATCATGGGCGATTACATCCTGCAGACGTTTCCCACGCCGCAAAATCCCTGCTACGACGCGGGCCAGATCTGCACGGCGGGCCTGCCGGAAGGAATGTTGGAACTGTATCGCGTGACGGGCGATCAACGCTACTTCGACTTTGCCGCCGATGTGCCGCACGGGAATAACCGCGGCGAAGTCCAACTCGCGTCGCTACGGACGTGGGAACAGGATTTCAGTCATCTCCCCTGCCACGTGTACGTCATGCTCGCTCGCTGCTACGCCCAGACCGAGTTGTACCGTCTGAGCGGCGAGGAACATCTGCTGAACATGAGCCAATTCATGCGCAACGAGTTGCTCAAGCAGGGCGAGGGGGGCATGCTAGTCACCGGCTCGTGCTCTGAGGGCGAACATTTCACCTACAACCAAAACGGACGCGGTGACATCGGCGAATCGTGCGTCACTGCCTACATGCTGCGATGGATCGACAGTCTGATGCGGCTGGAAGGCGACATGCGCTACGGCGATCTGCTTGAACGGACCATCTACAACGCCCTGTTAGCGGCGAACTCGCCCGACGGACGCTGGATCCGCTACTTCACTCCGTTCACCGGCGACCGCCAGTACGACACACGCGACTATTTCTGCTGCTGCGGGAACTATCGCCGGGCAGTGGCTGAGCTGCCGCAGAAGGTCTATTACCGCACACCCGAGGGGGGAATCGCGTTGAATCTGTTCAGCAACTCGAAGAAGTCGTTCGACGTGAATGGGCAGAACGTCACGATTCAGCAGCAAACCACCTACCCGAACGACGGCGACGTGGAACTGACGTTCTCGACCCAAGACCAAAAGCCAGTGGCGTTCGCGTTTCAATTCCGCACGCCGCGCTGGTGTGAAAAGATCGCGCTGCAAGTGAACGACGAAGCCCCGGTGACGATTGTCCCACTGGATCAGGAACTGGGGTGTTACGTGCTGAATCGGACGTGGCAGAACGGTGACGTGGTGAAGATCTCGATGCCGATGGCGTGGCGACTGCTGCGTGGTCGGGCCGTACAGGACGGCCGCGTGGTGCTGCTACGTGGCCCGATTGTGTATTGCATTGGCAAGGACCAGAACGCTGAACTGCTCGACAAGAAGTGTCCCGAACCAAGGAATCTGGTCATTGATCCGGCTTCCATCGCTGAACTGGTGAGAGATGATTCGATTCGCCCAAACGGTTTGAAAGTCGTCGCTAAGGCGTGGCTGAATCAGGATTGCACCGGCGAACAGGTGGCCGTCACCCTGACCGAGTTCATCGACCCCAGTGGCCAGGACGTGTACTTCTGCGTGCCAAACTTGACGGACACGTCGCCCCTGCGATTGACCGACGACGAAATCGTGTCGCGGCCGAACGAGTTTGTCAACGCACACGTGCTGAAAGCGTTTTACGGACCGAAGGGCGACGGGCGAGCTCGAAGCCGTGTTCGAAATCCGGGGTGATGTTGTAGCAGATTTGGCGGCGGATTATATCAATCCAGCCGGCAAAGCCGGCGTGACGGCGGAATTCCCCGACGCTGCGGGTGGAAGTTGGGCGTTCTTCAATTGCAGCAACGGCGGGCTGCTGTCCACTGCGGCAGCCGGTGATGTGAAGCTGCTGAACTCACAATTCAAGGCATTTGGCTCGCCGCTAGGCCTTGCCTACGGCCTGGAAGATCAGGGCGACGAACTCCGTGTCATCCGCTGGAACGACGACACACAGTACGATCTCCTCGGCACGTTCAATACCCAAGACCTCACGGCGGGCAAGTGCGGCAGCGTCGAGTTCGTCCTGCGGTTGCCGCCGGGCGAGGTCGGCAAGCAACTTGACTTCGTGTTGCACAACGCCGGTTCCCACCTCTCCGACGCGACCGCCCTGAAGGTCAGGGCGTATACCAACGTTCAACAAGCTGCCCCCCAAACCGACGTGACAGACAAGGTCCAGGCAAGATTCCACAACCGCCTTGTCACGCCGTTGGGACCGTACGCCGGACTATTCGGCGGGGTGGCCGCCGGTGTGGAACCGACGCTGAAAGTCAAACTTAACTATTGGCGGGACGGCACGATAAGGTACCTCGAATTCCCGCAGGACTCGGCTCTGGACTTGACCGGAAAATAGCGAAGCGCGCCGCCGTCTGGTCAAAAACGGAAACCAGCGTTTTTGCTGACAATTTTCGGGCACGCATCGGCAGAGAAGTTCCTGCTCCCGCTTGAGCGACTTGGAACAGAAAGATAGAGACAGAAATAGGGCTCAACAACAAATGATGAGCGCACTACTGATTTTTTTGTCTCCATCTTTCTGTCTGGAGCCTAATGGAGCAAAGGATGTTACTCATGCCGACACGTCCGCTTTGAGCGATATCTCGTGGTGGATGCGCTTACTATGTCAAAAGATTGGCGTGCGCGCCAAATAAGAAGACGAAAAAACAGCGAAATTCATCGAACGGCGCTTCAGAGCTATTCGGCGACTCGATGAATCGGGCTCGCTGGCTTGTTCGGCCTATGTCAATCTCAATCCAATTCGCGCCGCCCTGGCTCAGACGCTCGAAGAAAGCGACTACACTTCAGCCTAGCGACGTATCGAGTCGCTGCAATCGCCATCCCCTCCAACAAAGCACTATGTCCCCGATCCCCGATCTCTGTTGAAATACGCTAAGATACAGCTGAAAGAGCCACCTAACCCATGGAACTCCCGTCTCACAATGAATCAGCACCGACAGCCCATCAATCAGCCTCCTTTTGACGATGACATTGCTTCTCACGCAATGTGTCACAGCCCAGACGCCGCCGCAGTTTTCCGTACCGGGGAGGGAAGCGCAAATGCAGGCGCTCAATGAACTTCACGCGCTGCATCATGCGAAGGCGTTCACGAGTTGCACGCTGTGGGTTACATGGCTGCCGCTGGCGACGCAGTGGACCGGCAAAGGGCCGCCGGATTGATGGCGTACTGCGACACCAATGCGGTAGCGATGGGATCTGTTGGTCACACGGTGGACCGATCTTGTCACCCGCCGATGCGGCTTACATCAATGAACACACCGATGCAGTCGGGTTTTTCGGTGCGTCGAATTTGGAACGGATGGCCTTTGAAGATTCACTCACCAACCTGACACGCGAATTTAAATGCATCCCCGTCAATCATAAATTATAGGACTGCATCCCATGGCAGTTATCGCCATCATCGGAACTTTGGACACGAAAGGTCGCGAGCATGCCTTTGTCGCTGATCGGATTCGCGCCGCAGGACATACGCCGTTGTTAATCGACGTCGGAACGGCCCAGCCACCGCAGGTAACGCCTGATATCGCGCGCGACGAGGTCGCAGCAGCCGCTGGCGTTGATCTCACTGAAATGATCGCACGCGGCGATCGTGGCGAGTGTGTTTCGGCGATGGCGATCGCCGCACCGAAGCTGCTCAAACAACTTCAAGAGCAAGGCCGGATCGATGGCGTTATTTCGTTGGGGGGTGGCGGTGGGACGGCGATTGCCACCGCTGCGATGCGGGCGCTGCCGATTGGGTTTCCCAAGTTGATGGTATCGACGTTGGCTAGCGGCAATACGGCGCACTACGTCGGCACCAGGGACATTTGCATGATGCCGAGCATCGTCGATGTCGCAGGACTAAATCGCATTTCGCGAACCGTTTTTTCCCGCGCCGCCGGAGCGATCTGCGGGATGGTCGATGCCCAAGTTGATACGGACGATGCGCGTCCGTTGATCGTTGCCAGTATGTTCGGCAACACGACGCAATGCGTTAATGCGGCGATGCCAATTTTAGAAGCTGCCGGGTATGAGGTCTTGGTCTTTCACGCCACGGGAACTGGCGGTCGGGCGATGGAGTCGTTGATCGAAAGTGGGATGGTGGCAGGAGTATTGGATATCACCACGACGGAATGGGCTGATGAACTAGTCGGTGGCACGTTGTCCGCTGGGCCGGATCGATTGGACGCGGCGGCCAAGGCGGGCGTGCCTGCAGTCGTCGTGCCGGGATGTCTGGACATGGCGAATTTTGGTGAGCGGAATTCGTTGCCCAAACAGTTTGAAGAGCGGACGCTGTATGTCCACAACCCGCAAGTCACCTTGCTGAGGACCAACGCAACGGAGTGCCAGCAGTTGGGGAAGATCCTAGCGAAAAAAGTCAACACCTACACCGCCCCAGTGACCGTCTTGCTACCGCGCAAAGCGATCAGCCTGATCAGCGCGGCCGGCCAACCTTTCCATGACGCGGCTGCTGATGCGGCTTTGTTCGATGCGATCACGACCGAGTTGAAACCCGAGATCGAAGTGCAGTCGATGGACTGTGAAATCAACGACCCAGCATTTGCGAAAGCGTGTGCCGAAGCACTGCTACGAAACTTGCAAAAGAATTAGCCGTGGATCGCTCCGCCGGTCCAGCGCCCGACCAGCGTTGGATCGGCGGAGCGATCCGCGACTATGTATACTTGCTAACAAGGAACCCATTGATGCCACAAGTCAAACATTACGGAGTCTTTGAATTCAACGACGACGTCACGCCTGACGAAATCGAAAACTGTTTTGCCGAGATGCACGCGATGGTCGGCAAGATCCCCGGACTGCTCGATATGCTCCACGGCCCCTACGACAGTGCGGAAGGCATGAACGATGGCTTCACGCATGGATTCATCATGACCTTCGACAGCCCCAAATCGCGTGATGCGTATCTGCCGCACCCGGTTCACGAACAGGTGAAAGAAGTTGTTGTGCCATGTTTGAAACGCGCAATTGTTTTTGATTTTAATATTGGATAGTTTGTACGGTCCGGTGCATACGCTGGGCTGAAAAACAATTCCATGCGATTGCAGAACAACTGTCCTCAGTTGTTTGAGTAGGTAGACGTAAGTGTTTTCCCAAACGATTGAGGACAATCGTTCTACTCTCGCAGCCATAACGCCTTCGAGTGAACCAACATGAGTACTTTCAAGATGAACGATTTGCCGAACTGTGGTTATCTTCCGATTTTGTCTGTCATGTTCGTGCTCGTACTGTTCGGACTGCGTCCAATCGTTGCCGAAGACACAGCGAGTTTGTTCGACGGCAAAACCCTCAACGGCTGGCAAACGATCGACGCCGACAAGCAATGGTGGGCCGTCACCGACAACTTGATCACCGGCGGATCGCTCGAGACAACGGTGCCACACAATACATTCTTGGCGACTCAAGAATCCTTCGCGAATTTTGAGTTGACGCTGAAGATTCGTATTCGTGGTGCTGGTGGCTTTATCAATTCCGGAGTGCAAATGCGCAGCGTCCGTGTTCCCGACAGTTCCGAAATGAGCGGCTACCAAGTCGATGCCGGTGATGATTGGTGGGGCAAGTTGTATGACGAATCGCGTCGCAACAAAGTGATCGCCGAAGCTGCAAACCTCGGCGCTGTGAATAGTTCGATTCACAAGGACGAGTGGAACGAGTATCGCATCCTTGCCGAAGGCCCTCGTATTCGTTCGTGGATCAATGGTGTCCCAGCGATCGACTATACCGAGTCTGATCCCAACATCCCTTTGGACGGGCACATCGGTATTCAAGTGCACGGCGGTGGCAAAGCGATGGTACAGGTGAAAGACGTGACGATCAAACGACTGCCAGCCACCGAAGCAGCTATGACTTGGGAAAAACTCCGCAGCGCCAAATCGCCTGACGAACCGTGGACGGCGGCTGAAGAGCGACTAGGTTTCCGAGTCCCCGATGGTTTTGAAGTCGAGCTGGTTGCCGAGGAATCCGAAGGTGTCGGTAAATTCGTGGCAGCGATGTTCGATTCGGCTGGCCGATTGTGGACGATGACGGCTTTGGAATACCCGGTCGATGCCAACGAGAACGCCGAAGCCTCGCGACAACTGTTTGCCACTGGCGGTGTCGACAAGATACTGGTGATCGACAAGCCGTTTGGCAAGCAGGTTTCCAAGCCGCGCGTATTCGCCGAGGGACTAGTGATGCCGCTGGGCGTGCTACCCTACAAAGACGGTGCGTTCGTTCAATACGGAAACGATATTCGGTTTTATCGCGACAGCGATGGTGATGGTCGGGCTGACGAGCACGATGTCGTGCTGACGGGATTTGGGACACAGGATTCGCACCTCTTCCCGCATCAATTCACACGAGCACCGGGGGCTTACATTCTCACTGCCCAAGGTTTGTTCAACTACTCGACCGTCCGCCGCCCCGATGGATCGCCGTTTGCCAGCGGTGAAAAGGAGATCCCGTTCGTACAGTGCAAACTGTCCCGCTTCACACCCTCGGGTTCTCAATTTGAAAACCTGACTGCCGGACCAAACAATATCTGGGGACTGACGATTTCGCGTGAAGGGGAAACCTGGTTGCAGGAGGCTAACGATATCGGCTATCCGATCATTCCCTACGAACCAAGTGGTTACTACGCCACAGGTTCGCGAGACCTGCTCCAACCCTACCAACCGCTTATGCCGCCACCGCTGGCACCCGCACAAATGGGCGGCACCGGCCTGAGCGGACTGGCGCTGGCCGATGATCGCAATGGCTGGCCGGTGCCATGGGGCGTGAGAGATGCTCAGCCAGATGCGTCCAAAACTTTCTACGTTGCCAACCCAATCACCAGCCGCATCCAGATGATCCAAGCGACGTTTGATGGCACGCGGTATGTCTATCAGAAGCAGTCCGATTTCTTGACCTCACGCGATCCCAAGTTCCGACCGGTTGCCATTGAGTTTGGACCGGATGGGTGTTTGTACGTGACCGATTGGTACAACAAGATCATCTCGCACAACGAAGTCCCGCGCAATCACCCCGAACGTGACAAGATTCGCGGTCGGATTTGGCGAATACGGCACCAGAGTCAACCGCACCCCGATTCCGTGGATATCAAGTCGTTGGCAGGCGACGACCTAATCCAACGCCTGGGCGACGATAACGCAGCGGTTGCGAAGTTCGCATGGCAAGAGATCGTTGACCGAGGCGCAAGCGAGCTCGCACCAAAGCTAATTCAAATCGTCGATAGCAGTACACTTCCCGACGATCAACGTCTCGGTGCACTCTGGGCCTTGGAGGGTTTGCAGCCGATTCCCGTCCCGACGCTAGTGTCATTGGCGGCGGACGAGAACCCCAACATTCGACATGAAGCCGCCCGAATCGCAGGCGTCCAAACGATGTCCAGTGACGAATTTATATCGATCGCATCGCCTCTGATCGACGATCCATCACCGCGAGTGCGGGCAGCGATCGGCGATGCATTGCGACGAGTCAAACATGTCGACAACGACGTCGTTAGTCTGATGGTACGGCTGGGAAAGGCATCTGCGCCAGGCGATGTTTGGGCGAAGTACGACCGCGAGTTTGAAAGGTTTCTGGCTCGTTGGGCAATGCAAGAGAACGCTTCACCAGTCGCCGCGTTTCTGGCAACGGACCAGGGGGCGTCGATGCCGCTGGAGAACCGCTTGCTGGCGACACTCTCACTATCGGATCGAGATGCTGCCGTTGGACTCGCTCGCTTGATGCCTGAACTCGGACGCCCGCTCTCCGATGCCGAAGTGCGTGTCCTGGCCGCTCACATGAGCGAACCCTCGGTAAAACTTTTGTTGACGGGGTTATTGGGCGACGCGAAGACGCGTGTCGGCACGTTGCGTTCGCTATTGGCGCTCCGTACGAGCGCCGACTTGCAAGCGCTGATGCCGAGCATTGCCTCAGCGACGCAGATTTTGCTTAGCTCCGCGACCATGTCAGAATCGACGACGCCAGAGTTATTGACTCTTGCATTGGAAGCCGCCGGTGCGTTCAAGTTGAAAAATCTCGATCAGCCGATCGCCGCGATGGCCGCTGATGCAAACGCCAGTGAAGACAACAAATTGGCTGCCCTGCGAGCGCTGCGCGAACTGGGGTCATCGCAATATGAAACGCTGGCGAAGCTCGCCACCTCACGCAGCGAGCCAGCATCGGTTCGCACAGCCGCCCTGTCCGCACTCGCTGAATCACCCGCTGACGATGCCGCAGCGGCCATGGTCGGGATGCTGAGCGAGTTGAACTTCGAGCAACGCGAGAGTTTGATCGAGCGGATGGCGACCAACCGCGCGGGGGCGACGGCGTTGGTCAGTGCCGTCGAAGCGGATGGTATCACTGCCGAAGACCTGAAGCCTGCGGTGTTACAAACGATGATAGAGCTACTCCCCGAGGATGCGACCTTGAAAGAGATCTGGCAAGGGGTCTCGGCGAACGTTCATCGCACGCTCAAGCTCAGCGGTGGTGCCGATGATTACGTTGCCGAGCCGATTTCGCTGGCCGGGGCGTTTACTGTCGAGACGTGGATTCGACTGGATGCTGGGATCGACAACAACGACGGAATTTTGGGGCGCGCCGGTTCGCTGGATATGAATTTCCATGACTCGCGATTTCGCGTTTTCTTCCCCGCACAAGGAGACGTGGCAATCGCCAGCCGACCGATGATTGCTGGGGTGTGGACGCACTTGGCGGTGACGCGAGACGACCGAGGATCGTTTCGGATTTACATCGGTGGCGAACTTTCCTCCGAGGGAGTGAGTAGCAGTACGTCCACGTTTGAGAACTTGAACATCGGTCGGACGTCTCCCAACGCTGGGACGTCCGCTGCGCTGACCGAGTTCCGAGTTTGGGATGTTGCTCGCACTCCGCGCGAAATACGCGACAATTTTGATTGCAGTTTTTCGAGCGAGGATGCTGGGCAAATCGAGCATCTCGTGCGTTGCTTTAGCGGTTCGAACTGGGGCCAGCACTCTGGCACGGCAATCGTGGAATCGACGCTGGACGCACCCAAGTTGTTGTCGTCTACTGAAGCCCAGCAGCAAGCCGAGATGTTTGCTCGGTATCGTGAGCTAGCGGTACAGCCTGGCGACGCGACAGCAGGCAAGGCTTTGTTTGAACAGACCTGTTTAGTGTGCCATCAACAGGGGGGCACAGGCGGCAAGATAGGGCCAGCCCTGGATGGCCTGGGGCTGACCGGAACCGAAGCGATCCTGCGCAATTTGTTGACGCCTAGTGCAGCGATGGAAGGGGGTTATCGCAACTATCGCGTACTGACTTATTCAGGGCGGATCGTGCAAGGCTTGCTGGTGTCGCAAGACGAATCCAGTGTGATCATTCGCCAACCCAACACGGCGGACCAGCGGATCGAAAAGGACGACATCCAGCGCGCTGGCTTCACTACGATTTCGATCATGCCTGAAGGATTGCTTAAAGAGCTTTCATCGCAGCATGTCAGCGATCTGTTTACACACTTGCACTCGCTCAAACCTGCCGATTCGCCATAGGGCCCATCCGTAAAGCACTTTGCCGTTCTTTCCGCCTCTCTCGCGATACCGTCCATCAAAGTTCTATGTCCCCTGTTCCACGGACGCTTTAATCGGTCGAAGCCGCCCGCCAAGATGGGGCCACAGCAGGCTTTGGCTGGGAAACGTCGATCCTGTACGGACTCTGAGCAATGCCGACGCCGAGGCAGTAACTGCGGCCTTTGCGCAGCGCCACCGCCAGGCAAGCGAGGCTACATCGTCGGTGCGGGCTGTGAAATCACGCACAGTAGCCTCTGGAGAACTCCGAGCGATGATCGAATATGCCAACTCGAGTCATTGAAAAATCGAATCGATCGGATCAACGGCTCGCTATTAGCTGATTTAGCATCGTTCGGGGAATCAGTGTCGGAAGTTTGCTGCAGACAATTGGCTTGTGATCATTGACAGGTCCCAATCGAGTTAAACAATTTGCGTCGACTCGGCGTTAAACGATTTCGGTTCGATGGATTCCTTCCAAAATGGAACTGTGTTACAGTCAGTGTTCGAACACTAATTTTCGGCACGATGCTAAGAGCTCTTGTGGACTCGGCAAGCCGCATTCTTTTACTGAACCTCAGGCATCGACAGCGACTCGCCGCGCAATTGGCGGGCTTGATCCTCCGGGCTGTAGACGCCGTAAAAGATGGCGTTGCAGTCGATCCAGGCGGCAAACCGACGTAGCTCCTGGGCGCTGAGTTGAGTGTCGTGGTGGCCCTGGCGCAACATCTTCATTAAGCGGCTTCCCAACGCACCGTACGCACCGCCGGGTGGCGTGGTCTCG
Organism: Pirellulaceae bacterium; assembly: GCA_020852965.1. Taxonomy (GTDB): domain Bacteria; phylum Planctomycetota; class Planctomycetia; order Pirellulales; family Pirellulaceae; genus Aureliella. The sequence continues at coordinate 8,781 of JADYZV010000148.1, read as the reverse complement.
ATTTGATTCCGTGCACCGAAGCGAGGGACCAGCGCTTCGGCGGCGTTCGCTAGGTTCGTGCCACTGCCTGTGAAACTTCGATCGCCGCACAGTGACCAGTAGGACTTTGTAAAACCGTTGTGAGGCGTCCGCGTCAGATCGACGCCGCCATCCGGTTCGTTTGTGCCGTGGCATGTGATGCAATGTCGATCCAATACGGGTTGAACAATTTCAACAAAGGAGAAGGATCGGCCACCTAGCTCGCCTGGATCGATCGACGACGGCGGACGATGCAGGGCCAACGCGTCGATGCTGCTGGGCGACGTCATTCGGCTCTCGTGACATCCGATGCACGAAGTGTGTTCGCCCGGCTGGACGTAAGTCAACGAACGCGTGGTCTGATATGCGAACCCGTCTTGGTCGAGAGCCTGGAACAGAATCGGCTTCCTGGCCGGAACGACAAAGTGTGCGGACCCATCCGGCTCGACCGGAACCGTGCCGAGGATGGCTCGCGCGTTCTCCTCGCCCGCCAGACCGACCAACGGTTGGTCCGCGATGTGAGTTGTCTTGGGAAGTATCTGAACGATGCGCAGCTCTTTGATCGTACCGCGAGGAATTTCGCCCAATCCTTGATAGACGTCCATCACGGTCATCATGCCGGTCGATGGGGCATCCTGCGATAGAGTCCCAGTCACGACAGGCGGCACGGGTCGCACGGTCAGCGGACAGGGATTCGTACTGCCGATATCGGGATCGCGATAGATCAGCTCCCGATTTCCAAAAGCGTCCAGCAAGTAGATCCCCAAAGCATTCGCCTCGTTCGCGCCCGGCTCCCAGACCAACGGCACGTGGCTATACGCCGCCAGAAAATACTTTTCGGACAGCGGCCATGGCGCTGCGTAGTACTGCTGGATGTTCCGACCTTCGGCTTCCGGAAAGGGGACCTCGGGCGTGATGCGGGTAATCGCCTGCTGTCCATCGTCACCCCGCGTTGGATCGACCACGGCGATCGAACCAGCAGTGATGGAATGATGAGCCGACGCCGTAAAGACGACCTTATGGCTGTTGGGAATCGGTTGAATCTGAAACGTGCAGTGTGGGCTGGCGGTGGCATTGCCCCACACGGCAAGCGGATTCGTGCCGTCCACGCGCGTCGACCACAGGTTCTGGTGCGTCACCGCATCTCGATCGATGTAGTCCCAGCGGCTGTAAAGGATCAACCCATCGTTGGAAACAGCGGGAAACCATTCGTTGGTATCGTGGTAGGAAAGCGTCTGGATATTGCGACCATCCGCGTCCATGCGATGCAGCGTATAGACTTGCCAGCGACCGCTGAACTGGCCGCCAAAGCACCGCGAATGCCCGCGACGTCGCGAGGAGCAAAACGCGATGCCTCCGTCGGGCAGATACGTCGGCATCAGATCGTCGTAAGGTCCTCGCGTGATCTGCCGCAAGCCGCTGCCATCGACATTCACTTCGTAGACGTGATAGAAGCCTTCATCGACATCGTTGGCGAGCAAGTTCGGGTCATAGTCCTGCTTGGCGCAGTCGACATACGAAAAGACGATGCGGCGAGCGTCGTAGGATAATCGCGGTTCGAGAATGCTACCGGATGCCAGTTGACCGTCAATTAGATCGCGCGCGGCCAGCGAGTGTCCGGGCTTGTCGAGAACGAAGATGCTGCCGCCGGGGCGAGCACGCCAGCCATAGTACTGCATCACCTGGTGGCTGTACGAAGTGGGTACGCGTTTGCAGAACAACATCGAGCCGAATTGCATCAGAGGGTTAGCCAGCGCAATCTGTCGCTTCAGCGAGCGGACTTGAAGGTAGATCAATCGTCGTTCTTCCAGGTCAAGCGTCGAGTCTTCAGACTGCTTCACCAATGCGTCGATTTGTTCCACCTGCTCCGCCAGAAAGTTGTCACCATGTTCGCTGCGCAAGTCGCTCAAGAGCAGCCGTGTCTTCTCGATCTGGTGATCCGTGGCATCGGCGTAGGACTGCACCGTCTCCACGAGTTGGTCTTGCCGCTGCCATTCATCTTGCACCATCGTCCACAGGTCGAGTTCCGTATGTTGCGCTACGGCGATCACCCGCTCGTGCAGACTACGCTCTTGGTCAACGCTCTCGCTGTCAATCATCGCTTGGAGCGATCTCACACCGGCCAACCACGATCCGCGATAGGCACCCAGCATCAAACGAGGCAGCTCCCGCGACTGTCCTGGCTCGATAGTCAAAGCGTGTTTCACATCGACCGTACCCAGCTTAACGTGCAACTTTCCATCTTCACTCATCTGCGATTGGAATTGCCAGGGTGAGTCGTCGGTCAAGGCCATGGCCACGCCGCTCTTGTCCGCGCCATCCGCTAACACGATCAAGGGCAAGGCGCCTCGCTCGTTCAGTGTGATAGGCTCGCCAACCACCGCCGTCCGCTCTCGCAGGTCGAGATTCAATCCATAGCTGTGTACCAGCGGCAGTCCGGTTGCGGCTTGCGGTTCCACTTCCATCTCGTAGAACCAATTCGAATCACCTTGCCGAACCGTCGAGAATCCCTCCGATGCTTGAGAGCGTTGACCATCGGCATACGCGACGACTGGATCCCAATGCGTCGTGTCGTAGGAGATCTGTCCCCGCTTGTGGACGACAAATCGAACTGCGTCTCCCTCGCGGATGTCGAGTGTCACGTCAGGCTCGACTCCACGAACGTCGTCACCGTCAATTTCCCCCTCCCACACCGTTAGGCTGCCGTGGCGGATGGACAAACGGACGCCGTCACCGCCGCCGTTGTTCGTATCGGACTTGTAGACTCGCCCAGTAATGTTGATACGACCGTCGCGTGGCGCTCGAAAGCGGCGAACGCTGGGCGTGTCGTTGCCCGAGTGCTGCCAGTCCTTGCCGACCCGCGTCCAATCGGGACCCGTCCAGTAGGTCGAACCGTGCCAGGTATCGTTCCGATAAGTCAACTCGCGATATCGTCCTCCGTCTTGATCGTCCCATACGCGAAAGTCCCAGTCGCCTAAGACCATGTTGTTGACCTCAGCCGTCTGTTTGCCACCGTTGCTTATGGTCGTATCCAAAACCAGCAGTCGCAGTTCGGGAATCCAGCGCGACTGCCGACGAACCACTATTCCGGTAACGGGATCGGTCGCCACAACTTCCTGCGCGCCGCTGTTCACGACTTGGCAACGTTCAATAAACGCATCATCGCTCTCGTCGTTCACAGCGGCGGAGAACCCGAGTCCTGGCTCGAGTTGCCGTATCAACGCGTCGATCGGTTCTTCTTCAAAACAGTGCAATGGTCGCAAAGGCTCGCCGCCAGCGATTGGACTTCCGCACAGTCCGCACAGAGCAAGCAATCCTAGACACAAGGTAATGCGAGTTGTCATTCTGCTATCGCCCTTTCACCGCACGATGCTTACATAAGCACCCACGCGTAAGTTTCGTGTCATATCGAACAACCGTGGCTAACGCCCAAAGCGGCTAATTAGGCGCAGAGACTTATGCATGGGTGCTTAAGCTCGCGAATAACTGGCTCCAATCGAAAAATACCAAAGCGGCGATGAATCGCCGCACTCCAACAAGTGCAAAAATCGAACTAAGGTGAAGTGTCTTGTGTGAGTCGCGGCGAAATGTTCGGTCGATTGCCGCGGAAAGTGTAGTCGGGCCAGAGCGGACAGTTGAGGTCGGTCCAGCACTTGATTCGTCGTTCTTCCTCCGTCGTTAGCGCGACGTCATAGTGCCCGGCGTCGAGCACGTTCCAGAGCTTGCTCTTGACCGTGCCGAAGGTCAACGGCTCGCGCTTCTCATTCCCGCCTGAGTTCCAGCCGCAATCGAGATAGTCGACCCAGCCCTGGGAAATCAGCGTGCGATACGAGGCTGGCACTTTGTCCACATCGAGCGTGGCGGTGAAGTCAAGCTTCTGCTGGTCGCCCGAGTCGTGGCACGAGACGCAGTGCTTGTTCCATACGGGTTGGACGACCGTCTCGTACGAGAACGGCCCAGCGCCCCACGGCGGCGGTTCAAGCTGGCGAGGTGGATGCTGTAAGGCGAGCGACGACCGAGATGGCGGGGCGGCGTTGCGCGGCTCGTGACAGCCGATACAACTTCGCGTCTCGCCCGCTTGCAGTTGCACAACACTGCGCATGCGCTGCAACTCGTTGAACTTCTCGTCGAGAGCTTGAAAGTACAAGACCTTGCCGGATGGTACGACGAATCGCGCCGAACCATCTTCCTCGACGGGCACCGTTCCCAACGTCGCCTTGGCCACGTACGAAGGCCAACCATACGGACCGCTGACTTTATGGATCGGCGTGGCATACCAATCCTGGAACTCGGGATGGTCGTTTCGATAAGTACCGTCGGGCAGTTGCTCCAAGTCAGCGCGAAGCTCCTGCGAGATTTGTAGGTACTTGACTGAACCGCGCTCGACGCTGTGTTCGAGACCCTGATAAACGTCGGCCAAGAACAGCTCGCCCGGCGCATCTGCCTGCTCCGTCTTACTGCGGAGTATGGGAGGGGTTGGCTGCACGCGGAAGGGTGTCGGACACATGCTGCCGATCTCAGGATCAAGGTAGAGCAACTCGCGGTTTCCAAATCGGTCGATCACATAAATGCCAAACTGGTCTCGCGGGGCGTGCGAGCAAAGGAAGTAATCACGACTCAGCGGCACACCGTCACGGAAACATTCCTCTTTGGGCCAGTTACCCGGCCAGGGAACCTCGGGAGTTAGTGTGGTGATCGCCTGCTGGCTGAAGCGACTGCGCGCTGGATCGACCAACGCCAAGGGACCATTCAGATCACCAAAGTGCGAAACTAACGTACACAAAAACTCACTCGTCCCCGGCACTTCACGGCCGTTTGCATAGCCGTTCGGTTGGATGATGTCGTTCCCGAAAATTAATTCCGGATAGCTGCCGTCCGGTCGGACTGCCCACAAGCTGTGGCTAAAATCGGCTCCTTTGTCGACGTACTCCGAACGTTGCCAGATAATGCGCCCGTCGCTCATCACCGAAGGCCCCCATTCGCTCAAGTTGGCAAACGACAACGGCCGAATGTCTTCACCGCGAGCATCCATGCGAAACAACACCGCCGCTTGAGGCCGCCAGCAAATGAACCGAGCACGACATCGAGTGCTGATGAACGCCAAGCCGCCGTCGGGCAGCGGGCAAGGCCAGTAGTCGTGGAAGGGTCCGTCGGTGATTTGATTCACACCGCTGCCGTCCGTGTTCATCTCCATTATGTGAAAGTACCCGTCGGCCGAGGGTCGATAGCCGAAGTAGACCTTGGTCAGGTCGAAGTTGGCCGTCGGGTTGCGAGCGATTCCGTCGCCCGAGTCGAACAGCCGTTCGAGCTTCGCCTGAGTCGGTTCAAAACGGCCATCGCGCTGGGGGATGTTCAGAACGTAGACGCCACCTCCTGCCCGGTAAGGGGAATCCAGCAATACACTGTAGTTGTGAGACGGCTCGAAGGCGTGGCGTTTGACGAACAGGACTCGCTCGATCGCCTGCAAGTCGGGGTCGCGGAAGAAGAGCCGGCGTTTGGCCAGTCGAGCGTCGTACAACGCTCGTCGCTCGGCCGGCGTATCAGGCGTGACCGCCGACTGTAACTCTTGCTGTCGGCAGCGCAGGGTCGCGAGTTCGTCACGCTCGGTGGCCACATCGCGTCCCAAACTCGCAAAACGCTCCACCATCTCGGTCATCAACGCCAGCGTCCGTTCCAAGGGATCGTAGCGCAGCAGGTGCAACGGGTAGCTCGCGCCATTTTTCTCGTGAACAGTCAGCTCGTATTCCGCACCGATCGGCCCATGGCCGTCAACTGAAAACTCTCTCGTTTCGCCGGGAGCCAAGGTTATCCCCCCCTCGAACCCAGGCGCGCTGGCCGAAAGTTGAACTGGTTCGCCACTCAGTGCGGCGCTCAGCTGGACGCGAAACGTTCCGCTCGCCGCGCACCCCAACTCGGCAATGGCCAGCGACGAAAAGGTAAAGTACACGGTGCGTCCTTGTGGTGGCGTGTGTTGGCCTCCCATTCCCAGGCCGATGCGTAGCCCTCGATCGCGACAGTCGGGGAACAGCTCCAAGGGCAAACGCACTTCGAAACGAGTCAGCGATTCATTCGCCGCACCTTCGAGCGGTGTCGATTTCTGTAACGCACCGTCGTTGGCGTAGGTCTCGAACATAAACCCGTCGTCCGCCAACCGTAAGACGCCGATACCACCTTCGTCTCCCGAAGCGATTACGGCTACGTGGCTGCTCAGCAGTTGGTTCGTTGTGATCGCCAGGTACAAGTTGTCGCCGTGGTGTCCGGCCGAAACAGCGGTTTCGACCAACGGGCCAAGTTCAAAGTCGTAGGGGCTTGCCACGCGGGCCACGCCGCGCGACGCGCGCGTCCAGCAGACATCGTCGATGCGGCCATCGATCACGGGCGTGTCAACCAGCGGCGGCAGCGGCAAGCAATCATCGCCGACATGATGCGGGTACTGCTTCACGCGACCGTTATACGGCACTAAGCGAGGGCTCAAGTCGGCGCGGCCGAAGGTCTTCAACCAAGCGTGCTCTTCAGCCAGTGAGGCATAGCAGAGCTGCTCGTCGACCTTGGAATCTGAGTGCGCCACACGTGGCCTGTCGAGTCGTGGTGGAGGCGGCGGTGAAGGAATGTTTCCACCCGCTCCGCTTGGGCTGCGGACTACAATGTCAGCCAGCGTGCCAGCGACTCGCTTGGCGGTCTTCCAACGCTCACCATCCATGGAGAGCAGGACCTCGAACTCGATCGGGACGCGATCGGCATACTGCCGCTCCCGATCGCGCGAAAACACGACCTTGGATACTACCGTCGCTTCCGGCAACTCGATCTGAGCCCACTCGGCGGTCAAACCGGCAAGCGAGCCCGCAGACGAACCGGCGGCAATCCAACTGAAGTCGTTGCCGTAACGACCGTCGTTAAGATGCTCGATGGTGTGCTGCGGGTAACCGGCAAGGCAGGATGATGCGGTCGCGATGGCTCCCCTCTCCGCACCGGCGAAGTTGAGTTTCCCATCTGTGTCGTAAACCTCCAGCTCGTCGATGCACGGTTGGTTCGCCGAACTGGCATGAATCACAAAGCGAACGAACTTCGCTGGCTGTGACGCAAAGGTGACCGTGTTCGGAAGATCCGCTCGGATCACCGGCGCTGCGCCGGTTACCACCGTCGCAAAGCACAGTATCATCCCAGCGGCAACCAAGCAGAAGCCGTTTCTACCGAACGGTTTGGGTGTGAAGTGTGTTTTCATAGTGATTGAGACCGAGTTGTGCAAAGGAGTTCGTGATGGCCCGATGTCAGTCAACTGGGCCGGGCCGGACAATTCGTGAGGCGGATTTTACCTGGGGACGGATCGACAACCAGTCAACGCCTTGAAAGATTGGGTCGGGAATCTCACGAATCTCATCGTCGCCCAGGTACGGGCACATCGTGTCGATCCATACGATCAGCTTGCGCAGGCTGACGGGATCGACTTTGACCCCGTAGTGCTGGCCGCTGGAGGCGAGTTCGATGAGCCGACTCTTGTGCGAGAGTTGCGTCATCGGTTCGGGAGTTTGATACGCTCGCGGATCATGCTGATCGTACGCTTCGACCATCAGCGTGTTGGCAATTCCCCAACCAGGCGGGGTTATCTCGGGTTGCTCATACGCTCTGCCCCAAGTCGGCTTGCCGGTCAGCGTCACATACGGTTCGTTGAACATGAGATAGCCGGGGCGAAACGTCAGGTCCAGAACTTTTTTGGCCTGGCCGTCTCCTTGATGGCAGTCACCGCAGTATCGATCAAGGACCGGCTGGACGTAACGCACGTAGCTGACCGTATCCTCGCCCCAAGGTGGTGGAGTGATGTCGCGAGGTGGCCGTGACAGGGCCAACGAAATGGCATCGTACTGCGGTGCCTGGCTATGCGACTCGTGACAGCCAACACAACCACGCTGCTCACCGGGCATGACACCGGTGAAGCTTCGCATCGTTTGCAACGCGCGGTATTGGTCGTCGAGCAACTGGAAGTGGAGTGCCTTGCCCGAAGGCGCGTTAAAGGCAACGGAACCATCTTCTTCGATCGGCACCGTCCCCATCACGCGCTTGACACCGTCCGATTGGACCAAGGATACGACGGGTCCCGTCGAGATGTAAGGTCGCTTGTGCCAGTAGGTGTAATTCTTGGGATCGATGGCCAGCACGCGGAGGAACTTGGCCTTACCATGCAGTGCCGGAGTCGTCCCCTCGTAGATGTTGTTGCTGTAGATAACTCCCGGCAGAGGATTCAACTTGTCCTCTCGTCGCGGCCAGGCGACACGATCCGAGATCACGGCGGGCCGGGCACGGGGCTTGATCGGCATCGCGTGAAAGATGTTGTGCGCGCCTTCATAGATCAGTTCACGGTTGCCCTCGACGTCCATCCAATAGAGCACAAACTTGCCACCGCGATCGGCCGACACAAGAAAATCCTGCTCGCTCAGCGGATATGGTGAGTAGTAGGCCGAGTATTGCCCGCTGGCGTGGTAGCGCGGAGATTCAATGGGATCGACCGGCCCGTTGCCCGATTCCGGCCAAGCCAACTCGGCGGTAACTTTCGTCAAGCCGTTGGGAAAGTTAAGACCTTTCTCGGGATCGATAATGCCCACCGAGCCGCTAAACCAATTGTGATGGGCGCTGCCGGTGAACATCACTCGACGGCTTCCGGGAATGCTCCGGGCATCCTTGAGCAGATCGGGCCAGACGCTTTGATTGCCCCAGAACGTGGCGACTTGCGTACCGTCGGGGTGAGTCGTCCACAGGCTTTGGGCGCGC
>JADYZV010000147.1 GCA_020852965.1 Pirellulaceae bacterium | reverse complement strand
TGTTTACGTTTCCGTTTGAATCGATAACCGTCTGGTACTCTTACCCTCGTCCACTACGATTAGCGCTAAATTAAAAAATGGTTGAAGTGATAGTTGAAGTGCAAGTAGACCTATTGATCAAAGAACTTTTTCAGCGAGTGGATCGTCGCTTGGCGTCCGGCGCGTGCGATCGAGCGGGTGAGTGGAATTCTCTTGGGACAAACGGCAACGCAGTTCTGCGAGTTGCCGCAAGCTTGAACACCGCCGGGCGCGGTCAGCGCATCGAGTCGTTCGCCTTGGATGTGCTGCCCCGTGGGGTGCGAATTGAACAACACGGTTTGGCTGATGATCGCCGCACCCACAAAGCCTTGATCGTAGGCGTCTTGCTTGCGCTGTTCGAACTGCTCGTCCGTTTCGCTGGGGCGACGATGCACTTCGATCTTCAAATACTGAGGGCAGGCATCCAGGCAGCAGCCGCAACTCATACATTCGCTCAGCGGGTAGGCTTCTTCCTGTTCCGCCCGGCTTTGGCGTGGACCTGGTCCCAGATCGTTGTAGCTGTCGACCGGTACCCAGGCTTTAACTTTTTTGAGCCCAGCGAACAAGCGTGAGCGATCGACCATCAGATCGCGGATGACGGGGTATTTGGTCATCGGTTGCAGTTCGATTTCGCTCGGATTGTCTTGCAGTAAACGGTCTACCAGTGCAGAGCAGCTCTGTCGAACGCGACCGTTGATGACCATCGTGCAAGCACCGCACACCTCTTCCAAGCAGCCACAGTCCCAAGCTACCGGTGCGGTCTTTTCGCCCTCGACCGTCGTAGCTTGTGCGGCGATCTTCTGCAGAATGCTTATGACATTCATGTTCTCTTCGTATTCGACTTGATGCAGTTGCCAATACGACGGCTGCCCGGGACCATCTTGCCGCAGCACGCGCACGTTGACTTTATCAGGGTGCCGTCCGCTGTCTGCTGTCGAGGTAGAGTCGGCGATATGCATGATTTAACATCCAAAAATATGGAATGAATTTTGTGTTTTGAGGTAACAAGTATTGCGGCACGACGCAATACATTCACGTTTTCAAAGTGGCAGGCACACTCGGTGTGCGGTAGGCCCATGAAACCAAGGGCTTTGTTCTTCGGCAACAGATACCCGCGACCGAAGCGTCGACCTGTTTAACCGCAAAGCGCTGGCGCGGTTAAACAGAAACACTTTCCGGCGAGCGCTTACGCGCGGCCTAAGTACCGTATCTGCAACATGGGGATCCGCAATGTTGGGTGGACGGCACCAGGAACTGTGCGGGCTACTCTAATTGGGTCCAACTTTTGTATTATCCTTGGAGGCTTGTCGATTCTTCCAAACATCCTCGATCTCTTCGGCACCCACCAGCCCGTACAAGCGGGGACGTGGCGAAATGCTTCCTGTATCGACATCTTCGTACGTGATCTCAACATCGTCTCCCTTGATGGTGGCGATCGACGACTTGAGGAATTTTGCGTTGTTGGCTTCGAAGCGATCGCACCACTGCTCGGCTTCTCGGCGTCGGGCGGCAGGCTCTTCTTGCGTGAGGTGGGGCATGGAAAACTCCGGCTTGTAGTGGGCTCCGCGGCATTCGTCCCGCTGTCGAGCCCCTTTAACGATAGCTTGCGCGATGGGAAACATGTCTTGCAGGGCTTTGGTAAAGATCACATTTTGATTGGTCCAGCTCCCAGTGTCGCTCAGCGAACAATGGCGAGATCGCTGCTGCAATTCGCTTACTTTGATGTATGCCTCATCGAGCTGTTGGTTGTGGCGGACCACGGTCGCCGCGCGCGTGAGCACATCCCCCAGCTCTTGGTGAATCAAGTAGGGGTTCTCGCTGCCCGTGGCACCGAGGAGCTTGCTATGTCGCAATTCGTGTTTGGCCACTGCCGCTTGAAACAGCGATGCGGGCATTTCGGCGACGGAAGTCTTCTGTGACTTGATAAACGACTCGATTCCCGGTGCGACGAACAGGCCGCTGAAAATGCAGCTCAACAGCGAGTTGGCACCCAGGCGGTTGGCGCCATGGTACTGGTAGTCGCACTCCCCTATTGCGTACAGGCCTGGGATGTTGGTCATTTGGTTCAATGGATTGGCGGGGACCAGCCCACCATCGGCGCTCTTGGCATAACCGGCCCACAGGCCACCCATCGAATAGTGAACGGCGGGGAAGATCTTCATCGGAACTTCGCGAGGGTCGACCCCCTGGAACTTCTCGTAGATCTCAAGGATACCTCCCAGTTTGCGGTCGAGCTCGCTACGCTCGATGTGAGTCAAATCCAAATAGACGCACATCCGCCCCGCTTCGACACTCAGTCCCTCGTTGACGCAAATATCAAAAATCTCGCGAGTAGCAATGTCGCGAGGCACCAGGTTGCCGTATTGTGGGTAGCGTTCCTCTAAGAAGTAATAGCGTTCGGCCTCGGGGATCGACTTGGCTGGCCGCGGGTCATGCGCCTTGCGCGGAACCCACACACGCCCCCCTTCCCCGCGAGCCGACTCGCTCATCAAACGCAGTTTATCGGCACCGGGAATTGCCGTGGGGTGGACCTGGATGAATTCGGCATTCGCGTACTTCGCACCGGCCTGCATACAGCGACTGGCCGCACTGCCATTGCAGAAGACCGACATGGTCGATCGACCGTAGAGCAGACCACAGCCACCCGAGGCGACGATGGTGGCGTCGGCTGGGAATGCTCGGATTTGCATCGATACCATGTCCTGCGCGACCGCTCCGACACAACGCCCTGAGTCGTCCGTCATCGGTCCCAGGAAATCCCAAAACTCGAACTTGCGAACTAGGCCTTCCGTTTCCCAGCGCCTGACTTGTTCGTCGAGCGCGTACAGCAATTGCTGGCCCGTAGTCGCTCCGGCGAAGGCGGTGCGTTTATACAGCGTACCACCGAAGCGGCGTCGGTCGAGAAATCCCTCTTGGGTGCGATTGAAGGTCACCCCGAGTCGATCCATCAAGTCGATGATCTTGGGTGCCCAGAAGGACATCTCTTTCACGGGTGGCTGGTGTTGCAGGAAATCGCCCCCGTATACCGTATCGTCAAAGTGCTTCCACTCGGAGTCCCCGAGCTGGCGCGTTTGGTCGTTGCAGCTATTGATGCCACCTTGGGCACACACGCTGTGGGAGCGTTTGACCGGCGTGAGACTGATCAAGTCGACGGGAATGCCCAGCTCGCACAGTTTCATGGTGGCTGCCAACCCGGCCAATCCGCCACCTACCACTACTACTCGTTGCGTTGTCATCGATTCCTGGCTTCCAACTATTATTTTATTTCTGAGTGTGTAAAACTTGATCGGTCTGCTTTAAACCAATGCCGCTAAATCCTGATTATGGATGAGTACCTTTTCTCGCAGACTCATGAATAATCCGGGTTTAACTGGGCTAATGAGCTCATGAATCAATCTAGTTTGAGCGGTTCTGCATCCCCTACCTCTGCACCATCGGGTTCCACTTCTTCACTAGGGCTCGCTTCGGCGCGTTTGTCGGGAGTGGGCTGTATTTCACCGCCGGCCACTCGCGCGTTGTACATGCGGTCTTCGATATCTCGAGCTTGCTTGACATCAATTTGTAATGCACCGGCCAGAGCGCTCAATCCTACCAGCAGCAGCAACACTCCCCCTGCCGCACAGATATAGCTGGCCCTGAGCTGTCCCTCCGCGCTGGTCCAGACACCCCAAGTAATACCCATGGTCCAGACGCCATTGGCGAAGTGAAAAACGCACGACACGATGCCTACAAAGTAAAACACCGGCCAAACGAATCCGCCAAAGCTGCCCATAGCCGTGGCCAACGTACTGGCCGCGTTGTAGGGACGAAACTGCGCCATTCCCAGTGGTTCAGCCACCGTTTTCAGCCACCACTCGCCGTGAAACCAACCATGCAAGTGGAACACATGGAAGAATATAAACAAAATGGCGATCACACCCGTCCAACGCTGCAATGTGTAACGCCAGTTGCTGACATAGCGGTAGCGGTCTTGATTCGATTTACCGGTGCGAATGATCCACACGCCCACGATTGCATGAAATAGGATTGGCAAAAAGATGAATAGCCACTCGACGGCGGGTAGTAACTTGCCCAGCGAGTGAATTTGATTGACGTTATGCTGGAAGCTCCCAGCGCCGTTGAGCAGCGAGGCGTTGACCAACAGGTGTACCGTCATGTAGGCACCCACGGGTATCAACCCGCTAAGGGAGTGCAGACGACGAATTAGGAACTCGTGTTTCAGGAAGAATCCTGGGTTGGATGCGATCATGTCGATATGTTGCTACTTCAAAGGAAACCGACCGAAATTCAAGCAGAATCGTAATATATCGCAATTGTTCCGGCTCGGGCAGACCACTCGCCTAGCACAACTGGCTGAGTTGAAAGCTACGCGTCAAACGCTTGGCTAGTGCCGTGTCAAAGTTAAGGGTTAGGGGCGGAGGTAGTGGACGAGGCCCGCGAGTCCCTGGTACCTACTAAGCCGAAAGGACTCGTAACCTCGTCCACTACCCCAACTTTTAATGTGGTCAAAGCACTAGTTAAAACTCCTGGCGAGTTCTGCCACGTTATAATTTGGAGAGCTGCTTGTCTATGCCTGCGCCAATTTGAACCTTCCCATCTGCTATGCCTCTGCCCAAGCCCGCGAACCTTCTCCCGCCTAAAAAGCTCTGGCTGCTGCGGCTGGCCACTGTGTTGCTGGCCCTATCTCCCTTCCTGGCGTTGGAAGGCGTTTTGCGTCTCCTTCCATGGCCCAGATTTCCACCGGCTGCCGATCCGTTCGTCGACTTGCACAATCTTCGTCCCCTGTTTCAGCTCGACACGGATAGCGGACGCATGGCGATCAGCCCTGAGCGATTCAATCTATTTCGACCCGCCACATTTGCTCTACACAAGCCTGCCGATACCTTTCGAGTCTTCGCGTTGGGAGGGTCGACAACGCAAGGCGAACCGTATAGTACTGAGACCGCATTTCCGCAGTGGTTGCAACTCGATTTACAAGCTGCCGTGCCCGACCGACAGGTGGAAGTTATCAACTGCGGCGGTCTATCGTACGCCAGCTATCGTGTTCTAGCCATCCTCCGCGAAGTGCTGCGCTACGATCCTGATCTGATCATCGTCTATAGCGGTCACAATGAATATCTCGAGCGACGTACCTACGCGCCCTACCACAGTTCGAGCCTGTTCAATCGCTCGTTGAGCTGGCTTGCGGGACTGCGCACTGTGCAACTGGCACGCAACCTGGCCGGGCAATCGGCCCAACGACCCGATCCCCAAGAACCATCAGGCAGCCAGGCGGCGATTCTCCAAGCCGAAGTCGACGCGTTGCTCGACTATGAAGGTGGTTTGGCCGAATACGAGCGCGGTGCCTTGTGGATGAAGCCCATCGCGGAACATTTTCGCTGGAATCTCCAGCAGATGTGCACCGAGTGCCAGCAAGTGGACGTGCCGCTGATCTTGGCTCGCCCTGTCTCGAACCTGCTCGATTGTCCGCCGTTCAAGTTCGAGAGCGATCCGCTGCTGTCGCCCGATACGCGACATCAGTTCGATCAGCACTGGCAAGCAGCCCGCGAAGCGCTTGAAGCTCCCGATCTGACAGACGAACTTGTGCCTGAGTCGCGCGAACCATCACAGTCAGCATCCCGTGAGCAAGCGATGGATGAACTGCATCGCGCGCTGGCCATCGATCCGCAGCATGCTGGTGCGCTTTACTTGTTGGGACAGTTGCAGTGGGCCAGCGGTGACTATCCGGCTGCGCGAGAAACACTCAGCCTTGCTCGCGACTTCGATGTATGCCCGCTGCGGGCCACATCGGAGCTGGCCGTCACAGTAACTCAGGTCGCTCAGCAGAATCATGTCCCTTTGCTGGATGCGGAACAATTGTTCAGCCAGCGCAGCCCGCATGAGCTGGTCGGCAGTCAGTGGTTGGTCGACCATGTCCATCCCAAGCTCGAAGGCCATCAGTTGCTCGGGTACGAGCTGGCTCGACTGTGTTTCGAGCTAGAACTGCTCCCGCCGCCACCTGATGACTGGGACAGTCGCCGTCAGGCCTTGATTGCCGAGCATCTGAGCACATTGAATGAAGCCTACTTTCATCGCGGTCAGCAGCGGCTGGCCGGCCTGCGCCTGTGGACGCAAGGCCGCGCCAAGAAAATTCGTAGCCAACCATCTCGATCTTCTGATCCCCCTCAGTCCTAATGCGCCAACAATGTGGCCCGACGCTCCGCGTCGGTATTCTTATTTAAAGTGGCCCGACGCTCCGCCGTCGGTATTTGCATCTAATGTGGCCCGACGCTCCGCGTCGGTTCTCCCCCCCTCCCCCCTCTCCTTCACTCCAGGTTATATCGCTCGTATCGATTGTAACTGCAACTTTCTGACAAGTATTGTTCTGCCGCAAAACAAATTCTTAGCACAGTCCCTATCACAATCCTAGGCTTTAGCGGTTCACCGGCGCAGCGCCCAAGAACGTACAGGCTCCCACTGCGCGCCGAATCGATCGCCCTTTCGGAAATACTCATGAACTATGTAAAACGCTATTGGATTGCCGGTCTGGTCATGAGCCTCGTGATAATTCACGCGGTGATCATAGGCTACGTCCGTTCCGAAGCGACGCGGATCAAGGTCACGGCAAGCAACGAAATTCCGGTTGGCCTATTTTACGTGCAATCGGCTGACAAGCAGTGGATGTCGCAATTGCGAGTACACGTGTTGGTTCCACCGGCAAAGCGTTTGGCTGCCAAGGCGACGATCGAGCATCATCGCTGGTTGATCCACGAAGTGATTGAAGAGCGTCTGCATCAATTGCCGCGCGAACTATTGGACGACGCCGTGTTGCTGGAGATCAAGGACCAGATTAAGTTGGCCATCGAAGAGACGCTGCAAGACAAAATCATCGAGCGCGTTGTAGTCAATGATCGGGTCGACATCCCCATTCACCGTATCGGCTACCCGCTACCAGACGACCTTACACGCCCCGAGGCGATCTACACTTCCCATCAAGACGCTGTGGACAAGGCCGGTGAAGAGCCCATCGAAGAGATAGAACGCAAATAAACTACTCTCCTGCATTCACGCTCCCCTGCCTCCATTGCCTTTCCGCTGCTTGCCTGGCCGGAAGCCAAGTTTTGCCGATAGACCTTCTTGCCAGCTTGCCCTTACCACTGCTCCCCGAGCCAGCTTGTCTGGCCGGAAGCCAAGTTTTTCAAGTAACTCGTCTCACGCTTATCGCGCCGTTTCCCCGCCGAATCGCCGCTTGCAGCGGCGATTCGGCGGGGAAACCGCCTCCAACCTCTTCGCATCTATTCGCAAAACTCGTTCACCCATGGGTCGATCAAGCCGGCAGCGAAACTCGCTTCATCTTTTCCAACCCCGTCTTTGCCACTTCAAGTGCGGGCAGCTTCCAGTACTCGCGGTTAAACAATTCGAGGCTGAGTGTTCCATGGAAACCATTGGCTACCAGCGCGTGAAGGATTTCAGCGATGGGGGCTACGCCATCTCCTGGATAGACGCGATCAGCGTCCTTAATATCGGCTAGTGCCGGTGTGGCGGGATAGTCGTTCATGTGCAAGCAATGCAGCTTGGTTCCAGGCACGAAGCCGATGTTGGTAAAGTCGCTACCGCCTTTGTACATGTGATAGACATCTAGCAGCAAGCAAGCATTCGGGTGATTGGCTGCCGCCGCAACATATAGAACTTCTTGAAGCTTGGCCATATTGCTTGAAAAACCCCACAGCTCAACCTGCGGTGCCACGTCGCACTCGGCACCGATCTCGATCAATCGCACATAGCGCTGGGCAACTACATCCAGATCGATCTTCGGCTCCCCTGTTGCACCGACTGGAGGTGCCGCGATGCGATGGCCCCCCAGGTCGCGCACGATTTCCATATCGCGGCGACATTGCTCTAATCCTTGTTTGCGCTTCTGCTCGTCGTCGACGAGCCAACTGCCGAAGGCGATGGCGCTGTCGAGTCCCAATCCCAAGTCGGCGATTTCTTTGGCGAGTTCCGCCACCTTGCCACCTTGTTCGACAAATTGGGTAACATCGCGCAGCCAAAGTTCGATGGCGTCGTAGCCCGCCTTGGAAGCGATCTGGATTTGCTCGCGCACGGGAACTTCGCTCCCGTTGATCGTACTGGTATTGAGGCAATAGCGAAACTTGGGCCACGATTTTTCTGCCGGTCCCGCTTGGGCCAACTGCGATGGCAGCGCCATTGCCTCTCCACTGATCACGCCAGCAGATAGTGCTCCGGCGGTAATAGCTGTCGTTGAACTCGTGAGGAATTGTCTGCGAACTTTCGAGGGATTATTCATGGCAGTGTTTCGTGAAGGGAGCAGCTGAGAATGAAGGTGGATTGGCGACGCCAGCGCGCCAACTGTTGTTCGTCACTGACGCCCACAAAATCGGTGCCAATGCGCGAGTCGTTCGAACATAGTAGCTCGGCTATTGTAGTCAAAGATGCAAGCATGCAAGATACCAAGCCGCGCGAAATGGCTGCCTAAGAAAGCTCCTGCTTGGCCGCGTCTGCGCAAATTGGTTAACGCCTAGCCGGATTGGCCGGTCGATTGGTAGTGATTCTACTACGTAGAGTTGGCTCGTTGCGGTCGCCACAGGATCAGCGCGGGTGTACCGGCCAAGTAGGCGCAGGCAGAAGCGGAGTTGATTGCACTTGGCCACCAGTTTAAGAGCAAAAACGCCTTGGGAGTGTGGTTGGTAGCCTGTACCGCTGCTGACCATAAATAGATTACACTGAAGGCACGCAGATACCTCCCTGAATTCGCTGCCTCAACTGTTTCCAATGAACGTACAATGAATTCACCGATGAACAAACGAGGCGGCTTTTCGATGGTCGAGCTATTGGTAGTGCTCGCAATTATCTCGATCATGTTAGGAATGTTGTTGCCTGCCGTTCAAAGCGTGCGAGAGCGAGCGCGTGAGACGGTTTGTAAGAACAATTTGTATCAGCTAAATATCGCTATTGTGCATTTCGCCGAGGTCCACAAGCGGCTACCTGAACGGGCACTACCAGGAAAGGTCAGCGGTTGGACGATCGAGGTTCTTCCGTTTATCGAGCAGCGAAATCTGAAATACGCCTTCCCCAGTGGCCTGCCAATCGCCAACGTTTCTGAGAAGTTTTTTCGTCCACCAGCCATGTTTCGGTGCCCGCGCCGCACGGCCCTGGATGGTGATTCGGAGGATAACCTGTGGCCGGGCCATTATGTGTTCATTCCACGTGCCGGTCGCAAGGCTTTCTCGCTCTCCGATTCGCCAGTTGACTTCATCGTTCCGTGGGTCAACGGTCCCGAGATGTCTGATGCCGCTTTGGGCCAGTCCCAAGGGCCGCACTCCGGTGGCTTCCACACCACCTATGGCTTTCAGCAAGGTGTCGATTCTAGCCCTGGTGGCCATTAGTCGCTGACCGCTCCGTCGATCCAGTTGCTACATAGTCGCTTATCAGTTGCTTGGGCGTTTGGCGTAACTGTTGACGTTACCCTTGCACCATTCACGCAGGAGCACTGACCGGCGGAGCGGTCAGCGACTATCGCGGGAATACACTATTGGCGAGTGCGCTGCATTGGGGTCCCAGGATCTATAGAAGGTGGTGGGAGGGAAGGTGAAGGTAAACTTTCACTGGATCGCGAAGGAAGTGCCCTACTGACCGAAGGTTGTAACGCAGGGCCGATGGAGTTCATCCATTCACTGGGTAGGCCAATGCCGGCGGCTGGGTTTTCGATCATCATCATAATGAGTTTCACGAACTCGGGCTTGGCCGCTTTGCGCTGATCGAGTTGCTCTCGAAGCTGCTTGGCTTGGGCTTCAATCTCCGCCAACTGCTTTTCGCGAGTTTCGAGATCACGGTCCATTTGTTCGATGA
>JADYZV010000146.1 GCA_020852965.1 Pirellulaceae bacterium | reverse complement strand
TGGGAAAAAGGGAGATTGTTTGAAGGCCGCATCCCAACGACTGCGCAGATAAAGCAGACGTCGCGCGATGGATAAGATTTTCAAGCGCTGCGGTGAGCGCGCCTTACGAGGATCGACAGGCCCATCGAAGCGATGTACGCTCGAATCTGGATGCGCTTGCATGAACAGCTCGCAGCCAGCCGCCAGAGAAGCGGTCATCATGCCCAGGAAGGTTATCCAGCGCGCCAGCGTGGTATGCGAAAGAGCAGCCGCCCTGGGATGATCGGCATAGACGATACGCTGCTCGGCGGTGCCTTGGCTGGTGGCCTTGCGCAGCGAGAGCTGCGGTTCATCCAGATAGCGTTTGGCAAGCTGTAACAGATCGGTCGAAGCGTAGCGTTTGTAGGGAAGGACGAAAGTCGGGGTACTCTGTGGCCGTAAAGCCGCAGGCCTTACACTGCCACCGCGCCAGCGCAACAGGCAGACTGCTTACGACCATCTGCCCAGTCGTCGAACATTTCTCCCAGAATCGAACTAGTCGCCTGCGCAAATCTTTGCGACGCAGGCTGCCCGTCGCCTTGCAGCTCTTGCACACACAGATCGCAGGCGTTGCAACCATCACTAAGCGATTATGTTGAACAATTGCAGAACGTACCGAAGAAGCTTCAGGGGAAGAGTCGATCATTGCAGTGGCTCGCTAAGGGCCTGACGTTGCGAGAGCAATGAGCATAGGGAAGTGTGGCGCAGGCGTCGAAAACTACCAGCCACACTTCCCGCCATTTTTTCTCAGCATCTAACCACCCGCGCGGGCGAAAAGGCGGGGTTCTCACAAAGATGCCCTATAGGCTGGGTAGCGGCGGGGTTCTCTCCCCTAATTCCCTAATCCAAGCGGACATTCAATTCGGGATTTAACGGGATTGCAATGGCCATATAAGTTGAGACTTGGCAGCCAAGCTCTGCACAGGAACCATCTCGGCTTCGCTCCAAGACGCTTATCAGGAGCTGAGCGAAACGATTCCAACGCAGCAGCAACTCGGTAGTGATGAAACGAGTATCAAAGACAATGGCAAGAAGCATTGGATTTGGTGTATCACCGCCGCAACGTTCACTGTCTTTCACATCGCGACGACACGGTCGCGCGAAGTACTGGAAAAACTAGTGGGAAAGGAGTTCGAAGGATATTTGAACTTCGACTACTTCTCAGCCAACTGTTCGTTCGCCTGGAACTATTGGATCAAGGCCCAGTATTGCTGGGCTCATTTGATACGCGACATCCGTTTCTTGGCCGAGAAACACCCGGACAAGAAAACAAAAGCTTGGGCCGAGCAACTCTTGGATCGATCACGGAAGTTGTTCTCGGCCTGGCATCGCCGTGATGAGATGAGTGAAGAGGGTTTTCACCGCTCGATGATAACGCACCGCGACCGCTTCTTGGAACTGGTTCGCAACCCTCCTTCGGCAAAGGAGGCAATGAATCTTGCTGCGCGGTTCGCAGTTATCGATTACGTGGAAGGTGAACAAGAGGAAATCGCCACGTACGATTTGTCACAAGACTACTTTCGATTCATGTTCGCAGTCGATGTCGAGCCAACCAATAATCACAGCGAACAGCAAATTCGGCATTGTGTGATCGACCGACGTATCACTCAAGGGACTCGTGGAGAAGCTGGCCAGCGATATCACGAGCGCATGTGGACGATGATCGCGACTTGCAAGAAGCAGAACCGCAGCGTTTTCTCGTTCCTTCAAGAATCCATCACCGCCAAGCTCGCCGGACAGCCCGCACCAAGTTTACTTTGCTAGGTCATCTTTTCGAAACGCGGATACCAGCGATTGATTATACTCGTCCTCGAACACGCTTGCCGATCGAGTACGAGTAACGCCGATGGCTGAGTACGAGTACGATCAAGATTATGAGTAACCGTTCAAGGCCGAAGGCTGGGCTGATGACGGGTTAGGGAATTGAAAAAGTTAAATTGCAAACTGAAAAATGCCAATTGTTGCTGGGGATTTCGCATTTTTCAGTCCTCATTTTAGAATTTGCAATCCGTCGCTGGGCTAGCGGAATTCCGTATTGCGTGTGGTGCACAGTTCTTAGGATTTTCATCAGCCCAGCCGAAGGCCGTGAACGGTTACGGATTTTCTTTGTGGTTTGGATCGTCGTGGCACGCGGTTGGCTAAGGGATTTGGTTAGCCATTTGCGATGCAGAAGCGCGGCCATGCAGCAGTTGCAAGTCGCATGGGCGTCAATGCAAGCCACTTAACGCGTTGAAATTGGCTCGCGTTAGGCTCCAATGGTGTCGTTTTTTCGCGTCGGCGCATGCAGCGATCGCTGGCGTGCCCGAAGGCGGCGTTTGGCGCTGGTGGCCACATGCTGCGTCGATGGGTGCAGCTCAGTTGCGAGCGATTCAATAGACTCGACATGGGCTCCCCACAATGCCTTCGCCTGGCGGTGGAATGCCGCTGGTGATTCCGAATTCGATGTCAACCACCGCCTTGTTCGGTACCTGATATTCGTGCAGCAGACCAGCCAGCGCAAACAGCTCCAGGGGACTGAAGTCGTAGCGACTGGGAATCACCTCCTGCAAGGGCTCAGCCAATTGCCAGACGTGGATGATGCCGCTGCGGAGTTGATGGACAAGTTCCTGTATATCCTCCACACAAATTATAGGGAGAAGGCTGACCACGGCGGCGGCCAGTTCTTTCATCCGCAATGTCTCGTTGCCTTTGAGTCGCCCGACGACTTGCAACGGGCTTTGGCAATGACGGCAGGTACAAGGGGGCTTGTTGTCTGTCTCCTCCTCTTCCTGCGCCTGAAAAATGCCAAAGGGGTCAGGTCTGAATGGCACTGTCGTGATCGTTGACTGATTATATTAGCGCGCAGGTTGGGCTAGGACTGACGCGGGAAATTTTGTAAACTCCGCACCAGCCAAGGTGATCTTTTCAGATTTAGCCAGCCTTGGTATTAGAATGGAAGCCCTCCTTGGTTCACTCGCCAGTGAAAA
Organism: Pirellulaceae bacterium; assembly: GCA_020852965.1. GTDB lineage: Bacteria > Planctomycetota > Planctomycetia > Pirellulales > Pirellulaceae > Aureliella. The sequence goes on along the minus strand of JADYZV010000146.1, from coordinate 12,521 downwards.
GCCAAGGAGGGTTTTTTCATGCCTACGTCTGTACCAAATTCCCCGCGTCGCGACAGTCACAGTTTTCAGAATATTGTCGATGCGTTTCTGGGTGGTGAAGGACTTCCGTTTGCGGAAGTACTTTCTGCCGAAAGGATCGAACGAATCTTTCGCAAGCATGGTTGTCTGTTTGGGATGCACGGCGTCTACACTACAGCCATCATGGTTTGGTCTTTCCTTGCGCAAGTCCTACGCGACGGAAAGGAAGCTTCTTGCCAAGCGGCAGTAGCGCGTGTCGTTAGCTATTGCAAATTGCAAGGGCTGGAGGCTCCGACCCAAGATACGGGCGATTATTGTCGAGCTCGCGCCAAGCTGTCTTCGGCTGCGCTGCGTGACCTGAGTTGTGAAGTCGCCGATGAGATGGAACAGGCGTCATTGCCTAGTTGGCTGTGGAAACGCAAACTTCACCCTAAGCTGGTTGATGGCTTCACCTTCACGATGCCCGACACGGCCAAGAATCAGGCAAAGTACCCGCAGCAGAAGGCACAGAAGCCAGGAGTCGGCTTGCCAATCGCACGCGCCGCAGCCATCCTCTCATTGGCAACCGCGTGCGTTATGGATCTCGCAATCGCTCCTTACCAAGGCAAAGAAACTGGAGAGTCGGCGTTGCTGCGATCGATGCTCGGATCGCTAGCCAGTGGCGACAGCGCAGTCATGGACCGCTACTATTGTTCGTTCATGATGATCTCTATACTGCTCGGCCAAGGCACGCATACTTGCGCTCGTAAACATCATTTGAGGCACAGTGACTTCCGGCGCGGTAAGCGACTTGGCAAGTACGATCATCTGATTGAATGGACTCGGCCACAACGTCCGACCTGGATGGACGAAGAGACTTATCAGCAGATTCCTGAGACACTTGTGTTGCGTGAAGTGCGCTTCAACATTGTCGAGCCTGGTCGTCGTACCAAGTCGCTTGACATCATCACGACGCTAACGGATGCGAAGGAGTACACTAAGCAGGATATCGCTGAGCTCTATGGATTTCGCTGGAGCTCGGAACTCGATATCAGAAGTATCAAGTCGAACCTGAATCTTGGCCATGTCCGTTGCAAGTCTCCTGAAATGGTTCATCGCGAAGTATGGACGACCCTTTTGGCGTACAATCTCATTCGGACCACAGCTGCCGGTGCAGCACTGCTCCATAAGAAGCAACCTCGGCAGATTAGTTTCACGAGCACTTGCCAGTATGTTCTTGCGTCCTGGATGCAATTGTCCAGCGGGCTAATCGCAGGGTCGCCAATGGACGCCTATCTGTTAACCATGCTTCAACAGATCGCAGGTTGCGAAGTTGCCAACCGACCCGGCCGCCTTGAACCACGTGTCTTGAAACGCAGGCGTCATGGATACAAACTAATGATGAAACCTAGAAACGAACTGCGACGTGAATTGCGTAAACACTGTACATGATTTAACTTACATCACGACAGTGCCATTCGGGTCAGGTCTCTTAAAATCGCCGTTTCGCTGAAATCCCGACCGCGCGCTTAGCCTTGCCAGCCGCTTATGCTTGTACGCGGTCGCAACTGATTGACGGCTTGGGTTCAAGAGCGGCGAGAGGTTGGGCCAGTTCGCGAGTGATGCTGACCGAGACGCAACCACGTTGTTGGTCTGTGTTCAAGTCGCAGCGAAGAATGTTCTGGGTGCTTGGTTGGGCTGGTACTTAGAGAGAGAACAAGGATAGCGAAGCGCGAGGCGAGCATGGATGATCGCCTGATTGATGGCCGCGGTGGCACGATGCCATTTTCGCTGTAGGGCATGAATGCCCGTAAGCGAAAACTGCGTAGTGGGAAGCCGCGCATGGGCAAGCGGCGAGCGATCCCCGCACCAGCACCGTTCCGCCGATGTTCTGGCTATAATAGTGCACACATCATTCGCAACTAATTGGAAGGGATTAGATGAGCAAGATCGTTCACGGAACCGTCACGGGCAATTTGATTCGTTTCGAGGAGCCGCTTGGGCTTCCGGACGGAACGGGTGTTGAAGTTGTGGTTCGGCCAATTGAACTTTCGGATCAAGCGAAACAATTGAAACTAGAGTCGCTGTTTGGCAGTTGTCGAAGTGACGCTACCGACCTTGATGCTTTTCTGCAAGAGAACGCGGTTCAGAGACGTCTCACTCGCACGGAGTCCGACGAGTGAAGTTCTTACTCGACACGAATATTTGCTCAGCCTACCTCAAAGGCCATCCATCCGTCTGGAATCGTTTTATCCAACATTCCGGCGGATTGTCTACGTCGGTAGTCTGTGCAGGCGAATTGTGGACCTGGGTAAAAAGAGGAAAGGCGTCTGTAAAGTCACAACAAGCAGTCGCTGATTTCTACTCACTAATTGAAATTGTTGAGGTCGACCTTGATGTCGCACTGTCATTTGGCGAACTTCGCGCAAAAATGATGGATGCGGGCACGCCTATGCCAGATATGGACTGCTTGATCGCTGCGACCGCGATCGTCCATGACCTCACCCTGGTGACGAACAACACTGTGGACTTCTCAAATCTGACTTCACTTCGAACGCAAGACTGGTTATCCCCATAGAATATTTTCCTACGCCCCATGGTTTCCATCGCACCCACCGCTGAAACGTTCCTCAAAACCGCGCCTTGCGCGCGTGTGCAGGATCGTAGTTGCAGTTCGAGTTTCTCACGTCGCTTCAACACTGGCCCTCAAGCCGTCTTGCGCCGAGCCAATTATGACAAGTATGCTCGATTGGTTACTTGCTCCAAAGACCCTATCGGGTATCGCGACGGTATGAACTTGTTCTCATGCAACATGCAGCTTTCGCTGACAGATCCGCTTGGCACATTTGCCAAAATGCCAACTAGCGGCTGTAGCGACGAACCAGACTACGATCCCGACCCTTGGAACAAAAATCCAGAAATTAAGGAGTCGTGCAACTGCTATGCATACGCTTGTAATGATCGAAGGGTGTTTCCCGTTGATGGAAGGGAACCTCAGCCTAGCGATCCGTATGAGAAGGATGGAAAATTTCGATGTCCGTCCTTTTTTTCCAGAACGATAAGTGACACGGGAGGCAAGGCAATTTCCTGTGACGCACCTTGCAAATGTGGTAGTTATAAGATCATGGTATATGTGGGTGGGGATTATGGTCGTGACCGAGATGGGAATATAATTCGAAAATCGATAAACCCTAATTCGCAGTACCACTACTATAGCCAAGATAGCGATGGATTTTGGAGCCACAAGCCAGGGGGTTTTCCCGTTACAGACCGTGATGGAAGTGGAAAACTAATTCTTGATCCAAGAAATTCTAATCGCGAAATTTGTCAGCCTAAACCCTGGGGCCAGGACTGCACCGTATACCGCAAACTATGCGGCTGCATATGCCTTCCCAAGGGTGGAGTTATTCTTCGCTAAAATCGATTGTCTTGTTGAACGGGAGAATGTCACTATGCGTTCATGCGTGGCCATCGCACTGTTTTTCGTTGCTTTTACTAATCCTGCAATCTGCAAGGAGGGCAGCAAGTTAGTTAGCGAGAATCGAGTACCGACCGAATTAGGTTTTTATGATGCATTAACTCGCGCCAAAAAGATTATTGAAGGAATCGGTGAAATGAGTTCAGCAGAACGCCGCGAATGGTTTGCTGCTGAAAAATTCGTGCGGATCCAAGGGTATAAAAGTCAGCTGGGATTCGGTTCAGTAAAGGACGGCCTCTATACCTACATTTGGGCACAGGATCCTTCAGGGAAGTGCCAGATTTTCGGCCAAGTCGTTGAGTTCTATTCAGGAGGACTTTGGTTCCAAGTGACAACAAAAAGCATTTATCGGTATGATCTGGCGACTAAACGATACACCGAATTGTCTCCTCAATTCTCAAGCGATGAATACCCATTTTTGGACACTTTGCCGTTCATTGACCGAAACTTCGACATTGTCAAGCTAGCGCCAAAAACTGAGGCTGCTGAGTGTTCCCGTCCGGTCAAATAACTGAAACTGCACGTCCACCGAGTCTTAACTGTTGGAACCATCGCTTGGGATTGATTCGCGAGAAATCCTCACGATTGTCTTCTTATTGGCACGCGATTTAGTAAGTACTAGAAGCCACCAATCAAGCTACCTGGGCATGATCGATCGAGATGGTCGAACGTGGTTGGCCGGAATCGCTAATTGTTGATCGATATTGGAGTTGCGAACCAGCGAATTTGAATCGTTTTAACTCCGTTTTCACACCTGCTTGCAAACAATCAGCGCAACACACGGTGAGGCGAGCTTTTAAGGTGGTGCGGATCGTCGAGTGCATGGTGTGGATCATGCTGCGGGAACTCGTGCTACTGCGGGGGGCGGAACGCCAACGTGATAGTCGCCATCGAGCAACGACCGTTGATTGCTGTTGGCACCTTCGAGCAAGGCAACTAGCGCTCTGATCTCAAGTGGCGTCCAGGCTGTAGCGTCGACCAGCTTGCGAACCGACGAGGGTATGCCACTACTCGGCAAGCGACCACCTTCGCGCAGTAGCTGAAGTAGCTCGGTCGACCACCACTGTGCCAGCAACGGCGGGCCAATCGAACAACATATTGGGCAAGGCGTATTCAATGCACGAACTCTACTGCAGTTCGATGAATGCAGACCGAAGCAAGTGATCATTGTTTCGCGTATCCGCGTCCCAATTAGAAGCGGCCTGACGATGCGCTACGGTTGATGTTCAGCCGAGCTCGACGGTGGCGACACGAGTCTGACGCCCCCACATGAGGGCACCGGTGCGGGGTCGATTCGCACGCGCGGCCCGTGCCGTAACTCGCGGTACTCGCTCGCGAGCCTACTCCAGGAAGCCCATTGGAACCTGCCAAGTTCTTAAGCCAATCACAATATCAACCCTCAGAGATTCATCAGTTGCGGCCCCCAACTCCAGTGCGCTCGTGTAGACTAAACTGTTACATAGAATTGGTAACCTAAAGCGCTTCCGTGAAAGGGGCAGAGTTGCAACCAATAGCTTGGTCGTGGGAAATCGATGGCTGGATCATCTTGGCTGGGGCACTTTGTGCTGTGGCGGCTGCGTTATTGGGGAACTTTCTGGTACTCCGTCGAATGAGCTTGATGGGTGATGCGATCAGCCATGCCGTTCTACCTGGTTTGGCCGCAGCATTCTTAATAAGCGGACAACGCCAGGGGATTGTTATGTTCATCGGAGCAGCGGCCGTGGGGGTAGTCACGGTCGTACTGACTGAACTGGCGCGGCAATACGGGCGCGTTGACGAGGGGGCGGCAATCGGTGTGGTGTTTACCTTTCTATTCGCCCTAGGCCTGGTGATGATTGTACAAGCCGCCGACCATGTCGACCTCGATCCAGGCTGCGTGCTCTATGGCGCGCTCGAGACGACGGTGCTCGACCAAGTTGCCATCGCAGGATTGCTCGTTCCTCGGACAGTTGTCACGCTGTCCATCGTGTTGTTGGCCAACTCGGCTCTGGTGCTGGGGCTGTATCGGCAGTTGAAGGTCAGTACGTTTGACCCGCAGCTCGCCGCCTCTCAAGGTATCCCGGTTACGTTCCTGCACTATCTCTTGGCCGCTTATGTAGCCATAACATCCGTTGCCGCTTTTGAGTCGGTAGGGAATATCTTGGTGGTAGCCATGTTTGTTGTGCCGCCATCAGCCGCATGGCTGCTGACCGATCGACTGAGTGTGATGATTGGCCTGAGCGCCATGATCGGCATCGCCTGCGCGATCATGGGACACATCGCGGCCATTGCCGTCCCTCCTTGGTTCGGCTACCCGGCCGCCAACACGGCCGGCATGATGGCGGTGGCCGCTGGAGCCATCTTGTTATTGGCTGTACTCTTGGCACCGCGCAAGGGACTGCTTTCGCGCAGCCTGCGATCGTTGCGCGTCGCATTGCAGATTCTGGGAGAAGATGTACTGGCCGCGTTATATCGAGCTGAACTCAACGGCCAGCCTGCCATCGCGACGACCCAACTGCGCAGTCAATTATTGGTTCCTCGCTTCCGCGCAGGGTTGGTGCTATGGTGGCTGCGTGTACAGCACTTGGTGACGCAGCAAGCGGGCCAGTTATCGTTGCACGGCGAAGGCCGACGTCAAGCGCAAAACGTTGTTCGCTCCCACCGCCTGTGGGAACAGTACTTGGCCTCCGAAGCGGGCTTGCCCGATCAACTCTTGCACGGCGGTGCCGAACGCTTAGAGCACTTTACTAATCGCACATTGCGCGAAAGACTTTTGGAGGAAACCAACGAGCCCGACGTCGATCCTCACGGCGCCCCCATCCCCCCCGAAGCCCAATGACTTGTTTGCTGGCAACCAGAAGACGATAGCCCCGCGCAGCAGGTCACTCCGAGAGTTCGATCAAATCTCGGAGCAGCAGGCTCAAGCGACCGCACCGATCGCGTTCGAAAATGACGAATTCAACGCTGCACAGCAATTGTTCGATCAGGGGCGAATTCGGCTCGCGCAGCTTCGTGTTGAGAATCGATGGCCGATGAGCTTGAGCGATCAATTCACGCAACCAGCCAGCGTCGAGCGGAGTACAAGACCCAATGAGTAGAATTGCGTCTTGGCAGAGCGAGCTTTCGATCAGCCGTACAAAATCGCTACTGCGATTATCGAGCACACTGCAAATGCTCGGCATGTGCCATTCGACCAGCCCCTGCTCTACCAACACGCCGACTTGCTGCCGACCAAAGCTCCCCAACCGCTCGACGTCGACGATCGCCGTCAGAGCGAACTCGGGTTCAAGGCGGCGCAGGATTTCGGGCAACAACGAATCGCCAGGTTCGGGCTTACTCGCTTCATCGAGCAGGCAAGGGACATCGGTAATGCGAAAATCGTAGTCGGACCACCACGAATTATTACTCAGTACTGTGCCGAAATGGGCACTGCCGCGTGAGCTGCTCCCCACAGGGGACTCGGCGTTAACACAGCGCCGCGTAATCTCCGCATCGCTGTCGTCAAGCTCTTGACAGTTGAGCACGCGCACCGGCACTCCTCCGGCTGAGCTCGATGGTATTCCGCCGGCGTTGCGAACAGAGGAGTCATCCAATGCAGTACTAACCAATTCAGATTTAGACTGAACCACGTTTCCGTTTCTAGCAGCCACGTTGGCTTGCGCCATATCGACGGCCACCGAGCCAGTCGTACTGAACGACAATCCATCTTTTGCATGCGGATTTTCTTGATCATCGAGCACGGAAACTTCAAAGGTCGATTCGCCAGCTCGAATGCGGTCCCCCGAGCACAGTTCCAGCGTGTTGACCTTCGCATTGTTGACGAACGTTCCATTGACGCTCCCCACATCCCGAACGCGAAAGGCGGTCAGGGTCCCTTCCAAGATCAAGTGTCGGCGAGACATGTGTGGATCGGCTGGGATCGCGAAATCGGCGGAAGACAAGCGGCCAATCTCGATCTGTTGGTTGGATCGCAACCAAAATCTCTTACCGCGAGCCGGTCCGGCGGTGACGTCGAGTACGCAAATCATGGATCTAAGTGCCAAAACGCTAGACTAAGCTTCGTCGGAAAAGCGAGCTTCCGCCATGGGAGGCGAGCTGGAGCGTCATCCGTACGAGTGCTCTGTGGGGGGTGGTCCGCTTGGGCGATTTCGCGACACATCTGTCCTATTATCGTCATAGTTTATCCATTGCGTGCCGGCTTTTCCGCATTTTCCGGCTATTTGTGGGCGAATTCAGGCAAGTGGGAGAAACTATTTTCATTATTCCCCCCTCTAATTAGACTTCAATATGCTGCTGCGCGCAGGGGAAACCATGTCGATCGGTCGAGTACCCGTGAAACCTCGGCTCGATGACAATGTTACGAGTGCTAGTATTCGAATTTTGCGGACCATTTCCTCCAGCGCAAGCATTCCTCCAGCGCAAGCAGTTGTCAGCGAGCTGGCGGGTCGAGCATTAAACTACTTATTTACATGAAGAATACTCATGCTTGGTTTTCGAAAACGGTTGGTCGCCACGCTCGTGTGGATCGCTCATCGCTGCCGCTTGTGGAACGCGACCGTGTGGCGTTCGACCGCTGCGACTGTAGAGCCGACTGAGCCCAGTGTTGCCCAGCCGCGCGCGGCCCAAACAAACTGTTCCAAACTGTCCCCGCCCCCGATTTCATTTCGCCGCTTGGAACCGCGACGCGTGCTGTCGGTCAATGCCGCCTTCGCCGCCGGAGTTTTGGATATCGTTATCCAAGATGACGGCGGGACTACCGATGCCTCGCTATTGTCCGACGATGGTGTTCATTTCTTTGTCGATGCCGATGGCGATCAAAGCTACGACGATGGTTCCACCGGAGCGAGCGAACTGCGCGGCCTGCTGTCCGAGTTGATCCAGGTCCATGTAGTTGGAGACGCGGGCGTCGGAAATTTTACCTGGCGCAATAATTTTTCAACCTCACCTTTAGGGGCACCGAGCGGAAATGCTGTCGACATTTCTCAAGTTGAAAACATTGAATTAGCAACCGACGCGGAAGTCGCCGGCAATGTCTCCTTGTCCGCCACACAGACCATTCATTTGAATGGAGCCCTCTCGCTTCACGGCGATCTCAGTGCCCAAACAACTTCGCCAACTGGACAAATCACCAACGACACCGCTGGCTCGCTGGATGTAGTCGGGCACGCGGACCTCAACGCCCACACCATCGACCTGGGAAATCAAGTGGGCGACCATCTTTCGCTCAATTCGTTGACAATTACTTCGGATGGCTCAGTCAATATTTCCGAGGATGGCTCTGCCACCGATGTGGCAACTCAGTTGACGGGCACGAACACCGCGCATTCACTACACCTGTCCAACAACGGATCGATCACCTTGGTCAGCGGTGCGACCTTCGACGTCGACGGTAATCTGCAACTTAAAGCAGACGGCGTCGACGCTAACATCGCCGTAGATGGATCGATCACTTCAAACGACGGCAATGTTGATTTGCTTGCCGGAGATCAAGTTACACTCGGCAGCGCGGCCAGCATTTCGGTCGGAGGCAATGGAGCGCTCAGCATCGAAGTCCAAGGTAGTGGTATCGACATGGCGGATGGTTCACAGCTTGTCGTCGACCAAGGTTCCGTGCTGTTGTCGGCAACAGGAAGTCCGGGTGCTGAAATCCACTTGAGCCAAATGCATACTGGAAGCGGTTCGACAGCCAATTTCACCGTCGAAGCGACGGGAGACATCTTGGACAACACGGCTAGCGAAGATGCCAACATCCTTGCACCGACCGGTACGCTCGTATTGCGATCTTTAAATGGTAGCATCGGTGCTGACCCCGGAAATGCGGCGGGCGACATTGACATCGACGTGCAAGACCTACAGTTCGAGGCTGGCGCGGCGCTCGGCACGGTGCATGTTACCGACTTGGCGGGCGGCCTACGCATCCATGCCCCCTCGCACTCGGGAGCGTCGGCCATCATTTCGGCACACAGCCCACTGGTCATCGCTGCTGATGTCACCGTCGGAGGTTCCTCCACCTTTACCGCTGGCAATAGTCCGCTGACTGGCGACAATCTGACGATCGACAATGGTGCCACAGTCACTCTCAACTCGCTGGCCCCCGCCACGCTGACGTTCAACGCGGGCGATGACATCCTCTTTCTCAATGATGGACGAATTGTCACGACAGGGAGCAATTCGCATGAAGTCATCCTCAATGCAGATCTCGACCATACTGGCGTAGGCGCGGCCGATGGTGATCGAGGTAGTATCACCCATAATAGTGCCGCCACTGTCGAAGTCACTACCAATCGATTGACGGCAGTCGCCGCCGGCCAGATCGACTTGGATACCCTCGTCGATAACCTCGATGCGCGTTCGACCGATATGGGAAATATTCGTATTGGCGAAGGAAACGCCATTCAACTCGACCACGTTGAAACAGCCAATGGCGCAATTGACATTGTGGCGGCTGGAACGGTTGTCGCAACTCATGTGGATAGCTCGGCGACTGATAGCGATGCGAACGGCATATCGATTGTGACGACCAGTGGCGACATAATCGCTACGTGGGTCCGCGGCGGCGCGCTACAAGGAGACGTGTTGCTCGATGCACAGGGGAGCATCATCGACGGAGACAGCTTGGTAGACGACGTCGACGTGGAAGGCAACGACGTGACGCTAATTGCGCGCGGCGGGAATATTGGATTGCCCGCGGGGAATTTCTTCAAAGATCGCCCTGATGGTCTCGATGTCATCACTCAAGCCGACCCGCTGCTGCCGCTCCAGCCGGGCAATTTGACGGTCAGCGCAGTCGGCGGCTCCATCGCCTTGCAGGCGACAGTGGCGGGTGCGATCGTCGCCACCAGTGACACGCTATTTGTACTGTCCGACGGTGATTTGGATGTCTCCACTTCCACGTTTACAGTGGCTAATCTGGGGCTGATCGCCGACGCTGACGGCAACAGTGCGGGAACCGTAACATTGGGCGGCAACCTGACTGTCACAGGTGACTTGCGATTGGAAGGGGCGGACATCATCGCCAATGGACCGTCCGCTCCACAGTTAGACATCGCCGCCACACGCGTACTGCTACGCTCCGGCGGACAAGCCGATTTGCTAGTGGCGACTCAATTTTTAGATGCCACCGCGCGGGCTGACCTCACTATTACCTCCACCGCTACTTCGATCGAATTGGTCGATCTTAATTGCGACAATATCGCCTTGCAGACCTTGAATGGGAATGCCTCGATCATGCTGCATTCATCGGGAAACGTTGTGGTGGCCGACGACATATGGGCGGGTAACGACGGAGCAACGAATAGTACTGCAAATATCCATTTTGATTTCGTAAGTGCGACAACCGGGGATATCCTCATTCACGATACCCTGCTGACCGATGCGGGTTCGATTTCGCTCACAGCCGCTGGCTCAATTCGTTTGGAAGCTCCCGCTGTCGCCGATCCCCAGGACGAAACAGGAGCGGACAACCTACCAGTTATCACAAGCATCTCAGGCAACATCGCGTTGCAAGCGCAAGGCGTCGGTAGCAATGGCCAAATCTTTATGGCAGATGGAACGCAGATCATCGCAGGCCGAGCCGCACTGGTCGACTATCAAGCGGGCATCAATGGTCTGCCCTCTCCATCCACTATTGTCTTGGGGAGTACCGCCCAGGCAGCAGGACAAGCTGAAATTTCGCTCAGCGCTTCGGACAACATTACCATCGCCTCGCTGCAATCGGCCGGAACGTCACACGGTAGTGTACAAGTAACTAGTGCGGCCGGAGCTATTATCGATGGTGGCAATAGCGACGTGGATGTCATCGCTCATCAGCCAGGAGCGGGTGCGAAGTTGACCAGCTTTACCGGTATCGGATCGACCAACGCGATCGATTTGGATACGCCAGTCATTGAAGCCCGCAATTTAGGAACCTCGGGTAATGTCGGCTTACACCAAGTAACCGCTGGTGGGGATTTGCAAACTTTGGCCGCAATTAACACGGCCGACGGAGGCAGCGTGTTGGTCGCCGTGGATGCAGGTAGCCTCGAAATTGCCGGTGCGGGAAGCGCAGCGGTCAATGGCGATATCACGCTCCTGGCCAGCAATGACATACATGTACTGTCCGCCGTAAAGACAACCGCTACGGGCGATGTTCTACTACGCGCCGACAACGCAACTGGCGATGCGACTCTAACCAAAGTCGATGGAATCACCATCGACGCTAGTGTCAGCTCTGAGACTGGAAGCGTGCTGCTACAATCGCTGCAAGACATTCGAATCGCCAGCACCATCGTAAGCGCCGCAAGCAGCGTAGGCCTGATCGCTAGCCGCGATATCACTCAGACGGCAAACGTTACTGCCGGTGGCGATGTGCTGATCAACGCAGTTGGAAACTTCACCCAAAGCAGTGGTACGAGCACCATGGCGGGACTAATGCCGCAAGTGCCCATCAGAGACACGCTACAAGTAATCACCGGAGGTACCCAGCGACTGGCGCTACTATCGGCAGGTCATATCTCGCTCGATGCCGGGGGCGATATCCTGGATAACAACGGAATTGATGTTGTCAACTTGCGAGCCAACACACTACGGATGGTGGCCGGTGGTATTATCGGTGGACCGGGGACTCCTCCTCCCACGCCTCTCAATGCCGACATCAATGCCAACGCGATTGACACGGAGGTTGGCATCGTAGCGGCGCGCAGCGCTCAGGGCATCTATCTGCAAGAAGTGGCTAGCGGCGGCGACTTGACGATCGGCCACGTAGAAGGGTCTGCCAGCCTGTCCGTTCGACAGGTCGCCTTAGATGGCACGACTAGCTCTGTGCCAGTCGGTGATGGTAACGCACGGCCATTAGACGACTTAGAAACATCTGCCGGGCCGATTAAAGTCGTCGTGCGTGGTGGCAATCTAACCATCAACGATGGAACGGATGGCGACGGGATTGGTGTAGTCGCTACGGGTGCTAGTGACATCCTACTGTGGGCCAGTTCGAACTTGGATATCAACGCCCAAGTCCGCAGCGGTGGTGGACACGTGACTCTACAAGCAGGCAACGATATCGATATCGATGCGGCGGTAAGTACTGTGG
>JADYZV010000145.1 GCA_020852965.1 Pirellulaceae bacterium | reverse complement strand
TGGCGCTAAATTGTTTTTGTCAACAAATTGAACGCTTGAACTCCCTTGTGGGTTCGATCTTCGAGGAGCTTTTTCTTGTTTCTGTCAATAAATTCTAAGCTCAACCCAATTTCCGGTCAGACACTAGACTAAAATTGATTTACGAACGGGTCGATGATCCTCACCGAGAAGTCTCACCTGTTTTTCCCTGCCAACTTGAACCATCAACTCGGCACTCTGACTACAATATCACATTCAGGGATCGCGACCAATTGCCCTACTTCAGTAGCTACGAGCGACGGTAGCCACGTCGGGCATCAAAGTATGACAGTTCTTTTCAAAGGGAAATTCTACATGCATTTACGATGTTACTGCTGGCTGTGTGCGCTGGCCGTGTTCTCTGTCACTGGTCAAGCCACTGGGCAGGAGCGCCTGCTGAAGGCGAGCCCCAGCCCGCTGGCCGGGACGGAATTGAGCGATTACGTAGCGACGCCCGACAAAAACTATCGCTGGGAAGTGCGTGAAGAGAGCCAAGTTCAGAATTGCGAGGTGCTGCGATTGCACTTGACTTCCCAACGTTGGCACGGGATCGATTGGCGGCACGTGTTAACACTCGTCAAGCCGAATAACTTGGACACTTCGCGCGAAGACGCACTGCTAGTGATCAGTGGTGGCGACTGGCACAAGGAATGGCCGGACAACGGACCTGCGACCGTTCCCGTGCGCGGTGAACCTCAAATGATGGCTACCGTGGCCAATCAATTCGGATGTGTTATCGCCATACTTTCGCAAGTTCCCTTTCAGCCAATGATGGATGGCAAGCACGAAGACGAGCTGATAGCGGCTTCGTTCTCGAAATTCATGGAGACCCAAGATTCGACTTGGCCACTGTTGTTGCCGATGGTCAAGTCGGCTGTGCGTGGCATGGACGCAACGACTGCAGCCGCCCAGGAGCGTTGGGGCGTGTCGCTTAAGCAATTCACAGTCACCGGTGCCTCTAAGCGAGGTTGGACGACGTGGCTGACAGGTGCTACCGATCAACGCGCAACTGCGATTGCGCCTATGGTTATCGACATGCTCAATATGAGCGCTCAGATGAAGCTGCAGGTCGCATCTTTCGGCGGCTACTCAGAACAAATCGACGATTACACCGATTTGAATCTTCCGGCTGCTCTGAGTACGCCTGCTGGCCAGAAACTACAGAGCATCGTCGACCCGTTTTCGTACCGGGAAAAGCTGACGATGCCCAAGCTATTGATCTTCGGGACCAATGATCGCTACTGGCCGCTGGATGCGTGCGGTTTGTATTGGGATCAATTGCTAGGAGAAAAGCACTTGCTGTACGTTCCCAATGCGGGACACGGAATTAAGGACTACGCCCGAGTGATCGGGAGCATCTCCGCCTTGCATCGCAGCCGTCACGGTGGCAAGCCGCTGCCGGTCTTGGATTGGGAGTTTGCAAAGGCTGGACCGAATGTCACGCTTGACGTGACCGCCAAGGGTGGCGTCGACACGGTTCACGGTTGGGTTGCGCACGCTCCCACGCGCGATTTCCGCGACGCCAAATGGGAGCAGCAGGCCTGCCAAACGAGCGGTGACAATGCCTGGCGATTGACGGTCAAAAAACCGGAGGAAGGCTTCATGGCCTGTTTTGTCGAATTCGTCTCGAATACAGACGCAACTCCCGCCTTCTTTTCCACCAACGTCCGCATCTTCCCTGCGGAGGAATGAGCAGTCCCGACGTCCATTTCGCATTGAATTGAGCAGTGTAACCGAAAATTCTGCGAACCGAGGGTGAAGCGGAGCGGAACCAGAGGAAGGGCTCTTTGAAATGCTCCGAGTTCTCGGAGCTTTGGCCTGGAGTGACGCCCACTGCGCACTGAAACAGAGCGGTGAAAGCTAAGTTGGCAGCGCTGTGGATGGTTGCTCCTTGTTCAACGTTGGAGAGCGGTGAAGGGCGGTTCTTGCGTCGATCCCGCATGGCACCCCGTAGTTTCCGGATGATGCGGGCCTTGGGGAGGGCCAAAGCGGGGATAAATCCCCGCACTCCAAAGTTTTCTCCTCCTCCGGTCAACTGTCAACGTAATGCCATTACGCTTGCTCGATGCCGATATCCAAGTCGGCAAAAAAGGATGCGACAGGCGAGCTGAAACCCGGCAGGGCCTGAGTGCAATCGACCGTATCGTGTTCACCGAATACCTTCACACTGGAAGGCGAAGTGTAGACCGCTACCGAGCGATTGACACAATCCACGATCCAAACCACTTCGACGCCGGCATGAAAATACTCGAGCCGTTTTCTGCTCATCTCTGCCTTGGTATTGCCCGGACTGAGTACGTCGACCACCAAATTCGGCGACAATTCAGGATAGAGCTGGCTAGGAAATACGCCCCCTGGTAATCGCTCTCGCGCGACATATGCGACATCGGGTCCGCGAGTTGATGAGTGCAACTGGAAGAACCCATCAGCGCCCGAAATGAGACCTGAGCCATTTCTCGCGACAAACGTCTTGAGTATGAAAAGGATTGTAGCCGCCACTACCGACGCTTCGTAGCTCATCCCCTTCTCCACTAGGGTACCGTCGACTAGTTCAAACAACCCTTGCCTGTCCGCTCGATTGATTGCTAACAAATCAGCCAACGTAGCCTGGCCTGGAGGTGGAGAAAGGCGCACTCGCGACGCGGGTATACCACCGAGTTCGATCAAGCAATCTTCCAGCGTGGTAGCCATACAGCTATTCACATTCACCATTGGTACTCCTCGCGGGCGTCCAACCCATACTGCACAACAACATCATCTATTGTAGCCAATTGCAACCTCCACAACAATCTTTGGATCGATCGGCCATCTTGCTCCTCCACTCCTCCACTCCCCTACTCCCCCTTCTCCCCCTTCTCTCTCCGGCGGGTTAAGCGGTGGTGTGGCTCGGACTGCGTTAGAAACCCCCAGTCCAACGGCTGGTCCTGCTCGTAGTGCTTGCCCAGCGTGTTGGCTGTCAGCGCTTTGCACATCTCGAATCCCAAATAGAATGCATGCTCGACGTTGATCGATTCACCAACAGAGCTCGCTAGCAATTGCTCCATCGCCACAAACGGATCGGCATCTTCGACATGCACCTTTGCCGAGATGGCGTGGATATTCCCTTCGCAGTTCGCCAAGCGAATGTTGTTGTCACGAATGTTCTCTGCCAGATTGCTGAGCACTTCGCGCGGAAACTCTTTGATCTTCGTGTCGCGAAGCATGACAAGCTGCGGTTCCAAGTGCTTGGGCGGGATGCGCTGTGTGATCGCAAAGTGCATCAGTCGTCGCGCCAGATCGCATTCTCGCACGCTCGATCTGGCCCAGTTGATCACTTGTGTGGTCAGCAGCGATTGGATTCCCAATTCTTGGCAGATACCAATCAGTAGCGTGTTGATGCCCGCTGAATCGACGTCGGTTAACTCCGTGATATTGCCGATACCCATCATGATGTGCGCGTCGGGATACTCTTTGCGACAGGCCGCGTAGCGCAGCAGACTGGATGTGAAGCCGCAGCCGAGTGGTTCCAAGATTGGATCTAATCGGACCGAGAGTCCACTTTGAAGAAAAAAATCTATGTTCTCGTGAAATTTTTTTTCTTCGCCGGGAACGTCGGGAATGAGCACTACTGGTGTGTTCCAATCGAGCGCCGCAGCGCGGTTGGAACTATTGACGGACAGCACCAATTCCGCGCCCGCTGAACAGGCTTGGCTCACTTCCCAACTGTCAAACGAATCGATCGACACACGCACTTGATGGTTCACCAAGCGCTTGACGGCATCACCGACATCGTTCCATTGATAGCCGGGCGTACAGCCTACATCGATCACGTCGGCACCATCGCGCAAGAGCCGTTGAGCGGTCTCGATAAGTTCTTGTGAGGTGAGTCGTCCGGCGTGATTGATCTCGGCGATAATCTCAAGGGAGTGTTTGCCGTAGCCTGCATCTCGCAGCCGTTTACCACCAAAAAACGTTGGTAAATCACGAATGTCGCGCGGCCCGCACTCGACGTGTTGACCGAGCGACTGACGAATTAATTCTAGCCCGTCGTGCAAATATCCAGGGAGTACAATACGATCCGCTCGGTCGGGAATTTGCAGATGCCTCAACAACCATTTAGGCGTCATCAAAGCTGCTACGGTGATCGGTAAGACACTAATCGAGTACTCGAATCGAAACTCGTCGGCCACACTAGCAACGATGTCGCGCACCGCTCGTTCTGCCAATCGACCCGTGACGAAGTGTAGGTGTTGAGTGTCCTGATTCATGTCGAATGCCTGCGCTGTTTCGATTGTACGAGTTGTGACCGTAGACTATTGTGCGCGACGCAGCGCGCAAGAAACTATCTCGACTTTGAATTTTTTTTTGAAAAACGTCTTGACCGCATCGGAAGCTTCACTACAAAGATCATTAACGAGGAGCTCTCTGGGAACAATCGTCGTCCTTATTGTTCTCGTGGCCGGGGCTCCTCGTTTTTTTATGTCTTCATCTCATTGAGTTTTTACAGTAGTGCCAACCGAGTGCTATCGCACTGCGGCTGATCGAATGCGAATCATCATGCAGCCGATCTCCATTGTTTACGAAGAGCCGCACTTCCTGGTCGTCAACAAGCCAGCGGCACTCTTTAGCCAAGCTCCCGTGGGTATCGACAGTTTGCAATCGCGGCTCGCGTCGCAGCTCAAACATCGCGACCGGCATCCAGGCGAACCGTTTGTCGGCTTGCCGCATCGCTTGGATCGAGGAACCTCTGGCATTATGTTAATCGCTCGCAATCAACGCGCGCTCAAACGTTTCGGTGAGCAATTCCAGAGCCGCAAAGTGATCAAGCACTACCTGGCTGTCGTCGAAGCCAATGTGGCCCGACGCTCCGCCGTCGGAAACCCTGACTCCGAGAAATCTACAACCAATGTGGCCCGACGCTCCGCCGTCGGAATCCCGATTATCAAACGATCTGCCGATATATTGTCCGAAGCATCCGAGCAGCGTTGGGAGGACTATCTTCGCAAGATTCCCGATCAACCGCGCGCCGAAGTCGTGACCCACGATACTGCAGGCGCAAAATTAGCCGTAGCCAACGTCCAATTCCTACAAGCCACTTCAGGACTTTGCTTGTTGTGCGTCCAATTGGAGACGGGCCGCATGCATCAGATTCGCATACAAGCCGCCTCGCGCGGGTTGCCGGTTGTCGGAGATGCCAGTTATGGTGCCTCGCTTCCTTGGAAAACCATCGATGAAATCACAAACGCCGAGCCGAATGCGCACCCTCCTGTTGCGCTGCACGCCTGGTCGCTTGAATTCCGCCACCCGCAAACGGCCAAAGCATTGCGATTCACAGCACCGGTTCCGACCAACTGGCAACAATTGCCTGACGAAATGTTAGCTTGCTTCCCGCTCCAATCGATCACAATCGGTGAGCATTGACGCTGTAGCTAGCGTCGCCCCGTAGCTAGCGTCGCCCCGTAGCTACCGTCGCCAGACGGTAGTTTTCCGGTAGTCGTTCACGCGCTTTGCACTCGCTCATGTCATTCGCTAGCACGGATAGTCACTAGCTGATCAACGGTTTGATTATCGGACTCGGCAATGGCTCCAATTGCGGCTCGAGCACTCCGTGCGCGCGCCGCCAGACGAGTGCCGCTTCGACAAACATCCAAGCTTGCAATACCAAGATGCCGATGCCGAACGTGCTCAGGACGATTTTCCCTTGTGGTATCCAGTTGTTCACCAAGTCGTAGGTCATGGCCCAGCCGGGAACCATCATCATCAGCAATGTGGGGATAGCAAGAAAGGCGATGGTCTTATTGCGTCGCCACAAATAGAAGGTGGCGACCATCATGGCTAGTCCGGCCAGCAGTTGATTGGTCGCTCCGAACAGCGGCCAGAGCATGAGTCCCCCTGCGCCAGGCTTATCACCGGCAAAAATGGCGATGGCCCCTCCGACTCCAACCGCCAGTGAGGTTGCCACGTACTTGTTTTTCGTCGGCAGATGCAGGCTATCCCCCAATTCCTGAATCACGTACCGCTGCAAGCGCGTGGCGGTATCGAGCGTGGTTGCCGCAAAGCTGGCGACCAGCACAGCCATGATTCCCACTCCCAGTTTTAGCGGTACACCGATGGAGGTAAGGAAATTGGCTCCCCCTTCGATAAACGCGGCCAAGTTCTTCTGTAGGTTTTGTTTGCTCCATCCGCCGTCCTCCCCCGAGCGGTAGTAGGTCCGCCAGGCTGCGCGTCCCTTCAGCGGCTGGCCATCGCTACCCGCCATCCACTGATAGTCGATTGTGCTAGCCGAGTTTGTGCTGGCAGCCAGTGTGCCGCTGGCGCTGACCGACGTCTTCTGTAGGGCACCCATTCCGACACCGGCGGTGCAAGCTAGGATGACGATAACAGCCAATGCCGATTCGAGCAGCATAGCTCCATAGCCGACCGCTTGTGCGTCGCGTTCGCAGGCGACCTGTTTACTGCTCGTTCCAGAACTGACCAGGCAGTGAAAGCCACTGCAAGCACCGCAGGCGATGGTGACGAACAAGAAGGGAAGAATCGGCGGGGCGTCTGCCGGAATGGTCGACGAGATCGGTTCGGCTGCCTCCCACAGGTCGGCTTGCCCAGTCAAGCTGGCGACCAGCACCCCCACTGCCAATAGCGCCAACGCCACGTATAGCTGCTGACTATTGACCAAATCTCTCGGCTGCAACAGCAGCCAAACGGGTAGAACGGAAGCGGCAAAACAGTAGGCCAACAGCAGTATTGTCCAAATGACTACCGGATTCCAAAGCCCCGCGGCGCTTCCCGTTGGGAGCCAGTGGTTGAGGTCAATGGGTAGGTAATAGACGCCGACCAGCACCGCACCATACAAAGTTAATAGTGAGAGGATCGAAGGGATGGTCAACGAGTGACCGCCACGATGAGTCCACCAGCCGATGGCAATGGCCACCGGCATCGCCATCCACACCGACAGTACACTTTCTGGATACAGAGCAAAGATATTGGCGATCACCAAGCCAAAGATGGCCAACACGATCCACAGTGCCAATGCGAGGACCGACAAAAACAGC
Organism: Pirellulaceae bacterium; assembly: GCA_020852965.1. Lineage (GTDB taxonomy): Bacteria > Planctomycetota > Planctomycetia > Pirellulales > Pirellulaceae > Aureliella. Next base: position 13,058 of record JADYZV010000145.1, on the reverse strand, counting down.
AGCTTCGAGCGCGGTGAGATCATGCGCCCTGCGATCTCGCCGATGGTTTGCCCACGATTGCGGATGGAGATAATCAGCGCCGCCATATCATGAACTCCGCCGATGAGAATGGCTCCGATGACGACCCACAGCAGTGCTGGCAGCCAGCCCCAGAAGACCGCAATGGCGGGCCCCACAATCGGCCCTGTCCCCGCGATACTGGTAAAGTGGTGTCCAAAGATGACGCTCTTGGGTGTGGGCACGAAATCGTGATCGTCGCGCAGTGCGCGACTCGGGACCGGAGCATCGAGCGACAGTTCAAACAGCTTCATACTCAGCCAACGACCATAGGTAAAATAGGCGATTATCAAGACTGCGAGTGAGCCGAAACAAATCAGAAGCGTGCTCATGGGGCGGTAGCCGGTAGTTTGGAAAAGGAAGTCAAGGGTGCAACCATTTGCACTAGCGTATATTGAAATCGAATAGCGATTTAAAAACCAGTGCGATTGTTGAGGCGGCGATTATATCGCGCTATAGTCTTGGAACTCTCCTCCGATCAACGCTTTTTGGGGCTAGGTGTGGAGTGATATGCGACAATTTGGCAACTGTCCGGCGTAGCGGTCCGCGAGCGTGTCGTTCGGCCCGCACTTTGCTGTACGGGCTTCAAAACTACTTCGAGGGGGAGTATTCTAACTGCCTGCGATGTTAGCCCGGTCCACCCTCTGTTATCATGGGTGCCACCGATCGTCCGCTAAGTCCCCAACAAGATGCCCTAAGGCTTGCTTCATGAAAATCTCGGTGCTTAAAGAACTCTACCCAGGTGAGCGGCGAGTTGCTCTGGTTCCCGCCAATGTCCCGCAGTTGGCCAAAGCCAAAATGGAGGTGCTCGTCGAGTCGGGGGCTGGAGTCGAAGCGGGCTTTCCCGACCGACTCTACACAGACAAAGGGGCCACGGTGGTTCCCGACCGACGTGCCGCATTGGCAGGGGATATCCTTCTGCAAGTCCGCTCGGCTGGTATGGATGCGGGCGAAGGAGCGGAACTGCGCGACCAAATCGGTGCGGGCAAAATCGTCATCGGCTCCTGCGATCCACTCGGGAAGCCGCAAGCCATCGCCGACTGGGCAAATGCTGGCGTGACACTCTTTTCCCTGGAATTGATCCCACGCATCACTCGGGCGCAGAGCATGGACGTGCTGTCATCGCAAGCTACCATTGCCGGCTATCGCGCCGTGTTGATGGCCGCTACCGAGCTCCCCAAACTCTTCCCCATGATGATGACCGCCGCAGGCACATTGACCGCCGCCCGTCTATTTGTCATCGGTGCTGGAGTGGCCGGTTTACAGGCCATTGCAACGGCACGCAAACTGGGGGCCGTGGTATCTGCCTACGACGTGCGCCCCGCTTGTCGAGAACAGGTCGAAAGCCTAGGTGGCAAGTTCGTCGAGCTTGCCATCGATGCCTCCAGCTCGGAAGACAAAGGTGGCTACGCCAAAGCGATGGACGAAGAATTCTATCGCCGCCAGCGTGAATTGCTCGCCAGTGTGGTGGCACAAAGCGATGTGGTCATTACCACCGCTGCGATTCCTGGGCGCCCTTCACCACGACTGATTACCGCCGATGCAGTCCGCGGCATGCAGCCCGGCAGTGTTATCGTCGATTTGGCTGCCGAGCGTGGTGGGAATTGCGAACTGAGCCAAGCCGACCAGCGCGTAGTCGAGCATGGTGTGACGATCTTGGGACCGACCAATATCGCCACCGACATCCCCAATCACGCCAGTCAAATGCTCGGTAACAACGTGGTGAAGTTTTTGTTGAATATGGTCAAGGATGGACAATTGAATTTGAACATGGAGGACGAGATCATTCGCGATACCCTGGTCGCTCGTGATGGGCAGGTCGCCAGCTCGCGCATCAGGGACCTGTTGTAAAGCAATTGGCCTCGTCCACTACCTTATAAATTTTTTCATCGTTGGTTCGATAGTTTTGGTGAAAGTGAATCTTATGGTTTCCAAACCGCTTGTTCTGAGTTTCTACCGGCGGCGATACGGCTCGTCCAGTATGCGTGTTGCCTGCTTTGCCGCCATGCTTTTCCTAAACAGTGTGTTTCCAGTCGCGCTCGTGGCGCAGGAAAAGAAAACGGAAGCCAAGCCGACAGTCACAACGGCTGATGCTAAGCAGGTCGCGGATAAAGACCAGCCCGACAAGTCATTGAAAGATTCAGCAGCATCCGAAGCAGATGCAAGCGATGTACCAGCGACAAAAGCACCGGCCATGGTCACCGTCTCCAAAGCCTCGGTGCTCGTTGGCAGCTTTACCGTTTTCCTGCTGGCGGTCTTTGTGGGCTTCGAAATCATCACCAAAGTTCCTCCTACGCTACACACACCACTCATGTCGGGTTCGAACGCAATCAGCGGCATCACAGTAGTCGGTGCGATGATCGCCGCTGGGGCGGCCGCCGCCACTGCTGGGAATTGGTTTGGCACGCTGCTAGGTATGTTGGCCGTGGTGCTGGCCATGATCAATGTGGTCGGTGGCTTCGTCGTCACCCATCGCATGTTGAAGATGTTCAAGAAACGCTGATTCGCTCTGGCTGTCCCCGGTTTGACCTTCGCGGTCGAACGCAACTTAAAAAACCTCCAGCATTCCACGCTCACCGATAGAAATTCCACCATGACCGGTTCTGCCTCGATCCTATTCGCCTACCTGGCCTCGGCGCTGTTTTTTATTCTTGGCCTTAAGCAGATGTCGCATCCGCGCACGGCGGTACGCGGTATCGTGATCGCGGCCATAGGTATGTTGATCGCTATCGTGGTCACCTTCCTAGATCCCAACGTGACGGGCTATGTGTTTATCGTCATTGGCCTAGCCGTTGGCGGAGCCATCGGAGCTTGGCTGGCGCTCAAGGTCGAAATGACGGACATGCCCCAGTTGGTTGGCCTGCTCAACGGACTCGGCGGCGGTGCATCGACACTGGTCGCTTGGGCCGATCTGCAGCTCGGTACCGGGCACGCGCTCGACTCGCTCATTGCGATTGGCATCTCGGGACTGATTGGCACAGTCACGTTCTGGGGAAGTTTGGTGGCCTGGGCCAAACTGAAGGAACTTCCGCAGTTCAAAAAGCCGTTCGCTCTGCCCAATCAACCGATCATCAACGCTGCGATATTGCTGCTGGCCATTTTCTTCATCGCCTTGTTGACCATGACGCACAGCTCACTAGGGCAGACCGGTTGCTACGTGATGATTATGCTTGCCGCCTCCGCGCTGGGGTTGTTCCTTGTTCTGCCGATCGGTGGTGCCGACATGCCGGTGGTCATCTCGCTGATGAATTCCTACTCGGGGCTGGCAGGAGCGGCCACGGGCTTTGTGATTTCTAACAACGCGTTGATTATCGCCGGCTCTCTGGTGGGTGCCTCGGGAGTCATCCTGACGCAGATCATGTGTAAGGCTATGAACCGATCGTTGCCCAATGTGCTTTTCGGCACGATGGCTAGCAGTGGACCGGTAGCTGATGCTGACGCAATCTATGCCAATGTGCGCAGTACGACTCCCGATGACGTGGCCATGATTCTCGATGGTGCCCAACGCGTGGTGTTTGTCCCAGGCTACGGAATGGCAGTGGCTCAAGCCCAACATGCCGTTCGCGACTTGAGCAAGCTACTCGAATCCAGAGGCTGCACGGTCGAATACGCGATCCACCCAGTGGCTGGTCGCATGCCCGGCCACATGAACGTGCTATTGGCCGAAGCGGACATCAGCTACGAAAAGCTCAAGGAGATGGACGAGATCAATCCGACACTCGATACGGTCGACGTGGCTATCGTGATCGGTGCCAACGACGTGGTCAATCCAGTAGCCAAGACCGATCCCACGAGTCCCATCGCTGGCATGCCGATCATCGAAGTGGACAAATGCCGCACGGTAATTGTAATCAAGCGTAGCCTAAGCCCTGGATTTGCCGGTATTCCCAATCCGCTCTTCGCGCTTCCCAACGCGCTGATGCTCTACGCCGATGGCCAACAGGCTGTATTGGATATTGCTAAGGCGGTTAAAGAACTGGACTAGGTAGAATTTTCAACACTATTCTCGCCCCAATTGCGCCACTGTTGTAGGCTCGTAACGAGTACTGCGAGTTACGGCGCGGGCCGAGCGTGCGGATCGTGCCGAGCGCACGTCCATACGCGTTGGGACGTGGAAACGCGGCGAATGATCACTTGCTTCGGTTTGCCGTAACTCGCGGTACTCGTTACGAGCCTACGGAGAGCGCCTTACAGACCGGGTTTGGGTGGTTCGACAGGGGGCTCGAAGCTAGCGAGCCCTTTGGCTTTTAACGTGCGGCTGTAGACACTGCTGCCAGCAGTGACGTACAGCGTATCGCGACGCGTGCCGCCGAAAGCCAAGCCATTGAGCGCGCCGGCGGTGGGGGAGCTGAGGATCAAATGGACGCGGCCAAGTTGATCGAGCACCTGAATACCTGCGGCCGTGGCCATGTAACTACGACCTTCGCTGTCGACGACCACGGCGCTCGCTCCGCTGCTGGGGCGCAAATAGGGCAAGTGCAAGTAGCCAAAAGGTTGACGATATTCCAATGTTTGGTCGGCTGCGATGCGCGCGTGGGCTGTGCTTTGACTGGTTGCAGACAGTAGGTGCATGAAGGCTTGATCTGCGGTTGGAGTCATGGCCGATACCGGCTCAGTCAAATCGAGCGCCGGCTTCAAAACGCCTTCGTAGCTGCTCCAACGCAGCGCGGGGGTCGATTGGTCGTTGATGTAAAATCCGTTTGGAAGCGTGACCAAGGATTGGCATTTGGTGTCGGCGATCACGATGGTCTCCTTTCCCTCGACGCTGTAGCGCACGATTTGCCTGCCGTCCTTGCAGCCCCACAGATTGCCGTCGGGGCCGAATGCCAAACTGGTGATACGGCCGGTTTGATCGGCAAAAATCCGCGTTTTCCCGTCGTCGCCAACGCGATAGATCCGCCCCGCTTTCGAATCGCAGAAAAACAATTCGCCGCTGGCGCTGCAAGCTGGTGCTTCTGCCATTTCGTGCCCCGGGCTGACCTCGCGCCAGCCCGAGTCGGGGATGAGCACATCGATGCGTCGTTCCACTTTTCTATTGGGTGCCACCGCAATCGGTTCGGGATATCCGCGCCACAGCCAACGTAGAGCATCGGGCATGATGGCGCTGGAGTGCTTGGTATTGTGCCCCCCCTCACCCCACACGTGTTTGACATCGTAGCCTGCCCAAGTCAATGCGCTGAGCATACTCTGGTTGGCTTGCCACCAATCCCCGGCATAGATATTCAAGTCGTTACTTCCATCTTGGAGAAAGACTCGCAGCGGTTTCGGCTCGACTTTGCGCACCAGCACGGGAAAGGCATCGCCGCCGCGCAAGCCAACGAAAGTCCCGATGGTACACAACACGCGACGAAATGCGTCAGGACGCTCCCAGGCTGCGTTGAAGGCGCAGATGCCACCCGAGCTTGCACCGGCCAAAGCTCGATCGTTGGCATCGCTGCTCAGGCTGTATTTCTTGCTCACTTCCGGAATCAACTCTTCCAGCAAGAAACGTGCGTAGCGGTCGCCCAGCGCATCGTATTCGAAGCTGCGATTGAAGCGCGGCTGCGACTTGGCCTTGGTCGCGGGTACAATGCCCGGATCGACGTAGATGCCAATGGTTACCGGCATCTCGCCCGCATGAATCAAGTTGTCGCAGATCTGCGGCAGACTCCAGCCCTGGGCACGCCCCAAGCCATCTTGGACGATCAGCGTACAAGCGGGCTTGTCGGCCGTGTATTGAGCTGGAACATAAATCCAGTAGTTGCGCTCGGTGCCAGGGTAGATTTTGCTCGATATCGTGAACGGGCCTTCGATCTTCCCCTCCGGGACCCCCTCGTGTTTGCGCACCTCGGGAGGGAGCGGATAGTCGGGCTCCTCGGCCGCAGCCACGTTCGTTAATCCAACGTTTTCATACTGATCCGCTACGAATAATGATCCGATCACGATCAATAGCAGTAGGCGCACCGGAATGACAGGTGAGCATGACGGAATCATTGAAATCATGAGCAGATACCCTGGGGCACATCGAAGGGAGTAGGCTGGGGAGGCGTAATTCTAGTTTAGTCGATTCGCCAATTGGCTGCGATGCGTCCATCTCCAAATCGCTGTTGGTCACTACAATTTGGGGGTCTCAAGAACCGAACTCTCGCTGCGGGCACGTGCGAAGTCGATTGGGTATAGCGTGCAAATGCCTACGATCAGCAAAATGGCGGCCGCCAAGTAGGCGTAGGCTGAGTAGGTCAACAATTGCTCGATGCCAATCGTCTCTTTCCAGGTTCCGCCGACCAAGGGGGCAAAGCCCGAGACCAGCGCACCGAAAAAATTCAACAGCCCCACAGCCGACGCGCGCGTGTCACCCGGCACCACCTCAAAAGCGGCAGGAAATACATTGCCAATAAAGAACCCACTGAACAATCCAAAAGCGGCTGCCGCAATACAGGTCGCTTGCAGGCTTGGCAAGCTGCCGATGCCGTGCAGGCACGGGGCGCTTAGCAGCAGGCTGGCAGCCATGATCCACAGTCGTGAGGCTTTGGTAATCAAGAACAATTTGTCGGCGAATAGGCCGCCACACAGCAAGCCAACGAAGGTCGCACTCTGCAGATAGGCCGTCGCGGTAAAGGCGGCATCGGTCAGGCTCAACGAGAATTTTTCGAACAAGAAACTCGGGAGCCAACTGTAGAGCATCCACAATCCAAATACGAAAGTTGGAAAAACAAAGCACAGCATCACGAACGTGGGTACTCTGAAAAGCTCACCAGCAGCAAACGAAGAAGTGGCCCTGCGAGTTTCCACCTGCGACTCTTCGTTCACGGTCTTTAGAAACAGAAAGTAGGGAACTGCATAGAGCAGGCCCAAGCCCCCCAAAACGAAAAACGCTTCACGCCACATGCCTTGATTGGCCATCCAACCACCAAACCACGCACCCGCGATCGTGCCCACGATTTGAGCGGTCGTCAATACGGATACGGCTCGCGAGCGTTTCTCGGGTGGGTGAGCATTGGAGGTGAGCGCTATCGCAGCCGGCATATACAGCGATTCCGAGACCCCCATGGCCGCGCGCAGCAATAACAAGACCATGGCTGAGGTCGCCCATCCCGTGGCTAGCGTGACAACGCTCCAAATCACCAAACTTAGCACCACCAAGATTCGCTTCGAGTATTTGTCCGCTATCTGACCTGCTATGGGACAACCCAAACCGTAGACCCATAGAAAGATCGAGCCGGTCAGCCCAAGTTGCTGGTCCGACATCGCCAGATCCGTTTTGAGCACCGGAAACATAGCGAATACCGCCTGCCGATCGCAGTAGTTTAAGAAGTAAGCGCCCCACATAAATGCGACCAACAGCGTGGCGCGATTTGAGGCTTGCGATTGGGGCGATGTCATGTCTGTGATGTTTCGTTGAATGAAGCCACATTTTCGTACTCGTGCTCGCGCTCGCGCTGGCATCGAGTACGATTGCGACTGCTCTTTCAGTGAGCACGATCAGGTTGAATCGAAACGGATAGTTGTAATTGACAAGTGGTGTGCCGAATGTCGTTTGTAGTCAGCGAGCGAGGCTGAGTGGGTCTACTTCCTGAGCGATGACAGCCACACAGTCGCCTTGGCGTGTCAGGCAGGGAGCGCGCATGGTCATTAGAAATCCATCGCTTTGCGAGACGATCGCTTCCGGTTGTCGATCGGGGCGTTCGAGATGATGAATGCGGCCGATCACTTGTCCCCGCTCGACTCGGCAACCGAGATCGACGCAAATCTCGAATATGCCCGACTCGGGAGCCAGCAGATAATCTTCGCGGTCGAGCGCTTGCGTGAGAATCGTCGGTGGTTTGCCAAGGCTTTCACGAGTTTCCTCTTTGCCTTTCAGCGCGCCAAGGTGGATCAGCACATTGCGAAGGCCACTCGCCGCGATGCGATGGATACTTGCCGGAATCGCCTCGCCACCGCCGAGCTCGGTGGTTACGACAAGTTTTCCCTGGCTTTCCGCTTCGACCGGTAGTAGTCCCGTCCCAGCAATATCTGCGTAGAGGAATGCAAAATCTGTGTTCCATGCCAACATGGCTGACAACATCCGCTCACGCTGCTCTAAGTTCTCCACCAAGTGCATGTGCGCACAGGGTTCGAACTCCATACTCCGCCCGCCCGAGTGCATGTCGATCACCACGTCGCTTAGCGGAAATAAAACTGTGGTAAGAAAGTGTGCAATTTGGCTAGTGACACTCCCTTCCGGCTCGCCAGGAAAAGCGCGGTTTAAATTCATGCCATCGAGCGGCGATAAGCGTTTCGCTTCGCGAGCTGCTGGGAAATTCAGTGAAGGTATCAGCACAACGCGACTGTCGAGTTGTTCCGGCTGCAATTCGCGCGCAAGGTTCATGGCGGCAATCTGCCCCTGGTACTCATCGCCATGATTGCCCCCCAAGATCAATACCGTAGGCCCGCTACGACTCTTGGGTGACACACAGGTAATGGGGATCATTACGTTCGCCCAACCACCCAAATCGTGCGAGTAGGGAACCTGCAGGAAACCTTGTTGCTTGCCCGGCAGGTCAAAGTCGAGCGATGTGATGAGCATGTGGATGCAGCCTTTCGTTGCACGGTTTATTGGTAGCCTTATTAGTAGCCGCTCACGGTAATCGTGAGAACTGAGACAATGGTGTACCATTGTCTAATGGTTCATGGTCTCGGATTGCTTAGCATCGTCAAAATCCCAAACAATTGGGGACAGTTGTTCTACTATTGAAACTCGAATCGATATCGTAATCTTCCCGAAGGTGCTGTGTCGCCGTTGGTATACAAGTCCATGATTTCACCCGGAGACTGCGTGTTGTCGAGCCATTTGAATTCAATGGCATACGATGGATTCTCAATTCCAAGGGCGGATTTCGGGATCGCTAGCTGCATTTGATTCCCCTCGACACGATAGTTGGCTGTTCCTGCCGATTGCCAATTCCACTGTCCAGCACACGATTCGATCGAGGTCTCACTCGGGGTTGATCTCTGTCGGTTGACGAGAAAATGAAAACCCTCCCAGTTGGGCTGGTTGGAATCTTTGATGTCCAACAGCAACCACATCCAATTTTCACCGTTGCTTGGGCTAATCGGTTCTGAAGTTTGCGCGTAGAAGTAGAGATTCTTCGCATCCTGGGCTACCTTCAGAACGCGGAAGTCGTTGCGGCCAGTGGTGACGCGGTAGTGGTTATTGCCACAGCCAGCATGATCTCTTGGGAGTGTTTCGTTGGCGTGGTCTTGGTACTCGTAGGACACTTGATTCCACTGCTCAAACGGGCCGGCAATATCGATGGTCGTCGGCAGGCTGCATGTCGGCGGTGGATTCATCCCTTTGTAGCGGCGGATGTTGGCAGCGAGTTGCAAATAGTAGTTGTCTGCGTAGCCCCCCTTCATCATTTCGACGTCGCGACTGTTCTCGGCGTCGAATTGGTCGCAAAAGACCGGCCGTCCCTCGCCGTGATTCAACTGCATCGCTATCCATTCGTTCCAGCCAGTGACGAAGACGATCTCGGGATCTAGTTCGAACGCACGTTGCCATTGCTCTTCGAAGTTGAATCCGTACTGGTAGGCGTCGGGGCGAGTGTCAACCTTGCCGCCATGGAAGCTCCGACCACGCGCATTGCCTGTGCTCATCATCTCGACTCGCCCGTCGCTTTGACGCAAATTCTGGCCTACGGAAACATTGACTTCTTCAGGTTTGGAGGGATCCGTGTCGTACGAATAGACTTGCGGATAAGTAGCCTCCCAATGCCAAGCGTTGTGTGTGTTCACGAGTTCAAACGGCCAATGAGCCTTTCTCAAGGTGAAGAACTCTGCGACTTCGGGCGAGGCCTCTGCGGGGTCACACAGCAGCAATGGCTTGCCCTGCCATCGAAACCAAAGCTCGGGATGCTCATTCTCAGGATGGTGCGACGACTTGTAAAACGTCTGTAAGATGCGGTCTGCCGTCTCGCCAGCTTGAGTATTGACCATAAAGGTAACTTGCGGGACTCGCTCTCCCAGTTGTCGTTGTTCCTCAAAGACTTGGAGCAGTTTCAAGATGACGTCTTGGTAGATCGCCGCGTTGGTGGCATCGAAAACGAGGAAGTCGACCCCTGCATCGGAAAGCAGCTCCGCGTGGCGACGCAAGATCCACGGATCGTCGCTGCGGTAATAACCAAAGAGCGGCTCGCCCCAGAAGTGATACGCGTTTTTCGGCCCCCAGGGCGGTGAGGCTGTAGTCGACAACGCATCGGGATACTTGGCAAGAATCTGGGTATTGTCATGGACTTCATTTAGATTCAACCAAGTGAAGTAAAATATACCGACCTGTCGATCTTTCCTGAACTCGCGCACGTCGGACGCCTCGGGCAACGAGCGGCCGAGCGCGTCGGTACCATACAGTGCAGGGCGGGGATGGCTGTCTTGCGCGCTAGTGGACCCAAATTGCGTAGGATTCAAAATTAGCAGCACGGTCAGTAGAAATAGGAAGCGTTTCATCGTCGTTCACTGTTTGGATTTCGCGGGTAGGCCAGCGTGGCAGGCAGAGCGGGGGTTCCCAGTATAACCAATTGCAGCGACCACTACCCCTAAATTCAAGTCTTGGCTATTCCCCTTCTGCTTTTGGTTCTGAAAGGGTTACAATCTAGAAGTTAAACTCTGAAACGAGCACGATCCGATTGAAAGGGAACCAACATGTCAGACCGCGTGTATAAAAAATTAGAGATCGTTGGTACGTCGCCCAACTCCATCGAGGAGGCGGTGGCCAATGCGATTTCACAAGCATCGAAGACGGTACGAGAATTGCGATGGTTTGAAGTCATCGAGACGCGTGGTGATATCGTCGATGGAAAGGTATCGCATTGGCAAGTGACCGTCAAAATTGGGTTCGCGCTCGAATCGTAGGGGCACGCACCAACCGCAGCAATGTTGGAGTCTAGCCTTTAGGCGATTTTGAGCGGGACGAGGATCGGCTAAAGCCTAGACTCCAGCGAGTTTGAGTGATAAGTGAACCAAATTGGACGCTAGACCATTGAGGAGTCGTAGAACCCCGTTGGCGGCTTGGCCGAGTTTGCTCTCGCTCGATGCTGTGTTTGTGGCGGTCGTCTGGCAACAGTTGTTGATGCAGAGCTTTTGCAACCGTTCCTCGACGTGGTCCGAATTGATATCGCTGTCGATATCCGTTTGGCTAATTTATGTGGCAGATCGCTTGCTCGATACGACCAAGTTGGATTTGGCACAACCCCATACTTTGCGACACGGGTTTTATCGCCACCATCGACGGCTGTTCATAGGAATGTGGATGGCTATGTTGGCGCTCAACACCTTCATCGTGGTGCAATACCTGCCTGCGGCATTATTGCGCAGCGGATTGCTACTTGGCGCGGCGGTGTTGGCCTACGGTGCCAGCGTTCACTTCTCCGCGAACCGATCCTCCAATCGAGATACCGAGCCACTTTCCAAGCCAACCTCCCGATGGGACTACTTACCTAAAGAGGCTCGCGTCGGCACTCTGTTTGCCCTCGGAGTTTCATTGACCGTCTGGACTCAGTTGAGTGGTAGCCTGCAAAATGCCACTCGAAGTGACTCGCTCGTAGTCGGGCCTCTTTGGGCTCTAGCGGCGGCAACCTGCGCGATTGCGATTTTGTTTAGCTACAATTGCTTGCTGGTGGCTCGGTTCGAACGAGCCGTAGATCGGGCCCAGTCGTTTCCCTCGATTGCTACCAACTGTCATTGGCGCAAATTCACCAGCGCCAATGCCGTAGGCCAAGGCGAACTGATTATTGCGTTGTTTGCATTGTCGGCGGGATTACTTCTGCGTTTACCGGTGTCGCTCGTGCTAGCCATGTTGGCCAGCGGCATTGGCCTAACCCTATCGCTTGTCCTGCCGAATAGTCCCTGGACGATGACAGCGCCATTCAGCTCACCTGCGTCTTTCGATATTCGCAGCGTTTGGGTAGATGCCGTGCTGTGGACTCCACCGTTGGTGATGCTGTGCTTCACCTAAGTTCCGCTACCTCATCGCGCTCGCAGCGCGGCTACGACCGCTTGGCGCTGTGGTATCGAACAACGGAGTGGTTGGTCTTCGGCAACCGATTGCAGCGAGCTCGAGTCGCCTTAATCGACGACTTGCAGCCGTGGAAGCGATTGCTAATCCTCGGCGATGGCAATGGTCGTTTACTCGAACAACTATGCGTCAAGCAACTTGGCTTTGCGACAGAACGATCGAGCAGTGATGCGCCCAGCAGGATCACCAGCGTCGACCAAAGCCTACGCATGTTGCAGCGACAGCAAGCGCGAGTCGAGTTGGTTCATGCCTCGGAGTATGTCGACTTGTTTCAGGCCGATGCGTGTGGCTACAAGCCCGAGATAGGAGCGTACGACGTCGTCGTCACTCCCTTCTTTTTGAATTGCTTCAGTCTGGCGGAATTGAAATCGCATCTACCACATTGGCTGGCAGCGCTGCGTGTCGGCGGTGTGCTGCTACACGTAGATTTTATCGTCCCGCAGTCGCCCTGGCAACGTCCGCGAGCCAAGCTATTACTGTGGGCCATGCACCTCTTTTTCCGCTGGCAAACGGGGCTAGCGAACCGCCAGCTTGTCGATACGCAGTCGCTCATTGCACAGTGTGGAATGCGAATGGAGTGCGAGCAAATCAGTGAGGGAGGCATGATTACAACGCAGATTTGGCGTTTTGCCCCATGGTCATCATGACGAGAGAGTGAATTCCTCGGCAGCGCGGCCGCCTGGTGGATTGAGGCCGAGAGGAGAGCCTCGCGGCACCGGTGGTCGCCCCAATAGGATGCCGCAATGGATGCCGCAATTTGACCTGGCAGTTCGGCGGGTATGCGGCGCGATTAAGACTAGATGATTCATGATCGCAGTATTGGCAGGATGTTTGGCTGTCGCATGTGCCGTCACCTGCGCAGGTCGCGAAAGCGGGTTGGCGAGTGCTGTGGTTCGTCAGAGACCCCGCTGTTGATCAGCTCACATTGTGCCTTGCGACCCGCTCCGGTTCGGCGTTAAACGATTTCACCGTG
>JADYZV010000144.1 GCA_020852965.1 Pirellulaceae bacterium | reverse complement strand
TTGAGAGATACGAAAACCGACGCGGAGCGCCTGCGCCACATTAAAAGCCACATTGACGAACCACAGATGGTATCATGTCAGACACCTGTCGTCTAATTACAGAGTTGGGAAATTTCGATGGCTTCCGTGCTGGACAACCCCGCCGTGCGACGCTTGGCTTTGCCGATTTCGGTCGCACAGTATCATAGCTTGGGGCACGCTGGATTGATCGATCAAGAAACGGAACTACTGCGCGGGGTCATTGTTGCCAAAATGATCAAGTCTCCTCGCCACTCATTCTTAGTGCAGATATTGGCTGATTGGGCGCGTTCAGCAGTTCCAGCTGGCTATCACGTTCGGCAAGAACAACCGATCACGCTTGCCGATTCAGAGCCAGAACCCGATGTAGCCATCGTGCTCGGTAAGCCCAGTGACTACTGCGATGCGCACCCCAGCAGCGCGTTAGTCATCATCGAAGTCGCCGTTAGCTCGATTGAAATCGACCGCGAAAAAGCCAACATCTATGCTGGATGTGGCGTGGCCGAATACGCGATCGTGCTGCACGCTGAAAAATCAATTGAAGTTTATAGCCAACCAACCGCCAACGGTTATGCCAGCATGCAACGCTTGCAAGGGAACGATGGACAATTGCTGTTTGCTTTACTGCCGAAACATGCGTTGGCGTTGTCGAAATTGTTTCCTTAGTCTGGCGCAGACGCTTCGCGTCGGTTGAGATGCAAAATCCGACGCGGAGCGTCGGGCCACTTTCTACCAATCGAGTGGTTGATGCCAAGCGTCAAACAATTCGCTCCATGGCTTGTCGACACACACTTCTTTACCCGAGCGCACGACCACCTGCTCGCCGCCGGTCACGCTACCCAGTCGCACGCAAGCAACGTTTGACATAAGCGCTTCCCACTCGCTTTGTTTGCTCGCGTCGACCTCGATCAAGAAGCGACTATTGCTCTCGGCAAACAACAATTCGACCGCGTTCAAGCCACTTGCTTCCTGAGCAGCGGCGATATCCATCTCCGCCCCCAACTGTCCAGCAAACGACATTTCCGCAAAGGCGACAGCCAGGCCACCTTCGCTCAAATCGTGGCAGGCGCGGACCAAGCCACCGTCGATCGCCGCATGCACTTGTTCAAAGATCGTCTTGGCCGAGTTCACGTCGACTTGCGGTACCGCGCCTCCACTGAGCCCAAGCACACTCAACAGATGGGAACCGCCGAGTTCCCGTCGCGTGCTGCCGACCAGGTAGAGTGGATTGCCAACTTCCTTCAAGTCCATGGTGACGCACTTGGCCACATCGGCGACTTGGCCCATGGCACTAATCAACAACGACGGGGGAATCGCAATCGTCTGCCGCTCGCCAGCGGCGTCGACCCAAGTGAATTCATTGTTGAGGCTATCCTTGCCGCTGATGAAGGGCGTCTTCCACGCGACCGCCACATCGTGACAAGCCAGCGCGGCGCGGACCAACGATCCGAGCGTCTCGGGGCGATCGGTGTTTCCCCAACAGAAGTTGTCCAAGATGGCCAGCCGGCTCGGATCGGCCCCCACCGAGACCGCATTGCGCACCGCCTCGTCAATCGCACTGGCTGCCATGTGGTAGGTATCGAGATCTCCATAGTTGGGATTCATGCCGCAACTAATTACCACACCGCGTCGACTGTCCAAGCGAGGACGCACCACGGCGGCGTCCCCGGGGCCATTGCAGGCGGGACCGACCAGCGGTTTGATCGCACTGCCCGCTTGCACCTCGTGATCGTACTGGCGAATGATCCAGTGCTTACTGGCGACATTGAGCGAACCCAAGATCTTCAACAGCGCGTCCTCGACACCCGCTTGGTTGAGCTGCGGCGTGGGCGTATCGACGACTGCTGGCGGAGTGTAAGTCGCGCTGCGAACCACTGGTGGGCGTCCTTCGTGCAGGAATTCCATCGATACGATACCGACCTGCTCGCCTTGATACATCAATCGCAGTTGACCCGTCGGCACAAATTGGCCGATGACCGAGGCCTCGACCCCTTCGGCCGCGCATACCGCCTGCATGCGCTGGAGCTTTTCTGGTGGGACGGCGAAGACCATTCGCTCTTGGGCTTCGCTGATCCAGATCTCCGTATAGCTCAGCCCCGTGTACTTCAACGGAGCGCGCTCGAGCCACACTTCGGCACCGATCTTTTCACCCATCTCGCCGACCGCGCTGCTGAAGCCACCCGCCCCACAGTCCGTGACCGCGTTGTAGAGCCCTTCATCGCGAGCTTGCAACAAAACATCGAGTACCATCTTCTCGGTAACCGCATTGCCGATCTGAACCGAACCGCCGGAGATCGCTTCGCTTTCGCTGGTCAATTCCGCGCTGCTAAACGTCGCACCGTGAATTCCATCGCGCCCCGTGCGGCCACCGATCGACACAATCCAGTCGCCGGGAAGTGGGCTCTTCTCGACGCAATCGACGGGGAGCAGGCCTGCGTTGCCACAATAGACCAATGGATTACCTAAATAGCGTGGATCGAAGTAGACCGCTCCGTTGACGGTGGGAATCCCCATGCGATTGCCGTAGTCGCGCACGCCGCTGACGACCCCTTTCATCACGCGCCGCGGGTGCAGCACCCCCGGTGGTAGCGTACTGGGATCGGTATCGGGCGGAGCGAAGCAAAAAACGTCGGTGTTGCAAAACGGCTTGGCGCCAAGTCCCGTCCCCATCGGATCGCGGATCACACCGCCTATCCCCGTGTTGGCGCCACCATAGGGTTCAATGGCACTGGGGTGATTGTGCGTTTCGACTTTGAAGACGATGTGATATTCGTCGTCGAACTTGACGATACCAGCATTGTCGGAAAAGACCTTTACACACCAATCGTCTGCCCCCAATTCTGCGCGGATGGTCTGGGTGGCTTGGAAAATTGTTTCCTTGAGCATGTTCTTGAATTTCCGCTCGCCCCGTTCGTCGCTGTAGGCGATTCGTCCGGCCAACGTCTTGTGGCTGCAGTGCTCGCTCCAAGTCTGCGCAACGGTTTCCAATTCAATGTCGGTCGGCTCGCGGCCAAGTGTGCGAAAATGCTGCTGGATGGTCTGCATCTCAGTCAACGTCAAATAGAGCTGCCCCTGTTTGCTGAGTTGCTGTAGTTGTCCGTCGTCCAAATCGCGAATGGACACGTGCTTCAATGCAAACTGGTACTCGGTCCCCACATCGATCTTATCCAGTTCCAATGGTCCCACGATGACGCGTTCGATCGAATCATTGGAGAGCAGCTTCTGGCACAGCCGATCGAGCTCGTCGGGCTCGACCTCGCTCAGCCAATACTTTCGAAAGGTGGTCACTTGCTCGACCGGCAGCCCCATGTCCTGGAGGGCTTGCAGAGTGCTTTGCGCGACGGGATCCATGACGCCGGGTTTGGGGAGCACGTGTACGAGCTGTTGGAGTGGGCCGCGCGGCGCGGATAATTGCGACTGTCCGACCGTGGCGATCGTAGTACTCTCGGTTACGGCATCGGACAAGAGTTGCGAAGCGGCGTGATGTACTTGCTCTGCGCTGAGCTTACCTTGCAATAGGAAGCCATGCGCGGCAGCGATCGACAACTGGGGACTGAGCCCTAGATCGCGGGCTTCGCTGGCCAGGTTGACACCCGCTACATCGATTTCGCCGGGGGCCGGAAGTATGTCAATTTCCCACAGAGTCACGTTGTTGCTTTCCTGCTTGAAGTAATTGTTCGATACGCCCTGTATCGCCTGCGCTCAGGGCCGCGATCCAAGGTTGGAGCGATGTGGAAAACTCTTGCAGAGCCTCCAATACGGGTTGCCGATTTTCCAGGAGAATCTGTTGCCAAAGTTCGACCCCGCCAGCCGCCACACGTGTTGTATCGCACCATCCAGAAGCCGCTAGGGGGAGCAGCGCTTGTGGAGTACCGGCTGCCAACGCGGACGCTACGACGTGGGGCAGGTGACTGGTGCGGGCCACGCCGCAATCATGCTCCTGTGGGGTCATTCTAAGCGTGCGGCTGCCGAGCGCTTGCCAGAACTTTTCTGTGCGTTCAGCCAGCGGTTCAGGGGTCTGTTCGCTGGGTGTAACCACCGCTAGTCTACCTACGAACAGATCGGCCAGGGCAAAGCCCACACCACTTTTTTCGCTGCCCGCCAATGGATGGGAACCGCAAAATGTTTCCCTGGCTGCCACAGCCAGCTCAGCGCAAATCGTCCGCTTGGTACTCCCCACGTCGGTGATCAGGCCACCAGCGGCAACCACGTCGGTACAGAAGAGAACTTGCGGGACCACGAACTGCACCGGAGTGCAGACCACGACCAGGTCGGCTTCCATGCAAGCCGTGATGAGGTCGGTTTCGATTTCATCAATGGCGTGCAGGTCGAGCGCCTGTTGCAGCGTTTCGGTGCGTCGCCCCCAACCGACGATGCGCTTAGCCATCGAGCGCGCGCGGAGGGCGAGCCCGACGGAACCACCGAGCAGTCCCACTCCCACAATCACCGCGCGATTGAATTGCATAGTAAACCTAATATGGCCCGACGCTCCGCCGTCGGAGTGGCAGGTTAATGTGGCCCGACGCTCCGCCGTCGGTGTTGCAGGTTAATGTGGCCCGACGCTCCGCCGTCGGTGTTGCTATAAAAACTCACGACGCGGATAGGCTGTGAAGTTTTTGCATTGACGGAGTTTGTTGGTATTGCAATCGCAAAAATTTTTTGATTTGGCCGTTGAAAGCCTTACATAGTCCGATTGTTGACTGGCAAGTTAGCCTGTGT
>JADYZV010000143.1 GCA_020852965.1 Pirellulaceae bacterium | reverse complement strand
GGGGCGAGGGGAGCCAGTGGCACCTGCGGCTAGCGCCGTCGACTCGCCCATCACGCGAAAGTGCGGAAAGACCTCGTCGCGGACGATCTTCAGAATCTTGTCCGCGTCGGCTTCCTGCTTGAGGTGGCTCCAACGCAAATGCTGTTTGCTGCGAGGGAAATAAACGCCGGGGAATGGCTTATCCGGATGCTTGCGCGACCATTTCTTTTCTTCGGTGCTCTCGCGCATGTCGAGCAGCCGCGCAAACATCAGGAACGAAATCTGCTCGATAACGGTCAGTGGGTTGGTAATGCCGCCCGTCCAGAACTCCTCCCAGAGTTTGTCGATCTTGCTGCGTAGTGGTCCTGTGATCATTCGTGAAAATCCTTTTCTTGTTGTTCGATGCTCGATTCCAGCTCGGCTTCGAGTCGGCGGCGTTCGGCTTCGAGTTGCTGCTTGAGAACTTCTGGAGTAGGTAATTGCAGTTGGTACTTGGAGACAAACAGCGAGTTGTCCATCGCTGCCAACGCGTATTGGACGAGTGCGTAGTCCTTCTCGGTACAGAGCAAAATACCGATCGGCGGGTTGTCACCCGGCTCGCGAACATGTTTGTCAAACCAACTGACGTAGGTGTTTAGTTGTCCGATGTTTTCGTGCGTGAATTCTTCGAGCTTCAAGTCAACCAGCACATGGCACTTCAATATGCGGTGGTAAAAGACCAGATCGACGAAGTAGTATTTGTCGCCAATCAGCATTCGCCGCTGTCGCGCCTCAAAGCAGAAGCCTTGCCACAGTTCGAGCAGGAACGCTTACAACTTATCCAGCAACTGGTCTTCGAGATGCGATTCGCTCATCACTTCCAACGGCGTTAGTCCGAGGAATTCAAAGATATACGGGTCGCGGATGGTGAGTCGTTGGGTGGAAGGCTCAGTGGCCGCGGGCAGGTCATCTAGCAGTCGGTGCTTGTCGATAGAGAGTTGACTTCGCTCGTATAGTAGACTGCTGATTTGCCGCTTGAGGTCGCGTACGGACCAACTTCCCCGAACGCACTCGGTTTCGTAAAATGCGCGTTTGGCTTCGTCGTCCAGAGCCACTAGCAACTCCAGATGGGTGTAGGAGAGCGAGTCGATGAGCTTCAATCCGAATAGTGCGGGCGCCGACCGCACTTTTGTCAGAACTGTACTCTGGATACCGGGCAACAGCAGCTTTTGAGATTGTGCGGTCAGTGACCGCACTATCTCCGGATAGGTGTTATAGAACCGCAAATACTGATAAAGCCGGCGTTTCTCACAGGTTTTAACGCCCAATTCGCTCAGGCGAGTGGCTAGCCGGTCCAGCAGTTTGTCGCCGTACAAGGCGCGGTCCGCGCCGTTCAATTCAAACTCGGCAATATAGTGACCGATCAGCCAATTCCTCACGGTCAAGCTAATGTTGACTGCTTTCGAGGCCTGCCGAGCCAGTTCTTCATGAGCCGTCTGGATGGACTGCGCAAGGCATTCCAAATCAAATACGGTCGGGGAGTCGCCGTCAGTTGTGAGTTGCTTTGCGGGCTTCTTCGTCATTCTTGCTCGCCCCTTGTCTTAAACGTACCGATGATTTCAAAAAGTTCATCTGCCAGCGACTCATCGAAGAGCCCGTCCAGGCTGTCAGTATGCAGTGTAGTAAATGGCGGTTCGTAAAGGTCGTCTGTTTTGATGGAGCCGAATTTCGCAATGTGGTTCTGAAGCATATCCAGAAACTTGATTTGATGCGAAGCCAGGTTGGGATGGACCTGCACGAACTGAGTGAATCGCTGCTGAACGACATCGGCATCCATTCCGATAATTTCACGGATAGCTTGATCGAGCGATTCGGCCTGCGTGAAATAATCCATCAGGTTGTGCAAATCGATACCCGGTTCCTGCGTCAGCACCAGCGAACAAAGGTCTTCCAGATCGTGTTCGGTTACGGGCTGGCCGAGTCGAATCTTCCGCAAGGTATCGTTCTGATCGATGATGGATTGCAGGACGTTGTTGACTCGGTTGCGATAGGCCACCATGTCTAGATCGTCGAGCCTGTCCAAACGAACCTTGTGCTTCTTGCGCTCGACGTCCGCTTCGTCTTCTTTCACGTCGATGATGATCGGATCGAACCGAGGCACCTCGTCCTGGCGACGAAACTGGACAATGCCGCGCAACTGATCACGGATCTCTTCAAGATCGCGGACGGTAACCTCGTCCCAGAACTCATCGCTTTTGACTCGTTCGATGACTAGCA
Organism: Pirellulaceae bacterium; assembly: GCA_020852965.1. Taxonomy (GTDB): domain Bacteria; phylum Planctomycetota; class Planctomycetia; order Pirellulales; family Pirellulaceae; genus Aureliella. Next base: position 31,687 of record JADYZV010000143.1, on the reverse strand, counting down.
GTTTAAGCTTCACCTGGGAAAGATTGATCCGCAGGCTGCTGACCAGATTGACCACTTCATCGCGAAGGTCAGCGAATTTGGCACCGTCACGAATCAGTTCGGTCTGCAACTGGGCGATCAGCCGGTCGAATTTGTAGGCTTCTTCGAACTTGGCAATGTCCACCCATTGCATCAGTGGGGCAATGTCCTGCTGCAACGTCGCCTTCGTGGCGGCATCGAACTGGCGGACTGTCTCTTCAGACGAAACCGACAGCACCTGATTCCACTTTTCCTTAATAGGAATGCTGTTCTTGGGCAGGTCAGCCAACTGCTTGCTGATCAGACCGGTGGCAATCTCGAAGCCAGAATTATGTTGCTTTTCCAACGCGGCTTCGGCCAGCTTCATCCGGGCTTCGAAGACTCGTTCTCCCAGCGACTTTTGGCGCACCGGCTCCGCGGGCTTGTAATCCTGTTCAAACCGCTCGAAGTTGCCCCAATGATCGAAGATCTGAAAGTGCGACTTATCGAGGCCGGGGCCAAACAAATTAGGACATAGCCGAGTGCCGCGTCCGAGCATCTGCCAAAATTTGACGTAAGAATAAACCGGCTTAGCAAACACGAGGTTGACGCACTCAGGAACGTCTACACCCGTGTCGAGCATGTCCACGGAGATAGCGATAGTCAGATCAGGATTCGTACCGTCGCCCTTGAAGTCGTCGATCATTGATTCCGCACGCGGATCATCGCTGACTACGGTTTGACAAAACTTGCCGCCGTACTGAGGATACATTTCGTTGAATAACTCTTCAATCAGGCGAGCGTGTTTAATGCTGCGAGCAAAAATAATTGTCTTGCCCAAGCGACTGCCAACGCGAATGCCGTAGTCCATCAGGTTTCTTCGCAGTTCGCTGATAGTGAATGTGTTGCAGGCTATCTTTGGAATAGAATCCGTAGATTTTGCGCGGAGGCTCGCCCGCTTTGTCGTTCCAAATCCATAGATCGTAACCATTGGTATAGAAGATCACGGGACGCTGAGCGTGCTCCCTCTCAAGTCCATCGGCGTACTGTTCAGCTTGCTTTCTGCCAATTTGGGGATCAACGGCTGTTTTCTTAGCTTCTACGACGCCTAGCGGTTTTCCATTGTCGTCGTCCAGGACGTAATCCGCCTTTCCGCTGCCAGACGCTCCCACCTGATATTTTACGGGAGCTTCTTTCAAGACTTGAGCGGTGTTGGACATGCCCTTACCGACATCCCATCCTTCGTCAGCCAACATTTGATCGATCAGGTACTTGCGAGTCTCTTCTTCGTTGTACGCCAGCGGATCTATGGCTTGAAGCTTGCTGGCCGCTTGCAGGGCGGCTTCCAAAGCAGCCTTGCGTTCTTCGGCCGTCGCTTCGGCTTGGTCGGCGCGCATTCGCTGCTGCTCAAGGTCAGCGAGCAACTTTTGCATCTGAGCTTCTTGCGCGGCGACTCTCTCCAGGATTGCGCGTTTTTCCCGGCGTTGCTGAACACTTTCAACGCCGCCCTGTGGGGGCTCCACAAATGCCGAACAGTCGTCAACACTCCCTTTGGCATAGTTCACGAAAACCCAGCGTCCTACGTTGTAGGCTTCGCGCAATGATCGCAGAGCTGTCGTCGTGTCTCCCTTATTTCCATGCGCAGCTCGGTTTCCCTCCATGCGTATCGCATGCAATTTGGAAAGCACGACCTCGGGTACCACGTCCCGGAATGGTTGGTTATTGAGTAGGTCGTTTAAATTTGCTTGAAAGGGCTTCGGCAATCGTTGATCGTGGTGGATCCAGTCGACGATTTGTTCGCAGTAAACCCGTAACTTAAGAATCGCTCCAACCGGATCGTGATGCGCATAAGCCTCCGCGAACCCGCCAAGCCCAGCCAGCTCAGGCCATTTTGGTCGCAGAAACTCGAAGTTGAGTGATTTCATGGTGTGATACGAATCGAGGTGCATGGTTCGTGGTTAAGGCAACTGGTGTGCCAAACCGGATGGACGCTGGTCTAGACGCGGGGAACAGATTGCTTATTTGGATTTGGCCGCCTTCACATTCAATCGTTTGAGTTGGGCGTCCAAGGTTTGGTAACTCGACATCCCAAGTAGTTCAGCGGCTTTGGTCTTCACGCCTTCCGCTTCCTCCATCGCACGCTCTAAATACTTGCGATTAATGTCTTCCAGCAGCTTTTGCAGACAGAATCCGTGGCCAAGCTCTTGATCATACAAGCCAGATGAAGTGCCTGGCATATCAGCGATTGCTGACTTCAAATCAGCAGTATCAATCGTATCGCCAGCACACATGATGGCAGCTTCCACAAGGGCGCTTTTTAATTGCCGAATATTTCCCGGCCAATCATACGTGCGCACAAATCGTTTTGCGACATCAGAAATCGATTTGTCCCGATATTCGTTTTCGTTACGCCGAAAGTCTCTGTTGATTTCCTTCAACAGCACATCGACAAGCTCAGGAATATCCGACTTGCGAGTGCGAAGAGGCGGCAGCTTCACTTTGATAACTGCCAGGCGAAAGAACAGGTCTTCGCGAAAGGTGCCATCTTCAACTTCCTGAATCAAATCACGGTTGGTGGCGCTGATGATTCGCACATCGCTGGTTTGTATTTTTCCCAAGTCACCTACACGTGAGAACTCACGATAGCATGGTCCTTTCCCCTGTGGGGGCTGTAGGACTCTTAGCAGGGCCGCCTGCATTGCGGAGCTGGCTTCGCCAACTTCATCAAGGAAGATCGTGCCGCCATTGGCGTGGTCGAACAGTCCCTTCTCGCCGGTTTTCGATGCACCGGAAAAGGCACCGGCCACATAGCCAAACAACTGAGCCTCTAGGAGATTATCGGGTATTGCGGCACAGTTGATACGGATATATGGCTTCCCTTTTCGCTTGCTCGCCTCGTGAATTGCCTCAGCAAACAACTCCTTCCCCGTCCCCGGTTCGCCCAGGATCAAAATCGGAACATCGCGTTCGGATGCTTTTGCGGCTCGGCCTGCCGCCAACTTTAGCGATTTGCTTGACCCGGATATCTTGTCGAAGCCATCGATCTCCCTGGGGGCCGTCGTGGCTAGATGCTGAAGGTTCTCATCTGGTACCGCTGCGAGTCCTGCGGCGAATCCTGCCACAACATCAAATGGGACCTCGGATTCCTGGGCCCTGTTGTCGTGCGTCTGCCAGAAGACGGCGTCGTAGCGAGATTTCCCGATAAGAATCCAAGTCGCCGCCATGGATGGAGTTCCTGGCGTCAACAAGAACGAAAACTCGTTCCCCGGCTCACGGTTGAGCGTGTCCAACACACTGTTAACTGCCGTGAGGATTTGCCCGTAGTCGGTTGGGTCTTTCAGCTTGGGCGCGTGCACCTTCACTTCGTGGCCAAGCCATTCGGAGTACAGCTTTCGAAGCCATTCGGGATAATCACCCAACAGGTGAACTTCGTCGAAGGATTCTTGGTTCAGCAGGGTCTTTACCGGACCGTTTTGCTTTCGGAGCGGCAACTTACGTTCGATCTCAAGTTCCTCAAGAACCTTGGTCTGAAGGTTCTCATCGCCCTCGGCGGCTGCAGATAGCAGATCGTTATGACCAATCCAAGAAACAAGTGTTCGCCGCTTTGGCATTGCGTAACTCCATTTGTGTTGTTCACAAACGTGATTGTACAAGACGTCCGCTCGGTGGGAAATAGGTAGCCAGAGAATACGCAAATCGCTGCGGAATGCTGGGTTTTGAGGTTCTTTGAGCGTTTGGCACGCGGGCTGCTTAAGTGGCGGTTATCGATACTTTCAACGGTACACAGAAGGAAACCAGCATGATTGCTCCAGCATCCGCCACTGAACCAATGACACGTGCATTGACCATTGCGCGACCTCGAATCGGCTGACGATCAAAATGTTGAGCAGGACGTGACGGCTACAAAAGATCTACTTGGGCTGGCGAGCGTGGTCGTCGAGACGTATACGCAGCATTTGAAGTCCGCGCCCCTAGATATCGTCACCCGCAAAAAGAGAGGTTGGAACTATGCTGAACTCGCCACCGCAAACCTACAACAGCGAACGGGCTACGAGGATCGTGCCATTGCTTTTCTTGAACGTGCCGTCACGCTTGCAAAGCTGTCCTCTAATGGCATCGATGAAGTGGAGTTAATACGAGGCGAGAAGGCATTCCGCCGGTCGTTGAGAATGCGGCCGGAGTTCAGGAACTTGCTCGGCAAGATCTATGAGCAGTAGCCACTGAGCCCCCTGCAAAAACCGCAATCGTGAATCTCACCTAGGATCTTGTGCGGGGGCTCGGAACTATAAAGTCGACTCGCAAGTGGGTATTGCGATCGGTAGAAATTCAGGGACTATCAAGAAAAGTCTCTACGTGCGGGGGAGCTTGGCGCGCGCGATAACTGTCGATTGTGGGCGCTCGTCAAAAGGCTTGCCCCCTTCATTCTCTCAAGGGAATCATAAAACGGCCATAAGCTCTAGTGCGCGTATTTGCCCAGTGGGTGTGCCACACGAACTCATGACACGCGTGCCGTACGTCCCACCGTTTGTTTCGTTTTCTAGTCGACAAGGGGCCAATTCGCAGCTCGTCGTATATTTAGTTTAGACGAATCGTAAAATTGTGGGGGATTGGGTACTCGACTTGCAGTATTTGAAATCGCCCTGATCATCGGGTTGTGCCACCTGGATCACACATTTACCAGTTTGAGGGAATCAATCATGCAGCGCTACCTACTAGTCATTCTGTTTGCTTCGGCGATATCTTTTGCTGCTTGGCTGTCATTGTCACCGCATATTTCGCGGGGATACGGACAGGAGACTTCAGCCGCGAAAGCTCCTATAGAGCCTCTTAAGCCGTTCATGCAACGTAAGCTCGACCACGCCAAAAGGGTGTTGGAAGGTCTAGCGATAGAGGACTTCGAGCTTATCGCTCGCGAGGCTCAATCGCTCAGCCTGCTGAGTTTGGAGAGCAATTGGAACGTATTGACCACGGAAGAGTACATACAACAAAGTTCTGACTTTCGTCGCGCGGTCAACGTCATCACCGAAGCAGCGCGTGAGAAGGATGTCCACCGAGCTGCATTGGGTTACGTCAACTTGACCGTTCGTTGCGTCGAATGCCATAGCTATCTACGGAACAAAGCTCGACAGTGAAAAAGGGTCAGGCATGCGCCCTTCGGCTTCAGTCGCTAGCGCGCTCTTGCCATGCTCGAACGATCTGTGCAATCGTTTCCTCCAAACTTATGGTGATATCCCAGGCTGGGTAGTGGGCACGCATCTTGCTGAGGTCGCTATAGTAACAGATATGATCGCCAATACGATTCTCTTGGACGTAACTGTACCGCATCGCCTTGCCGCTACACTGTTCCGCGATTTTGAATGCTTCAAGAATGGAGCAACTGTTGGCTTTTCCGCCACCGATATTATATACCTCGCCGGACCGTGGTGCGTTGATAAATTCATCCACAAAGCGTGCCACATCATGGCTATGGATATTGTCGCGGACCTGTTTTCCCTGGTAACCAAAGATACGGTATTCTCGCTCTTGTAGATTGCATTTAACAAGAAAGCTAAGAAACCCGTGAAGCTCGACGCCTGTGTGGTTCGGCCCGGTCAAACATCCACCGCGTAAACAGCATGTTCGCATTCCAAAGTAACGGCCGTACTCTTGCACCATAACATCTGCTGCAACTTTGGATGCCCCGAAAAGCGAGTGCTCGGACTGGTCGATCGAAAAATCCTCAGGGATTCCATTCGGGTATTGTCCATCGGCATAGTCCCATCGCGTTTCGAGTTCGATCATCGGAATCCGATTGGGGCGATCTCCATAGACCTTGTTCGTGCTCATGTGAACAAAAGGAGATTCGGGACAGTTCTGGCGAGCCGCTTCGAGTAAATTGAGCGTGCCGACTGCGTTGGTGTCAAAGTCGTCAAATGGAATCGAAGCGGCCCGGTCATGACTGGGTTGCGCCGCAGTATGCACGATTGCATCCGGTTGGACCTCTTTCATTAACCGCGCAATGCCGTCTCGATCTCGTATGTCATGTTCGTGATGAACGAAGTTTGGCAAAAGAGATTCAAGGCGTTTTTGGTTCCAGCGCGTGTCACCTTGGGGTCCAAAGAACACAGCGCGTTGGTTGTTGTCGACACCGTGTATCGCCCAACCCCGGCCAGCGAAATAGACGCTGACCTCCGAGCCGATCAGTCCCGATGATCCGGTAATGAGCAATTTCTTCAATTGTTGCTTCCATCAAATGTGTGGACGAGTTAGTTGCGCATGACGTTTCGCAAGACCCTAAACAGTTTCTCAAAATCGTGATCATCCAAATCGCCCATCACTGCGATGCGAAAAATGATCTTTTCCAGTGTCTTTTGTCCAGCATAGATTATGATTCTCTCTTTTTGCAGTGGAGTGCTGATTGTTTCGTAGTCTAATGCCTCGGGTAGGCGATAAGCGGTTAGCACCGCAGAACGCGCCGTCGGCGATGGTAGCAATGGTGCAATGCCTAGTCCCGTTAGGCCTTCAGTCACGCGCAGGGTTCTTTGCCGATACATGTCGTGGCGGCTGGACCAGCCGCCTCCGTCGTGCAATTCGCAGAGCGCTTGATGCAATGCGTACATCGATTGAATTGCAGGGGTGAACGCAGGCAACCCACCCTCCTGAGCAGCAAAGTTGGTGGCGAGATCCAAATACAAAGACGATGCGCACGTCTTGTCCTGCACGCAGGGTCGGCGCACAACCACAAATGCGATACCAGGTACTCCGTGCAAGCATTTATTCGCGGTTGCAGCCACGGCGTCGAGTGGCCAGTTCTCAAAATCAATACGCTCGCCACCGAAACTACTGACCGCATCGACCAGCATTCGTTTGTCGTATGTGACGCATAACTCCGCCAGCCGATCGAGATTATTGAGCCTTCCGGTGGTTGTCTCATGATGGACGGCGATTACATACTTAATCGAATCTTGTTGGCGCAACCGATTCTCGACCTCAGCGAAATCGATATCATCCTGCCACTCGCTTCGAACTTGGATAGGCGCCTTACCGGCTCTTTGAAGCATCGTCGTCATGCGTTCGCCGTACACACCATTGGCACAGACTAAAGACTGATTCGGCGATTGGACCAGCGACGAAATCATCGACTCGACCGCGGCGGTGCCAGAGCCCGTAATCAGGACCGTCGTCCAATCCGCTACAGCGGTTTCATACACGTCCAAAAGCTGCCGGCGGACCTCGGCCATCAGGTCCGAGAACGCTTGCTCACGATGACACATGTCGCGACGTGCAAGTGCTGCCCGAACCGAATCTGTCAATGTTACCGGACCAGGGTTCAATAAGACGTAACGTTCGGACGTATTCATGTTTGCAGGTTCCTCCTGAGCCAACCACACATTGGCTGTGCGATCATGTTCGAAGTGATGGCCGCAGGCAGCAGTTTACAATCCGCGCGTGGAGATGTGAGAAGGTAGAGCATTCTAAGTTCCGTCTGTGGCTGGCTGAGTACCTGCGCGAGTTGTTCCATCGAATCGACCGTCTCCACTGAAGGGTAGCCACACGATGCATAGTGTTGACGTCGCCATAGCCAGTATCGCTTTCGACTAAGTTCGCAAGGGACATCATATGTTCTGTTTGCCTGTAGCATGACGTAAATACAGTAGTTAGTCGCATTTACGCTAATTGGTACGAGGATACACTTGGAGATTCCAAACTCAATTGTTTACGCAACGAATTCCGATGATATCCGCTAAAAAGAGTCATCGGCCGCCATGTTATCAGTCTTTCTAATTCTCGAGAACTAAGTTGAAAATAGTTTATTGCCACAATTATTACCGCCATCGTGGCGGCGAGGATGTTTCCTTCGAATGCGATGTTGAAATGCTGCGCGACAAGGGACACGCGGTCGTGACTTTCACTTGCGATAACAGCGATTGGCCTAGCGGCCCACTGCGAATGGCTCAACAGACCTTATGGAACCGCACAACGCGTGCCGAGCTCGCGGAGCTGTTGCGACGCGAACAGCCTGATATTCTCCACTGCAATAACTTGTTTCCGCAGATTTCCATGAGCGTCTATGCTGCGGCACGCCGCCTTGGCATACCGATCGTCCAAGCCCTAAGGAATTATCGCTCTTTTTGCGCGAACTCCTATCTGTATCGCGATCGTTCGGTGTGCACGAAGTGCTTGAACTCCAATGCGGCATGGCATGGGTTACGGTACGGTTGTTATCGCAACAGTCGCGTGGCCACCAGCGTGGTCGTGGCGATGCAGTTGCTGCACCGCATCTTGGGAACCCAAAAGCGAGCTGTGGATGTATTCTTCACTCCCAGTCAATTTGCACGACAAGTGTATATCGACGGAGGCTTTGCCCCTGAGTCGATCATGGTACGAAACAATTTCATTTTACCCGATCTCGGCTTGTCCAACGAAGACCACGGCTATGCACTCTTTATCGGTCGGTTGTCGGACGAGAAAGGGGTCGACACTTTACTCCGTGCCTGGACTGAAAACAACTTCTCGATGCCGCTACGTATCGTGGGAAGTGGCCCCGATGAGGTTTCGTTGAAAACCTCGGTGGCTGGCCATGCAAACATTTCGTTCCTTGGGCATTTGGATAAGGCCAGTGTGCTGCAGCAATTGGCACAGGCCAGCTTTTTGGTAATGCCGTCACGCTGGTACGAAACATTTGGACGGGCGATTGTCGAAGCGTATTCTCGCGGCAAGCCAGTCATCGCGGCCCGCTTGGGGGCGATGTCAGAATTGGTTCAAGATGGAGCGACCGGGTTTCTGTTTGATCCGACCAGCCCAACTGATCTAGCCGCCGCAGCAATGAAGTTCATGCAGCTCGATGAAAACAAGAAGCAATCCATGAGGCTCGCAGCCAGAGCGGAGTACGACCAGCGGCTCAGCCCCGAAGCAAGCTACCAGAGTCTATTGAATATTTACGAATATGCATTACGCAATAAGGTGTAGCCCGCTTTCACCCTGTCGTAGCCGAAGTCGCCGGACTTTGGGAGATTCTCCATTCATGCAGAGCCTTGCGATCCGCAGGAAGACACAACACGTGACGCTGGTCTTGAGGGCGGTCAATCGCTTGCACGACGCCGTGTTTGGTCACTTTGCAGAACTGGTAACCGATCCTCCTGAGCATGTCGAATACTGCCGATGGTTCCAGCTTCAGTCGGCGGCAAGCTGCGATATTGTTGGTGATCATCAGAGACGGTTTGTGCTTTTTGATCAGCTCGAAGCCACCTTCAAGTACTAACTGTTGAGCACCTTCGACATCCAACTTTAGCATGTCCAGACGCGCTATTTTCTCTTGCTCGCAGATAATCGCCAGCGTCGTCAATCGGACGGGAATCGATGGCACCTCCTCCTCCTCGGCACTCTCACCAAGTCCGAACGAGTTCTCCTTCCCATTGTGCTTGTACAGCCTTGCTTCCCCCGGTTCATTGGACAACGCTTGATTGAACACCTGCACGTTCAAGGCGTTATTCAGCCGAACATTCTGGCAGAGTAGTTCGTAGCAGGTTGGCCCGGGTTCAAAGGCTAGTACACGCCCCTGCGGTCCGACTCGCTTGGATGCCGCAAAACTGAAAGAACCCGCATTGGCCCCAACATCAAAAAACACCATCTCGGGCTCCAGCATTTGTAGAACCACGCGGTACTCTGGGTAAAAGTCTTCGCGGAGCACAAACGCCGCTGTCCCCCCACTACTACGAAACCTGGCCGGGATCTTTACTAAGAAATCTGGCTGCCGATAACGAATCGTCAGCGGACGACCAATCAGGCAGTGTATAGGCCAAGTCGCAGCTCGTATCGTCGTCTTGACAGGATGTCGTCTGAACGCAGGATGCGTCAGTAGCTCCATGGCATGACTGCAGATCTCTAGCAAAAAAGACGGTTTCCGCCCACTCACTCAGAAGTTTCCTTAGACGAATATACCCAGAACTGAATCCAACGCACGGTATCTCCGGCCACATCGCCTGCCACCATACAGTAAGCTGCTCCCACGATCGTATAGGAGGGAATGACTAAGAGCGCCGAACTGAGCGAGACTATAAACGCGACCGCTTGACTAATAAAGGTTGCATAGGGGCGATTCATCGCTCGCAATCCATTTTCAGGTGGAGTTCCGACCGCACGCAGCAGCACGCTAAACGCCACCACGGAAGTGACCTGACCGTAACCCGCATACTGACTGCCGAATAGCAACTGCAAAAGCTCGTCGCCAAAAAACAAAACCGCTAAAAAAACCACACTCAGACAACACGCCATAAACAACGTCACCATCAATACGGGACGTCTCAACGAACGGTTCCCGGTTGCCGCCGCTGTGTTGGAATAGGACGGTGTAAGGTAGTTTCCAATGCCGATCACTATTGGATTGGCGAGGGAGACCAGTGTTAAGCAGGCGGCGAAGACTCCCGCCTCGGCGAGCCCGAGCATGAGCGCCAGCATCCAGTGCATCAAATAACCATTGGAAATGCCAACGATTTGGCCCATCAACACCCACCGTCCGAATCTCCAGTGCTTGCCCAGCGTTTTCTTTGCGAGACCAAGATCGATGGTCAACTTTGGCGGATGAACAAGTATCGCCGCACAGGTGGCAATCCCACTTGCCACACCGATCCACCCGAGCACGGATACCGCAGTCATGCCCCCCAGTTTCATGAGCGCCAGCAGGCCCACGAGCTGAACGGAACACACCATGAAGTCGAGCTTGATCGCCGTACCAATTTGGAAATCCGCAAATGCAACCCGCCGAACCAACTCACGCAAACTGGAAAGCACGGAGGTAACACTCAGTATCAATAATACTCGTGCGAATCCACTGTCGCCCATGAGGGTCCACATCAACGCTCCACTGAAGAGCAATGCCAGCGAAATCAGCAAAGAAAAACCAGCCTGATGCACCAGGGTGGTCCCTTTGAGCCGGGCCAGTTGATCTAGTCCAATTCGTTGGCCGAAGACGGTATAAGGTAGCGTGATCAACGCTTCCTGAGCACCGAGCAACAGCACCACCACAGTAAAGCCAAGCGAATACAGCCCTAGTTCGGTTTCTCCGGCGGCTCGGCCAATAATAATCGTGGTAACGAAGTTTGTTCCGCTCACAATCGCTTGGTCCAGCAGCGACACAGCGCCACCACCAAGCAACTTGCGGTTGCTGTTTGCCACACTCTCGGCCGGTCGGGATTGCTTAGCGTCGTCCGATAGTTCCATCACTGTGATGATGCCGGGGGCAATAGCCGACTGGCCATGTCCGAAATCAGCAGCCGATGTTTGCCTGCCTTTGACAGTTCAATTTCTTCAACCACCTGTGCTGAGACATGGTAACCCACAATCTGCCTTAGTTGTTCTTCGATGTATTGCGGCATGTTCGCATCGGGTTGATTCAGCTCGACAAAAACTTCTACATTGCCTGCTCGATGCTGATGGACATGAAAACGCCGAATCCCTTTGCACTGGTATTTAAAGAATGCATCGAGTCGTGCCGAATGGGCAACTCCGCCATCTTTCAACATCAAAAAATCGTTCATCCGCCCAGTCACATCCTGCAGGATCGAGAACCCCCGTTCAGGCATTTGCACGGGATGGCTTGTGAGGTCCGATAAATCGTATCGCAACAATGGAAAAGCTAGGTTATGCAGTGGAGTGACCACGATCGCGTTACCGGTTTGCTCTTGCGCGAATGTCTCCAGGTGGACTACATCCTCACGAACCCGCAACGTGCCATCGGGCCACTGATGTGCCATGTGCCCGCAATCGACGGAGCCATACTCGATCACAACGTTTGCATCCAAGGCATCTTTGATCGTATCCATGGTTGCATCGTCAATCGGCTCGCCCGTAACAACGACATGCCGTAGAGAATCCAATTTGCACGATTCTCGACGTGCTTGCTCGGCCAATAGGCGAATGGCTGTCGGGTACCCATACAGAGCAACTGGCCGAAAACGCTGCAGTTGTCTTAGGTACTTCGTCAACTGTTCGGCCCCCACCTGATAGGCCGATAGCCGTAAACGACTACGGGCATAATCTTCAGCCGGTTGCCGCAAACGAGCAATATGTCCTTTTAGTCCTGCCTGAAAGTACGTACTGTGACCCCATAGAAATGCAATCCGGTCCAGATAGTCAATGCCCCACATTTGAAATGCGCGGTACTTCGTTCGCAGCATTTCCAGATGAGCCTTGCATTCCCAATAGACCTTCATCGGTGCTCCGGTTGAACCGCCGGTACCACACCAGAAGCCGCGCGTTTTCACTCGCGATAGAAATAGCTCGGGGTGCTCGCGTACTGTTTGCTTGGACAGCAGCGGAACGCTGTCATGGAACTCTGCAAGACAATCAAAACGCATGGGCAAATTCTGCTCGGAATGGATCGCCATATAGTATGGTACGGACTGGATTGCGTGCTTCCAAAGCGTGTTGATTGAATCGAGTTGGTACGTATCAATTCGCTCACGCGGCCAGGTCTCGTGCTCGGCAAGCGTGATTAATCTGCGATCAGCCTCGGCAAATCGGGGCAAGTAGCGGAGCATTTTCATTTCGTTTGTTGCCTGTTTCTTTCCAGGAACGCATCTTGAAGTCTGGGTGCCCAGCTATACCATCCACCCACCTTGGCCGCGATCGTTGTGGCCGTGTCCCATTGATAAACGTTAAACCGGCCCCAAGCGTACGGTGTCCCGCCTGGTTCAATCGCTTCACAATCGGTCGTCAACGCGCAATAAGCGCCGCAGGTTCTGACGATGTCAATCATCGCATCGTTTACTGCCCCCATACTGCGCCGACCAAAAGGGAATGCAAATGGAATCGCTTCGGGACGAAACAGCGATCGCAACTGATGCATGCACTGGGCTAGATCCTCAGCAAATGCGTCAAGGCGTTTTGCAAAATCTTCGTGCGAGTGCGTGTGGGCTCCGATCTCGATCAGCCCGGTAGCTTGCATCTCGTGACATTGATCGCGTGTGACGGGCAAGTAGCAAGGTGGGTCAAGGCTCTCCATATTTTTGCAGCCCCATGTGTCAAACGGGAACGGGGAACTGGAATCAAGAAACCCGGTGGCCACAAAGACCGTTGCGGGAATGCCAAGCTGGGCAAGAACCGGCCAAGCGTTTTGATAGACATTCTGGAAAATATCATCAAATGTTACCACCAGCGTCTTGTGTGGGATGTCGCCCGACTGTGCGGATTGGCATAGCTCGTGGAGCGAAACAAATCGATAGCCTGCCTGTAACAATAACTCCAATTGTTCGCGGAACCGCTGTGGAGTGACGTTCATGGTGGGGGGGCTGGGAAGGTTGCTGGAATCACAAATCCGGTGATACACCAAAATCCCTGTTCCACGCGTTCGAGCACCCGCCAGCCAATGCGCGGCAACAGCGAGCCTTCCAGCCGATCGTTTGCTGGTATCGCGCAGGGCGTCTTTCGTGAATCTCATAATGGGCTTCTTTGGGCTATGGCGTTGGAAGGTCAACATCGACCAGCTCCGAGAGGACGTTTCGATGCTTTCCTGCAGTAGTTTGCTCGATCCTCGCGACAATTTTCACTTCTACTGGGCAGCCGTCGACTAGAACTGACAGACGCTTGGCCAACTGCGCCGTATTGGGCACATTGGCTGGGTCGTGCAATTCGACTAGCGCCAATATGGAGTAGTCAGCTCGCTGATGGATTTGGAAGCGACGGACATACTTAAAGTAAGTTCCGTCGAAGAGATCCTCCACTACGATCGGGTGGAGACAGCGTCCGGCTGGCGTGTAGAGTAGATCATAACAGCGCCCGGAGATATTTCCCAAAATGGAAAAGCCTCGCTCCGCCAACTCGATGGGTTGGTCGGTAACGTCGCCGATATCATAACGCAGCAATGGGTAAGAGGGATTGTTCAAATTGGTGAGCACGATGTCAAAGAGCTTTTCAGGCCTGGCTAGCGTCTCGACAAGCACTAAGTCGTCACGCACTCGCAATGTCCGATCTGGCCATTGACCGGCGACGAATCCAAACTCGACACAGCCATACTCGATATTACATGGCGCTCCCAGGCCTTCTTGAACGACGTGGACAACATGTTCAGAAGCAGGTTCTGAGGTTAAGGTGATGACTTTGAGCGAAGGGCACTGAAAGCCTTGCTTCTTAGCTTCGAGTGCGAGCAGATAGGCGGCCCGGCTATAGGAATAGATCGCTGATGGTTTGAAAGCGGCGATCTTTTCCAGATAGAGCTGCAAGTCCTTCGGGCCGAGCGTATGAGCGGCAAGCCTCAGTCGATTGCGCAGTTTATCTTCAACATACTCACGGCCGCGCTTGATTTTGCCGGTGAAGCCTGGTGTATTGATTGGAGTCACGTGCCAAAGAAATACCATCCGATCAAAAATATCATGTCCCCACATGCGGTAGTAGCGATAATTGGCCCGCAACATTTCATGATGAGCTTCATGCTCGCGAAATATCGTCAGTGGAGAGCCTGTCGAACCCGAGGTTCGATGCCAGCGGCCTGGCTGAGGTCTTTCTGAGAGTAAGTCCCGCGAGTTCGTCTGTAAAAATGACTTCTGCAGTATGGGAACTGAGTCGGTATATTCTTCAAGCGATTCGAAATATCTTGGAAGTGACAATTCCGCCTGAATGCTACGATAGTAGGGAACGTAGACAATCGCGTGCGCCCAGACTTTATTTAGCCGCTGCAGTTGAAATGCGTCCATTTGCGCACGACTCCAGCTTTCGCGGTTTTCCAATTCGCCAAAGGACCGATAGGCCTCTCTAAATCTAGGTAACAAGCGTGCCATTTTCATGCTGAAATCTCCAACGATGTCTCCCAGGTAGCTTCGCTACGACTGGGCGCATTTAGATCGCATTGAGCGCGTCCTCAACACATCTTGGTAAATCTCCTCCATGCGTTTTCTCTGTTTTGACCAACAGTACTGGTCGGCCCTGGCCAGCGCACCTTGACTCAATGCATCACGAAGCTGAGGGTCCTCCGCCAATCTACACATAGCGTCAGCGATGCCCTGGGCGCATTGCTGCGGCGACTCTACCGGAACCTTGATTCCACATTGATCGGTAATAATATCATGGGCACCTTGATGATCGACGGCGATGACCGGCAAGCCCGCATCCAAGGCTTCCAGCATGACATTGCCGGAGGTATCACGCATGCTCGTAAAAATAAAAACATTCGCCCACGCATACTGTTGTAAGGCTTGGTTGTATTCCATTTCTCCGAGCCACTGGATTCTTTGATCGACTCCCAGTTTTTTGGCTAGCCGCTGACACCTTCTCCGCTCCGAACCGTCGCCCACGACACGAACTTGTACTGACATCGCGCCTGGAAGAAGCGCCACGGCGCGGACTAATAGTTGGGCAGCTTTCCATGGCTCGACCACACCGCTCCAAAGCACCCGCAGCGAATCGGCAGAATCCTTTGGCATGGGTAACACAGTTCGATTCACTCCGGTTTCGAGCAGTAGTCCGACATCACAATCAAACGCCTTATCCAGGTCGCGTTTTACGGTTGTGTTGGCTGCCAGTACAACGTCCGCCGCCCGCATCGCTTGCCGAACGCGGAAGCCAAACCGGAGCGAAAGGCGATTGAGCATCGTCCGCAACGCTTCCCGCGCTGCTCCGATCTTGCCCACGGCGGACAACATCGGCATGGGGAAATTTTGTGTCCCGCCAAGCGGCCCCCAAACGAAGGCCGGCCGCCGGCCAGAACCCGACGCATGACTAGACAAACGCCACAGGTATCCCGGTTCGCGATAGCCGCAGAAGGTGGCTTGATGGATCAAATCAAAATGCACTTGTTGATGCAGTTTGATAGCCACTTGATAGGCCTGCCATTGCCAGATTCGATACGAGAGGTAGTACAGCCCAGGAATTCTGCTGGCTATGCTGGCCACAAAATTTCTTTTAATGGGGATGAAGTGCAGGTCGGCGATTGGACCATGTTCAGCCAAGTAACGCCGAATCGCAGGGCCGTGCGACTCTTCGACACACAATACCCAAGTGTCACAAGACTCGACGGCTGAAATCGCTCGGTTCCATCCCACCCCCGGCTCGCTACCCCTGTAGGGATTGCACGCAAAGGCAGACAGCAACAGACGCGGGCGCCGCGACTCTTCGCTGTCAGTGATCGCCGCAACCTGCGCGCTCGCCTGGATCGTCATTGCCATCCTCGTATGTCTGCGCCCGAGGCCGAAAGGGGTTGGATTGATTCGACGTAGTTTTTGTACAACCGAACGATTACGGCGAACAACCCAAAAAAGATGACGGATTCCGGTCGCACCGGCCCCATAAACGCTGTGCATCCGGTGCCCCAAGCGAAATACCAAAGTAGCGCGAGCGCGATCAGGACGGCCAGGTCCCGCGATGCACGTGAACACCGAATCACGATGGCTAAGGCTAGTAGCGTGCGCTGAGCGGCGATCGCCATCAGTACCAGGCCGACCAGCCCCGTCGTTGCCAAAACTTGCAACACAATGTTGTGGGCATCGCGGTTGGAGCGACCGTCCCAAACATCAAGCCAGCCCTCTGCGCTGGTGACAAAGTAGCCATGACCTATAATCGGTGAGCGTTGGACCTGCTCCAAAATTGCAATCCAAAGTTCCATTCGACCCGACGCGGCAGCAAGCTGCTGCGTGTTCTGGCCCCGTTTCAAATACTCGGTACCGGATTCCAACGCGTTTTCCGCATACTGGAAACTGGGGTCAAACAGCAGTAAGCAACACGCCACTACCGCGACGGCCGTCAAGCAATGGCCAACCCATCGCCAACCACTAAGAATGGCGATGACAAGTGGAAGGACCAGAGCAGCACATAGGACAGCGGAACGACTGCGTGAGATGTATAAAATCGCCATTTGGATCGCGATCCCCAAGACTACGACCCCATGCGACTCGACGCCCAAGATGCCCAGCCCAACCAACAGGACCAGTCCTAGTGACGCAGTCCCGCCACTGGCCGTTGGGTGAACCAGCCCTTCGGCGGTAGCCATGCGCTCGCTGCGTTCTAAACCGGTAATACTGGGTGCGACTGCGTAAACGGCCAGCAGCGCCGCCGAATAGAGCAACAGGGCACAACTCAAATGGCGCATTAGCCGATGCACCTCGGCCGAGCTTGTGAACAGATGCGTCAGGCACCAAGCCAAAGCGATTTGTGCAACTAGGCCCATCGCTTGGCCAATCGAGAAGACTTTGAGCGCGGACCAAGTCACAGAAAGAAAGGCCCAGACCGAGAACAGCCACCAAGGGGCAAACAAGCGGTTCACGACACGACATCGCCAGACGCTCGAATCAAAGACAAAGGCTGCCAAAAAAACCGCCCAGGCGACGGCCGCAAACCGGCACAGCAGTTTAAACTGTCCAAGCAGGTCCATGCCGGACGCACCATCATCAGAAAAACGCCCCGGCAACGAGAAACTAACAAACGCTAGAGCCCAAAAGATGAGCAGCGTCCCATTCTGCACCATCCGCCGAGAAATACTGGGAAAAGTATCCGTGCTTGCGCCGATTGCTGTCAATTCCGCAGTGCTGTGAACGCTCATGGCAAGACTTAGCGAGGTTGCAGGCCAACGGGACGCTGACGCTTGTGGACTTCCAGGAAATCCCCAACTTCTCGCGCCTCGTCATTCGCTTCGTCATTCATTTCCTCGGAATGCACCGCACGTCGCGCCCTAGATTCTCGCGATTGTGGAACCTGTTGTAGTGGTAGTTCGGGTGCTGCCGCCAATTGTCTCGCCGCGCGCCGCATTACTGGGACACCGATAGCACCGCAGCAGGCGGCGAAGATACCGAGTACGGCACATAGCTTCTTGTTAGGAGTTGCCGGACGAGCTTCTAGAGTTGCCGGTTGGACCGTATTAATACTCGTGATATGGTTTTCTTCCAACAGGTCGGCGAGTCTCGATTGCTCCAATTTGTCGACGATCAAGCGGTGCTGAGTCGCCAGCGCATCAACTTGGCCTTCCAATTCAACGATCTCCTGCTCCAGCCCATTCAGTCTTAACAGTTCCGCCTGTAGATCTTCCAAATGCGCTTGCTCCGTAACAAGCATCTGCACTAGCGCGGCGTAATCGGCCCGTTCTTCATTCAATTTGATTTGGAGTGCTTGGCTAACCAGATTGATATTTTGGACCGTTTCGAGCGTGTTACCTTCTTCGTTGGCCAAGATTTCTTTGGCTTCGCGTTGCTGCTGTCGAATCAGTTGAAAGGCAGGGTGGCTCTCAGTGTACGTGCCCGAGAGTCTCTCCCCTTCGATTTCTAGTTCGTAAAGCTTCTGTCGCATCTGTTCATGAGCGCGATTTCCTACCGATGATTCCGAAACAAGCATCCGCTCAGGAATCGCCCGATCCAGTTTTGACAATTCCTCCATGCGACTCTTGCTGGCGGCCAATTGAGAACTCGTAGTGCTGACCGCTTGCCGCGCCGCAAAAAGACGACTCTCCAGCATCTGCTGCTGGCCCGCGACCGTGACCAGCCCCGCGTCATCTTTTGCTCGACGAAGCGCCTGCCGCGTTCGAGTCAAACGTTCGAGAGCCACTTTTTCTTCCGCTTCAAAAAAATGACTGGCCCCGGCCGTCTGGTTGATCTTTGTGTGCAGTTGGCGATACACGTCGACCCAACACTGCACGATCTGTTGAGCCAACTCAGGAGATTTCGCCTGATAGCCGATCTTGACCACGCCCGAATCGCTGGCGGATTCGATCGACAGATTCGATTCAAGCTCCAGGATAACTAACTCGTCTTCTGGGATGTCGTCGAGTTGGACCAATCCACGCAGACTCGACAACAGCCCACCACTCGACTTTTTCGCTCGCGGCGCAGCCCCCGCCGGGTAGCCACTGAGGATTGGTTTATTTCCAATTTTCGCAGCGACTTGTTCGAGCACCAGACGGTTTCGCATCATGTCCAGAGTCGTATTAATTTCACTTGTGCGGGTGTGGTGCAGCGATAATGTCTCGCCGGTGGTTGTCACCGTCGGGTCCAATGTCACACTCTCGCGACCAATTTTCAGTAACAGCTTTGCCGTGGAACGATACTTCCGTGGGTAAAACACGATGACCACCACGGTCAGCGCGATAATCGAGACAAAGATCAATGCAGATGTTGCAATTTCTCGTTTGTTGATATTCATGTTTACGATTCTTGGTGCGTGCTCGTCTCGGTTTCAATTTCATCTCAAGTTGTAATTGATCAAGAACGATAATGCCTAACCGAACAAAACCTCTTCGCTGGGCCTGAGCCCCTGGTTGTCACCGCGTGTATGCACTCCCAACCATTGTAAACACAACAGCACTGCAAAGGCGGGGTTCGTCGTGGCGTAGCGTTTCCATAAACGCCGTGGTTCGCGAGTCAATCGAAAGGCCCATTCCAAGCCATATTTCTGGACCCACGCCGGTGCCTGTTGGAGAACTCCGGCGTGAAACGCAAAGGCAGCGCCGACGGCAATCACGGGCATCTTCAGGCGGTCTCGCATCTCATACGCAAAGACCTCCTGTCGAGGGCAGCCAAGTCCAACGAAGCAAATCTTTGCCCCGCTCTCGCGGATCTCTTGGACCAGCGCATCACGCTCCGTCGTTGATAAATGCCGGAAGCGAGATGCTCGCATCCCCGCGATTTCAAGCGAAGGAAATCGCTCCATCAAGTTCTCCCGAAGCGCGATCAGCATGTCGTCAGTTGCACCAAACAAATAAATCGGCAGCTTGGCTTCGGCTGCCGACTGGCAAATCTCAATCGTCAAGTTTGGACCGTACACGCGGTCAATCAATTGACAGCCATACAGACAGTTCAATGCCCACCGCACCGGTTGTCCGTCGGGACAGACGAGGTCAAACTGGTTCAAGCGATACTGATGCTGCCGGTCGCAAACGCCGCTCATCACGCCATGGACCGCCAAAGCCGTGACGGACAAACCGCGTTGATCCATGGCCGCTCGGACAACTCTCTGCGTGGCGGCCTGGTAGTCAATTGCGTTGACATTCACCCCCAAAATGTTGAACTTGCCGAGATCAAGCATGGCGTCTAATGTTTACCTCCGATGGCAGCCGACCACCCATTTCAGCGGTGTTGGTCAACAGCACGCCGCAACGAAGTACGAAACGTTCTACCAACCGGGCTAACGATCGATAAACTGCATATCTTCGTCCGGAGGTAGGCATGAGGCAGGTATTTATTATCGAGGAAAAGTTACTAAATACCCGCGTGAAGGAGATTCGCCCCCCTTCCCCAAATGCATTCCGAATGGAAAACGCCCCGACTCAGTATAGTTGCGAATGTTGGTTTGTAAACGGTTCTTTAGGGAAACGGGAATTGCTACCGGATTGGTTTTTTGCGAAAAAGCCATCGGGAAAATGGAAGCTCTCACGCCAAGCCCATCCCCGACATCCCAGGAATACAGCCCAAGGTGATCGTGTTCGGAACACCATTTGCTGGCGGCGAGCGTTTGTCGGGCAGGCAGCCAGACAAAATAGGATAAACGTGCCAACTTCTGACCGAAAAAACGCACGACGGAACAGTCTGCGTTTTGCTCCTCCTGGCAAGACCTATTCGCTATCATCGTTCACTCCGCTTTCATAAGAACGCATTAATAGGCCGACTTTATCGGTTAGCTTGCCTGGGGGTATCGGGTGGTTTATGATGTGTCCTCCGAAGGCGATGCATCTTTTCTAGAACTTCACCTCACGGGCTCCAGAAGTTCTCGGCAGCGCAGCCGGCACCTCAAGATATCCGGGGTACGGGTGCCTTATTTAACATTCAATTCCATCTATTTGCTTAACAAGATAATGAAGTTGTCGTCCCAGCTAGAACCATCTCCGGTATTGGAATCCCGTTTTAAGGCGGATCAAACCCATGGAAAGAAGCCGAGTCGTGGTGTTCAGGCAGTCGCCTTGCACCAACGTTGGCTTGCCCCCGCGACAATGTGGGCCGAATTGGAGCATTGCCGCAAGATGGCCGATTGGGTTGAAGAGCCTTTCACATTGCTGGTCTTTACTTCGCGCACTCCGATTTCCCTCAGTTCTCTACATGCGACCTCGCTTTTCAACCTAAACCAGTTTAAGGAAGATCTGGGACCGCTCGGAATGCTCGATCGCAAGCGGTTGGGGTTGGTGATTCGAACCGATTGCGAGGACGATATTTGCAAGTTTGCCGACGCGGTCCAAGATGTGCTCGGCGGCGGCTTTGGGGAATTGCAAGTACTAACCTACCCGTTTGCCTTAGATGGGGAACTCATACTATTTCCGGATGGTACGGGACGAGTGAGCCCACTCAACGTCAGTTCCCTGCAGCCCTTGTTCGCCCTGCCAACGCCATGGGGAAAACGCGCGATCGATTTCATATTTGCTTTGCTCGGACTGCTGGCTTTGCTTCCATTCTTGCTAGTCGTGGCTGTGCTGATCCGTTGTACCTCACCTGGACCAGTTTTTTTTAAGCAGCGACGCAGCGGTTTAGGGGGGATTCCTTTCGATATCTACAAGTTCCGCACGATGGTGGTGGACGCCGAGCAACATCAAAGCGCATTGCAGCATCTGAATGAACAAGATGGGCCAGCTTTCAAAATGAGGTCCGACCCACGCGTTACCCGCCTAGGTCGTTTGCTACGATTTACCTGCGTCGACGAATTGCCTCAGCTATGGAATGTCCTTTGTGGGGAGATGTCGCTGGTTGGACCGCGACCGCTACCATGCGCCGAATCCGATGCCTGTCGCTGGTGGCAAAGACGGCGCCTGGACGTGTTGCCCGGAGTGACTTGCACCTGGCAAGCTCGTGGGCGTTCCATGGTTTCCTTTGATGAATGGATGCGAATGGATCTTGACTACGTGAGACGCAGGTCGCTTGCTCTCGACTTTCAAATCGTGCTTGGCACCTTTGCCTTTCTGATATCACGCAATGCTTGCGAGCCGCTCAAGCCGGAAGCACGCGAGTCGGCTGGAGAGTGTGCTTCCTACACAACCTAACCGATCGTTATCGCCCCACAGGTCCCTGCACCCTCTACCCCAGTTTCACGACGTAGGAGATGCAACCCTAGAAGACGGTTCGGTCGGAGGTCCCGCGAAGAAGTCGGAACGGCGCCAGGAAATTGTCTCGCATTGCAACTCGCGATTTAGTTACCTTGCCTAGCATGGCCGTCGCATCTTCGTCGCGCAGGTTGCCAGGATGTGCCTCTCGAATCGATTGAATAAAATCGCGGAGTGAGGTCTCTCGGTTGCCCGTCTCCGTCAACTGAGAAATCAATTCAATAATCCCATCAACTCCCAGTATTCTTCCGTCCCGTCGGCGGCACTCGCTCAACGCATTGCTATAGAAAAAGAAACTGTCACCAATGTCTAGCTTGAGCTTAAACCGCTGATACTCGATGGGGTCAACCGTCCCCGAGTAATCTCCAACGAGGGGGAGTTCACTCATTTCGGCCTTGAGAGCCGACCACTCGCCGCTGGCCGATCGGTACAGTAGTGGTGGTGGATGTCCCGCATTGCATATTGTCAGCGATCGTGTAGGCGCGAAGAATGTGCTAAGGAGTGTTGATGCGAAACCACCTTGTTGAGAAGTGGCACTCATCTCCGCGCTCATTTGATCAACAGCTGGCGCTTGAGAAACAACATTGATGTTGTCTTTCATCAAGTCCCGTATGCGCCGAGCCACATCGGCAAACAGATCGTCGGTGCCGCCAACATCAGCCATCAGCATGCGAGTGATCCGTCCGGAGGCGCAAGATGAGATGTAGTGCGCGTCACCCCCTTCCAGCTTGGAGTCCTGCCGCGTCTGACTCCAAACCCAAATGTCAACTCCTGGCCTGCGGAAGAAGTTAGCTGCCGCGCCATGACCGCCTCGAACCTCCATGCACTGAAGCAGGTTTAGTTCATCGTGATGGGAAGCATGCATCGCGGTGTACATCCTCAATGGGTCCGATGGGGCAAGGTTTTCAGAACGGACTACGGATTGTGGGGATCGACTGTAGACCGCTACCCTCGACGGTGCTAGGTCGAGAATCTCATTAAAACAGTACAATAGGCGCAAGTCGTCCAGTGGCAATGTCAAAAACGTGAGTATTAGAGAGAAACTCCGCATTCCGCTTAGCCACGAACTTAAGTTTCCTTCTTGCCCAATAGAGTGTTGATTGTTGGTAAAAGTTGATTTAGTCGCAAGTGTTGTCACATCTTGTAGGTTGGACAAATGAGAATAGGGCGGAATGGGATTAAGAGAGTAATCATTGTAACTCTGTGCATAGGCTTAAGCCTTGCGTGGCTTGGCCTCCGCTGGGGTAACGCCCGTGCTATGCCCAACGGCGTTCGTACCACGTCGCAACTCGGATTGTCAGATTGTCCCAACAGTCCCAACTGCGTTTCTACATCCTCATCGCGACCAGCGAGTAAAATCTCACCTCTTGAGCTGCGGGAAGCCACGGGCGATGCAAAACGCAAATTGGAGGACGTGATCGAACGAATGCCAGGTAGCCAAATCATTGAGTCGCAAGACGACTACCTTCACGCCGAATTCCGTAGCCGAATCTTTGGATTTGTCGACGACCTTGAGATACTTATTGATGAAAAGCAACAGTCGATTTTGATTCGGTCTGCGTCCCGAGTCGGCTACTCCGATTGGGGAGTTAATCGGAAACGCTGCGAGGAAATACGCCGTCTATATATGGCTCACTAACAATTGCCGTGTAGCGGTTTTCCGCATGGTTGACCGATCGAGCGCTGCGGTCAGCATCCCAACAAGTCAGCAGGTCTGTCTTCGCGCGAACAAATAGTGGCCGACGAACCATTCCCGGCCGTGTCGGTATCGAAATAGCTCTGCGCAGGCCATAAAGAATAAACGCCATCGCTGGATTGCTAGTTTAGCTTGTTTAGGTGACGAATGGCTACTGAGTGCTTCCAAGGCCACAGCCCGATTGCAATCCAAATTCCTCAGCCAGGACTCGCAGGTACGCCAATAGTGCAGGCCATCGACAACCCATCGCTTGTCAATGCTCAAGCATTCGTCAAAGTGGCTGAATAGCTCCAGGGAGGGCATCACCCCGCCGGTAAAGAAGTGACGCCCCATCCAATTGTCGCTACCCTCACTATTGAAAAGGTATGGCGTATCTCGATGACAGAAGACGTGCACGAAGGCTTTGCCTTCTGGGGTGAGCCAATCCGCGACGCGGGAAAATAGTAAAGCATAGTTTCGCATGTGCTCAAACATCTCAATAGAAACGATTCTGTCGAACCTATCATCCGTGGCGAATTCTCGCATGTCGGACGAGATTACACGAATGTTGGAAAACCCTTGCTGGTGAGCTCTCCGTTCGATAAATTTTCTTTGACTGTTCGAATTCGAAACTGCGGTGATTGCACAATCCGGAAAATGTTCGGCGATCCAAAGTGTCAATGAGCCCCAACCGCATCCAAG
Source organism: Pirellulaceae bacterium (assembly GCA_020852965.1). Taxonomy (GTDB): domain Bacteria; phylum Planctomycetota; class Planctomycetia; order Pirellulales; family Pirellulaceae; genus Aureliella. The sequence continues at coordinate 7,337 of JADYZV010000143.1, read as the reverse complement.
CTCAAGCACGCTCATGCCATCGGTTATCGCGGCTCGCTCGCAAGTTAGTTGCAGCATGTGTTCTTCAGCTTCGGCCAACGATGTCGAGGAATCCGGAAACAAGCAGGAGCTATATTTCAGACGCGGTCCCAGGCATGTCTCAAAGAACTCCGCAGCCACCTCGTAATGCTGGTCATTGGCTGACTGGGTTTCAACGGCTAGCGGTGCCGAGCGAAGCTGCTGGGCAAATGCTGCCACGTCCGTCGATTGCGAGTTCTTAAGACGTTGGGTCAGCAAGCGTCGGATTCCGATTCGGACCAACCAGTCGGGTAGGTAGCCAGCTTCTGCTAGATCGATGGTGTTCAGCATAGTGTCCATGGTTCCTATTCGAGCCACAACCGGAAAGCCGAGGGTTGCCGGTCAGCTAATATGCTAGAAGTTAGGCAACCCCTTAGGGCGTTTTTCCAATACGATTGTGGAGGAACTTTAGTGAGCCATGCATTTCTTTTCTTCTGCAACTTATCGCTGCTCGCCGCTGCCCTCCTAGGGCTGTGGATGCTCAGCCTTGGCCTTCGCAACTCGAGCATCATCGACATCTTTTGGGGCATGGGGTTTGTACTCGTCTCTTGGTCTTCACTCGCCTTAAGTATGAATGGGTCTGCGAAGTCCATTCTGTTGACACTGATGGTTTCCCTGTGGGGTATTAGGTTGGCTGGCTATCTGGCGTGGCGAAACGTGGGCAAACCCGAGGACTATCGATATGCGGCCATGCGGCAAAAGCATGGACGGCAATTCCCCTTTATCAGTCTATTCACGGTGTTCGGACTCCAAGGACTTTTGACTGCGGTAATTTCACTACCCCTACAAGTCGGTATCAACGGGGTGGGAAGCCTGAATGCGATCTCTTGGTTGGGAGTTGCGCTATGGTTGATTGGCCTTACCTTTGAGTCCGTTGGCGATTGCCAATTGGCACGCTTCAAGGCGAAAGTTTCCAATCAAGGCAAAGTAATGAATCGGGGACTTTGGCGATATACGCGACACCCGAACTATTTCGGAGACTTCTTGGTCTGGTGGGGATTTTTCCTCGTTGCTGCCGAACCCGCCAGTTGGTGGTGGACCATCTTTGGCCCGCTGTTAATGTCCTTTCTGCTGATACGCGTTTCCGGCGTTCGCCTCTTGGAGAGCTCGCTACGCAGTCGAATCGATGGCTACGAGCATTACGTGAGAACTACCAGCGCGTTTCTACCGTGGCCTCCGGCGCATCACTCGTAGCACTGGAATTCTGCCTTCTTTTTTTAAGTTTCGCCACTTGGCATTTCTTGCACGTGGTCTATAGAACTTGAGTGTAGTACGCGAACCTCATTTTCCTGATCGGTTTACTTATGATGCCACGTGGTCAAGCTCAATGGTTCCGAGTTGCACCTTTTTTCGAAATTCGTGCAGCATGCCTGACTGCATGTGTCGACGACTGGGATCTCAAGCCGGCCCCCGACCACATGCGTCATCGCAATCTTGTCGCTTCTGCAAGCGAAGGATGCTAGGATGCGGATCGCGATCATCGGCACTGGGATTTCGGGCAGCCTAGTCTCTCGAATTCTTTCGAACCAACATGACGTGACGGTATTTGAAGCCAGTCATTACGCAGGTGGTCATGCGAACACCGTGGACGTCGAACTGGCGGGGATGAGCTATCCTGTAGACACTGGGTTCATGGTTTTCAATCGTAAAACGTATCCGAATTTCTGTCGGCTGCTTGAGCTACTGGAAATCGATTGCCAGCCAAGCGACATGAGCTTTAGCGTTCGCTGCGATCGTACCGGTGTCGAGTATCAAGGTAGTTCCCTAAACGGCATTTTCGCTCAGCGGAAGAATCTAATGCGTCCCAGCTTCCTACGCATGTTGTATGACATCGTGCGATTTAATCGGGCTGGAACGAAGGCAGCACGAAACGCGGACCTTCCGGATGGGCAGCGCGTTGAAGACTTTCTAAGAGTCTGCGGCGTCGGCCAAGCCTTTCTCAGTCACTACTTGGTACCTATGGCATCTGCGATTTGGTCGAGCACGCCGCAATCGATCCTCGACTTCCCAGCACATTTCATGATTGGCTTTTTTGCGAATCACGGGCTCATGCAGATGCACGATCGCCCGCAATGGCGAACCATCCAGGGGGGATCCAGGCAATACGTACATGCCTTGCTGGGGCCCATCGCAGATAGAGTACGGTTGAATTCAAGGGTGGACTTTGTAGTCCGCACCCAGGACGGCGTTATCGTGAAGCCAGTCGGTGGTCAAGCAGAGTTCTTCGATCAAGTAGTTTTCGCGACCCACTCCGACCAGACGCTGCGGATGCTGGCCCAGCCAACAGAGGCCGAACAACAAGTGCTTGGTTCAATCCCGTACCACGCAAGCGCAGCCGTGCTGCACACGGATACGCGAATGCTGCCCCGATCAACTCGCGCTTGGGCGAGTTGGAACTATCGCATTTCCGATACTGGCCATCGAAATGCCTCCGTGACGTACGACCTGAGTCGTTTGCAGAATCACGACACGCCGACCCCAATTCTATTAACACTCAATGCATCAGAAACCATTGCACATGAGAGTATTATTCGAAGCTTCGACTATCAACATCCCGCCTATTCCGTTTCGGCGATTGCCGCACAACGCAGGCTGGGGGAAATTAGCGGTAAGAACCGCACCCACTTTTGTGGTGCCTACTGGGGCTACGGCTTTCACGAAGACGGTGTGAAAAGCGCGCTGGCTGTGGCAAAAACCTTTGGACTCAATCTAGAATCATGTATAGCTGCATCTACGAAGGAACAGTCAGCCATCGCCGCCATGAGCCTGTAGATCATCAATTTCAGTATCGACTATTTATGGTCTATCTGGATCTAGATGAAATGCCCGCCCTGGTTGGCCGGCGTGCGCTTATTGGAGCATCCGGGAGAGCGCTACGCTCGTTCCTTAGAGACGATCATTTGTTCCATCCTGCATTACCGCTGGAAGAAGAAGTGCGATTGATTGTTCACCAGCAAACAGGCCACGAGGTCACTGGGCCCATAAGACTGCTAACGCAATTGAGATACTTTGGGTACTACATGAGTCCACTCAATCTGTACTACTGCTTCGAGGCAGATGGAAAGCGAGTTGAGACGGTCGTTGCGGAGGTCAATAGCACACCTTGGAACGAACGTCATTGCTATGTGCTCTGGTCAGGAAATAAGAAGATCGAAACCAGCGGATTGGCTTTCACTCATGCTAAAAACTTTCATGTATCCCCATTCATGGACATGGACATGCAGTATCACTGGCGACTCACACCGCCAGACTCGGCTCTTACCATCCACCTGGCCAACGTACGCAACTCGCGTGTTGAGTTCGAGGCGGGATTGTCGCTCCAACGTCGCCCACTGGATCGACCCAATCTTCATCGCATGTCTTGGAGATATCCGATGATGACCGGCAAGATTTGCGCGGCGATCTACTTCCAAGCACTTAAACTCTGGTGGAAAAAATGCCCATCCTATCCGCACCCGAAGAAAAGCAGCAGTGCAACTCAAACGACTCGAACTACCCGATAAATGATGCTTGCCTCACCGAGCGGTATCCTGCGGCATGCGTTCGTTCCCACACCAGACGCGGCGGACAGTTTTTTCGCAATTTGGTCCTCAATCGCTTGTCGATGCTGCAAGATGGCCAGTTGACAGTCCATGACGCTTTCGGCGAAAAATGTATCGGACGTTTGACAGGTGCGGAGACGTCGGCTTCGATTCATGTTCACCGCAATCAGTTCTATCGTCGGATTGCCCTGGGCGGTAGTCTTGGAGCTGCTGAGTCCTATATTCGCGGTGACTGGGAATCTCCGAATCTAACCGATGCGATGCGAGTATTGGCGCGGAATATGGAAGTACTGGCGGGCGTCGAGCAGGGTGGGTCGAAACTGCTGCGGCCACTTAGAGTAGCCGCGAATTGGCTTCGCAGGAACACGCGACGCGGTAGTCGCCGAAACATTTCAACTCACTACGACTTAAGCAACGCCTTTTTTGCGTTGATGCTCGACCCAACAATGACCTATTCCAGTGCGTTCTTCGACAACTCTAAAACAACATTAGAGGAAGCTTCCATCGAAAAATATGATCGCATCTGCCGCAAATTGCAGCTTGCACCTAGCGACCATGTATTGGAGATCGGCACCGGGTGGGGTGGTTTCGCGGAACACGCAGCCAAGCAATACGGCTGCAGAGTAACAACAACTACTATTTCCGAGAAGCAACATGCATATGCGGCTGCCAGGTTTAGTAAGGCAGGCCTTACCGCTCAAGTTACCCTATTAAATGATGACTACCGAGACCTCCGCGGTTCGTTCACGAAACTAGTTTCTATTGAAATGGTCGAAGCCGTTGGACAACGGTATTTGCCAGAGTACTTTGCGAAATGCTCACAGTTGCTGCAGCCCGATGGGGCCATGTGCTTGCAAGCGATTGTTATTCCCGATCATCGATACGAGCGCTATCAACGCTCGGTTGATTTCATTCAACAGTATATTTTTCAAGGTGGATTCTTGCCCAGCATGGGAGCCATTGCCGATTGTGTTGGCCGGAGAACCGACTTGCGTTTTGTACATAGGGAGGACTTCGGAGCCCACTATGCGACCACACTCTCCATGTGGCGGCAACGCTTTTGGGAAAATATTGACAAAGTCAAGGCACTAGGCTTTGACGAACGCTTCGTTCGCATGTGGCACTACTACTTGTGCTATTGCGAAGCGGGCTTTCACGAGCGCCAAATTGGAGTGTCGCAGGTGCTGCTGGCAAAGCCCAAGTGTCAGCTTGATTTTGGCCCTCTGATCAATTGAACAACGCCACTGAATGCCCTATAGCCACTTTCGCCAGAAGGTGGACTTCCAACATTTTCCACGCGGTTGCGGACGTAGCTACGAACACGTGGCGCTGTCCCATTGGACACTAGACATATGCTGTGAATGAGGTCTGACACTTTGCAGGTCAAGCCGATTGGTTGGTGTCTTTGACTTGCCCGGAGATGGTTATCCTCCTTTGAGCGATAGAGCTCAACTCGCTTTTTCTTGTATGGCCAAATGCAGCGTGCGTGCAAAACCTTCAAGGTGCTGCATATTGTCACAGAACGCAGAGAAATTCATCTTTCGCCTCAGCTCCGTCGTCAGCGCTCTTCCTCCGACTACAAACGCAACTTCGGCATTGCATTTTTCGTGCAGTGCGGAGTAACCCGTCAAGAATTCTTCCTGGTCCATGATATGGGAACAGCTAAGCCAAAAAAGTTTAGGGCGATTGTGCGCAATGGCCGCCTCGAGAGTATTGAACGGTAAGTTGTCGCCAAGCGATACAGCGTTCCATTGGGCATCGCGCAGCACCAACTCAGCCATCTTGGTTCCTAGAGCATATTGGTCGCCAGCGGGGGCCCCACCTAGAGCCAGCATGCCAGCGTCACCAACGGGGGCAAGCCACGTTTGCATTTCCTGCATGATGTGCAACGCAATTTCACACCCTCGCCTTTCCTGGTAAACCTCAGCCTCACCGCACGACCAGCGGTCACCAATGTCGGCAAATGCAGCCGCCACCACTTCATCGCAAATAACACTGGGGCGCTGCCCAGCCGTGAACAGATCGAAGATGAGCTGGCGGCATCGCGATTCGTCTCCCTCGATCAGTGCCTCGCTGAGCTTCTCGCGGGCACGCTCCACCACGCGAATGGTTTGACCACTCGTCGCAGGCAATCCCAGCGCTTCGGGCACCACGAGTGTGAATTTACCCTCGCGAACCATAGACAGAACCGTTGAAACCGCGATGCGCCGATGCCCCCCTGCGGTGTACTGCGTTTCAATTTCCCCCTTGTCGCACCAGCGCTTTACTGAAGATTCGCTCACCCCGAGCGACCGACCCACTTGCTTTGGGGTAACGAGTGCAGTCATGAGACTTCCATTTGAACGTTTTGCATGTTTATAGACTCTCGGGAATATCGTTCTATTACCAGATTATAGCAGGTATATCCATATATTACAGCAGTTGTTGCTGATTTCGTGCACTTCTGCTCATGCTGGAAATCGAAATACTTGCACGTTTCGAGCGAATTTATGGTTGCATAGGCGATCTCCCTCTGGTATAACTCAAGTGAACGTTTTGAACGAATTATATTGAACCAAAGGTGATTCCCATGACCACAGCCCTAGTTAGCGACAGCCCGGTACAGCCCATCAGCTCACTTGTCTACTCGCTCCAGCAGCGTGCTGCAGCGCTTCATCGCAAAGAAATCGACTTCGTTCCTAATGCAAGTTTCGACTTTTCGGAACAGTGCACATCGGCTGCTCTGGCTGCTAAGGTCGCGACTGGGAACTTTGCCAGCGACGGCCTCCCCGGCGATTTGCCTGCCCATCTAGGGCGATTGTGCGAGACGCAACTACTCACCCGAGAAGAGGAGTCGAACTTGTTCCGGCAGATGAACTACTACAAGTTTCTTGCTTCAGAACTCCGCATGCGACTGGATCCTGTAGAACCTGATCCGCAGTCCCTGGAAGCGATGGAGCTCCTGTTGGGCCAGGCGCAAGAAATTCGCGATCACATTATTAAGGCCAATTTGCGTCTGGTGATGTCAATCGTCAAAAAGTTTGTCACTCCCTTAAGTTCGTTTGACGAGCTTTTAAGTGAAGGCACCATTACGCTGATGCACGCTGTTGAGAAGTTTGATTTCGACCGCGGCTTTCGTTTCAGTACCTATGCCTATCGTTCGATCTCACGAACTGCCTACCGTTTGGTAGCCTCAGTTCGCGAGGAGGAATCTCGTGTTACTCGGGACGCGGATGAGTGGGCATTTGGACAATGTGACGATCAACCATCCTCGTCAATGTCAGATCAGTTTTGGAACCGCCTACGAGGCTTCACTGCCGATATGCTTCAACGACTTGACCGGCGAGAACGCTTCATCGTTCGCAGTCGCTTTGCCTTGGGCTCACATCGCCGTGTGCGCAGTCTTCAAGATCTGGCAAACCGGCTGGGAGTATCGAAAGAAAGGGTGCGGCAAATCGAGGCGCGGGCAATTGAAAAACTACAGGCGATGGCCAAGGAGCTCGACCTCGAATCGGTTCGCCTCTCGATCAACTAAACTAAAAAAGGAACTGTCATGTTTAATCTATTCTCAGATAAGAATTCAAAACTCGAAAAAAATATCAACAGCTACCCTTGAGTTGAATCGCGTTGGCTTTGTGACCGAGACTGAAAAGACTGCCAATTTCAGCGGGGGAGACACTGCCAGGCGCGTAGGGAGGAATTCCTACTTCAGTTCTTACTTTTCTTGCTACTTGACCAAAAAATGAAATCTAATTTGTC